>NZ_JBHSIU010000109.1:0-23593 GCF_042653625.1 Dactylosporangium cerinum | reverse complement strand
GGTGTCCGGAGACCTGGGGTGCACCCATCCGTGGTGCACCCCAGTACGGCAGACGGACTCACATCTTTTCGATACACGGAGGGAACTTGCGGAAGATTGCACGACGGCTAGCGGTTCTGGCCATCTCAGCTACAGCGGCGATGACGTTGGTCGCCACGCCAGCCCATGCCGCGACAAACCCGTACACGGCGGCGCAGGCTTGCCACAACGACTGGGGCGGCAGTTGGGTCAACGTCAGTGACGGACATCGAACGATCGTGAAAGGTTCCACCACGATCGGCAACGTCTACCTCATGTACAACAGCGCGGCCGGCACCAACTGCGTCGCAGTTCTCAAGGCGGCTTCCGTCGGCACAGCGACTTACGTTTCCGCGGAACTGGAGGTCCAGGGCGGCGGGACGATGTATATGGATTACGGAAACTTCAAGTACTACGACACAGTCGAGGGCAACGCGGCCGGTAAGTGCGTAAAGTACAGGGGTTTCATGGACGCCTACGTTGGCGGCAGGGACACCTGGGGAAATTGCGGCTGAGCATGTTGCCGGAAGTTATGTTATGTCCGTAACTCGCTCGGGTTGACGAGCCTGCCGACATGAGGGCCTCGTCGGGGTTTGGATCGGGGTTACCACACCACCAACCAGACCACGACGAGGCCACGGACAGTTTGCGCCCTGTGCACGCGTACGCCAACGCGTCCGACGAGCAGTACCACCAACTCGTCGACGCCCTGCACCGGCACCTGTCGGCCTTCACGTAATTCCTCCGGGCTGCGATCACGCAATTCCTCCAGCAGGCCCGTGGTTTCGTTCTGAGCAGCGGCAGCATCTGCTGCGGTGGCGCACCGGTGTCGACGGGTATGGCGGTCGCGGTCCGGCCGTCGGGGTGGCGGCCGCCGAGCAGGGACAGGGTCGCTATCAGTGGTGCACCGCCTGGGTGATGGGGCCCGGGTCAGCATCGCGGTGACGGCGGCGCGCAGCACGGGCGCCCGGCCAGCGTCGGTGCGCACACCGGTCGGCGGGCCGACAACGTTCAGGTTCGGCAGATTGGCCGATCCTTGGTGGAAGAACCGTCGGGCTCCGGCAGCGTCCCGGCGGGCCAACACGAGGACGTCGTGCTGTAGGAGCCGGACATCGCGGGCCAGTCGCCGCGCTCCGTTTGGCGGACGGTGGCGGAGGGTGGTGACCAGCGGCAGGTGCGGGTCCGCTGGTCCCCGCCGCCCAGGCTCGGGATCCACAGGGTTCCCCACCCGAGTTCGTCGAGCTCGGCGGCGCGTTCGCTGATTTCGGAAGGGTCGGCGAGCCGCAGCTCGATGCTCCAGATCCCGACACGTCCGACGTTCATCGTTCACACCCCTTGTCCAGATGATCGATTCCAAGGGGTCAGTGGTCGTAGGCGGCCAGGGATCGCATGATCGGTTGGCCGGTGTGCCAGTTAGCCGGTAGCGGCGATCCGGTCGAGCCACTCCGCGAGCAGGGCGCGTTCGGCGGCCGTCAGCACGGTCGCCTGCGGCAGGACCGCTCGCAGCGCGACGGCCCGGTTGACCGGCTGCGCGTCCGCGGGTGACGCCTGCCGGGGGTCGGTGGTGACCGCGGCGATGACGGCCTCGCGGGACAGCTCCGACAGGCCGGGGTCCCGCCGGTCTTCGGGGATGGCGATGAGGTTGAGGACGGTGCCGCAGCCCGCCGAGTGGATCATGTGTGCGGCGCGTTCCTCGCCGACCCGCAGCCTGCCCGCCTCGGCGATGTGCCGGACCTGCTTGGCGAGCACCTCGGCGGCGGCGCGGGCGGCGGGCGACTCGATGCCGGGGCGTGGCTCGCCGTAGATGAGCGTGTAGAGGGCCGGGTTTGCGATTCCGAAGCCGACGTGCAGGTCCCAGCCGTGTCGTAGGTCCTCGACCGGGTCGTCGGTGTGTCCCAGCGACGTCTTGCTCCGCAGGTACTCCGCGAAGCCATGGCTGGCGACCGCGTCGAGCAGGCCACGCTTGTCGCCGAAGATCCGGTAGATCGTCGGCGCCTGGACACCCGCTGCGGCGGAGACCGCTCGCGTGGACACGGCCTCGCGCCCGCCTTCAGTGAGCAGAGCGGCGGCGGCGGCAATGATGCGGTCCCGGGTGGCACGGGCGATCTCGGACATGCTTCCGACGATAACAGATTTTTGCTAGCGACTTGACGTTATCGGTGATGTCATGCTTCTGTTATCGGTGTCAGCACGACGGCTCACCAGGGAGTTCCCATGACCGACATTCAGCGCCGCGTCGCCATCGTCACCGGCGGATCCCGTGGCATCGGCCGCGCCGCAGCCGAGCGGCTCGCCGCCGACGGCCAGGCCGTCGTCATCGCCTACGCCGGCAACGACATCGAGGCCAAGGCCGCCGTCGACGTCATCGAGGCCGCCAGCGGCAGCGCCGTGGCGGTCAAGGCGGACGTCGCCGACGAGGCCGCCGTCGCCCGGCTCTTCGACACTGCCGAGACCACGTACGGCGGCGTCGACGTCGTCGTCCACGCCGCCGGCGTCATGACACTTTCGCCGGTCGCCGAGATCGACCTCGATGCGCTCGACCGCATGCACCGCACCAACATCCGCGGCACCTTCGTCGTCAACCAGCAGGCCGCTCGCCGGATCCGCACCGGCGGCGCCGTCATCAACTTCTCCACCTCGGTGACGAAGCTGGCCCTGCCCACGTACGCCGCCTACGCGGCCAGCAAGGCAGCCGTCGAGGCGATCAGCATGGTGCTCGCCAAAGAACTGCGCGGCCGCGACATCACCGTCAACGCCGTTGCGCCCGGACCCACCGCCACCGCCCTGTTCCTCGACGGCAAGGACGACGCGACCATCGACCGGATGGCGAAAATGAACCCCCTCGAACGCCTCGGCACCCCCGCTGACATCGCCGAGGTCGTCTCCTTCCTCGCCGGGCCGGCCCGCTGGATCAACGGCCAGACCATCTACGCCAACGGCGGCATCGCCTGAGGCCGGCCCAATGCCGCAGCCCTTCCCGCGTCGCCCTCCCGTTTGCTCGCTTCCCACGTCACCCACTCGCACAAAGGAGCCCGTCATCATGGGCAGCACCGTCGTCATCACCGGAGCCTCCAGCGGATTCGGCGCGCTGAGCGCCCGCGCGCTCGCCCGCGCCGGCCACACCGTCTACGCCGGCATGCGGCACACCGCCGACCGCAACGCCACCCAGGTCGCCGCAGCCCGGACCTTCGCCGAAGAGCATGGCGTCGACCTGCGCACCGTCGAGCTCGACGTCGCCTCGCAGGCCTCCGCGGACGCCGCGATCGCCACCGTCCTCGGCGAGCAGGGCAGCATCGACGTCATCGTGCACAACGCCGGACACATGGTCACCGGCCCTACCGAGGCGTTCACCCCGGAGGAACTCGCCGCCGTCTACGACACCAACGTGCTCGGCACCCAGCGGGTCAACCGAGCCGTCCTCCCGCACCTGCGCGAACAGCGCCACGGCCTGCTCGTCTGGGTCGGCAGCAGCAGCACCCGCGGCGGTACCCCGCCGTACCTGGCGCCCTACTTCGCCGCCAAGGCCGGCATGGACGCGCTTGCCGTCAGCTACGCCGCCGAACTGGCCCGCTTCGGGATCGAGACCTCCATCGTGGTGCCCGGCTCCTTCACCTCCGGCACCAACCACTTCGCCAACGGCGGTCACCCCGCCGACACCGACACCGTCACCGCGTACGAGAAGCACTACGCCGGGCTTATGGAGCAGGTCGGTCAACGGCTCGCCGCCCTCGCCCCG
The DNA here is from genome assembly GCF_042653625.1 of Dactylosporangium cerinum. Taxonomy (NCBI): domain Bacteria; kingdom Bacillati; phylum Actinomycetota; class Actinomycetes; order Micromonosporales; family Micromonosporaceae; genus Dactylosporangium; species Dactylosporangium cerinum. The sequence goes on along the minus strand of NZ_JBHSIU010000109.1, from coordinate 19,839 downwards.
GCCGACGCCGATGTGTCGATGGTCGCCGACGCCATCGTCGCGGTCGTCGACGCGCCCGCCGGCACCCGCCCGTTCCGGGTCCACATCGACCCGGCAAACGACGGGTCCGCCGAGGTCAGCGAGGTCGCCGACCGAATCCGGGTCGACTTCTTGCGCCGCATCGGCCTCGCCGACGTCCTCACCGTCACGGCCGCGTAACACCTACGCCTGGGCCCGCAACCAGCGGGCCCAGGGCCTCCCCCGGAATCAGCCACCATCGACCTGACACGAGATCGGAGCTTGTCCATGACAGTCTCACTTCCCGCGCCAGTGCAGACACTGCTCGACGCCGCGAACGCCGGCGACATCGATGCCTTCCTCGCCGGGATGACCGCCGACGGCGTGGTCGACGACTGGGGCCGCAAGTTCCTCGGACCGGCGGCGATCCGCGCCTGGAGCGACGGCGAGTTCATCGGGGTACGAGTGTCGCTGGCCCCCACGTCCGTCACCGACAAGGATGGCGAGCACGTCGTCACCGCGATAGTCGGCGGCGACGGCTTCAACGGTCCGAGCCACTTCGCGTTCCGGATCGACGGGTCGCCGGTGTCCCGCATGACCATCCGCGCCTGATGGCCGGCTCCCCGCGGCTGCCGCGGTTCTTCCTCGCCGGACTCCTGCTGTACGGCTCGGTGCTGCTGCTCACCGGGCTGTCCGCCCAGCCGTCGTACCGCTGGGTCGGCGTCACCGCTGCCGCCGTCTTCGTGCCCCCTGGTACGTGATCGCAGTCGTCAACGCCTGGCTGGGCGTAGCCTCGGCCGGCTACCCGCTGCGCGCTGAGGCCACGGTCTTCGTCGCCGTGTTCGGCGTGCCCGCCCTCGTAGCCGCCGTGGCCGCCTGGGCGAGCCGGGCGTGGTGGGACGGCGGCCCGGTGTTCCACATCGGACGGCTGCCGATCGTCATAGCGGCCGGGGTCATGCTCTGGACCGCCTCGGCGCTGCTCGCCGCCCTCCTCGCCCAGGTATCGTCGGGGCACACGATCACCGGCCCGGTGCTGGTTTCCTTCGGGCCGCTATGGCTATTGCTCTGTGTGGTCAACCTCGTGATCGGAGTGCGGGTGGCGGGCTACGGCGTCCTTGAGGAGCTGCTCACTCTGCTGGTCAACGCAGCCGGGCCGATCACGGTCGCTGTCGCGGTCTGGCGGTTGAGGGCCGCACCGTCGTCGACCGGCCGCCTGACCCGGATCACACAGAATAGATCGGTGGCGTCCTGGCAGCACAGATGCTTCACCTTCGGCCAATACGGCGCCCCGGACAGGCAGGCACCGTTGCATTACGCGTTGGCACGATCGAGGCAGACTTGAATGGTGAAGTCCTGCACCTGGGTCACCACCGTTCACGGCCTGCCGGTGGCGTTCGCCCTGATCAAAGCCAAGACGGACGAACGTGAGGTCCTCGTCGACCTGGTCCTCGGCGCTGGTAAATGTCAAGGGGTTGAAGGCGGCGGATGTGGATCGGGTCGCCACCGCGACGCCGTCGACCTGGCGCCCGGTTCGCGGGTCAGTGCGCGGATACCGCTCGCACGACATCACCTTCCAGCGGACCAAGACGTGGAAGGAGAGCAACGACCCGAACGCTGAAGCGAAGCTCGCCCGGATCGAGGAGGTGACTACCGCGTTCCCGGACCGGGTCTTCGCGTTCGACGAGTTCGGGCCGCTGACGATCCGCCCGCACGCCGGCGCGTCGTGGACTCCGGCCGGGCATCCGGACCGGCTGCCCGGCAACTACCACAAGCTGCACGGCGTGCGGCAGTTCCACGCCTGCTACAGCGTCGGTGACGACACCCTGTGGGGCGTCGTACGCCGCCGCAAATCGGCCGGCAACACCCTGGCCGCGCTCAAGTCGATCCGCGCCGCCCGCCCGGACGGCGCCCCGATCTACGTCATCCTGGACAATCTCTCCGCACACAAGGGCAAGCAGATCGGGGCCTGGGCCGCCCGGAACCGGGTCGAACTGTGCTTCACCCCGACCTACTCGTCCTGGGCGAACCCGATCGAGGCACATTTCGGGCCGTTGCGGATGCTCGTCGTCGCTGGCTCCAACCACGCCAACCACCCGGTCGCGACCCGCGCGCTGCACGACTACCTGCGCTGGCGCAACGCCAACGCCCGTCACCCCGACGTCCTGGCCGCGCAACGTCGCGAACGAGCCCGGATCCGCTCCGAACGGCAACGCCGGTTCCGGTCACAGCACTAGGTAGAGAGCCGCCTGGCCAGTGGTGCGCCCGCAGGCGCGGGCGCACCACTGGCCATCAGGGGTCAGATCTGGTTCATGCCGCCGTCGACGTACAGGTCCGCGCCGGTGATGAAGCTGGACTGGCCGGAGGCCAGGAACAGCACGGCGTCGGCGATCTCGTCGGGTCGGCCCATCCGGCCCAGCGGGACCTGGGTGGCCAGGAATCCCTTGAGCTGGTCGGCCTGCTGCTGGTTCGGGGCCAGGCCGGTGATGCCGGGGGTGTCGATCGGTCCGGGGGTGATGGCGTTGACCCGGATGCCGCGGCCTTTGAGCTCGTTGGCCCAGGTGCGGGCGAAGGAGCGCACCGCAGCCTTGGACACGGCGTAGACACCGAACGCCTCGGTGCCGGTCGTTGCCGTCGTGGAGGCCGGCAAGATGATCGACGCGCCGTCGTTGAGCAATGGCAGTGCCCTCTGGACGGTGAACAACACGGCTCTGACGTTGAGGTTGAATGTCTGGTCGAAGTGCTCCTCGGTGACCTGCTCCAGCGTCGCGAAAGAACCGCCGCCAGCGTTGGCGAACAACACATCCAACCCGCGGCCGTACTGCTGTACCGCTTCGTACAGGCGATCGAGGTCCCCCGGCTGCGTCACGTCGCCCGGCACCCCGACGGCACCGTTTCCGATCGCCGCCACTGCTGCATCCAACTCCGGCTTGCGCCAGCCGGTGATGAACACGTGCGCGCCCGCGGCGGCCAAGCCGACCCCCAGAGTGCCGCCGGTCACCAGCGCGGTCTTGCCTTCGAGCTGTCCCATGATTGCGCTTCCTTCCGATGATGGACCGGTTCAACCTTCCACCTGGACAAACTTCCGTACCGATCGGTTCGTAAGGAGCCGTATCATGGCGGCGGTCGAGTTACGAATCGATCGGTACGGAATTGCTGTCATCGAGGCATGAGCAGGACCGAACGCCCCGTAATCGGCCGGCCGCGCTCCTTCAACCCCGACCAGGCGCTGGAACGCGCCTTGGAGGTGTTCTGGCGCCAGGGATACGAGGGGGCCTCACTGGCCGACCTGACCGAGGCCATGGGCATCAACCGCACCAGCATGTATGCGGCGTTCGGCAACAAGGAGGACTTGTTCCGCATGGCCCTGGCCCGCTACACCAGCGGCCCGGCCAGCTACGTGCAGAACGGCCTGCAAGAGCCCACCGCGCGGGGTGTCGCCGAGTACATCCTCAACGGCGCTGTGAACGCCACCACCACCCCGGACCACCCGGCCGGCTGCCTCGGCGTGCAAGGCGCCCTGGCCACCGGCACCCCCGGCCGGCTTGCCCGGGATGCCCTGGTCGAATGGCGCAGCAACGGCGAGGACGCCATCCGCGACCGCTTCGTCCGAGCACGGGCCGAAGGCGACCTGCCGCCGGACACCGACCCGGCTACCCTCGCCCGTTACGTCGCCACCGTCGCCTACGGCATCTCCGTGCAGGCCGCCACCGGCGTCCCCCGCGAGGCACTCAGCCAGGTCGTCGACATCGCCCTGGCAGGCTGGCCGCCCCGGAACGAATCCGCACCGGTGCCGGAAAGCTGAGCCGCGGACGAGGTCGGGCAAGGGTCCGGGGCGCGGTGCCGGCGGTGGGCAAGCCCCAGGCGATGGGGGTTGATGTCGCTCCAGCCGTCGACGGCGTGGCCGCGGGCGGCGGACCCGCACACGCCGAGCCCGGCGCCGTCGTGGCCGGCCAGGTGCGGCTGTGTGGCTGTGGCGACGTCGCGGACGGCGTGGTCGACGACGCTGCTGTAGGGCTGCGGGCCGCTGACCCGCCAGGCAGTTGCACCCTGAAGTCGAGCGACTACATGCAGTCGATCATGGTGCCCAGCGACGTCATCGCGGTCGGCCGGGGCGGGCGCGCCACCGGCGCGAACAGCTCCACCTCCAACTCCGCCGCGTCGAGGTCGTCGCTGAGGTAGCGGGTCCCGGCCGGCCCCGTCGGGGCGATCCCCTGCTCGGCGAGGCCCGCGTGCAGCCGCGCGAACCCGGGCGCCAGCGCCTCGGCCAGCCCGCTCAGCGGGATACGCACCAGCATGCGGGCGGTGGGCTGGGCGCCGCGCCGCCGTTCGGGTCAACCCCGGCCCGGCCCCTGCCGCCCCGATAAAACCGTTATCCGGCGCGTGGCGGGGCGTCTCCTGGGCATGCGACTTTCTCGGCGCGCCCTCGTCGGCGCCGGTGTGCTGCTTGTCGTCATGGCGGCGGCGCTGGTCACGTTCGCGGTGACCCGCTCCTCGGGCTCGGTTCCCTCCGCGACCACGGGCTCGCCCTCCACGTCATATGCGTCGGCGCCGGCAGGGTCCGCGGCGCCGGGCCAGGCGGCGTCGCCCGGATCGGCCGAGTCCGCCGGGTTTGGGCGGCTCGGTGCGGCGCCGTCCGCCTCGGCGGGCCGGTCGCCGAGCGTGCCGGCCGGAGCGCGCACCATCACCCTGGTCAACACGCTCGGCGAGCGGGTGTGGGCCGCGGCGTCGCCGGACAAGGCCCACCCGCTCGCGGCTACCGAATGGGTACTGGAGGCGGGGCAGAGCGTGATCGTCGTGGTGCCCAGCGGCTGGGTCGGGCGGTTCTGGGGCCGTACCGGCTGCTCGTTCGACGCCTCGGGCGCGGGGCACTGTCAGACCGGCGACTGCGGCGGGAAGTTCCAGTGCACAGGCAGCGCCACGCCGACGACGCTCGCCGAGTTCGCGCTCGCGGCGTGGGGCGGCATGGACTTCTACGACGTGAGCATGGTCGACGGGTCGAACCTGCCGATGTGGATCAACGTCAGCCACAGCGTCGGCAAGGATCCGGTCTCCGCCACCGGCTGCGTCGCCGCGGGCTGCACGAAGCCGGTCGACTGCCCGGAGCCGATGCGCGCCGGCGGCGGCGCCTGCAAGAACCCGTGCGCGGCGTTCGGCGGCGACACGTACTGCTGCCGCAACGCCTGGGCGGGCCGCGAGCACTGCATCCCGGCGAAGTGGCCGGTCGACTACACCCAGGTGTTCAAGCGCGCCGAACCGTACGCGTACTCGTACGCCTTCGACGACTCCGCCACGATGGCCTGCAAGGGCGGGTGCAGTTACCGCATCACATTCGGGGTGACGCAATGAGGCGCTGGTACGCCACGTTGGCGGTCATTGCCACGGCGCTCGCGCTGACGGCAGGGTGCTCGAACAAATCCGGCGATGAGACGAAAAGTCGGGCATCGGCCTGCCCTGCGGACACCGGCGCGAGCCTAGCCACGGGCGCAGGGGCAGGCGCAGGTGCGACCGGCGCGGGCGCAGGCGCAGGCGCGACGAGCGCAGGTGCGACGAACGGGGCCGCGGACGGATGCGTGACCGGCACGGCCGCGGGCCCGGCCGGGACCGGCGGCGACGCGACGCAGGCGGGCAGGCCCCAGGGCGGCGCCGGGCTGGCGGCCGCCTCGCCATCCCGGACGAAGGCACCGAGCACCCCCACCGTCACCACCGGCCACCGCCAGGTCACGTTCGTCAACGCCGTGGCGCAGACGCTGTGGATCGCGGCCTGGCAGCAGACACCGCAGCCGGCCCTCGCAGTGACCGGCTGGGTGCTGCAGCCCGGGCGTACCGTCACCGTCGACGTCCCGGACCATTGGAACGGCCGCTTCTGGGCGCGGACCGGCTGCCGCTTCGACGCGGCCGGCGCCGGGCACTGCCAGACCGGGGACTGCGCCGGCCGGTTCCAGTGTCGGCAGTACGGCGTCATCCCGGCCACCCTCGCCGAGTTCAACTTCAACGCGTACATGAACCTGGACTTCTACGACGTGAGCCTCGTCGACGGCTCGAACCTGCCGATGTGGATCAACATTGCCGCCGGCACCACGAAGGACCCGATCAGCGTGACCGGGTGCGCGAAGAACGGCTGCGCGCGGGCCGTGGACTGCCCACAGGAGCTGCGCGTCCCCGGCGGCGGCTGCGAGTCGCCGTGCGGGGTCTTCGGCACCGACCAGTACTGCTGTAACGGCCAGTGGGCGCCGCGCGACAAGTGCAAGCCGGAGGAGTGGCCGGTAAACTACGCCGCGATCTTCAAGCGGGCGGAGCCGTTCGCGTACTCCTATGTGGACGACGACGCGACGAGCACGTTCACCTGCGCCGGCGAGTGCGGCTACCGCATCACGTGGGGGACCAGCCCCTGACCGGGTCGCCGTGGCCGGGGAGCGCCCCGTCGACCTCGCGCAGCCGGGCGTACGACGCGGCGGCGCGCTCGCGGTCGGTGTGGAACACGCCCGGCCGGGCACCGCCCTCGTGCACGGCCGGGATGTCACCAGTCAGCAGCACCCCGTGCCGGGGCTTCACCGGCGACGGGCTCACCGGCCTCAAGGAACGCATAGAGGCGCTCGGCGGCCGTATCTCCCTCGACAGCCCATACGGAGCGGGGACCACCCCGCAAGCGGAGCTCCCGCTCACCGACGCCGACAGTGTCCCCGAGCCAACCCGGTAGCCAGGGCCCACACGATAGCCTCGGTCCCTCCGCCCCGGGGGACGATGAGCCGCAGCCACGACTTCGGGACGTCAACGACATGATCTCGCGGCTACAGATCTTGAAAGGTGAGGTTCGATCGGCGTCGTTGGGTGATGTCGGTCGATGGGTGGGTATGCCGGGGAGATGCGGTATCCGGATGGTGGCGGCCTGACCGCCAAGGCGCGGACCAGGCGGGAAGCGGTGCGCAGGGAAGCTGCCGCACTGCTGGAGCAGGGATTGCCGGTCGCGGAAGTCGCGTCTCGGCTGCGGGTGTCGGCCGAGATCGTGTACCGGTGGCGGCGTGCGATCGGCCGAGGTGGCGTGGAAGCCCTTGCCTCAAAGGGTTCCAGCGGTGCTTCCTGCCGGCTAGACGCCGACCAGCTTCGCCGTCTGGGCGACGAGCTTGACCGGGGGCCGGTGGCGCACGGGTTCGGCCCGGACCAGCGCTGGACCCTCGTGCGGATCACCGAGCTCGTGGAGCGACTGTTCGGGGCGCGGTACACACTGCGCGGGACGTCGTATCTGTTGCACCGTATGGGTTTCAGCTCGCAGGTCCCGGCCCGTCGCGCTGCTGAGCGTGACCCGGCGCAGATCGAGGACTGGCACGCACGGCGGTGGCCGTCGGTAAGAGATCAGCGGCGGCGCAGCGGGCCTGGATCTGCTTCGAGGACGAAGCGGGTCAGACGCTGCGACCGCCGAAGGCCCGGACCTGGGCCCGGCGCGGGCACACCCCGGTGGTGACCGTGACCGGGAAGGGCTCCGGCCGGGTCTCGATCGCCGGGCTGCTCTGCCTCAAGGCCGGTCACCGCGGCCGGCTGATGTTCCGGACCCTCACCCACCGCGGCCGCAAAGGCGAGCCGTCCAGCTTCACCGAAGCCGACTACATCGCCCTGCTCGACACCGCGCACCAACGCCTGGACGCGCCGATCGTCCTCGTCTGGGACAACCTCAACACCCACGTCAGCAAGGCCATGCGCGACTTCATCAACGGCCGCGACTGGCTGACGGCCATCCGGCTGCCCGCCTACGCCCCGGACCTCAACCCCACCGAAGGCGTCTGGTCCAACCTGAAACGCGGTATCGCCAATCTCACCGCCCACGGCGTTGACCACCTCGCCCGTACCGTCAAACGCCGACTCCGCCAAATCCAGAACCAGCCCGACCTCGCCGCCGGATTCCTCGCTCAAACCGGGATGACCCTCGAGCCAGAACTACCCCGAACCTGACTTTCAAGATCTGTAGCCGGTGAAGGTATTCCTGCTCCCACCAGACCTCGAAACCACTGTAAAGTCGTTCTCTCAGGCACGTTGAATGAGCGTACATCTCCTGCTTGGGGCGCAGGTCCGACAGTGAGCCTTTTCCAACCTCATCCAACGCCGTCCAGCATCCCTGGATCTTGCCAGCCGCCAAAGCAACACCACCCCGCGAGCCGACCGGTGGAACTCAACCACCTGGCCAGGAGTGACCTCTGGCAGCGCCGCTTCTGCGCCCGCGCTGAGCCGCCGACGACGGCATCACCCTCCACTGGCGCGCGACACACGCTGGTCGGCCTACGACTCCGAAGGGATACTGCCGCCATACAGCCGCCGCAGCATCTCTGTGGCGATCGACAACGCCTGCTCGTCGGTGACCTCTTCGACAGTGCTGAGCTGATCGAGAAACGCCGCGCCCAGGATCTCCACCTGATCCAGCCGCGTGTGGAACGTCAGCCGCCGCAGCCAATGCGCCAGCTGTTCGACCACGAATTGGAGCGAGGGCCCGGCGAGCTCGTCGCGCAGCAACATGATGTGCTTCACCGCGCCCGCCAACCGGGCCATCGGACTGTCGTACTCACCGAGCATGACTCCTAAAGCATTCAAGGGATGGAGGTCCGGCTCGCCAAGAATCGGTGGCAACGGATATCCGTGCACGGTCGTCGCCGGCGCCTGCACCCTGCCGACATTGATGCCGACGTGGATCTTGGACGGCTGTGCCGCATCGTCCACCATGACGACGAACCGGAACGCAGCGGCTCCGCCGAGCTTCTTGACGAACCGGTCCTGTCCCTCGACATCACCGACGAACACCTGACAGTCAGGCAGATCCAGCAGCCCGTCGAACACCACGTCACCGATCCACGGCATAGCTCTGTGCCAGAGCGAGACGTTGGTGCTGCCGAACTGCCCACTGCTCCGCACCATCACGTGCCGACCATCACTGTTCGCAGTCTGGCCATGATCGAGCTCGACCTCCGGCAGCAGGTCGGTCGAGCCGATCAACAGCGCAGCATGGGTCGTACGAAATTCGAAAGCACCGATCAACACGCCCAGCCACCCGATCTCATACCAGGATCCCCAACCGACATGCACTGAGCTTCGTCCAACCTGATCATGCCGGTCAGGCAGGATGCGACGCGTAAGGCATGGACCCGGGTCGACGTGGGGAGGGGCTCCCGGTAAGACGGCAATCGACCAAGGACGTTGCCCTCCCCTGGAGCCTCTCGATGCTGTCCTACCCGTCGGCGATCTCGTTGTCCACCCGTAGCCTCAACCACCTGACCACCCTGCTTCGCGGGCATCGACGGACGTTGGGATCGCGGTGGCGGCGCCTCGATCCCGGCCGCCAAGCCCTGCTCGCCCTGGCCCACCTCCGCAACGGTGACACCTACGCCCAGCTCGCAGTCGGGTTCGGCATTGGCGTGACCACCGCGTGGCGGTACATCCGCGAGGCGGTCGACCTGCTCGCCGCCACCGCACCGACGCTGACCGAGGCGATGCGCCGTATCCGTCGGCTCGCGTTCGGCATCCTCGACGGCACCCTGATCAGCATCGACCGGATCCGCGGGCACAAAGATCGACTCCACTACTCCGGCAAGCACAAGCGGCATGGGGTGAACGTGCAGGTCATCGCCGATCCGCACGGCCGGCCGGTTTGGCTGTCGCCGGCACTGCCCGGCGCCACACACGACCTGACAGCCGCCCGCGCCCACGGCATCATCGCCGCGCTGACCGGCGCCGCTGTCGCGACCCTGGCTGACAAGGCGTACCGCGGTGCCGGCGGCGCGATCGGCGTACCGCACTACGGCCGCGACCTGCCACCCCGGATGCGGGACTGCAACAGCAGCCACAACCAGATCCGCGGCATCGGCGAACGCGCCAACGCCACCCTCAAAACCTGGCGGCTCCTACGCCGGCTGCGCTGCTGTCCACAACAAGCGACCGCCTTGACCGCCGCGATCCTCGTCCTTCAGCAAGTTGAAGAGCAGCACGGATGAGGTTGGAAAAGGCTCAGTCCGTCTAATCGCACTCGCATCGCATATTCATCCTCTTCAAGACGGATGATTCCATAACAGAAGCAACAAGTTGCTCCATTGCTGTCGTTGGTCATGCCACCTGCCATCACTCGACCTCTTAGTCAACGAACCTCAACACCCACATCAGCAAGGCCATGCGAAAGCCTGTCGACGTCTGCGAACGGCTCGCCGTCATCCCGCTCCTGGCCTGTGCCCCGACCCCAACCCAACCGAAGGCGTATGTTCCAACCTTAAGCGCGGCATCAAGCCGGCATGACGTTCCAACCCAAACTACCCCGAACCTGACTTTCAAGATCTGTAGCCACGCCTACAACCGGTTTGGCGATGACTTCCCGATGTACGTCGAAGACGAGTACGCGCAAGCAACCGAGGCCGTGGCTGCCGAACTCCTCGCGCAACCCGGAGTAGTGACCACCCGCCTGATGTACCGGCTGCTGCGGGCGTTGCGTGATCTGGCCGATGGGTACGCTCAGTGGCTGAGCGACTACGTAGGGCAGGTGCGCCACTGGCAGCCCTTGCGCGCGTGCTACTGCGACCGGAAGTGCTCCGATTGAGGCCGGCTGGTCCACGACGACCAGCACACGATCGACGCCGCCTGCGGACTGGACCAGCTCGGTGAACAACGCGGTCAGCGCCGTCTCGTCGTTCGGCGGCGTCCGGTCGGCAAGTCGCCCGCCGTCACTTCGCAAGGCGACGACACGATGGTCGGTCTTGGCCACATCCAGGCCACAAAACACGGCGAATGCTGCACCGTCCTGCTGTTGCGTCATCGAGCACCACTTTCGACGTGCCTGCAGGCCACGCCTGAACGTCCGCGCCGGCAGCCACGTTACAAAGGCCTTCTCCGGCCAGGTCTCCATCAGCGGTCATGGACGTCCTCCGACCCTGGCGACATCACCTTTTCGATCATCGGTGACAGGGGATCTCAGTCATACCAGGATCGGTGGCCTGTGACTCTCGGCGAGAGCCATGAAGAAGGTAACGGGGATCTGCAGGCCGAACCGCCCGGCGGTGTCCGCGACGAGCCGGCCGACCACGCCCTGGGCCGGTCTCGTGGTGGACTGACCACGAAGGTTCACCTCGGGTGTGAACAGGGCAGAAACCGCTGTCGCTCGTGTTGACCGCCGGTCAGCGCGGCGACAGCCCGCAGTTCACAGTGGTCCTGGACGGCACCCGGGTACCCCGGTTAAACGGTGGACGACCGCGGACCCGTCCAGACCGGGTTCTGGCCGACAAGGCGTACACGTCCCGCGGGAATCGCCGCTACCTGCGCCGCCGCGGGATCAAGGCGTGCATCCCGTCCAAGACCGACCAGGACGCCAACCGGCGCAAGCTCGGGTCGAAGGGCGGCCGGCCAACAGCCTTCGACCCCGAGACCTACAAACAGCGCCACGCCGTGGAGTGCGGCATCAACCGCCTGAAACGCAACCGCAGCGTCGCCACCAGGTTCGACAAGCTCGCCGTGCGATACGAAGCCACCCTCCACATCGCCGCGATCAACGAGTGGCTATGACTTCGACACACGACCTAGGGGGGTAAGTACAGTATGAGGTGCAACCGACCGTGCGCGGGAGGTGTCGAATGAGGAACGGCGGAGTGCTGCCGGGCCGAGATCCGCCCGTTCGGGGCGAAATAGTGCACGAGAGCGGGCGCACGCGTGTGACTCGGCTGTTCGTTGCTGGACGCACGGTCGTCCGTAAGGAGCCGCTGGGACCGGACGCGCAGCGGCGGGTGCAGCACGAGGTGGCGATCCTGGGGCGACTGCGTGGTGTGGTGGGCGTCGTGCAGCTGGTGGAGGTGCCGCGGTGCCCGGGGCCGATCGTGGTGGAGGATCTTGGTGGCACGGGCCTGGCTGTGCTGGGGAAGCCGCTGGCGGTTGATGAGCTGATCGGGCTTGCGGTGGAGTTGGCCCGGGCGGTGGCGGGGATGCATCGGCGGGGTGTGATGCACCGGGACATTACTCCGACGAACATCGTGATCTCCCGCGACGGCGTCCCCTGTCTGGTGGATTTCGCGTTGGCGACGTCGTTCGCCGAGATCCGTCCCGAGTTCACGCATCACACCGAGATCGTGGGGACGTTGGCGTACCTGGCGCCGGAGCAGACCGGGCGTACCGGGCGGTCGGTTGACCAGCGGGCCGACCTGTACGCGTTGGGTGCGACGTTGTACGAGCTGGCGACGGGTGCGCCGCCGTTCGGTTGGGGTGATCCGTTGCGGCTCACGCATGATCATTTGGCTCGGGTGCCGGTGCCGCCGGCGGAGGTGAACCCGGCCGTGCCGGTGCCGTTGTCCGAGATCATCATGCATCTGCTGGAGAAGGAGCCGGACCACCGGTACCAGACGGCCGACGGCGTGGTCTACGACCTGGAGCGGTTGCGCGACGCCGACCCGCGGGCGGCGGCTGCGCTGCGGGTGGGCGAGCGGGATGTGCCTCTGCGGCTGCTACCGCCGTCGCGGCTGGTGGGGCGCGAAGCGGAGGTGGCGGCGCTGGAGGAAGCGTTCGAGGAGGCGCTTTCGGGCCGGTGTCGCGGGGCGCTGGTCGGCGGGGCGCCAGGGGTGGGGAAGACGACGCTGATCGACGAACTGCGGCCGGTGGTGACCGGCCGGGATGGCTGGTTCGTGGCGGGCAAGTTCGACCAGTATCGGCGGGATCTGGAGTTCGACGCGGTTCATCAGGCGCTTCGCGCGTTGGGGCGGCTGTTGCTGGCCGAGCCGGAGGATAAGTTGGCCAAGGTCCGCGGACGGATCTTGGAGACGGTCGGGCCGAACGCGGGTCTGCTGGCCGCGGTGGTGCCGGAGTTGGCGGCGTTGCTGGGGGTGCCGGCCGATCCGGGGGATCCGCTGACCGCGCAGGCTCGGGCGCAGCGCGTGGCGGTGGACACCCTTCGGGCGGTCGCCTCGCGGGAGCGGCCGGTCGTGGTGTTCGTCGATGATCTGCAGTGGGCGGGGCGCACGCCATTGGGCTTCGTGGACCTGGTGCTGAGCGGGGAGCCGGTCGACGGTGTGTTGCTGGTGGGTGCGTACCGCGAGGAGAACGTGGACGCGGCGCATCCGCTGACGGCGGCGTGGTCGCGGTGGCGGGAACAGCCCGGGGTGCGGCACCTGCGGCTGGCCAACCTGCCGGTAGCTGGCGCGATCACCATGGTTGCCGAGATGCTCCACGTGGACGAGGCCGGGGCGGCGGGTCTGGGCGAGGTGATCAGTCCATATGCGTCCGGTAATCCGTATGAGACGGTGGAGCTGCTCAACGCGCTGCGCCGCGACGGGCTGTTGACCGCCACGGCCGACGGGTGGCGGTGGGACGCGGCGGAGGTGCGTGCTCACCTGGGCCGGTCCGACGTGGCCGGGTTGCTGGGGGCGCTGGTTGAGGGCATGCCGGTGCGGTCGCGGCAGATGGTGGAGGCGATGGCGTGTCTTGGCGGGCGAGCCGAGCTGCGCCTGCTGCAGACCGCCACCGCCGAGCCGGCGGGCGTGGTGGAACAGCGGCTGGCGCCCGCCCTCGACGATGGCCTCGTGGTGGTGGAGCCCGGGGCGCGCGAGGCGGTGCGGTTTCGCCACGACCGGATCCGCGAGGTGGTCCTGCGCGAGCTGGATCCGCAGCGGCTTCGTGTCCTGCGGCTGACGATGGCACGACGGCTGGCGGCTGTGCCGGAGTTGTTCGCGGTCGCGGCGGAGCAGTACCTGCCGGTGGTCGACGCGGTCGTGGATGCCGCGGAGCGGCGTCATGTGGTGGGGCTGCTGCGGCGCGCCGCCGGCCAGGCGGCGTTGATCGGCGACCACGCGTTGGTGAACGCGTTGCTGGCCGCCGCGCTGCGGCTCATCGACCCGGACGAGACGGCCACGCTCGTCGAGGTGCACACCGGCCGGCACACCGCGCTGTACAGCCTGGGACGCCTGGACGAGGCCGACGAGGAATACCGCACGATCGACCGGCTGTGCGTCACCACCCTGGACCGTGCGGACGCAACCGTGGTGCAGGCGCGCAGCCTGACCCACCGGAACCGCTTCGCGGAGGCGATCGGGCTTGTCCTGGAGTCGGTGCGTGAGCTCGGCATCACCGTGCCAGCTGCGGACCGGCTCCTGATGGAGCTCGACCACCAGTTCGACTATCTGTACCGGTGGCTGGAGCAGACCGAAGCCGCGGGCGAGCTGACCCGGCCGGACGTCACCGAGCCGACGCTGCTCGCCGCGACCCGTCTGATCAACGCGATCCTGCCGGCGGCCCACTTCGCCGGCGACCACGCCACGGCCGCCTGGCTGAGCTTCGAAGCGCTGCGGATCTGGATCGAGCACGGCCCCGCCCGAACCCTGCTCGGCCCGGCGAGTCACAGCGGCCTCGCCGCTGTGACGGTGCGCGGCGATTACGCAGCCGCGTACCGGGCGATGCGCCGGGTCCTGGCGCTGGGCGAGGCCCGCGGCTACGAGCCCGACACCTCGCAGGCGCGGTTCCTGTTCTCGCTCTGGTCCTGCTGGTTCGAACCGCTCGAAAACGGTGTCCAAGCAGGTCAGCGCGCCCGTGAAGGGTTGATCGCGGCGGGCGACCTGGCCAACGCCGGATACACCTACTTCTCGACCGTACCGGCCCTGCTGGACTGCGGGCCATCGCTGGACGTCTTCGTCGCTGAGGTGGAGGCAGGGCTGGCCTTTGTGCGGCGTACCGGCGGCGAGCAGACCGGCGCACCGCTCGACAGCTACCGGTGGCTGGCTGATGTTTTGCGCGGCGAAAGCTCCGGCGCGGCCGGTGAGGCGGTCCGCACCGACCGGTACGCCGGCAGCCCGCTGGCGCTGCTCCACGCGTATGTCACCCGCGCGATCGCCGCCGCCATCTTCGGCGACCTGGCCGGCGTGGCCCGGCACACGGCGGCGGCGATGCCGCTGCTGCCGGATAGCCAGCTCCTCTACCCGACCGTCGTGGCGCACGTGCTGCGTGGACTGGCCCTCGCCGGCCAGGCCCGTGCCAGCCGCGGTGGGGAGCGCGGGGACCTGCTGCGCGAACTGGACGGGGTGATGCGCTGGCTGGCCGCCCGCGCCGCGGACGCACCGGACAACTTCCAGCATCTGCTGCGGCTGCTCGAGGCGGAGCGGACCTGGACAGTCGGGGACTTCCGCGCCGCCGTCCTCGGCTTCGACGCCGCGTGGCGCGAAGTCGCGCAGCGTCAGCGGCCGTGGCATCGGGCCCTGATCAGCGAGCACGCGGCCCGCTTCTACCTCGCCCACGGTGTCGAACACCCCGGCTATGAACTGCTCGCCGAGGCCCGCCAGGAGTACCTCGCATGGGGCGCGACAGCAAAGGTCGACCAACTGGACTGGGCGTACCCGGCCCTGCGACCGCACGCCGAGCCGGTCACCGGGCCCGACGCCCGCCACTCCGGTGATCTTCCCCCGCGTCGCTCCACCGTCACGACCGGAACGCTCGACCTGCTCGGCGTCCTGTCCGCGTCGCAGGCGCTGAGCTCCGAGACCAACGTTGAGGGCCTGTACTCCCGTCTGGTCGAGGTGCTCTCCGCGATGACCGGCGCCACCGGCGTACATCTGCTGTTGTGGAGCGACGACCGGCACGACTGGCTACTGCCCGCACCCGGCGGCGACGGCCGCGTGATCCCGGCCGCCGGCACCGGTCACGAACACACCGTGCCGATGTCCGTACTGCGATACGCCCAGCGGATGCGTGAGCTGCTGGTCGTGGACGACACCACCCGCGACGACCGCTTCACCCGCGACCCGTACTTCACCGACCTCAGCTGCTGCTCGCTGGTGGCCGTGCCCATCCTCAACCGCGGCACGCTGCAGGCGGTGCTGCTGCTCGAAAACCGTCTCATCCACGGCGCGTTCACCGCCGAACGGCTCGACGCCGTCAAGCTCATCGCCGGCCAACTTGCCGTCTCTCTCGACAACGCCCAGCTGTACACCGAGTTCCGCCGCATCGCCGACGAGCAGGCGGCCTTGCGGCGGGTGGCGACACTGGTCGCCCGCGACGCCAGCCCGCGACTCGTCTTCGCCACCGTGGCCGACGAGGTCGGCACGCTCTTCGGCGCCGACGGCACGGCGATCATACGATTCGAATCGGACGGCGAGGCCACCATGATGGGACGCTACGGGTTCGAGCAAGCTCAGCCCGGTTCGCGGGACAGGCCCGACCCCGACTCCGCCAGGGCGTCGGTCCGGGCCACGGGCCGCGCGGGCCGCCGCGACGTGGACGACCCGGATCAGGCCAGCCAGCCCGCGACAGCCTGCTCCGCGGTCGCCAGCCCGATTCTGGTCGAGGGCCGGGTCTGGGGCGCCATGACCGTCACCTCGCGGCGCCAGCGGTTGCCCCAGGACACCGAACAACGGCTGGCCGACTTCACCGAGCTCGTCGCGACCGCCCTCGCCAACGCCGAGAGCCGAACCGAGCTCACCGCCTCGCGCGCGAGAATCGTCGCCACCGCCGACCAGACCCGCCAGCGCATCGAGCGGAACCTGCACGACGGAGCCCAGCAGCGACTGGTCTCCCTGGCCCTGCAGCTGCGCGCGGCCCAGGCGGCGTTACCACCCGAGCTTGACGCGCTCACCGCACAGCTCGACCACGCCGTCACCACGGCCACCGGCGCCCTGGAGGAGTTCCGCGAGATCTCCCGCGGCATCCACCCGGCGATCCTGACCGAGAGCGGACTCGGCCCAGCGCTGCGCACGCTCGCCCGCCGCGCACCGATCCAGGTCGACCTCGACATGCACGTGGACGGGCGGCTGCCCGAGCACGTCGAGACCAGCGCGTACTACATCGTCGCCGAGGCGCTCACCAACGCGGCCAAACATGCCCACGCCTCGGTCGTCACGGTCACCGTCGAAGCCGGTGCCGACGCCGTCCTGCGCGTCACGGTCCGCGACGACGGCGCCGGCGGTGCCGACTTCACCCGCGGCACCGGCCTGCTCGGCCTCAAAGACCGAGCCGAGGCACTCGGCGGCCGGATCGTGCTCCACAGCCCCCGTGGGGCGGGGACCAGCCTGCGCATAGAACTCCCGCTCACCGCCGCGAACAGCGACGACACCTCCCATTAGTGCGCGATGCCGCCGGGCGAAGCGGGTATCAGGCGGGTCGATGCATTGTCCGGCCTGCCGGTCCGGACCGACTGTCCATTATGGACGAGATAGTCGTACAGGTGCCTCGACGCACGACGTTGATCGGGTAGTCCATCGATCCTGACGTTGTGTCGGGCAGGCTATCTCCATGGAGCGGGGGTCCACCCAAGAAGGTGGACGAGCCGGAAGTCGACGAAGGTCATACTCGTACCCCTCGGCGGGCCTGGCGCTACGTCGACTGCACGAGTACTTCATCCCGCGTGCAACCCCGGTCGGGGGTGCCGTCGTCGTACTGCCGTCAGACGACTGCGAAGGGGAGGTTATGTGAAGCGAGCCGACGAGGACGACTTCCATGCGTACGTGTCGGCGGGGATGGAGCGGTGGCGGCGTACCGCGTACCTGTTGTGTCAGGACTGGCATACCGCGGATGACCTGGTGTCGATCACGGTGACGAAGTTGTTCCGGAACTGGCGCAAGGTTCGCGTGGCGGACAACCGGGACGCGTACGCCCAGCGAGTGCTCAGCCGATCCTGGCTGGACGAGTCGCGGCGGCCCTCCCGCCGCGAGTGGGCCCAGCCGGAGCCGCCCGAGGTGGGTTGGTCGGTGCCGGACCGGATCGCCGACCGGGAGTCGCTGGCCCGACTGCTCAAGACGCTTGGCCCGAGGCAGCGCGCCGTACTGGTACTGCGCTTCTATCTCGACTACTCCGCCGAGGACACCGCCAAGATTCTGCAGATATCGGTCGGGACCGTGAAGAGCCAGTCCGCCCGCGGTCTGGAAACGCTCCGGGCGACCGCCGTGTCGTTCGGGAGCTGAGTTGGAGGCAGGAAGAATGAGTACACAACTGTTCGATCAGGTAGTTGGGGAGCTCCCGCCATCCACAGTGGACGTCGCTGGGATCGTACAACGGGAGAAGCGCCGTAGCGCCGTCCGGCGAGTCACGGGGCTAGCCACGGTGGCGGTGACGCTGTCCGTAATCACCGCGCTCGGCCTGAGCATGACCGGCGGGACCGGCGTCTCGTCCCTGCCGTCGGTGGCCGGCGGCGCTTCCGCCCCCGACTCCACCGCGCCGGACACCCGGTTCGTGCTCGTCGCGAACAGCGAGGAGTCGGCCGCGGCGACGGCGAAACGCCTGAGTGAGGCGCTCGACGCCGCGTTCAGAAAGGAGGCGCCCGGCGCTAAGTGGATCTTCGAGCCCAGCGGCCCGCACGAAACCGGACCCGACGGCCAGCCGCCGAAACTGCTCTACAAGGGAGCAAAGGATGCGCCGAAGTCGCTCGAGATGTTCGCCGGTGACGGCGGTGTCCTGAACAGGGGCCGCAAGGGGCACCTGCACCTGGGCATCTTCCCCGGCAAGGGCGTTTCGGATGACCCGGCGAACCAGGACGGCTCCGTAACGTGTTCGCCCACGGCGCAGGAATGCAAGGAGGGAACCGCTCCGAACGGGGCGAAGACAACCCTCCTGACCATCTCGGACGACGGTGGCGTGGGGGAGTACGTCGCCGCGGTGGGATTGCCGGACGGGCGGATACTCAAGATTGCTAACACCAAGGCCTTCGGAGTCGAAGGCGCCGGGGCGGCTCAGGACGGCCCACCGCTGACGAGCGATCAGGTGATGGGGATCGCCATCAACGTGGCCAGCCAGATCAAAGCCTGACGCCCGCCCCTTCCTACCGATCACGGAAAAGTCAGGCGGTCCCGTCCTGACTTTTCCGTGATCGGTGAGAGCAAATTCGCGCCTTCCCGTCGCATGCCGGACCACTCGGCCACCAGCAAACATCCATAAAGTCCCGAAGCATCAGAGCCAGGCGTGGCAGCTCGATGTCACGCTCAACGGCGTGGAGCGCCCGAGTTACGCCCCGCGGATCGGGGCGGGCGTCCGCCGCCGGGCCAGGCTGGCGAGCGTCGCGGTTGTGAACGCAGCCGCGATGACGGCGAGCACCGGTGCAATGACCGTGTGTGGGCACTGGAGGACGAAGATCTGCACGTCGACCGGGTATGCGAACTCGAGGGCGAGCCGCATGGTCCAGACGGCGGTTATGGCGATCGAGAAGGCGGGCGACGGCCGGGTGCTGTAAATGAACGAGAGCAGTTCATCCTCGTCGTCGCGAGCGGCCCGGTCGGCGGCTTGGAGACCATCCGGTCGAAGAGCGCCGGCAAGTGCGTCGGCGCGCCCTGCATCAATGCCGCGGCGACCTCCGCCCGCACGGCCGGGGCGAGCGACGCCGGCTCCACCACGTGCGCCAGGACCTGGGCGGCGCCGCAGGCGTGCCGTTCCTCGACCACGCCGGCCAGCCCCATGGCCCGCAGTCGATGCAGCAGCGCCACGTCATTGATCGCGCCGACAGGCAGGACACCGTCGCCGGCCGCAGCAACGGCAATCTCGTCGAGCACGGCCGACACCTCGGCCAAAGCCGCCGTCTGCAGCGCCGGGCCGACGGTTTCGGCGTCGCCGCAGCCGCGCACACGCAGGCGGAGCCGCTGCTGCGGCGTGGCTGATGCATCCATGTCCGGTCGATGTCGGCGTCCGAGCCCGAACCGCGCCATAGACATCGACAGTACTCGCACCGGCGCCGCTGCATCGCCCGCGCCGCCACCGCCTGGCCGGCCTTGGCACCCTACTTGCGGCCGGCACCGCCAGCTAGCCGCGCCTGCCATGAATGCGTCGGGCAGCCAGGATCGCGCCGGCCACCCATCGCCGTGCCAGTGCCCTGTACGTGCCGAAAACCTCGTCCATGCAGCTCATGCAGCGTGTTCGTACTCGTGGAGGATG
>NZ_JBHSIU010000108.1:0-43441 GCF_042653625.1 Dactylosporangium cerinum | reverse complement strand
CCGTCGCCGTCCGTCTCAAGCCACACTCCCTCATCGCAAGATCAGGTGCACGCTCATCGGCAAAGTCGTGCACGCTGCCGCTGGCCCAGCCGCGACGGACAGTGACTGCCGCATCGGTGGACATGCGATGACAGCGGCAGATCAGGATGCCTCCACCAGGGCGTGTTCAGTTCGCCGCCACGGATATGGTCCCTGCTTATTCACGGTCAGGGCTGCTTCCCGCATGCTGATCCATTCCAGGGGCCGAATTCGCCCAATGGAAGCGGGGCTGCACGACGAGCAGCCCCATTACGATGTGCATCGGCATCACGGCCAGTAGCGCCCTCGTGTCACCGGCTGTGCCCAACAAGGTAAGCGCCAGCGCGGGCAGCACGAACACTCCGAGTGCGGACAGGCGAAACCAGAACCGTTGCAGGTCCGCCGCCACGGCCCGCAGAAGCATCAGCTCACCGGCAGCCAGGACTACAGCCGCGATATGCAGCGGCATCGTCCAGACGACACCAAGGATCACGACCCCGATGATCCTAGACGCGCGGTCGCCCTCCGCTGCCGCGAGAATCGACAGCGTGCCGAGGTCGAGTGCGACGTAGACAAGGACGTACATGGACAGCCACAAGCGCCATGACGCATCCTCGATCCTGCGCAGGGTTGAGCACTGGGGAAAGAAGGCAGGGGACGTCATGCCATCACCGCAACATGCGGTGGCCTACCGCGCCGGTCGCCTGCTGGCGTAGGTCAACACCCTCTTCGCGGGATCTGAGGATGCGCGATGACCATGGTCTGTAACCGTGCCTTGGTGCGTCCAGGTCGGCTGCCCCGCGCCGGCCGACTCGCTTCTTGAACACGTTCATATTCTGCGCCTGGGCTTGGCCCTGACGCAACAAACCGATCGTTCACCATCGCGGTCACCGCTCGTCGAGGCCGGACGGCATCCGCACATCGGCAGTTCCGAGCGCCCGCCTGCGCCGAATGCTGGTCACGAAGCGTGACCGCTTCGGGCGGCCTGGCGCGCTCGGTCGGCGGCATTTCCGCGCATCCGATCATGGTGTTGGTGCTTGGAGTTCACGCTCGCCATCCCGTCGGAGGGAGCGGTGGTGGAGGGATGTGTCCTGCCAGGCGCAGGACGCGTGGGCTGACGCAGCCAGGTGTCATCGACCTTGCCCTCGTCGCAGGGCGACGAACCGAGCTCTATATGCTCGCGCCGCTTCGATGACGACGGGGAGGTATGAAGCGGTGCGGATCTTCATGGTTGCAGGGGTTGCCGCGGCGGTGCTGGCACTGGGCGCCGGGTGTGCGGACGAGGGCGGGGCGACCGATGCGGGGGTGTCCGCGGCGGCCACGACTGCGGCGGCGTCGCCGTCGGTGGCGAGCGGGGAGGCCGCTTGCGAGCCGATCAAGGCGTTGCAGGTGCAGTACTTCGACAAGGTCATCGCCGCGCTGCAGAAGGCTGGGCAGGCCGCCCAGAGCGGTGACTCAGCCGGCGGCGCCGCGGCACTCGCGGACGCCCGGAAGCTTGCCACCGAGTGGGCCGGCAAGCTCGAGCCGGTGGCGGGCCAGGTCAGTGACCCGGATTTGAGATCGGCAGTGTCGCAGTTCCTGGGTCAGCTCAAGCAGTTCGGCACCGGCCAGGCGAACATCGCCCAGATCCAGACGGCCGCGCCAGCCCTGACCTCCGTGCTGCTCAAGGTGTGCCCATAGGGCTGACCAATCTGGTCGGGTGCGCGCTCATCGGCATTATGCGGGTAATCTTCGATTACCCGCATAATGCTTGATATGTAGCGTGATCGAGCACTACGTGCCCGATCAGAGGAGCCTCACGATCACTTACATATCAAGCATGTCCGTGCGCGGACCACTCCGGCCGTCGTGACGCTGAGTAGCACTCGGATCGCGGCATGTCCGCGCAGCTGAACAAGAGGACGTGATTCACCCTCACGCCGCCCGCCGTGCCGCGCCACACCGATCCACGAGACGCGCCCTGTACCTCACCAAAGGGTGCCGGTGGTGCGGATGGTGTCGAGCTGGCCCGAGACGGCATAGCTTGCCGCCAGCAGCGCGACGGCCGCGCCCGCAAACGTCCACCAGCGGTGCGGGCCGGGGGCGCGGCCGAGCAGGGCGGCGGTCAGTGCGGCGGCGAGCAGGACCTCGGCGACCCCCTCGACGAGCCAGGCCCAGCCGGCGCCGAGGGTGTAGACGTGCACGGCAGCGACCGCGCCCTGTCCGGCCAGCAACGCGAACGAGCAGCCTGCGACAAGCGCCGCGACAGTAGGGCGGGCCCGGTGGATGGCCTGGCCGAAGAGGCCCAGCACCGTCCCGCCGGCGATCGAGGCGGCGGTCCAGAAGGCGGCCGCCGTCAGTACCGACACCAAACTCGACGCACCGGGGAAGGCATCGCCGTCGGTGACGGCATCCCGCCAGCGGTGGCCGTCGACGAGAATGATGCCGTAGTAGACCAGCGTGGCGACGGTGAGAACGGTGACCGCAGCGCCGATCGCGCTGCGGCGGTCCCGGGCTGCGAAGCCGAAGGCCAGGCCGGCCGCGCCCCAGGCGAACATGCTGCTCGACACCAGCAGCATCACGACGGCGAGCGTGCCTTGGCAGAAGTCGGCGGCGTAGGCGAGGCCACCCAGGACCACACCCACCGAAGCCGCCCGCCACCACACGGAAGGTGATGCTACGCAAGGACTTTCGGCGCTGGGGGTATCTGGAGCAGCGCGAGCCGACGCGCGGACCCGGCGCAGGCCGCGTTGATCCACGAGACACCCCCTAGTCAAATGTGACGGCGATCCCGTCCATGACCCGCGGCCACGAAGCGTGACGATCTCCAGGCAGCGCCGCGCGAGGCCCGCGGCAGATCAGGATGCAAAGCCGGTTGAGGATGCTTGGTGAGTTGGAGATCCTTGTCCGCGTGCCACCTGCAGAGGATGACATCACGCTTCGACTGACCTCAGACGAGGCGCTCGTGCTGTTCGACTGGCTGCACCGTTGTGAGGACGAGGACCGAGTGGTACCGCCCGAACACCACGGCGAACAAGTCGCTCTGTGGAATCTCTCCGCGTTGCTTGAGCGTGAGCTGGTGCAGCCGTTCCAAGACAACTACGGAGACTTGATCGCCCAAGCGCGCGTCCGGCTCGCGGGCGAAGCTGGAGCGTCGTGACTGACCGTTGCGTCCGGTCGACAACGCGGCTGATCAATAGGCCGCAACTCGCGGCATGTGCGGATGCTTGCCGGGGTACCCAACGGCGGTTCGTTAGAGGTTTGGTTCTTGGTGTCGTCAACGGAGGTTTCGCGGTCAAGTCTCCCGATCGCAGCGCTGACCACGCCCCAGTGTCGACAACAGCCGGGGGCAGGTCCGGAGGCCATCAGCGTGAGTGGCTGGACCGCAACTTCATCAGCTGCGTATCCGATGCCAGGCACCGGTGACGATGTGGCCGGGCGGGCCAGCATCCATGCACCGACCGCACGGGTGGCGATGAAGGTACCGGTGAAGGGGAGGTCGCTAACCTCAGCCGGGACGCCGTGTCAACAGCTGGGCGAAGTGGTGCATTTGGCGGCGGGTGGGGTAGGCAGGACAGCGCCGACCATCCGCCGTCCGCCTACGCCAACATGGAGCAATGTCATGACGGAACCCGCGCCGCGTATCGACTTCGCCAACCTTCCCGCGCCGACCGAGGGCATCCTGGTGACGTTGTTCATCACCGTCCGCAAGGTGGCGCGGTCCCGCGACTTCTACTCGCGCGTTCTGGGCGGCACCATCGTCCTAGAGGAGAACCCGTGCATCGTCAAGCTGTCGAACTCGTGGATCATCATGAATCCCGGCGGGCCGCCGACCCCCGACAAACCAAACATTTCGGTGGTCGACTACCAGCCGGACAACACCACGTCGATCTTCATGAACCTGCGGGTTGCTGACATCCATGCCTGCTACGAGGAGTGGAAGGCGAAGGGCGCCGAGTTCGTGACACCGCCGATCGACCGC
This sequence comes from Dactylosporangium cerinum, assembly GCF_042653625.1. Lineage (NCBI taxonomy): Bacteria > Bacillati > Actinomycetota > Actinomycetes > Micromonosporales > Micromonosporaceae > Dactylosporangium > Dactylosporangium cerinum. The sequence goes on along the minus strand of NZ_JBHSIU010000108.1, from coordinate 39,462 downwards.
GAAGCCGAGATCCGCTGCTACATGCGAGACCCGGACGGATACCTCATCGAGGTCGGCCAGTCCACCGGAATGCTGCAGGGCAAGCTTGCCGCCAAGCGCCCGGAGGATCTTCCGGGCTGAAGCCCGCCCATGGTGCGCTTGACGGTGCACGCTATCACCCTGTGTAACGAGCGGAATGCGGCAGAAGAGTATGCCCGGGCAGTGACTGGACCCTCGTCGTGCGGATTCATCCGGCGATTCGCTCGCGGGCGGCGATCGTCGCGGCGAGCAACATCTCGTCCGCGCGCATCTCGGCGTCGTCATCGCCGATATTGAACCCCGCTCGACGCCGCGAGGCTATGAACCGATCCAGCCGGTCGAGTATCGGCCGGGCATGCGACCCCATCGCGGTGAATACCTGCAGCACCTTTGGCCCGTGCAGGTCGTCGGACAGGTACTGCGGCAGGACCGCCAGCAGTTCATCGGCGACTGCGGGACCTTCGTGGAGCCACAGTGCGCCGGCCGATTCCACCTGCTCGAATCCGGGAACCCTGAAAAGACTCCGCAGTTGCTTGTGCTGGCGGACGGTGAGCCCGCTGTGCTCGGCGAGCCAGGTCAGCAGCTCCGATGCAAAGCGGCCACGGCGAAGTTCTTCCGGGCGTCCGGCGAGATACCGTTCGGCCACGGCCCGATCCGACGTGATTTTGAGGAGGGCGAACGTAGCGCCTTGCGTCGGGTAGTCCCGCAGCTCCGGGACCGCAGCTGCGGCGGCGGGACCGATCTGTCCCAGGACGTAGAACGCCCAGTCCGGAGTGTCGTTCTCGGCTCCCTCGAGCCTGGCAATGAGCTCCGGCACGGCTGCAACCGCAGCCGGACCGAACACGGCCAGTACGCGCATCGGCAGTTCCGGCGAGCAGGAAGCCGGCAGCGCCGCCAGGATCTGCCGGGCAGCGGCCACCGGTGCCTCCGGGTCAGCGCCTGCCCGAGCAACCGCCCGGAACGCCGCCGCCAGCCGGGGCTCGTCATTGTCGGAGAGCATCAGCCGTACCAGATGCGGCACCGCGCGGCAGTCGCCGACACAGCCCAGCGCGGTGGCGGCCACCGCGCCGAGCTCAGGGTCGTCCATCACCGCCGCGAGATCGTCGACGCGCAGCCGGGACGCGGTCAACGACAACGCCAACGCTCTCAGCGCCGCCGACCGCACCTCAGAAGGACCCTCCCCGAGCAGACCGGTCAGCATCGGCGTCACCCGGCCGGGCGCGGCGCGCCACGCACGCATCGCCGCAACCGCCATCCGTACGCCTTCGAGCCTGACCTGCCGACTCTCGGCCGGGTTCGCCAGCCGTTCCGCCCAGGCACAGCAGTCCTGCTCCCGATCGAGACCGATCAGCGCCCGCGCCCAGAGCTCACCCGCTGTCTCCGCAAATCGGGATTCCGGCGCGTTCAGGACACCGATGGAGGCTTCGAGATCGGCCCGGATCGCGGCGTCCATCGCCGGCCAGGCCGCCGAGTCGTCCCTGCTCAACGCCGCGCTGTTGGCCAACAGCCGGACGGCCGGAACCGGATCCCGCCGCAGGCGTTTCAGGGTCGCTTGATGCCCCGGGATCTTGCCCCGGAGTACGGCGTGCAGGAGGGCGATCCGCACGACCGGATCAGTCGAGGCGTTCAACGCAGCCAAGGCCCGATCGGATTCGCCGGTGTGCACCAGCAACGCCGCCGCGGTACGCCGTACCGGCAGGTCCACGTCACGCAAGGCCGACTCGGCGGCGAATACCACTACAGGCCACTCGGAGAAGTGGAAACACAACTGGGCCAGTAACTCGAAAGTCGTCCGGCGCACCGATGCGCGGCCATCGGTCGTAAATGCCAGCAGACGATGGGTTGTCGGCCCGTCCGGGTCGGCCTGGACAGTGTCGAACATCCAGGACCGCGCATGATTGCCGGGGACCAGAAGATCGCCCGAGACGATGCCCGCTTCCAACCACCCCCAGCCGTCCGGCGACACCGCCGGCGCCGGGCTGTTCACGCTGCGAGGCGCAGGGCGCCCTTTCCGTAGGTCATGAGCCTGATCCTTGCTCAAGAGTGTCCCGACGCGCAATGTGATCACGTATCCGCTTCTCGGCACGACAGGAAGCCTTACCTCGTCGATCGAGTGACTCTGAGTAACGATCGATAGCCGGCACGACCGCGCACCCACGGCGGCAGATGCGCATGTCGCAGTAGACGGCAGCGACCTCCGACAAGGCGGCCGCGGTCCGGCAGAAGCGGGTCCGGGCCGGCATCGGCGACGACGTACGGCACCGGGAGAAGTGGCGCCTGGCGTTGAACATGCTCGACGGAATGATCGAGCAATGGGGCCCGGCGAAGCCGCCAGCGGTCTCGGACTGCGGCTACAGCGACTGCTCCAACGGGGGCCTGGTGGCGCTCGTTGTCGCCTGCGTCATGCGGTTGAGGCGGGCGCCTCCGCAGCGGCAGGGGAGGGCCCGTGTTCGCGGAGCATGGTCAGCAGCCCGGGGAAGCGTTGTTCCACCTCGTCGTACCGGAGCGTGACCAGCCGGCGGATGCCGTCGACGCGGGTGCGGATCAGGCCGGCATCGCGCAGCACCTTGATGTGGTGCGACAGGGTGGACTTGCCGATGGTGACGCCGGTGTTTCTGAGGACGTCGCTGCCGCAGGTCCAGTCCCCGGCGGCGTCGAGCGCCCGCACGAAGGTGAGCCGTACCGGGTCGGCGAGCGCGCTGAGCACCACGTCGATCGTCACGGTCTCGAGGGCGGGTTCGATCACCTCGGTCACAAGAGGAAGCGTAGCCAATGCTTGCGGAAAGTTCGACCCACGTCGTACTGTTCGGTCTAGATCGAACCGTACGACGCAGACCGAACACTGGATGGATCATGAAGGCGATCATCTACCGTGACAACGGCAGCCCCGACGTTCTCCAACTCGTCGAACGTGACCGGCCCGCGCCGGGTCCCGGCGAGGTCCGCGTCCGGGTCGCCGTGTCCGGCGTCAACCCGACCGACTGGCAGGCCCGCTCCGGCATTGCCCACCGCAAGCTCTTCCCTGAGATCACCCCGCACCTCGACGGCGCCGGCGTGATCGACGCCGTCGGTGAGTGCGTCGACCCAGGCCGGGTCGGGCAACGGGTGTGGCTGTTCATGGCCGCCGCCGGGCGGCCCACCGGCACCGCCGCCGAGTTCACCGTCGTGCCCGCCGACCAGGCCGTGCCACTGCCCGACGAGGCCAGCTTCGACGTCGGCGCCTCGCTCGGCGTGCCCGCGCTCACCGCACACCGCGCACTGACCGTCGCCGAGGACGGGCCGCGCCGCCTGTACCCCGGCGCACTCGACGGCAAGATCGTGCTCGCCGCCGCCGGGGCCGGCGCGGTCGGGCACGCGGTCATCCAGCTCGCCCGATGGGCCGCCGCCACCGTGATCAGCACGGTCAGCAGCCCGGAGAAGGCGAAGCTGGCCACCGCGGCCGGCGCCCATCATGTGATCAATTATCGCGAGGGCGACCCAGCCGCCGCCGTCCGTGCCATCGCCCCGGACGGCGTCGACATCGTCGCAGAGGTGGCGCTAGGCGCGAACCTCGCACTGGACCTGGCCGTGCTGCGCACACGCGGCACGATCGCGACCTACGCCAACGAGGGCGGACAAACGGTCGAGCTGAACGTGGGGCAGAACATGGTGCTGAACACACGCTTGCAGTTCCTGGTGCTCTACACGGCGGGCCCGCAAGCGCGCGCCACAGCGGTCGAGGACGTCGCCGCAGCGGTCCGCGACGGCGCCCTGCCGGTCGGCGAGGAGCGCGGCCTGCCACTGGTCCGCTTCCCGCTGCACCGCACCGCCGACGCTCACCGGGCACTGGAGACCGGCACGGTTGGCAAGGTACTGGTGGACGTCACGCCCTGAAGTTCAGCCAGCAGCCGCACCTCTGACTCGCACCGGTGCGGGTCCGCATCTCGGCAGTACCGGAAGCCGCAGCCTCACCGTGCTGGTCACTCGCTGTGACGTGCACGGACCGGCCGCCGCGCACCAACGGCGGCATGTGCGCGCACGCGGAGCGCGACGGGCGGACACCTGATCAAGCTGGCTCGGCCGCGTCGTCCCAGGCGGCGGCGGTCGATCGCTCGTCGAGGCACTCCCAAATGCGGAACCGGACCCAGGGGTCGATCTCGGTTGTCTGCAGTTGGCGCAGCAGGGGAACGCTCGCAGGGTCGAACCAGCGGACCATGGCGACGCCGCATGAGCGAACCAGCGGATCCGGGTCGCGCAGCAGTCCGGCGATCGCGTCGCCAAGCAGTCCTCGGGGCGCGCTCACCTCTGCGAATCGCCAAAACTCATGCGCCGCAGTTGCCGCGCGGCGGCGCCGTTCGAGGTCGGGACTTGCCAGCTCTGCCAGCATGTCGGCGAACGTCAGTCTTTTCAGCGCGCCAAGCGCACGCAGGTCTGGCGGGGTGCACGACCTGGCGTACCGCTCAATGTCATCCGCGATCTCCCCGGCGTCGTCGAACCGGCGCCCATGCTTGTTCCGTGCTCCGTCCAGCAGCAACCACATCGAGGCACGCACGTCGGCGTCCGCGTCGGCTGTCATGGCGCCCACCAACGCCGTCCACGAGCTGTCGCGTATCGCTGGCAGATCCAGCAGCGACACCCCGGCCCGGCTCCGCCTGTCGGGTGAGGCATCGCTGAGGAGTACGGTGACCAGCTCGGATTCCGGTAATGGGAGCCGCTCGCCGAACCAGCTGACGTCGTATCCGGCGACCGCCTCGTCCACCCACCGCTCGTACCAGGCCAGAAAGTCAATATCCTCGACGACGTACGGTGCCGCTCCGCCGAGGCTTCCCCCGTCGAGGTTGAACAGCCGCCCCCTCGCCGGTCCCGTCACGATCAACTGCGTAGTGAGGGAACACCCGTGAGCGGCGACTTCCAGCGTGCCGCGTAGAAAGTTCTGACCCGGACCCGGCGGGTTCTCGTGTCGCTGCTCCCAGTCAACGGGATACCGCGGCCCCGGCAGGTACGGACTGGGTTGAGCCAGATGACCCGAGCGCCGGTACGCACAGCACGAGGGCTTGAGACGGCATAGCCCGTAGCCCGGCCCGGCACCTTCGCCGCCCAACTCGGTCACGAACAACCGATACGCCGGCGGCAGCGACACCTCGTGCCGTTCCTCGAACTCCGCCACCACGGCCTTTGACAACGGCGGCCCGACCACGAAGCCGTGCGCTTCCGCCCCGAACGGCGTCGGCACTACCGGCTTCGCACGTGCCTCGGCGAGCTTCTCAGCGATCCGCCCCAGCCGAACATGATCGGCATCAACCATCCGCCCAGCCTACAAAACGGCCCCGTCGGCGGGGCTAAGGCGAATGCACGCTCATCGGCAAAGTCGTGAGCCGCGGTTACGTTCCCGACGCCATGTACGCCGCGAGGATGTAGTTCGGGTGCCGGTCGAGGTTGTTGCGGGCTCGGTCGTAGCGCATCGTCGTGCGTGGGTCGGCGTGGCGGGCGGCGATCTGCACGTCGCGGAGGCTGACACCGGCATCGAGCATGGTTGTCACGAAGGTGTGGCGCAGCATGTGGGGGTGCATGCGCGGCATGCGGATGCCTGCGGTTGCGGCCAGGTGTTTGAGGCGGCGGGTCGCGGCGTGCCGGTCCATGCGGGTGCCGAGGGTGTTGCGCAGGATCGGCCCTTCGGCGCGGCCGTCGACGGCGCGTTCGATGGCCCGGGCGACGGCTGGCGGAAGCGGGATGAGCACGACCTGCCGCCTTTGCCCCGTAGCCGGAGGACGCGATGACCGTGCTCTTCGCCGAGATCGCTGATGCTGGCAGCGCAGGTTTCGAAGATCCGCAGGCCGAGCAGGCCGAGCAGTGCGATCAGGGCGAAGTCGTTCGCGTTGGCCGACAGTCGGGCGGTGGTGATCAACGCTTCGAACTGCAGGTGCCCCAGACCGAGCGTGGGCGATTCGGCTGGCACGGTCGGCCGGCGGACGTAGTCGGCGGGTGAGTGCGGCAGGATGCCGTCGATGACGCAGACTCGGTAGAAGCCGACCACGACCGACAGCCGTCGGGACACGGTGGACGGCTGGTATCGACGCACGTCCTGCAACCACCGCAGGTACCGCTCAATGTCCACCCTAACGGCGCCGAGCGCGTCGAGGTCGTGGTCGGCGCGCCAGCGTAAGAAGACTCGGAGGTCCGATTCGCTGTGCAGCCGGGTCTGACCGCGGTAGCGGCCGAGGCAGGCGGCGATCGCCGCACGGAGGACGAGCGCGTTCGGGGACCCGCCGCTGACGGCTGGGGTGATGATGGCAGCCATACATCACCGTGCGTCACCCGCTGCGATGAACACCAGTACGCCCGCTGCGGCAGATGCGGGCGTCCAAGCCGGGGCTGCGGCAACCAAGCGAATTGCCGCGCCGCAGTCGGGTCACTCGACGAAGCTCAGAGCCGGCATCCCAGCGCCCTCGCCCTCCGGGCGAAGCTCGACCCAACCGAGCCCCTGCTCCACCAGTGCGACCGCCAACCGCGACACCACGCCTGCGGCAGCACCATCGTCGACCGTCAGTTCGACATCGAGGTTCCAACCGTCCATGCCGGCCCCGGCCCCGGTCACTTCACCGTCCGCGCCAAGCACCGCCGTGAGAAGGTCCTCGACGTCGTCGCGGTCAACGTCGTCGGGGAGCAACCGTCTGCCGATGACCTCGATGAACACCGACCGATGATAAGCGGTGCTGTCCTACCCCCTGGCCCGTTAAGCGCCGGTCCAGGGCAAGCCGATCGCGGCATGAGCGGACAGTCGTCGTTGGTAGCGTTCGCGACCATGGAGTCGCAGATCATTCACCTCAACGCGACGGCGTTGCACGTTGGTGTGACGGGCCACGGTCCTGACGTCGTCGTCCTGACCGGTGGCCCCGGGTGTGCGCAGTATTTAGAGCGGGACGATATTGCGCCGCGGAACCACCGCGCCTGGTACCCCGAACCGCGCGGCGTCGGTCGTTCAGATGGCGGCCCGCACACCATGGAAGAAGCGATCGCCGATCTCGAAGGCATCCGTGTAGCAGTCGGTGTTCAGACCTGGATCGTGGTGGGCCATTCGTGGGGTTGTGATCTCGCCGTGCGCTACGCAGTCGAGCATCCAGAGGCGGTGGCCGCGGTCGTCGGCATCGCTGGTAGGGGTCCCCAGCGCGACCGCACATGGTCCGAAGCGTACGAAGCCGGTAAGGCTGCGGAGCCTGTCGTCGACATCGACTGGGTGCCCGAAGTGCATGCAGCTCTCAGCAAGTCCTTCACCGAGTGGATCCATCAGCGCGATCTGTGGAGCGGACTGGCAGCCTGCACCGTACCGATGCATTTCATCGCCGCCGGAGACGACATCCGCCCGCCGTGGTCCTTGGCACAAATAGCCGCGCTCGTTCAACGTGGGAGATTCTCCACCGTGCCTGACGTACCGCATGACTTCTGGTTCACCCACCCTGAAGTGTGGACCCAGACCGTCACCGACGCTTGCACCGATTACGACCTCCGCCCGCAGCACGCTCGTCGCCGTGCACTACTTCATCGGTAGCTGCGACTGGTGGATCTGCGAGTACGAGCCGGAGACCTGCACCGCCTACGGCTACACGTGCCTCGGCGACCCCGATGGCCGAATTACCGTTGAATCATGACAGTTGTGTGACGAAACTGCCGGACCCGAATGTTCATCCGGGTGTTCCCTCCTGCTGGCCAACGATCGGCAAGACTCAGCGCGAACCAAGATCCTCTATTCGGAGTACTGCCTTGGCCACGCGCGGAAGACGGCAGTGGCGGGGAGCGGTGTGCCTGGTGGCGCTCGCGGTCCTCGCCGGGTTCGCCGTTCCCGGGACGGCGGCGGCGCACCCGTTCGGCGACCCGCAGACCGTCGCCGTCGGCCTCGGCGACGACCGGCCCGACGTCGTGCGGGTGCGGTGGCGGGTCGGCGGGTCCGACGACCTGACGCTGCTCGGGGTGTCGCTCGGCATCCTGCCGCAGGACCGGGTCATGCTCGACGGCGCCGTCTTCTACCGCGACACGGACGCGGCGGCGATCGCGCCCGCGCCGGCGTTCGCGAAGTACCTCCTCGAACGGATCACGGTCCAGACCAACCGTCAGGCCTGTCCAGGGGTGCTGCAGCCGATCGACGACCTCGCCAAGCGGGGCGTGACGATCGACTACACCTGCCCGGGGCCAGTCGGGACCGCGTCGGTCGCCGTGCGGACGCTGACCGACCTGCACCCGGCCTACCAGACCCTGGCCACCGGGCCCGACGGGCAGCGGACGGTGTACCGCCAGGGCGCCGACTCCCACGACTGGCCCCTCGGCGACTCGCCGGCCACCGTGCCCGCGTCCGGCAGTAGTGCCGCGATCCAGCTCGGCGCGGTCGTCGCCGGCGTGCTGGTCGCGATCGCTGTCGTTTGGCTGGTGGGCCGTCGGATGCGGCGCAGGAGGGCACCGGCATGAGCGACCGGTTGCAGGAGTTCGTCAACGCTCCGGGCATCGCGCCGCTCGCGTTCCTGTTCGCGTTCCTGGCCGGCGCCGGGCACGCGCTGGGGCCCGGGCACGGCAAGAGCCTCGCGGCGGCGTACCTCGCGGGCTCCCGCGGCCGGGTCCGCGACGCCGCCTGGCTCGGCGGCACGGTCGCCGCGATGCACACCGTGTCGGTGCTCGCCATCGGCGTCGCCTGGACGTTCTTCTCGCTGTCCGACCTGGTCCGGATGGAGCAGCTGACCGGCTGGCTCCAGCTGGTCGCGGGCCTGCTCGTCATCGGCACCGGCATCTGGCTGATCCGCCGCAACATGCACGGTCATCACCATCACCATCATCACGGCGACGATCATCACCATCATCACGACGCGCACGACCACGAGCACGAGCACGAGCACGGCCATGAGCACGACCACGGGCACGGCCAGGTGAAGAAGCCCGGGCTGGTGCTGCTCGGGATGTCCGGCGGGCTCACCCCCTCGCCGGCCGCGTTCCTCGTCCTCGCCACCGGACTGTTCGTCGGCCGCGCCGGGTTCGCGCTGCTGCTCGTGCTCACCTTCGGCGCCGGCATGGCCGTCGTCCTCTTCGGCGTCGGCGTCCTCGCGATCGCCGGCCGCACCGTTCTCAGCCGGACACCCCGGCTCCACGCCGCCGCCCGCGTGGCCCCCGTCCTCGCCGCCGGCGGCATCACCGTCTTCGGCGCCGGCATCGTCGCGTTCGCCGCGATGCACCTCGTCACTGTCACATAAGGAGAACCATGAGGCACCGACTACGGCGGGCGCTCCCGATCGCGCTCGCCGTCGTCCTCGCCGGCGGGTCCGTGCCCACGGACGCCGTCGCCGAGAACGCACCGCCGCTGACCGGCGGCGCGCCCGTGCTCAACCTGAGCGACGGGCAGACCCTCGAAGGGCGGGTCCGGGTCGAGGCCGAGCCGACCGTGGAGAACGACTCCGTCGTCGCGCTGACCGTCGACGGCAAGGCCGTTGGGGCCGCGCCGACGAAGGGCACCGCGCGCTTCGCGTTCGACATGGGCGGCAACGGTACCGAGGCCCGCTACCACAACTACATCACCGTCAACGACCACACGGCCGAGGCGGACCGGGTCTACTTCCCGGACATCCCCGGCGGCCGCAGCGGCGTCCTGGAGTTCCCCGGCGCCTGGCTGCACGCGGGCGTCAACACGGTCACCGTGCACGCCGGCGCGAACTGGGTCGACACCACCAACGCCAACGCGGTGGGCGTGGAGACGCTGCCGTTCGGCGAGGGCCTGCGCTGCCCGAACTACGACGACTTCCCGCTGAGCAGCCTCGCCCTCAGCCTGCTCGGCGTCGTGGCCGACGGCGAGGCGAACGCGTTCAGCTACAGCTTCGGTGACGGCACCTGCGGCAGCTCCAAGAACCTGCTGGTGAAGGACCTGACGTTCGTCGTCTCCGGCGAGCCCGGCTCGACCGCCGGCCTGGGCGTCGACCTCGACACCAGCACGCTGGACAACGGCGCCCACGCGGTCGTCGCGACCACGAGGTCCGGCGCCGCCGCGCAGGCGCTCGTCGCCGTGAACAACGCGCCCGCCGGTGCCCCGAAGATCTCCCCGGCCGACGGCTCGCTCGTGCGCGGCAGCCAGCCGGTCATCGCCGCGCTCGCCGGCGCGCCCGGCGTCGGCAGCGTGCAGTCGCTGGCGATCGACGGCGCCCCGGCCGAGAACGCGGAGTCCCTCGCGGCCGGCACCGCGACGCTCGCGCTGACCGTCGAGGCCGGCAACTCGGCCGAGGCGAAGTACCACAACTACCTGCTCGTCAACGGCAACCGGGTCGACCTCGGCGGCGACTACGGCGTCGCCGGCGCCGAGACCGCGACGCTCAAGGTGCCGCACCGGTACCTCAAGTCCGGCGACAACACCATCCTGCTCAAGACCGGCGACTACAACGGCACCCTCAGCGGCGCCACCTGCGCCAACCACGACGACTTCCGGGTCACCCGGGCGTCGGTGAGCCTCACGCTGGGCACGTCCGGGACGGTCACCGCCGGCCCGACGTACCTGGTCACCACCGCCACGAGCGGCGCGGTGACGAGGGAGGCGACGACCGCCGCCTCCCTCGCCCTGGGCGACGGCACCTGCGGCGCCAACAAGGAGGCCGAGTTCCACTTCGACGTAGCCGACGCCCCCACCACCCGCACGGTCGACACGCTCGGCGCGGGCACCGACGCCCACCTGCGGGTGTTCGTCGGCGGCAACGGCGCCGACAGCGGCTTCGACAACGTCGTACGGATCAACGGCATCCCGCTGAACCTCGGCATCTGGGAGAAGGAGGTCGCCGACCTCGCGTTCCCGAACGAGTGGCTCGTCCCCGGCGTCAACGTCGTCGAGTTCGTCGCCGGTAGCGACCACGGCAGCGCCAAGGCCGGCGGCTGCGACAACTACGACGACTTCACGCTGCGCGACTTCCAACTCGCCCCGGCGGGCGCGAAGGCGACGCTGCTGAGCCGCGAGATCGCCGGGAACACCGTCACGATCGGCTCGGCGAGCTACCCGGCCGGCCAGCCGGTGACCGTGTACATCGGCGACGGCACCTGCGGCAGCAGCACCAACGGCGTGCTCACCAAGACCGTCCTGTTCGACGTCACCGCCGAGAACGGCGGTGCGCTGCCCGCGCTCGGCCGGCGCGCCGACGTCGACACCACCAAGCTCGGCGACGGCGGGCACACCATCACGGCCGTCGTCGGCGACAAGACCTCGACCCGGCGGTTCACCGTCGACAACACCGCGCCGGAGGTAGCCGACAGCGTGCCGGCCGAGGGCCAGCGGCTCACGTCGACCGTCGCGCTCGTGGTGCAGGTCAAGGACGCCTCCGGGGTCGCCGGCACGCCGGTGATCACACTCGACGGCAAGGCCGTCGCGCAGGGCGCCCTGATCGGCCGCGGCCTCGCCGCCGGTGCGCACACGATCGCGGTCACCGCGGCCGACGTGCTCGGCAACACGGCCACCCGGGAGATCCACTTCACCAGCGCGAGCATCCCGGACGTGCCGTCCGAGCTGACCGCGACCGTCGGGGACCCCAACGCGCCCGGCGCCACGCTGTCGGCGAAGATCCCCGGACCGGCCGGCGTGCCGCTCACGGCGACCTTCACCAAGGCCGACCAGGTCCTGCCGACCGGCGGCTACCAGGGCACGGCGACGTCGGTGCCGAGCACGCTCGACGTGGCCCACGACGCCGCGGTACAGCTGGCGTCGCTCCAGCCGCTCGACGGCCGGACGATCGACACGCCGTCCGGGCGTGACGTGGTGTTCCAGCGCTACGACCTGAGCGTCGGCACCGCGCAGGACCCCATCCTGCGGTGGGAGGGCAGCATCGACCCCGAGCGGGTCGTGGCGCTGCGCGTGTGGGACCCGGCGGCCAAGCGCTGGACGGTGCTCACCAGCTCCCGCGGGCAGGCCGGCCACACCACGGTGCTGGCCGCGCCGGTCGGCGCCGAGCACCGCGACGGCGGGACCGTCCACGTCCTGGTCACCGGCGAGGACCCCTTCGCCGACGACCTGTCGCCCCGCGACGCGACGGCGCAGCAGGACAAGGACCGCTTCGAGGACCCGGGCACCTACGACTTCGCGCTCGCGCACTTCACCGACACGCAGTACCTCAGTGAGGGCGCGGCCGGCGGCACCTACGACGACTGGGACGGCCGCGCCGAGCCCTCCGACGTGATGGCCGCCGAGGAGCAGGCGATCTGGGCCGCGGCGTACCGCAACACCACCCAGTGGATCGCCGACAACCGCGAGGGACGCAAGATCGCGTACACCGCGCACACTGGCGACATCATCGAGAACGACTACTACGACCCGCTCGCCAAGAACCCGGACGGCACGCTGCTGCGGCCCGGCCTCAACGAGCAGGTCGAGCGGGAGCTCGCGGCGGCGTCGGAGTACCAGAAGGTGCTCGACGACAACGGCGTGGTCAACCAGGTCATCGCCGGCAACCACGACGACCAGCTGGGCGCCGAGACCGGTCCGGACTCGCGGTTCAGCAAGACGTTCAGCGCCGACCGGTACTACGGTGTCGCCAAGAGCTGGCCGGCGGGCACCGAGTACCACGCCTGGGACGAGCAGGTCGCGGCCGACGGCAGCGTCATCCCCGGCAAGGACAACCAGAACAACTACGTGCTGTTCTCCGCCGGCGGCCTGGACTTCGTCGCGGTCGGCCTGTCCTACGGCGTGACGCCGCAGGAGGCCAGGTGGGCCGACTCGGTGTTCAAGCGGTACAAGGACCGCAACGGCATCCTGCTGTCGCACGACTACCTGAAGCCGTCGGTCAACCCGGACGGCCGCGGCGCGGACTTCTCGGCGCCGGACGGCTCGCCGCTCTACAAGCAGGTCGTCGAGGCCAACCCGAACGTCTTCCTGGTGCTGGCCGGCCACGAGCACGGCGTCGGCACCAACGTGAAGTCGAAGGTCGGCGTCACGGTTACCCACGACGTCGTGGAACTGCTGGCGGACTACCAGTTCTACACGGTGTCCGCCGGTGACCTGTGGCCCGGCCGGGTCGACGCGAGCGGCAACATCGACGTCAACGGCGACGGCACGGTCGACCACAAGGCCACCGACCGCCTCCAGTTCGGCGCGAGCTTCCTGCGCCTGCTGCAGTTCGACGTCGACCGGGCCGAGGTGCACATCGACACGTACTCGCCGTTCCTGAACAACTTCGGGGCGACCGAGTACGACATCCGGGCCGACGGCAGCCAGACGAAGCCGCGGTACAACGGGGCCGAGGACAACCTGACCCTGCCGGTCGACCTCACCACCCGCAAGACGTCGTTCGCCACCGACTCCCTCGCGCTGTACGTGCCGGGCGGCACGATCGCGCAGCAGGAGGTCACGGCGAACGGGACCGCGACGGTCACCTGGTCCGGGCTCGCGCCGGCCACGTCGTACGGCTGGATCGTCTCGGCGACGAGCGCCGACGGCGGCGCGGCGGTGGCCCAGCCGGCGGTCTTCCGCACGGTCAAGGCCAAGCCGCAGGTGACGGCGACGGCCGCGCCGGTCGACTGGGGCACCGCGGCGAAGGTGGACGTCACCGTGGCCGCCGGCGGCCTGCCGGTCACCGGCAAGGTCGAGCTGCGCGAGGGCACGACGCCGCGCGGTACCGCGGAACTCGCCGCGGGCAAGGCGAGCTTCACCCTGCCGGCCGGCCTGTCCGGCGGCGTCCACAACCTGACCGCGGCCTACCTCGGCACCGACGGCTACGAGCCGGCCGAGGCCGGCGTCGCGGTGACGGTGAACCTGCCGCCGGCCTGGGTCGCGACCACGCAGTACAAGTTCAACGCCCGGGTCACCTACCAGGGCAAGGTGTACCAGGCGGCCTGGGCGACGCAGAACCAGAAGCCCGGCGACCCGAACGGCCCGTGGCAGGAGATCGCCATGGCCGAGGACGGCGCCGCGCTGTGGACGGCGTCGCGGATCTTCAACAACGGCGAGTACGCCACGTACCAGGGCAAGCAGTGGCGTGCCATGTGGTGGACCCGCAACCAGGCACCGGGCGACCCGAACGGCCCGTGGGAGGAGATCGCCCCGCCGCCGCCGGGTGCCGGCCCGGCGGCGTGGGCACCGACGCGGGTCTACAACGCCGGTGACCGGGTGACGTACCAGAACCACGTGTACGAGGCGAAGTGGTACACCCGCAACCAGAAGCCGGGCGACAAGAACGGCCCCTGGAAGCTGGTCAGCTAAATCAGCCAGGCAGTCCTGCTGCTGGTGCCGTCCCTGATGCCGGGCGCACCAGCAGCAGGACCTGGACCCCCTGGTACTCCTCCATGCGCGCCACCCAGTGGTCCGTGATCTGCGTGCTCAGCTGGGGGCGGCAAGCGGCGAGACTGAGCGATCTGGTCCGTACCCGCCCTGGAACGCACGGCACCCTGAAGGGCGATCTGGCCGGCGGCGGTGCCAGAAAGGCCGCACAGCGTTGCGTGAAACTGATCGCAGCCGAGACCGACGGCCAAGGCTTCTACTCCGTCGCCAGCCAGAAGCGCGTCGACTGCGCGACCCTGCACGACGCTGAGTTCGCCGGCCTCATCGAGCAGCCCGCCGGGACCTACCCCACGTGGGAGGCGCAGCAGGGCTTCGCGGCCCCCCAGCTGCGACGACTTGGTGGCCGCCATGCTCGGCCTGTCCACCGAGGCCCTGTACAAGCGCGGCAACGTGCGCAGCATCTTCACCTACCTCGACGACGAGACCGAGTGGCAGGCCGGCGAGCACTCCAGCACCTGCTACGCGATGTGTCGACCACCCACATGATCCGCGCGACGCTCAAGGCCTCCGCTCAAGCCCGCTGCCCGCTGAGGCATGTCGGACTGGGCTTGTCGCGCGGCCCGCCGCTTGAGCGCGGTCGACCTGCGGCAGAAGTGCTCGCCTGATCGAGCGCGGGCGCCCATAGCGGCGACGTGCTCGATCGTCGCCGGTTCGCGGTAGTGGGCACTCACCGGCGGGGCGGACACCCTGGTTCGGCGGTTATGGGACTTCCCTTGCCGACAGTTTCCCCAGGGAGGCGTCTTCCTAGGAGTGCTTGTTGGCGAGCGCCGAGCGGGTGGCGTGCAACGACGCCAGGAGTTGCAGCCGGTCCGCGGCGGCGCTGCCCGGCTCAGCGGTGAAGACCAGCATGACCGGGCCGGGACTGCCCGGCAGAGGGTACGTGTCCCAGTCCAGAACGATGTCGCCGACCTCGGGAACCCGGAAGATCTTGGTGCCGCTGACCGACTCGCGTACGTCGTGCCGGGTCCACAGCCGTCGGAACTCGGCGCTGCGGATGCTCAGCTCACCGACGATCGCGGTGGCGCGGGGGTGGGTGGGGTCGGTGGCGACGGCGGCGCGCATCATGCCGATGTAGTCCAGGGCCTGCCGCTCCCAGCCCGCGCAGCTCCGCTCGCCGGTCAGCGTGTCGTCGAACATCAGCAGGAGCATGTTGAGCCGGTCGGGCGGGCAGGCGTCCGGGTCGCCGAGCAGTGCCTCCGCCATCGGGTTCCAGTCGAGCAGGTCGAGGTGCCGACCGAGTACGACCGCCGGGGTGTCCATCACCCGCAGCAGACGCCGTGTGCTGTCCGGCACCCGTTCCGGACCGTGGTCCATCCGGGCGGGCATCGGCCGGCGGGCGGCGTGGGCCAGGGTGAACAGGTGCCGGCGTTCGTCGTCGTCGAGGCTGAGCGCACCGGCGAGCGCGTCCAGGACGTTGTCGGACGGGCGTACGTCCCGGCCCTGCTCCATCCGCTGGTAGTAGTCGGTGCTCAGCCCGGCCAGCAGGGCCAGCTCCTCGCGTCGCAGCCCGGTGACCTTGCGCCGGCCGCCCGGCTCCAGGCCGACGTCGTGTGGACGCAGCCGGCTGCGCCGGGCGCGCAGGAAATCGCCGAGCTCACGAGCGTACGGATGGGTCATGCCGCAAGTGTGCCGCCTCGCTGGGCACCCAAGGTAGGTCCCGCAGACCTAGGTAACCAAGGACGAGCGAACCGGCTCGCGTCGGCCCTAGCGTCGTCGGTCTACCGCACCGACACTCCCAGGAGCAGCAGATGACCGGATGGACCGCCGACCGCATCCCCGACCAGCATGGCCGGATCGCCGTCGTGACCGGCGCGAACTCGGGCCTCGGCCTGGTCACCGCTACCGAGCTGGCCCGCCACGGCGCCCACGTCGTACTCGCCGTCCGCAACACCACCGCTGGTGAGGAGTCCGCCCGCCGGATCGGCGGGAACGTCGAGGTGCGCGAGTTGGACCTGGCCTCCCTTGCCTCCGTGCGGGCCTTTGCGGCGAAGCTGGCCGCCGACCATCCGGCGATCGACGTGCTGGTCAACAACGCCGGCGTGGTGTTGCTCGGCCCGCGCCGCACCTCCGCTGACGGCTTCGAACTGCAACTTGGCACCAACATGCTGGGCCACTTCGCACTGACCGGTCTGCTGTTCGGCAACCTGGCCGCGGCGCGTGAAGCCCGCGTGGTCAATCTCAGTTCGATCACGCACAAGAACGCGCACCTCGACTTCGACGACCTGATGTTCGAGCGTGGCTACCGGGCGACTACCGCCTACGGCCGGTCCAAGCTCGCCACCACAATCTTCGGCATCGAACTGGGCCGCCGCCTGCGCGCCGCCGGATCGCCGATCGTCAGCGCGCTGGCCCATCCCGGTCTCACCCGTACCAACCTGACACCGCGTGCCTGGGAGCACCGTGGCCGGTCCGGGCAGCTCATCGCGCGGCTCGGCCTGCTGGCCACCCAGTCGGTGGAGCAGGGCGCGCTGCCGCAGCTGCTCGCCGCGACCGAGCCCGGTTTGCAGGGCGGCCAGTTCTTCGGCCCGTCCAGACTCTGGGAGACGCGGGGCCGGGTCACCGAGGCCCGGCTCAGCCGCGAGGCCGGCGATCCGGCCGTCGGCAAGCGGCTCTGGGCGGCGGCCCAGGAACTGACCGGCGTCAGCTACCTCTGAACCCGGCGGTCACCGGCGCCGGTCGGCGGCAATCCGCAGTGTCTCGACCAGCCGCCGGTCCGTGTCCTCGAACATCAGCTATTCGGCGATCGGATCGCGTGTGCGGCTCGTAAATTCGGTTCGGTGGCTGTGACGTGCGGATTTGTCCGTGGCTCAGCTGCCGGTAGCGGGGATGATTCAGGGCGTGGCAGCTTCGCTGGTGTACCTGCTTCTACGTCAGATCTTGCAGATGCTCACGCAGTTCGCCCGGGACGGTGGCGCGAAGGACGTCGAACTGCTGGTGTTGCGGCATCAGGTGGCGGTGCTGCGTCGGCAGGTGCATCGACCCGACCTGCAGCCCGCGGATCGGGTGGTGTTGGCGGCGTTGTCCCGGTTACTGCCCCGACCGCCGTGGTCGGCGTTCTTCGTCACTCCGGCCACGCTGCTGGGCTGGCACCGGCAACTGATCGCCCGGCACTGGACGTATCCACATGCGCGTCCCGGCCGGCCACCAGTCGACCGGGAACTCCGTGAGCTGGTGCTGCGGCTGGCCGCGGAGAACCCGACCTGGGGTCATCGCCGCGTACAAGGTGAACTGGCTCGGCTGGGCCACCGGATCGCGGCCAGCACGGTCTGGAAGATCCTGCACCAGGCCGGCGTCGACCCGGCACCACGCCGCACCGGACCGACTTGGCAGCAGTTCCTCACCGCCCAGGCCCACACGATCCTGGCCTGCGACTTCTTCACCGTCGACACCGTGCTCCTGAAACGGATCTATGTACTGTTCTTCATCGAACTCGCCACCCGCCAGGTCCACATCGTCGGTGTCGCCGCGCACCCGACCGGCGCCTGGGTCACGCAACAGGCCAGGAATCTGCTCCTGGACCTCGACGAGCACGCCAGCAGGCTGCGCTTCCTGCTACGAGACCGAGACACGAAGTTCACCGCCGCGTTCGACGTGGTCTTCACCGCCGCGGGTATCGACGTGCTGCGCACACCGCCACAGGCACCGAAGGCGAACGCCTTCGCAGAGCGCTGGGTCGGCACCGTCCGCCGGGAATGCACCGACCGGATCCTGATCGCTGGCGAACGGCATCTCTTGAGGGTGCTGACCGAGTACACCGAGCACTACAACCGCCACCGCCCACACCAGTCACTGGACCAGCAACCGCCGAATCCACCACCACCGGTCGCCGATCTCGGCGTTGCGCGGGTCCGACGACGCCCGGTCCTGGGCGGGCTGATCAACGAATACTCGCAGGCAGCGTAACCAAACCCAATTTACGAGCCACACACGTTCGTGGTCGTCGGTCACGGGCGTCACCGTACAAGGCACCTGCCGCCGGGGCGGCGGCCCGACCGGCATCCTGACGCCGCAGGGCACGACGGCGGCCGTGTCCTCGTCCAGCGCGCCAGGACGGTCGGCTCATTGGCGACCTCGGTGCCGACGGGACGATCACGTCTCAATGGCTGACTGACCGCTGTTCGACTCGTGTGAGACGGCGGACGTCTCTCACAACTCCACACCCCACCGGTAGACATCGTCCGTCTGATGGACATCGCCTGCTGCGCTTGACGCGAAGCGAGCGGGACTGTGGTCTGAATCGAGGATGCTCGTCGGCGTCGAACGACGTGCGGTCGCTGCAAGCACGGCCGCACGGGGGTGCTTCGCAACGCCCGCCACGGCCTGGTCTCGGTGGTCAGTGCGCGTACCAAATCAACGTCTTCGATGGGACGTGTCGTCGCTGTTCGTGGGGGTGAGCGGGAGTTCCACGCGCAGGCTGGTGCCCGCGCCGTGTGGGCTGCGCAGAGCGATTCGGCCGCCGAGCGCCTCCACGCGGTCTTTGAGCCCGAGCAGGCCGGTGCCGCGGGTGAAGTCGGCGCCGCCGGTGCCGTCGTCGCGGATCTCGACGCGTAGGACGGCGTCGGCGGTGTCGGTGGGGTCGGCTTCGACGGTGACTGTGGCGGTGGAGGCGTGTGCGTGTTTGGCGGTGTTGGTGAGTGCTTCGGCGATGATGTAGTACGCGCTGACCTCGACCGGTTCGGGCAGCCGCCGCACGGTGTGCAGGTCGAGGTTGACGGGGATCGGTGAGCGTCGGGCGAGGGCGCGCAGTGCTGGGCCGAGGCCGCCTTCGGTCAGGATGGCGGGGTGGATGCCGCGGGAGATTTCGCGGAGTTCGTCCACGGCGCCGGTTGCTCCGGCGACGGCGCGGTCGAGGTGCGCACGGAACGTGTCGAGTTCGGGGGGCAGTTCGGCCTGCGCTACGCGCAGTTCCAGCGCCAGTGTGACCAGCCGTTGTTGGGCGCCGTCGTGGAGGTCTCGTTCGATGCGTCGGCGGGTCTGGTCGGCGGCGGCGACGATCCGTGCCCGCGAGTCGGTCAGTTCGGTGCGGCTTTCGGCGTTGGCGACGGCGGTCGCGACGAGTTCGGTGAAGTCGGCCAGTCGCTGCTCGGTGTCCTCGGGGAGGCGTTCGCGTCGGGACCCGATGCCCATGGCGCCCCAGACTCGGTCCTCGACCACGATCGGGCTGGCGACCACGGAGCGGAGTCCGAGGTAGACGCCCTCGACGTAGGTTGCTGGTGTCTGTTCAGGGTTGTCGACGTCGAGGCGTGCCGCTCGGCCGGTGGCCTGTACCGATGCCAGGGCCCGGCCGGGTGGGGGCTTGCCGCGCCAGCCGGCTTGTGGGTATTCGAGCCCGTAGCTTCCCATCACGGTCGCGTCGCCGTCGGGCTCGAATCGTGCGATCAGTGTGATGTCGGCGCCGAAGAGTGCGCCGACCTCGTCGGCGACGGCGTCGAAGACGAGGTCGGGTCTTGCGCCGCGGGCGACGAGTGTGGCGACGCGTCGTAGGGCGGCTTGTTCGTCGGCGATGCGGCGGAATTCGGTGTAGAGGTGGGCGTTGTCGAGGGAGGTGGCGAGTTGGCCGGCGATGAGTTTGACGGCGTCGAGGCGTTCGGTAGTGAACGCGCCGCGGATGAGGCGGTTTTCGAGCAGGAGCACCGCTTGGAGTGTGCCGCGGCTGAGGATTGGGACGGCCAGGAGTGAGCAGCAGGTGAGGTCGGTGAGGTAGGGGTCGCAGGCGAAGCGGTCGTCGTGGGTGGCGTCGGCGACGACGAGGGGTTCCCGTATCCGTTGGGCGTATCGCAGTACGGAGAGTGGGACGGCGCGTTCGTGGCCGGTGCCGCTGGCCGGGATGACGCCGCCGTCAGGTGCGGGCAGGAGCCAGTCGTGTTGGTCGTTGTTCCAGAGCAGTAGGTGTACGCCGGTGGCGCCGGTCATCGCGGAGAGGACCTCGACCAGGCGGGTGTGGAGTCCTGCGACGTTGGTCTCGGAGCTGAGTGCCTGTGAGGCGGACAGGATGCCGAGCAGGTCGATGGTGCCGGTGGTGACGGTGGAGCGTTGGTCGCCGCCGGGTCCGGTGGTTGTGTCGGCTGGTAGTCGCAGGGTGGGGTATGCCCAGTCGAGTTGGTTGACTTTGGCGGTGGCGCCCCAGGTGAGGTATTCGTGGCGGGCTTCGGCGAGGAGGGTGTAGCCGGTGTGTTCGATGCCGTGGGCGAGGTGGAAGCGGGCGGCGTGTTCGGTGATCAGGGCCCGGTACCACGGTCGTTGGACCTGGGCGGCGTCGCGGCGGGCGGCGTCGAAGGCGAGGACGGCGGCGCGGAAGTCGCCGACCGCCCAGGCTCGTTCCGCCTCCAGTAGTCGCAGCAGGTGCCGGAAGTTCGCCGGGGCGTCCGCCGCGCGGGCGGCCAGCCACCGGGTTACATCGTCCAGTTCGGACAGCAGACCCGCACGCTCACCACTACGGCCGGCCCGGACCTGCCCGGCCAGGGCCAGCCCACGCAACACCCGCGCCACGGCGGCCGGGTAGACGCCCTGGCCGGCTGCTAGTAGCGGCATCGCCGCGGCGGTGTGCCGCGTCAGGCCGTCCAGGTCGCCGAGGACGGCCGCAGCGATCCCGCGGGTGGCATGTGCGTGGAGCAGCGTCAGCATGCTGCTGCTGCTGCTGCTGCTGCTGCTGGGATACCTGTCGGCGTGCTCCACCGCATCGGCTGTGGTGGAGCTTTCGCCGCGCAGCACACCAGCCAGCCGCCGGTAGCCGTCGAGCAATTCGCCGGTCTGCTCGGCACCGGTCCGCCGCATGAAAGCCAGCCCGGCCTCCACCTCGGCGACATAGGCGTCCAGTGATGACGCGCAGCCCAGCAGTGCCGGCACGGTGACGTAGTAGGTGTGTCCGGCATTGGCCAGGTCACCCCCCGCCATCAACCCCTCCCGGGCCCGCCGACCTGCCTGGACAACATCTTCCATCGGTTCGAACCAGCAGCTCAGGAGCGCTGACAGAAAGCGCGCCTGCGAGGTGTCGGGCTCGTAGCCGCGGGCTTCGCCCAGCGCCACGATCCGCCGCAGGGCCCGGTAGCCGGAGGCGTAGTCGCCGCGCATGTCCACAACGGCGAAGGCGATGTGGCTCGCCGGGCCGAGCAGGGCACCGGCGGGGCCGTGCTCGGCCCAGATCCGCAGCGCCTCCGAGCTCAGCCAGGCGACCAAGGCCTGATCGGGGGTGAAGAAGGCCGCCGGCAGGACCGCATTGATCAGGCGGGCCGCGGCCAGCAGCACCGGCTCGGTGATGTCCGGTCGAGTCAGATCGTCGGTGGCATCCGTGTGGTCCAGCCACCGGTACAGATAGTTGAACCGGTGGTCGGCCTCTGCTGGGAGCCGGTCGGCGGCTGGCACGGCGATGCCCAGCTCACGCAGCGACTCCAGGCAAAGCCCGATCGCCTCCGCCAAGCGGTTGCGGTGGGTCAGGCTGCGCGCCTGCACCACCGTCGCGTCCGCACGGTCCAAAGTGTTGGTGCACAGCCCTGTGATCGTGCGGTACTCGTCGTCCGCGTCCTCCAGCCGCCCCAGGCTGTACAGGGCGGCATGGCGGCCGGTGCGCACCTCGACGAGCGTGGCGATGTCGCCGGCGTTGATCAGCCGCAGCGTGGCGGTCAGCAGCGCGTTCACCAGCCCGTAGTCCCCGATCAACGCCGCCTGGTCGGCGGCGCGCCGCAACAGCCCCACCACGCGACATCGCTCCATGGCGTCGTCGACCTCGTCGACCACCGGCAGGTACTGCTCCGCCGCGGTCGCGGCCAACTCCGGCACCTGAGCCAGCTGCCGCGCCATCGCCAACTGCAGGGCGCGTCGCCGCCGCGGTTCCAGCCCGCGCAGGGCCATCTCGCGGATCCGGTCGTGGCGGAACTGGACTGCCTCGTGCACCCCGGGCTCCATCAACACCAGGCCCTCGTCGAGGGCGGGCGCCAGGCGTTGCTCCACCACGGCTGCGGGTTCGGCGGTGGCCGCCTGCAGCAGGCTCAGCTCGACACGCCCACCAAGGCACGCCATCGCCTCCACCATCCGCCGCGACTGCCCTGACAGGGCAGCAACACCGGCTGCCAGCAGCCCGGCCACATCAGACCTGCCCACAAAGGCACGCAAGGACGCCTCGTCCCACCACCACCCGCCGGCCGTGGCGGTCAGCACACCATCACGCCGCAACGTGTTGAGCAACTCCACCGTCTCATACGGATTCCCGGACAGGTACGGGTTGATCACCTCGACCAGGGCCGCCGCCGAAGCCCGATCCGCGTGCAGCATCTCCGCGACCATGCCGACAGAGTCCGGCACCGGCAGGTTGACCAGCCGCAGATGCCGTACCTCCGCCTGCTCACGCCATCGGGACAGCAGCGGCGCCAGCGGGTGCGTCGCATCCACCTCACCCTCGCGATACGCACCCACCAGTAACAACCCGTCGACGCGTTCCTCACTCAACACCAGATCGACAAGACCCAGCGGCGTGCGCCCCGCCCACTGCAGATCATCGACGAACACCACCAACGGCCGCTTCCGCGAAGCAACCGCGCGCAACACCCCCGCAGTCATTCGCTGCGAACGCACCTGCGCCGTCAACGGATCCCCCGGATCGGGTGGCACCCCCAGCAACGCCGCGAACTCCGGCACCAACGCGGTCAGCAACCCCGCGTTCGACCCGATCACCTCCAAGATCCGCCCACGGACCTCGGCCAGCTCATCCTCCGGCTCAGCCAGCAACAACCGGCCCAGCCCACGAAACACCTGATGCACCCCGTCGAACGCCAGATCCCGCCGATACTGGTCGAACTTCCCCGCCACGAACCAGCCATCACCAGCCGTCACCACCGGCCGCAACTCATCGACCAACGCCGTCTTCCCCACCCCCGGCACCCCACCGACCAGCACCCCACGACACCCACCCGACAACGACTCCGCAAACGCCGCCCCCAACGCCGCCACCTCCGCATCACGACCCACCAACCGCGACGGCGGCAACAACCGCAACGGAACATCACGCGCACCAACCCGAAACCCGACCGCTCCGACCGCTCCAGCCGCTCCCTGGCCCGCGCCGGCGTCCCGCAACCGCTCCAGGTCGTGGAGCACACCCTCCGCCGTCTGATACCGGTTGTCCGGCTCCTTCTCCAACAGATGCATGACAATCTCGGACAACAACCCCGGCACCATCGGATTCACCTCGTGTGGCGGCACCGGCACCCGAGCCAAATGATCATGCGTCAGCCGCAACGGATCACCGAAACCAAACGGCGGCGCACCCGTCGCCAACTCATACAACGTCGCACCCAACGCATACAGATCAGCACGCTGATCCACCGACCGGGCCGTACGCCCCGTCTGCTCCGGCGCCAGATACGCCAACGTCCCCACAATCTCCGTGTAATGCATAAACTCCGGACGAATCTCAGCAAACGACGACGCCAACCCGAAATCCACCAAACACGGCGTGCCGTCACAGGAGACCACGATGTTCGCCGGCGTGATGTCGCGATGCATCACACCCCGCCCGTGCATCCCCGCCACCGCCCGCGCCAACCCCACCGCGCACCCGACCAGATCATCAACCGTCAACGGCTTCACCAACCCGGCCAGACACGCGCCACCAACGTCCCGCACCACGACCGACCCAGGGAAGTCCGGCGCCTCCACCAACTGGACGACGCCCGCCACACCACGCAGCCGTTCCAGGATCGCCGACTCGTGCCGCACCCGCCGCTGCGCATCCGCCCCCAGCGGCTCCTTACAGACGACCGTGCGCCCAGCAAGAAACAGTCGAGTAACGCGCGTGTGCTCACTCTCGTGCAATACCTCGGCCCGAACAGGTGGATCCCTGCCAGGCAGCACTCCGCCTGCCCCCATCCGACACCTCCACACATGGTTGAAACCACTTCAAAGCGTACTTACCACCTGTTCGGCCTCAACGACGTCCGAGTCCAACGACACCCGATCCTGGGCGGATTGATCAACGAATACACGCAGGCTGAGAGCACGCGCGGTCCACCGTCACCGCCTCGGCTGGGAGGTCGCGCATTGAGCTGGCGACGGTGCGCGGCAGTGCCGCTCCGAGCAGGAACCGAGCGCGATCCGCCTGGGGCAGGACGGCGACGTGCGCACGGTGCGCTGCCCGCGAAATGTGCTTGCGCGGGCCTTGCCCCACCGGCAGTGTCGCTCTGCCCGAACGCCTGGCGGCGCTGCGCTCCGCCAATGCCGCCGCCGTAGCGTGGCGACCAGCGGCGCGCAGTGACCGGTCAGGGTTTACGACCTACCGCGCCCCAGATTGCGATGTCCTGAGGGTCCGGTCTCGGCTCTGACCTGTCGGCGCGTCATTCACTGATCGGCACGATGCCAGGCTCGACGAGTTCGAGTCCTTCGAAGAAACCGCTGACCTGGCGGTGGTCGCACGTGTCGGCGCTCACGTAATTGGCTTCGATGTCCGCGCGGGCGGCGGTCATGGGGCATCCCCGTCAAGCACGGCGTTGTGGCGATCGGTGATCATTGCGTCGATGGCGGCCGGCGGATGAATGATCAGCCGCCGCTCGGTGGGTTCGGCGGCGATGAGCAGCCGATCCGCCGCCGCGATCGCGCAACGGCGCCGGACGACGGCCGGGATGTAAAGGTGACCCTGCCGGGTGATCGCGTACACGCCCCGGGGGGTCGGCGTCCACAATGAGCAGGCCACCCTGCTCCTGGATGCCGTACCGGTGCCGGGCTCCCAGCCCATCGCCCGGACGACGGCCTGATTGGCGAGTCTGCCATTGAAGTCGATCGCCGGTAGCGCGTAGATCGTGTGGCGGGTCCGCCGATCGAGGAACGTCGGCAGCGGCAGTGGACCACGGACGGGTCGCCTCGTTGCCGCCTGACCGCTTGCCGTGGCTCCAGGCAAGGAGGCAGGCACGACTGCGGGCGCAATGCCGCTCGTGGACGGCACCGCCGTCCACGTGAAGCCAGCATGGGTGCCTCGATGGCGTGTTCGAGTGCGCTTGAACACGGGTGCGTCATACAACGCAGGGATGCTATGAGTTGGTGTCGAAGGTCCGAGCGTGACCAAACCCCCACGCTCGTCGGCCCATCGACAACGATCCGACTTACATAGGTCGCCGGACGGCGCATCCAGACCATGCTGTCCGGAGGTTACCGTAGTCGGGCTGTCGCACGAAGTACCGGACAGGTAGTGCGACTGCCCGTGCTCCCGGTCGATCGGATCCATGCCCGGCCGCTCCTATAGAGCCTGTGTCTGAACCTGGTGTCGGGTCCGTGTTAAGGCATTCGGGCTCGGCGCCGGGTCATCTGGATGATGGCGGCCCAGTAGACGACGGTTTCGTGGTGGTCGGTGGTGCGTTCGTAGTCGCGGGCGCATCGGCGGCGTCGGGTGATCCAGGCGAAGGTGCGTTCCACGACCCAGCGGCGTGGCAGGACCTGGAAGCCTTTCGTCCCGGGTTCGCGGTTGACGATGGTGATCGTGATGCCGAGTGCGAGGGCCCAGGCGATGAGGTCGCCGTGGTAGCCGAAGTCGGCACACAGGTGGGCGATGCCGCGGAGGGTGGCGTCGTGGACGAGGGCTCGGGCGGCGTCGCGGTCCTGGACGTTGGCGGCGGTGACGACGACGCAGACAAGAAGTCCGAGGGTGTCGACGCTGATGTGGCGTTTGCGGCCGTTGACACGTTTGTGCGGGTCGTAGCCGCTGCTGGCGCGGGGCACGGTCGCTTCGGCGGTTTCGTGGACGGATTGGGCGTCGATGCAGCCGGCGGTCGGGTGGAGGTCGCGGCCGTGCGCCACTCGTAGCTGGGCGCGGAGTTGATCAGCGAGTTCGATGGTGGTGAGGTCGTCGGACCAGCGGGCGAGGAAGCCATAGACGGTTCGCCAGGGTGGGAAGTCCGCGGGTAGTGCCCGCCATTTCACGCCGTTGTCGACCAGGTAGAAGATCGCATCGATGGTCGCGCGACGGTGGTGGCGTTCCGGCCGGCCGCCGCTACGGCGCCGGCAGGCCGGGGTCGGCAGTAACGGTTCCAGGAGCGCCCACTGCGCATCGCTGGTATCCGACGGGTAGCGGGGTCGACGGCTGGCGCAACCGCAACCACAGGACACGCCGGGGCATGGCTTCTCCACCCGGCTGCGGACAGGGTTCAATGACATTGTGGGCTCTTGACGGCAGTTGGTGTAGGAACCGTTTGCCTATCAAGAGCCCACGCCCACGCCTGTTAGCCACGCCGTCACCGGCTACCACAACCCTCGCAGCAGGTTCAGACACAGGCTCTATAGGCCCAAGGTGAACCGCTCCGGGGCTGATGGATGCCCAGGATTGTTCCGAGCCCCTCAGCCGTTTCGCGGCGGTGGTCCGAGTTCGGTGAGCATCTCCGTGAGCTGCTCGATGCGGGGATCTTCGGCGTGGCCCTCCCTGCGGATGATGTCCAGTACCTCCTGGAGGAACTTCCTCGCCTGGCCGGGGTCGCCGGCCTGCTGGTGGTGGACGCCGAGGAAGTAGAAGCTGCGGGTGAGTACCGGGTGGTATGGGCCGGCCTTGGTCCTGGCCTCGTCGAAGAGTTCCGCCGCGCGCTCGGGGTCGCCGCCGAGCACGTGGTAGTACAGGCCGATGTTCTGGGTGGCCTCAGCGCAGGCGGGGTGGTCCTCGCCCAGCGACCTGGCCGCCATGTCCCGTGCGTGCACGGCGAGTTCCAGCGCGTCCTCCTGCAGGGGATGGCCGGGCTCGAGGATCACCGCACGCACATACTCGTTCTCCCGTTCTGCGGCCGACTCGTACCACTTGGTGCGCCGCTTGGCCTTCTTGCCCACTGGCTGCCTCCTACGCACCGGTGAAGGTGAACGGAGCCCAGAACGCCGGGTGGGCGTACGGACGGTCGTCCGGGGCGCCAGCCAGCATGAGTTCCGTGTAGGGCTCGATGAAGCGGTCGTGGCCGTCGGTGACGAGCCGCTCGTAGACCGCGGCCAGTTCGGCGCGGGTGCTGTCCCGCAGCCAGAGCTGGGCGCGCCGCAGGGCGCGCGCCGGGTCGCCGACTCCTGTGGTCGGCCTGTCGGCTGTGCCCGCCCCGTCGCGCTCGGCCGCCGTCAGTTCGGTGTAGAACCGCTGCATGAGCAGCGCGGTGCTCCGGTCGTCCGCGGCCCACAGGGTGCTGACCACGGCGGCGGCTCCGGTCTGGAGGAACACGGTCACCAGTCCTTCGTGCTCGTCCCAGGGCAGGTCGTGTTCCACCAGCCCGGTGTCGCAGGCGGACAGGCAGACGAGCCGGGCCTTCTGCAGGTCCTGCCCGAGGATGTCCTGGAACGACAGCCCCTTGTCGCCCAGGTGCAGGATCGCCGGCGGATCCCACGCCATCCGGAAGCCCGGCCCGGCCAACGCCCAGCCCGCGCCGTGGCATGCGAGATGGACGACCGCGGCGTCGGCCATGCCGTCTAGGACCCGTTCCCGTGTCGCCTCGCTGTCGAGGAGGGGGGCGCTGTCCAGCATTGTGCCGATCAGCTCGACCTCGTGGGGGACCGCGGGCAGTGGAGGCAGTGAGGGGTAGCGGCTCACCCCTGCGACGAGGGCCTGTCCTGCGGTGCGCCGTCCGCCGCGCCTGGTGTGCAGCAAGGAGCGGATCGCGGCAGACGGGGCGTACTCGACGACCACCTCGTCCAGGAGGTGGCGCGCACCCGGTCCGTCCGTGATGACGGCCGCGTGCAGGGGCAGGAACTGCAGTCCGGCGGCCGGCACCAGGACGACTCTCGAACTGCGTAGCTCGCGGAGCCGGTTCGCGAGTGCTCCGAGCAGCGTCCGGCCGAGGTCGCCGCAGACCGCGCCCATGGTGGTCCGCCAGCGTTCCTCACCGGCCGCGTCCTTGTGTCGCCGCCGGTAGGCGGTCAGCCAGCCGACGGTGGTCACGGCGTCTGTGCCGAGGGCTTCGGCGGTGCGGCCATCGTCCACGTCGTCAGCGCCCTCTGCGTCGCCTTCGAGCCACCGGTTGATGTCACGTGTCGTCACGGTGGGGAAGTCGAGGACGTTCTCCGGCGCGATGCACCGGTCGGTGTCCGTGACGATGAAGAGGGCTCCGCCGACCGGGCTGATCAGCGGTACGACGAGCGCGGTGCCGGGCTCCTGGGGGGCGAGTTCGGCGATCGACACGGCAGACCGCGCCGCCGGCGCCGTGAGTTCGGCGTACTCGCGGCGGAGCAGTGCCAGGCGCTCGGAGTTTTCGAGGAAGATCATGCCTCCGTACTCACGGGCCTCGAGATCGCGAATCTCCCGGCGCAACTGCGTACGTTGCGCGTGTTCCGGTGCGTCGGAGAAGCCCGCTTCCGCGTCGTCGGCCAGGCGGTCCAGCAGCAACCGGCCGCGGCCCGCCTCGAGCGTCAGGACGGCCTGGTCCGGATCCCCCTGCCGGTACTGGCAGTACGCGAGGCAGTGCGCCACGTCCGATACGCCGACTGCCGCCGCGCGGCGCCCACTGACCGTGGCGGGCTCGCGCGCCAACTCCAGGGCGAGGGACAGCGCCTCGGCGCAGTGCGGGAGCGCGTCCGCCCAGCGCCCGCGGCGCAGGTGCAGGTTGGCGAGTTCCCGCAGCGCTCCGAGGCGTGCGGTTCGGTGGGTCGCACCGGTGAGGGCCTGTGCGGCCGCCGCGAAGTGTTCGGCGACGATGTCATCGGCAGCCGGTCCGCCCGCGTGGGCGAGTCGGCCGATGGCGAGCTGCAGCCGCGCCCAGCGGGCGGTGTCCCGGGAGCGGTCCGTTCGGGCCAGGGAGCGGGAGTACTCCCCGAGGGCGGCCTGCCGGGCGCGCGCGGCACCCGTCTCCCTCGCCACCAACACGTACCAGTCGCCGAGGAGTTCGTAGGCGACGGCAAGTGCGGGCCCTGAGTCATTCGTCCGGTACACCGCGAGTGCCTTGTCGAGGTGGCGCCGCGCGTTCGGCCAGAGGTCGGGGTGGCGCAGCAGCGTGATCGCCATCTCCGCCTGGACGTCCGCCCAGAGCGGCGATCCCTTGGCATAGAGGTCGAGGGCCTCGCCGAAGAAGCTCAGCGCGACCTGCAGATCTATCTCCCCGAAGCCGGCGGTCGCGCTGCGATCGCGGAACGCCTTGCCGCGCAGCACACGGGTCGCCGCCCACAGGCCTTTGCCGATCTTCTTTCGGTTCAGGGAGTCGCTGTGCACCAGGATGCGCTGGATGTTCTCCTCGCGGTCGCCCTTGGTCCGCCGGTCGTACGCGATGGCCAGCCGCGCGCGCGTCCGGTTGTGGCTCGGACGGACCCGCAGCTTCTCGGTGAGACGGCGGATCAGGGCTTCGACGTCCTCCTCGCTGTCCGGTCCAGTCGCTGGGCCGTCAGGCGACACGGTAGGTCTCGCGGAGCTGCCAGCAGCCTTCTCCGTGCGGGCGGATGCTGGAGAGTGCTTCGAGCTTCCGCAGTGCCCGGGTGAACTGGACCGGGGTGAGGGGCTCCAGACCGAACTCTGGCCGGTGCCGGTCGCAGGCGGCACGCAGTTCGTCCTCGGTCGCCGACTTCTCGTCGCGGTCGGCCGCGGTCTGTGCGAAGGACCAGAAGAGGCTCGCCTCGTCCTCTCCGATCGGGGCGGTCATGGTGTCGGCGAGGGCCTGCGCGATGGTCAGTACGCCAGCGGTGATCACCAGCGGGTTAGGGCCTGCCAGAACCGCCTGGAGTGCGGTGACGGAGGCGGCACCCAGCTTGAGCAGGGCCGCGAAGTCCACCCGGAAGTTGCGCAGTTTGAGGCTCGTGCCGCCGCCGACACCGCCGGGTGCCAGGGTGATCCCTCGGTCCGCCGCGGTGGCGGGGGAGGCGTCGAGGTCCACCACTGCCAGCGCCCCCAGCAGCGCGGCCCGATCCGCCCCGGGCACCCGGGCGACGATCGCGTCCTGGGCGGCGAGCCGGCCAGCGAGCAGCTTGCGGCCGGTTTCGGCGGTCGACATCAGCCGTACGACGGTGAGTGCGGCGGCCGGGTGCTCCGCAGTGCGCCGCTCGTCCGACAAGGTCGCGGCGGCGGAGTCGAGCTCGCGCTCGATGATCAGCCAGTCCCCGGCCGGGAGGCTGCTGCGCAGCGCAGGGCGGATGCGGTGGACAGCGACCGCCACGAGATCCGGTCGGCTGATGGAAGCAGACGCCACGGCGCCCCCCTGACTTGTGACCCCAACCCTGGGCACGAGCTTGCCGCATGCGCGGTGCGACACGCTATATGCACCGGGTACAACCTTCCCTGGCTTGTGGCTCGAGGCTACGCATTGCGTAACGGTGCGTGGCCTTTGTAGGGGCGTTGTTAAGGATCTTTCGACCAGGTATCAAATAGTTGATCTCTAGGTGTCCCGGCTCGTGCGCTGGGTGAGCAGTTGGTCGTACGCGGCCAGGGATGGTGCCGACCGTTGGTCGGCGGGCGGCGCGGCGAAGTGCCCGTCGGCGAATTTCTACGGATCTCGCCGGACAAGTGCCGTCACGAGGTCGACAGCACGGCTGATCATGGCGCGCAGCCTCCCAGGTCGACCGACACTGGATTCGGCGACGGTTGTCGCGCCCACCTGACCAGGAATGTCGCTCAGGTCCCAACGGGCCGTGGCGGCAGGATTCTGGCCCGCAGGGCTCTGGAGGTGGTCGGGCGACCAGGCTAGGAACCGCTCACCATCCGGCGGACGGATTGCATACCGCTTCGCTTCAGGGCTGGCCTCCGGCCCAGCACCGGCGTCGGTCACGACCATGCCCGGATGCCACATGATGGTTTGCGACGTCGGTACCTGCGCCCCGCCAATGTCGAGCGTCCCCGCTCGTATCCCGATGAATTGCGGCGGTCCGTCCGAGTCCTTCGTCACCGTGACCGGGTGTCGCATGGCATGGACGACGTGGCCCTCCCACATCAACAACGCGGGACAACCTCTGATAGAACGGTCGGCTATGACGACTCGGGCCAACGGTGTGTTCTGCGCGTGGTTCGGCTCGTGACACGGCTCCTCGCGAAGGACCCGAATGACCGCCCGGGGTCAGCCGCGGAGGTGTACGAGCTTCTCGTCCCGTTCGCCGGCGCGGCTAGCGTCCTCGACGAGGAACCTGCGGTCATCTTGCCCAGCGGGCAGTCGATCGACCCGACTCTGCCGTACCGCTATCCCTTCGGCCCGCTGCCCCGTCCGGGGCTATCCGCGCCGGCCAGGATCGAGACACCCCCGGCAACGACACCGTACGAGCCAACGTCGATCACGGACCTCGAGGAGGCTCAGCACCGCGCGCGGACGCTCGCCGAGGCGGAACGCTTCACCCAGGCGGCCGAGCTGTTGGCGGCGGCGGTGCGGGCTGCCGTCAAGGAGCAAAACGCGGGCGATCCGCAACTGCTCGACCTGCGGCTCGACCTGGCCAACCTGTACCTGCTGGCCGACGCCTACCGTGAGGCGCTTGCCGAGTTCATCGGCCTTACAACCGACCTCGCCACGCGGCCCGGCGGTGACCGGGAGCTGATCTGGTACTGCCGGCAGCAGGCGGCCACGTGCCATGCCGAACTGCGCGACGCAGCGGCCGCGATCGCCTTGTTGCGTGCGCTCCTTGCCGATCAGCAGCCCGGGCCGGCGGTGGACGGGGCCCACGCGGACGAGCCGCGCCAGCAGATCGAGGTCCTGGAGGCTACGCGTGCCCGGGGGAAATGAGCAGGTCGCATACGATCCGGCAACGGGCATGGTCATGATTCCGCCCGGCCACAGTCGCTCGCCCCTGGCGTTCTCCACGTGGGATGACGCGCTCGACACCATGAGGCAGTTCGTCCTGGGCCGGCTGGCGGATGAGACGCAGCCCGTCGAGGTTCTGGACGAGAACGGTCGGATGCAGCGGCGGCTGCCGGTGATCTTGAACCTGGTCCCTCGCCCCGACAACGCCTACAACCCCAAGGCAATCTCGGTGGCCATCGCGCCGGTCGCGGGGAGCTCTCATTTCAGCCGGCACCTGGGATACCTGTACGACGTGGTGCTGGAGGCCGCGCCGGCCCTCCACATGCTCGCGGCCGCGGCGGCGCCTACCCCGGTGGGCTGTCACGGCTGGATAGCGCTGCACGACATCGACGAGTCGGAGGTCGAGCGCGGAGGGCTGGTGTTCGGCCTCGGCGAACGGCGACCCGGCGACCGGCTCTGGTCGTGGTGCGACTGGGGTGAAGCATGGCGCGTCAACCGCGATGCACCGTTCTCACGCGCGGAGATGCTCCAGGTCGGGTACCGCATCGAGCGCATCTATCTGGACATTCCGCTGGGGCGATTGCTCGACGAATTGGTATATCCGTACCTCAACTTGCCGCTGCCCAGCGAAGAGCATTACGCGGCGCGCCGAGGCCGGAGACCGGGCCGATCGCGACCTTCGCCCACAGTGCGCGTGGCCGTAACAATGGACGACAGCGGCGCTGTCGTGGTCGCCCCCGCGGAGCCCCGGAGCCCGGTGAAGCGGAGCCGCGGACAGAAGGCGCGGGACGCGGCGGCACTGAAAGACCTCGAGGCGTGGCACCTCTTTCGAAGTGTTCCGCACGAATACCAGGGCATCCGGGCCGTCACCCGGGCCGTTTGGGGGCACGACCGAGTTCTCGTCACCGATCGGGCCGGCCTCCAGATCGGCAGCTACCGACCGCTGGACGGGCTTCTCACGTTGACGGACGAGCGGGTGCGGCTCGATGCCATCCAAGCGTTGCGGGCACACGGGATCGACGCGAAGGCCCCCGCCGGGATCGATCGGCTCGACGACTATCCCGATGCCATTGTCGATACCACGCAAGTCAACGATGACCCATCCGACGACGGACGTAGGTGGTCGATCCTGCTCGTCAGGGACGAGGCACCGTCCTCCATGCTGCCGAAGGCCGGCGCATACTACCCGGCGTCAGGGGCACTCACGGTTTACGCTCGACCCCACATCGGCCCCCTCACCACGTTGCTGAGGCGACATGGGATCGAACCGTCGTCGGTGGAGCATGCACCGCCACCGCAGCCGATCATCGAGAGAAACGCCCGGGCGGAGGCGTACGCGGCGGCGCAGCTCGGGCCATTTCGCGTGGCGGACAACAGCTTCCGTGAGGATGCGGACCGGCACAACGGCATCAGGCCGACATCGTGCCGGCTCACCCCGCGTGCCATCGGTCTGGTGCCCGGGGCTCACCAGCGGTGGCTGAACGCCGAGGTGGCGGAGAAACCTGCGGCACCGGTGCCGGACTACCTGCTGGACATCCAGCGCCGCGCGCTGGCCAGGGTGTTCAACACGCGAGACGTCGAGGATCGGACGGGCCCCTGCCGGCTCTGCGGCACCGGCTGCCACGGCACGCCCTCCGGCATCGCCTACTGCCTCATCTGCTTGACCTTGGCGGACCGCGGGGTTCTGCGCGATATCGGCACCGACGGGCCGTGGACCGACGCGACGATCTGGGCGCTGCGCAGACTCGCGGAGATCGAGTTCGCCGGGCCGCCGTCCAGGAGTCAGCTGCCGACAATTCTGCTCGCCGACCCCGACCTCGCGGACCAGGCGATGCTCTGCCGATTCCTCATCCCGCGAGAGAACTTGGGGATCGCGCGGCCGGCCCGCCGGTTGCGCAAGTGGAGGGACTGGATCGAGCTGGCGGGCCTCGCACCGGATGCGGTTCGCCGTTCGCGCGGCATAGAAACGCTCGCCGCCGACGGTCACCGTTGCCGGTCCATGTTCGAACGCCATGTCGACGACTTCTTCCAGCAACATCGGATCGCGCATGAGGTCGAGCCGCACTATCCGCGCCACGCGGTGCTGAACACCACAGGCCTGCGCGCCGATTGGCTCCTTGCGGATGGGACCTTCGTGGAGGCGCTCGGAATGCTGGACGACGACGCCTATGCGGCGAAGGTGCAAAGGAAGCTCGATCTGGTCGAGGCTACGGGGAACAGACTGGTCACGGTCCGGCCAGAAGACGTGGGCCGACTCGCGGAACTGTTCGCCGAGTGGATGGCGTGAAAAGCGGCCTATGACACCTCAGTCGGCAGTGCGGTATCGGAAGGGCCGCGAGGTTCGGGGCTTTCCGCCCGATGCCGCATAGTCCGACCGGCCGATCCACCGCTGGGCGCAACGGCTCGAAAGCTCAAGATCTTCGACCATTCCATGAGCAGGGCGCCGTTCGGCACGCTGAGAAAGGCTCCCCCGTCTTCCTTGGATTCCGCCGAATAGCCGGGGTTTCGCGACGGAGCCGATCGTGAGCCGGGGGTTCAACACATGGGCGCAGTTCAGTCCGGCGGCGGGACCAGTGCGGTCGCCGCCTCGGCGCATGCCGGGTGCGAGCGGTTCCGGCTGACCGACCCGTTCATCACACGCAGGACGCGCAAGGCCCTCGCAGCGCACATCGGGCACCCTGACACCGGCGCCGGAATTCCCGAAGCCCGCTGGATGCGGGCGATGACCTTCGAGACGCTCGTGCATTCCGAGCGGTTCGTCGCCGTGTTGCTCACCAGAACGATCGGACAGCTCGGCCTCCCCCGCCCGGAAGCGGTGCGCCGGCGCACCTGCGACGGCACCGTCGACACCACCGCCGGAGAGCTCGCCCAGGCTCACCTGAAGGCCACGGTTTCCGGCGAAGCCACGATGCTGACCGCGCTCGCCGTCCCCTACCTCAGGCTCGAGGACGTGCCCGACGCCACCGCCGTCCAGCCGGACTTCGCGATCGTCTGTCCGCGCCTGGCCGAAGACGGCCAGACGATCGGGTCCTGGCTGGTCGTCGGCGACGCGAAGGACTACGAGCGGGTTCGCTCCCGCATCGACGACGGCCGGATGCTCAAGGGCTTCCTCCAGGTTGCCCTCGGCGTCGAGTCCGCCGCCGCGTGGAGCAAGCTGCCCGGGGGGATGCAGGTGCACCGGTACGGTGCGCTGGCGGTTCCGCGGAACGCCTTCCTGCAGCCTGAGGCCATCGTCGAGCTCCTCGACGACCACCGGGAAGAGGTGCGCACCCGCGCCGAGGAGCGGCTCGCGGTGAAGGCGAAGCTCGGCGACGACGCGCCGGCGGGGGATGAGCTGGCGGCGTATGTCGCCGGCCTCGAGGCGAACTTCGACCCGCGCAGCTGCGTCACCTGCAACCTTTTCTCGTGCTGCCGGCAAGAGCTTCGAGCCGGCGACGACCCGCTCGCCCTGCTCGCCGAGCTCGGCGTGGACCGGCTCACCCGGCCATCGGCGGTTGGCCTCGTGACCGGCGAAGGCGTGGTCGGGGAGGTGCCATCAAGCACGGTTGCGCAGGTCACTGCCACCATCACCGGACTTCCGCAATGGGTTGGCCGGTTGCGGACCGACCCGTGCGGGCTGCCCGGCACCATCAACGTGGTGCTGGCGAAGTCCGACGCCGCGGCGCTCGGCGTGCATGGCGTGGCCTTGCAGGGTGTGGGCCGGGACGGGTCCGGCGCCTGGGTGCGACAGACCTTCCTGGAGCCGCAGTCCCCACTCACCCGGCGAGCGATCATGCGCCTTCTCGGCCGCACGGTCCGGGAGCTGCTTGAGGCGGGGCTGGGGCCGATTCACCTGGTCGTCCCGGACCGCCCGACGGCCGACCTGTTGGCGACCGCCGCGGACTCCTTGGCCGGGGTCGAACTGAGCCGGCTGCGCTGGCAGCACGACCTGGACAGCGACCGCCCGGCCCTGACCTTCGACGGCGAGCCCGCGACGTTGCCCGACCCGCTGGACGACGACGAGCGGATCGCGATCAGCTTCCTCCTCGAGGAGGACCGGGCCCGGGCCATGAGCCTGCGGACCCCCGTCGTGGACCTGCGGTCCGTGCTCGCCTCGCATGTCGTGCCGGGCGGTCCCGCCGTGGATGCCGGCCGCCTCGACTACCTCGTCACCTGGGCAGAGGCGACCGACCCGCTGGACCACCGGGAGGCCTCCGACCGGATCGCGGAGCAACCTCAGACGCCGGGTGCCCGGCTCTCCAACTCGGCGTCGGACGCAATCCACAAGGCCCTGCGTCACAACAAGAACCTGCCAACCTACGAGGCGCTCGTCCATGACGCTCTGGACTACCGCATCGAGGTGGTCGAGCGGTCACTGGCGGTCCTCGACCGCCTGAGCTCCTCGGTACTGCGCCCAGCGCACCGCGAGCTGGAGCGCGACGCACAGCAAGTGTGGGGACGCCGCCTCGCGTTGCAGGCCTCGGATCTCGTGCGGTTCTCGCGGACCTACCCCAACTGGCGCAACTCCCAGGTCGAGCTGCTCGACGCCGACCGCAGATGCTTCGACCAGCTCACCTGCCTGACCGACCCCGGCTTTGCGCGGGACAAGGCGATCGACGCGGGTGTACGCGACCTGGCCCTCGCCACGGTGGTCGGTCTCGACCCGGTGTGCCTCGTCGTCAGGTCACGGCGCCTGGTCGACGGGTCCCGGGTCGTCGCCCTCCACATAGGGGGCCGCAGCATCGTCGAGGCGCCCACCACGACCCTCAAGGTTCAGAAGGGATCGTTCAAGCTGGGTCAGCTCCCCGTGGCGACCCTGCAGGAGGTTCCGGGCGTCGACGGGCTCGTCTGGGAGCCGTTGGTCGCGCCCAGCCTGGCGGTCGGCGACGAGTTGGTCCTGGCCGACACCGCCTGGTTCGGCAAACCGCTGCAGTCCGGTCACGAGATCGCCGTGCCGCGGCCCTCCCTGGACGACCGGACCGCACCGAAGCCCACGTGCACCGCCGCGACGTACGCATCCGATCCCGAGACCCACCAGTGGTGCTGCAGGCCGCACGCGGCTGCGGAGGCCGAGTGGTCCGACGTGCTGGCGGAGCGCCGGGCCCGCGGCGAACTGAACCCCGAGGTGTGGCCGCCCCTCGTCGACGAAGAGCGCTTCGACGTGGGCCCGGGCACCGATGCGCCCGAGCCCCCGCTCGGGCCGGCCCCCGACAGCCTGACCATGGACGACCTGGACTGAACAGCGGTGACGATCATCTTCTCTCCCCCCACAGAGTCGGCCGGCGACGCGTTCCACCATGGGGAGGCGGCCAAAGGCAACATCGAGGCCGCCGAGAGCGCCATCGCTGCGGTCTCGGCGGCCCTGAGCGGCGCCGCGGACCACGACAAGATCCTGCTGCGGGCCGCGGCGGGCGCCGGCAAGTCCTACGCGCTGGTGCGTATGGTCGGCGAGGCCTTGGAGCACCCCAACTGCAGCCGGGTCGCCGTCACGGCCTTCGCCAACAAGCAGATCCACCCCTTGGCCGGCGATCTCGGCAAGGCCCTCGGCGCCGAGAAGGTCTGCCTCTTCGTGGCCGCGGACCGTCTCCCGGACGTCCCGCAGGAGGTGCGGGACAACGTCTCCATCGCGACGACCACCGCGTCCATACCGAGATCTTGCGAGGTCGTGCTAGGGACTTCGCACAAGCTCGGCGCCCTGGGCGAACGCCGGCGGCTGCTCGACCACCTCGGACCGGCCGGGAACGGCTCGGTCCCCTTCGACGTGCTGTTCGTCGACGAGGCCTGGCAGCTGCCGCGGCACCGCTACTCGACGGTCGAGAAGCTGGCTCCCCTCTCCGTCGGCGTGGGGGACGTGGGCCAGCTGCCGCCGATCGATCCCAGTCAGAACCCGTGGCGCGGAGACCCAGGCTACAACCCGTACCGGGCGTGGCCCACGGCGTACGAGGGCAGCGCTACCGCCTTCGTCGTCGACCTGCCCGCCGTGTGGCGCCCCACGGCCGCGCAGTTGCCGCTCTGGCGCGCCTTCTACAGCGACTGGGACCGGCTCGACTGTGTGGCGGCCCCCGGAGACCGCTCGGTGGAGCTGCCGCCACTGAGCGGAGAGGCGGCCGCGATCTGGGGCAGCGTTGCGAGCGGGAACCCGACGCTCGTCGAGATCGACGGCCTGCTCGCAGCGGAGGCGGCCGACGTCGACCTCCCGCTGCTCGGCCTGGTCGAGCAGCTCCTGATCCCTCTCCTCGAGGGCGGCTTCAGCATCCTCAGCCGGAGGTATGACGGTCAGGGGACTCCCGTTGACGACGTCCGCGTGCATTCGGCGGCGCCCGAGGGCGACCCGCTCATTGTCGTCCTTGCCACCCGCAACCAGACCGTCGACGACGCAACCGACATGGTGCAGCGGCTGACGGACATGTACGACCTCCCCGACGGCGTACTCGTGGCTTCAACAGTCGACTCGTGGCAGGGCCAGACCAATGCCATTACCGTCGCCATCCACCCGCTCTCCGGAGCCCAGCAGCTCGACGAGTTCAACTCGGCGTTCGGGCGGCTCGCCGTCACCTGCACCCGTGCGACCCACGGTCTGCTGATGGTCGCCCGCAGCGGGCTGGACGACCTGCTCGGCACCGCTCCCGCCCGGCCGGGCACGCCCCTCGGCGAACCCGGATCGAGGTCGCTGCCCCGCCAGACTCACCAGCGAATTCTGACCGCCTTCAGCCGGGGTGCACTGACGGTCGAGGAAGCGACGTAAAGAGAGCCGGTTCGGAGTAACGGGCAGTCGTCGGCGGCCATGCATCAGATCGGACTCCGGCGTTCACTATTCCTGCGAACCGTGGTCACATGAATGAATACCGTGAGTTGTCGCCATCTGACGATGTGTGCCGGCCAAGTGAGAACATCGATAAACTTCCCTGCATGCCGTCAAGGGCGACAGAACGGATCGTCGCGGTCCGTTTGGAGGAGCCTGATCAGGGCGACCTCTTCGGCGCGGGCCCCAGACTGATCAGGGAAGCGCTCATACCCGGCCGGCCAACCGAGCGATTCGGCCGGATATGGCGCGTCGGGAAGGTGTACGAAGAGGGCGGCGTGCTGTACGGCCGTCTCGGTTACGCGGAGCGCGTCCGGGTTGATCGTTGGCAGGAGGAAGTCAACGACTTCGAACGGGACTACGTCGATGGGGGGATCGCTGCGCCGTTCGTGATCCGGATGAGCGATCTCGCCGTCGTGTATCAGCCGCGCAAGGGGGCCATCCGCCCCGAATCTTTTGCCGGCGCGTTGCGGGCGATGCTCAAGTTCGGCGAGTATTCCAACTGGCGAGTGAAGTCGTTGACCGGCGGCAGTGCGTCCTTCGACGAGTGGCGAGGCCACATCGACCGAGTGACCCGGCTCCGAGCCTGCCTCGAAGGCGGCGGCGAGCAGGCCGAGGGATGGCGAATAGGGGAGCTGCTCGCTGGGCCGCGACCGGACCAGGCTTCGGTGGAATGGCGGGCGATCGACGGCCTCGACACCAACGCTGTACGTGCCGAAAACCTCGTCCATGCAGCTCATGCAGCGTGTTCGTACTCGTGGAGGATG
>NZ_JBHSIU010000107.1:0-3221 GCF_042653625.1 Dactylosporangium cerinum | reverse complement strand
CAACCCAGCACCGTCGAAGATCACCTCCAACAACGGACGATCCAACAACGGATCCAGACACCCACAGACCTCCTCCAGCGCCGCAGCGAACACCGGGAACGTCTCCCACAACTCCCGGCCCATCCCAACCCGCTGCGAACCCTGACCCGAAAACACCACCGCACACTTCGCCGGACCCGAACCAACACCACTCACCGTGTTCGACGCGACCTGACCCTGAGCCAGAGCACCCAACCCGTCCAGGAACCCCTCCCGGTCCCCAGCCACGACAACGGCCCGATGCTCGAACACCGCCCGCGACCCCGCCAGCGAGAACCCCACATCGCTCAACCCAGGGTCGGCACCGTCGAGCAGGAGAGCCCGCAACCGCTCAGCCTGACCAGCCAACGCCGCAGCACTACGACCCGACAACACCCACGGCACCACCGGCAACGACACAGACCCCTGCTCGCCTGCCACAGCGGCTTCGGGGGCCTGCTCCAGAATCACGTGAGCGTTGGTGCCACTGATCCCGAACGACGACACACCAGCCCGCCGCGGCACCCCGAACTCCGGCCACGACCGGGACTCCGTCAACAACTCCACCGCGCCGGAGGACCAGTCGACGTGCGGGGTCGGCTCATCAACATGCAACGTCTGCGGCAGGACGCCGGCCTGCATCGCCATGACCATCTTGATCACGCCAGCCACCCCGGCCGCGGCCTGGGTATGACCGATGTTCGACTTCAACGACCCCAGATACAACGGCTCCCGGCCCGCCCGCTCCTGCCCGTACACCTCCAGCAGCGCCTGCGCCTCAATCGGATCACCCAACACCGTCCCGGTGCCGTGCGCCTCCACCGCGTCCACCTCAGCAGCCGACAGGCGCGCGTTCGCCAACGCCTGCCGGATCACCCGCTGCTGCGACGGACCGTTCGGCGCGGTCAAACCGTTGCTCGCGCCGTCCTGATTCACCGCACTACCCCGGATCACCGCAAGCACCTGATGGCCGTTGCGCCGGGCATCGGACAGTCGCTCCACCAGCAGCAGCCCGACACCCTCGCTCCACCCCGTGCCATCCGCGGCGCCCGCGAAGGACCTGCAGCGGCCGTCGACAGCCAGTCCCCGCTGCCGACTGAACTCCACGAACATCGCTGGTGTCGCCATCACGGTCACGCCACCGGCCAACGCGAGCGAGCTCTCACCCTGCCGCAACGACTGACACGCCAGATGCAACGCCACCAACGACGACGAACACGCCGTGTCCACCGTCACCGCGGGTCCTTCCAACCCGAACGAGTAGGCCAAACGACCCGAGGCCACGCTCGCGGCAGTGCCGGTCCCCATGAACCCTTCCAGGCCCTTGACCGTGTGCCCATGGTTCAACAGCAGCGCGGCGTAGGTCTGGCCGATGCTGCCCACGAACACCCCGGTGTCCGTACCCTTCAGCGAGCCAGGATCGATACCCGCCCGCTCGAACACCTCCCACGCCGTCTCCAGCAGCAGGCGCTGCTGCGGATCCATCGCCAACGCCTCACGCGGACTGATCCGGAAGAACCCGGCGTCAAAGTCCGCGGCGTCGTACAGGAACCCGCCGTCCCGCACATAACTGGTCCCCGACTGATCAGGGTCCGAGTCGTACAAGCTCTCCAGATCCCAGCCCCGGTCAGCCGGCCACTCCGAAATCCCATCGCCGCCCGACGCGACGAGATCCCACAGCCCCTCCGGAGACTGGACGCCTCCCGGCAACCGGCACGCCATCCCCACGATCGCGATCGGCTCACGCGCACTCTCATCAACAGCACGCAACCGCGCGCGGGCTTCATGCAAATCGCCGCTCACACGCTTGAGGTAGCTGCGGAGCTTTTCTTCGTTCGCCATGAGATCTTCCGTTCGAACGTGAAGTGATCTTCCGGGCTGCGGAGCGTTCTGCAGATGGATCGACTCCGGTCTGATGCTGTGCTAGCTCAGTTCGTTGTCGATGAAGTCGAAGATCTCGTCATCGGTGGCCGACTCGAGTTTCTCCGTGACGTTCACGGCGTCCGCATCCGACGTGTTCGACCCTTGGCTGATTTTGGTGAGGAGGGCCTCAAGGCGTGATGCGATGCCTGAAAGATCGGCGGGGTTCGCTGCCGACATGATGGCTTCGAGCCGATCGAGCTCGGCGGACACCGAGACACTCTCAGCCTTCTCGGCGACCTGCTTGGTCAGGTAGGCGGCCAGCGCGGTGGGGTTCGGGTGGTCGAACACCAACGTGGTCGGTAGCCGTAGCCCGGTCACGGCCCCGAGCCGGTTGCGCAGTTCCACGGCGGTCAGTGAGTCGAACCCGGCCTCGGTGAACGCCCGGTCCGGGTCCACCGCAGTGAGGCTGGTGTGGCCCAGCACTGCGGCGATCTCGCCCCGGAGCACGTCCAGGACCACCGCCTGCCGCTCTGCGGCGGGCACCCCAGTCAGCCGGCGGGTCAGCACGGATCCACCGGGAGCCGCGACGGTGTGGACCCGGTGGGCCGCACGCCGCACCAGCGCGCGGAGCAGCGCCGGGACCGGACCGGTCCCGCTCAGAGCTTTGGCATCCAGCAGTGCCGGGACCAGGTTCGCTGGTGCGGACAGTCCGGCCAGCAGCGCGGTGTCGAACAGTTCCAGGCCCTGTTCTGCGCTCAACGCCGTCACGCCCGACCGGCTCATCCGCGCCAGGTCGGCCTCGCTGAGATGACCGGTCATCCCGCTGGGCTGCTGCCACAACCCCCACGCCAACGACACCCCGGGCAGACCCGCCGCCCGACGGGCGTGCGCCAACCCGTCCAGGAACGCATTCGCCGCGGCGTAGTTGCCCTGACCAGCAGACCCGAGCGTCCCCGCGACCGAGGAGAACAACACAAACGCCGACAGGTCCATCCCTTGGGTCAGCTCGTGCAGATGCCACGCCCCGTCAGCCTTCGGCCGCAACACCGCATCGACCCGCTCCGGCGTCAGCGCCGACACCACCCCGTCGTCCAACACCCCAGCCGCATGCACCACCGCCGTCAACGGCCGCTCTCCATCCACCGCCGTCAACAGACCCGCGACCGCATCCCGGTCAGCCACGTCACACGCCACCACCCGCACGTGCGCACCCAGTCCCGCCAGCTCCTCCTGCAGCTGCACCGCGCCAGGGGCGTCCAGACCGCGGCGGCTGGTCAGCACCAGATGCCGCACCCCATGCCGGGCCACCAGATGCCGGGCCACCAACGCCCCGATACCCC
>NZ_JBHSIU010000106.1:0-828 GCF_042653625.1 Dactylosporangium cerinum | reverse complement strand
AACGAGGTACTCACCGAGCAACTGCAGGGCGCGCTGAACAATCGAATCATCATCGAGCAGGCCACGGGCGCGGTCGCGCAGGCGAACAACGTCTCCGTCGACGTGGCCTTCGAGCTGATCCGGGCCTACGCCCGGCGCACCCGCCGCCGCCTCAGCGACGTCGCCCTTCGCGTTGCCACCGACGTGACCATCCTGCCCGTCACCCGAGACTGACCGGGTGAGACAAGGCACCGATGCCCGGGACGTTCCGGTGGCCGAACAGCCTGCGTGCGTCGGTCGGCGCGGTGCAGGATGCTATGGCTGTTGAGCATCAGCTGGCGGATCGGTCCGTACCGTTCGTCCAAGGCGAGGATCGACCCCGGTACTTCCGCCACCGAGTTCCTGGAGCGGGGCCACCACCCGCCGTCGAGGACGGCTCGTGCGGCCCGTACAGCGGTGAGCGACAGCCGCGGTTGGGTCGGTGGCTCTGGCGAAACGACGGTGACGTTCGGTCAGCCTCACCGGACACTCGCACCGGACAACTCCGCGGGCAATCATCGGGTCGTGATCGGACGTTTCAGCAGTCCCACGCGGAACGTGGCCGACGTGCCCCGGTCCCGCCATCTCACTCGGTCAGTCTCGGGTGATGTCGGCCCGGCTGGTCGCGTCGGTGGCCATGTGCAGAGCGACGTCGCTGAGGCGGCGGCGGGTGCGCCGGGCGTAGGCCCGGATCAGCTCGAAGGCCACGTCGACGGAGACGTTGTTCGCCTGCGCGACGGCACCTTTAGCCTGCTCGATGATGATTCGATTGTTCAGCGCGCCCTGCAGTTGCTCGGTGAGTACCTCGTT
>NZ_JBHSIU010000105.1:0-319619 GCF_042653625.1 Dactylosporangium cerinum | reverse complement strand
GCTGCACACCGCCGTCGAACTCCAGCACCACCGGGATGACCGGTTGCCACCTGTCTCTTGCCGGGTCCCAGCCGACCCAGCCGGCCCGCAGCCGTTGACCCACCAGCGCGAGCAGGCGAGACCGCTGGCGACGCAACTGCTCCGGCGCGGGCGCGTAGTCGGCGTTCCATCCGACATCGACTCGTTCCAGCGAGTCGTCCCAGGCCTGTTCTCCACAGCGCGGATCATACGGATTTCGCAGCTGCCGTACCGGCTCGCCGAAATCGGCATCGACCACTGCCCGGTGCACGCTCATGCCGCTGTCATCGCGTGTCCACAGATGCGGCAGTCACTGTCCGTCGCGGCTGGGCCAGCGGCGGCGTGCACGACTTTGCCGATGAGCGGACACTGCCTGGCGCGAGTCGACTCCTCGGATAGCACCCCTTGCGCCGATCTGCCTCCGGCGCAACTTCAGGACTGCTGGGCTGACCGCTCCTTGCTGACGTACAGGTCAATGACCCATGAGCGCAGGTCAACTCGACGGGCGTCGACGCGAATCGGCATCTGGTGGCGATCTTGACTTGCCTGACACACCCGGTTCTGGCGGCCAATCGAAACACCCATTCGTCGGGTAGAATCGATCTTGACTTTTCTGTATGGTCCGACCGTGGGCAGTATATCCTCGTTGATCGCGGTGGCGGCTGGGGCGCCAGTCATTGCCAGTATTGCTCTGACCGCGTGGAAGGCATGGCTGAGTCGCCGTGAAACTGTATCCATCATCGTTTCAGTCGGCGATACGCGAATCGAAGTGAGCTCCAATAGTCGCCTCAAAGTTGGCGAACTGCTGTCAGTGATAGAAAAAATTCAGAAGATCGATCAAACATCTAATGTTATCGCTAGCGACGCTGAATCGGTCCAAGTGTCCTCATCGCGTACGAGCGAGGTCGCTGATGAGTAGGGCTGGCGGACGCACGGCGGGTGAGACTGTTTCGCAGATCGCCGGGATCAGCGGGGGAACCGGGTTAATCTACCTCGGCCAACAATTAGGTGGACAT
Source organism: Dactylosporangium cerinum (assembly GCF_042653625.1). Lineage (NCBI taxonomy): Bacteria > Bacillati > Actinomycetota > Actinomycetes > Micromonosporales > Micromonosporaceae > Dactylosporangium > Dactylosporangium cerinum. The sequence continues at coordinate 318,585 of NZ_JBHSIU010000105.1, read as the reverse complement.
TGGGGAACGACACTCACGTACTTGTCGCCCGTCCTATCCTGGGCTCTCGGATATGGGCTATTCCGATGGAATTCATGGTCGGATCAACGCACCAAGCAGAGGGCGCTACGCGATCTAGAAAAAGAGATTGAGGGCTACCTCAATACCCCCGACATTACTGAGCAGGAAAAGCAGGATCTAAGGAAAGGCTTAGCAGATCTCAAGCTACACGCAGGACGACTAGGAATTGAACGAGTCCGCCTTCTACTCAATGCACCCAGTCCGGCAGCTGCACCACGACTCGACTTTCAGACTGCCCTTTCTGGCATGTCGGAACGACGTTCAGAAAGTGCCGCTGAGGCCTCAACGAATCGTGCGGACGTCAATTAGTGAACCCACGCTGAGGGCCTGTCGGCGGCCATTCGCGTCCTTGATCAGCTGCGCGCTCATGCCGCCGATCGTGCGCGGCGGCCAGCTGTGACCGGTTGCAGTGCGTCATCGTCCGGACGGGCGCCGGAGGCTTCCTGAAATGCCGAGATTAGTGCGTTGGCCCAGCCCTGAATAAGCGCATGACGAAACCGTCTAAGAACCTATAGCCAACCGGTCACGTGCCCTTTTGACACGGTCCCTGCGGAGCAGACGGGCATGTCATTCACCATTCTGGTCCAAGGTCCGACGAAAGCCACCGCTCGGGACGCATGTAGATGATGAGTTGTGCGCCGATGTGCTTCCGCTCGAACTCCAAATACTCTTCCACCCTGGCGGCCGGGATATAGCGCTGTGCCAGTTCCCGCGACAGTTCAGGCGAACCCGGCTCGATACGCACCACTGGTCCGCGCACCGACACGTACCTGGTCGTCGGTGCGCTGCGTTCCACCATGAGGCCGAAGTGGCCCGCCCTCCGGATCGCCTGCGTCTTTCGCGCATCCGGCGCGGTGGCAATCCATACCTCACCACCCGGCTCGTACTGATACCAGATAGGAACAGTCAGTGGCGCCTGATCAGGCCGCTCGACCACCGACAGGGCGCCGACGTGCGGTTCAGCAAGAAACTCTTCGCGTTCCTCTCTCGACAATGTCATGGCCTGGATGCTACGCCCGGGGTCTGACACAAAACCTCGATCAGGCGTCGCCTGGTGAGCGGCGATGCCAGCACGGTGCACTGATCTGCCGCGAGGTGGGCCGAGGCAGTGCAATAGTCTTCAGATGGAGCTTGACCCGCGTGCCGTGTGGAACAGGGTGTGCGCAGTGGCGCCGCCAGCGGATGGGCTGGTTGGCGACCGGCATTTGTGGGCGGTGGTGATCTCTTCACCGCGATCTCTGCTGACGGCACCCGGAGTACGGTCGAGCAGCGCACAACGATGGACATCGAGCATGCCGCCATGGCATATGACTACTTCGGCTTGCCGCACCTTGGCGCCTGGGTCCGGCGGCTGCCGGAGCGGGCGTTCGTGACCGAGTACTCGGTCCTGCTACGCGAGTACATGAGCATGATCGTGGTGAACGAGCGCGAAGTTCTGTGGGAAGCGATGGAACGCAAGCTCGCAGAGCGGCCCGACGACTTCAAGCCGACCGGGTGAAACGCTACTGGTCCGACAGAACGATCTTGACATCCGCTCATGCCGCAGACATCGCGCACGGGACGAGTGAGCCAGCCGATTCGACTACCAACCGTGACCGCGAGCGTGTGTCGCTCGGGTCAGACGGAGCCAGACTTGGCCGTCTTGCAGGGGTCGGCCACGTCCGTCGTAGCCACGTTGGGGTCCGTGCGGCTGCGAAGGAGTTTCGGTAGCTGGTCGAGGGTGACGAAGTCGTGTGTACGGTCGTCGGTGAACGCTGCCGGGGTCGGCTCCCGGGTCACGAACAGCCCTCTCACGGCGAATGTCCGCGCCTGGTCGGCGGTGCCGAGCCGAGCCGCGACCTGGGCGGGATCCGCTGCGATGTCCTCGACCTTGGCCCGCAGCTTGTCCACGTGTCCGCCAGTGCGCCGATACTTGTACAGTTCGCTGCGGATACGGCGCGGCGCGAATGGAACTGCCAGGTCTTTGGCCTCCAATACCCAGATGGTCCGGGAGTGAACGGCGATGACAACTGCATCGATCTCGGCATGTACAGGAACGCCAATGGCGTCCGATGGCGTACCAGCGACGCTTTGAAGAACCCCGACGACGAACGGCAGGCCCGTTGACGCGAGAGTGCTTCGCAGGTCGGCCTCGAACCCCGCGATGGGGCGGACCCGTTGCCGACGCAGCTCAAGCGCTCCGGAAAGCGTGGCGTCGTGGACCGGGACCCGCTCGGGCCAGGTGCCCTCGAAGACGCGTTGCAGCAGCACGACCCGCGCCAGCCCGGGCGCGTTCCGAGGCACGAAGAGGGACCCGTCGGAGAGTTCGAGAATTGGACGGCTGTAGAGACGGCCGACTGACTCCCGGTACTCCAACATCTGCAGCGGCGAGGCCTGCAGGAGGTCTTGCGTCCAGATCAGATGCCGGCACGCTTCGACCACACCGTCGGGACGAGCGGCGGGCATGAGCTGGTCCATGTTGGCTCGGACGGCGTTCTCCAGACTTTCGCGGCTGGAGAACCGATATCCAGCGACGCTGCCATCCTCGGCGCCGCTGACCTCAATCAGGAATTCCTGCGCCGCTATCAGATCGACAAGTCCGTGCGCACGGTCTGCCTTCAACGCTGCATCGATGGCAGCCAGCTCGGCAGGGATCTCCGAGCCGCTTTTCAAGGACCGTACAAGCGCTTGAAGGACGGCGATGTCGCCAGCGCCCCGAAGCGGACCGTCGTCGACCATCCGCCTGACGTACGCATCCTCAAACTGAGACATCCGGAACGGACGTCGATCACTGACCTGGACATCGAAGGTGCCCCGTTTGGTCAGTCGGGCGCCAGTCACGGTGACCAGTTGGGCCGCGACCCGGTCTGCCACGGTCCGCCATCGCCAAAGTTCATGCGCCAGAATCGCGAGAGCTTCGAAATCACGCCAGCTCGGATCGAGCCGACGGCCGTCAGCTGGCTGCCTTGCGGCAAGCTCGAGGATGAGGCCGCTGGCTGCTGCATTTTCAGAATGGGCTTGCGCCTCTCGAGCTCTGGCGAGCGACTTGGGGACCGCAGTACGCGCCCTGAATTGGAGGTCTGTCCAATGCGCCATTCCCCCCGCGGCCCAGCCGACAACTTCACGGACGTCCAAGTCGTCGAGCCGATTCCGGATGTCCAGTTCCACGGCGTCCGCGATCCGACCGATCGCGGCGTCGGCGGTGTCCGCATCCCAGGGGCCGCGGCCGACACCGACGTTTCGCAGGGACACCTTCAACGAGTCGAAGACCAGATCTCGCGCGGTAGGAGGATACGACGGGCTCGGCACAAGGCAATCGTGCCGGACGATCTGCCGTCGGAAAAGGCAGTTACGGAGCTTCTGGCGACGTCGCTGCCGCCTGGAGGCTCCGCCAGGATGAGTCTCGTGACTCACGGTCGCCGGCGACGGTCCGGGCTCGTCGAATGGGGTGGCGCTGACGATCGACTGCCCAGAGTCGAACGTCATGGCGGACTTCTACGCCGCTCTGCTTGGAGGGACGGTCACCGACCGGACCGCCGGCCAGGCGAAGCTGGACACCGCCGACGGGCCCATCCCCTTCCGGGCCGCGCCGGGCTACAAGCCCTCTACCTGGCCCTCAGCCGAGGTCCCGCTCCACCAACACTTTGACTACGTGGTCGAGGACCCGCACGCCGCGGCCCAGCAACTCATCCCCCTGGGAGCCAGCCTGGCGGCGCACCAGAACACGGACGACCCCGACCTGCTGGTCATGCTCGACCCGGCCGGGCACCCGTTCTGCCTGATCCGAAGCAGCGCAGCCGGACAGTACTGACATCCTGTCTTGCCGTACGGATTGGGCTGAGCCGCCGGACTGTAGGATGCCGCGCTGTGAAGTTCTATGCCACCGTCTTCCTGCCGCCGACGCCCCAGGCCGGCATCGAGGCAGCGGAGCGTGGTGACGGCTGGCGTACCGGTTCGTAATGCGACTACTGTCTGCAGCCCGCCGGACCGCGCGGTGGCCATGGCCTACGAGGTGGCGACGTCGCCGAGGAGCGGCCGGTGTGCGTCCTGCTTGCCGCTGGCGCCCGAGAACTCGATCCCTGGTGCTATCGGTCGACTAAATCTCGGTGGTCGAGGCATCCGGACCTTGCCGCTGCCGACGCGCTCGCGGGCTGGATCAGGTTCCCGGACATGCCGCGATCAGCGCCCGCTCTACTTCTGACAACGTGATGGGATCTGGCGGGAATCCAGCGCCTCCAGCGCGTGGAGCACCAGGCGCCGCCCAGCCTCCTGGTTGCGCGGCCCATTGGAGTCGACCGGGTGCTGCAGGACCCGCCGGAGCATCACCCGGACGGGAGGCAGCACTGCGCCGAAGTGCTCAGCCAGCTCCGCTCGGACGCCCAACTCGACGTGCTCACAGCACCATGCGGCCAGTTCGTTATTGTGGAACGCGCCGGGCCGCTCCTCAAGAGCGACCACGAAGGCGAAGCCGTCCGACGGATCTGGCTGCGGTTCGAAGTCTGCCACCGCGCGGGCGAAGCCGGCGCAATTGGTTTGCGAGCCGGCGGTGGCCTGAACTCCGCGGACCGGGATACCCCAGACGAGGGTGCGGATCGTGGCCATGCGCAGGACGCTAGCAGCCAGACATCTCCTCGTCGGCTGTTGACGCTCTTGCTGCACGACGCAGTGTCATACCGACCGTGACCCAATCGAGCCTGCCGGTCGTGCAGTCGCCTGAACTCGATCAGACATCCGGATCTGCCGCCGACAACGCGCGTTCGCCCGATTGGTGTCAGAGGGGCGACTACTCATAGTTATGTCGATGGCGGCGGTGTTAGACGTGGGCGGGGCCAGTTTCGCCCGGCACAGCCAGACGTTATAGGGCCGGGTCCACACGGTGAGCAATGTTCTTTGCCATCGAGGCATGTCCCTCGCGCCAGCGAACTTTGTCCCCGTGAGGGTTTCTGCCATCGAAGTCTGTCCGCTGCGCGGTCCAGCTGTAGGTCGAGTGCGTCGCGGTCGATGTTGCGGACGGCTCGCTGGCGGCCCGTTTCGCAGGCAGTCTGGGAGACGCCTGACATCGCCGCAGCATCGAGGTTACAGCTGTCACCGGTGGTAGCGGCTGCCGGTGAGACCGGTTGACGGGCGGCGCCGGGATGCAGTGGCGTTCAGCTCAGGCCGGGGTTCGGTCGCATGTCAACGGTGTCTTCCTGCTGTTGTTGGCGGTTGTCGCGGAGGTACTGGTCGACGTCGAGGACTCGTTCGACACGGGCCAGGGTTTCATTGTCGGCGGTCGCGAGGCGGCGGACGATGCGGGCGAATCTGGTGTCGTCGCCGGGTTTCGGTGCGGCTGACTGCTCGCTGGCGCTAGGGCCGGTGATGTTCTCGTCGGCGGTGGAAAGCGCGGCGAACATCTGCGGGATCATGTCGGTGATAGTGGTGGCGAGCCGGGACGCGCTAGCGAGGGCTCCGGTTTCGGGATCGGCCAGTTGTTTGGAGGCTTCGGGACCCAGGTCACGCATGGTGCTGGCGAGGCGGTAGGCGGCCGCGACCGGGCCGGCGTCGGGCCGGTGGTTCTGGCCTTTTACCTTCGCGGTGAACGTGAACGCAACGGTGTGTTCAGTGCCGGGTTCGCGGATGATCAGGTCGGCAGGGCCCGAGGTGGGCCATTGGATCCGGTCTTGATCAAAGCAGTCGAGCAGGGTACGGGCTGTCCGCATGGAAGGTGCTTGCACGCCTCGTTCGATACCGCGGACGAAGGATGGGTTGACGCCGGCTTGACCGGCGAGTTGCGTCGGGGTTAGTTCGGCGCGTTGCCGCAGCGCGGTCAGGAGTTGCCCAAATCGCTGGTTGCCCGGGGTGCGGGCAGCGATATGCAGGGGACTGTCGCGACTGCCGGCCTCACTCATACACTTGATGCTACACGACCGTTCTCCTCCTCCTGTTGCGAAATTGAGGTAGGGCGTGCCATCCTTTCGGCACCACGACCCAGCACACCCGGCACCGCTGCCTCCACCCATCGCGCTATGCGCACACCGGCCGTAAACATCGGTGCGGCACCGTCTGGACGCCCACAGCACCCTCGCATCCGAAGGACTCCACCATGCCCGTCAAGGGACTGCTCTACCTTGCCGCCGCCGGCGCCGCAGGCCTCGGCGGCATCTGGGGCGCCACCCTGTTGAAGCGGACCGCCGACGCCAAGATCGCCGAGCGGCCCTCGGACACCCCAGCAGGAGCTACAACGAACCCGCCACCGACGGTGATGCTGTACCTGGCCGTTGCCGGCGCACTCCGGGTAGGTGGACCCTTCGCCGCCATCTTCTTCCTTCTGCGAGCCGGCCAGGAACTCGCCACCGACCTGCGGCTGCACGACCTCGAGAACGAAACACGGATTCTGCAGGCCCGCATCAGCATGGAGCACCTCCGCCAGCAGGCCAGCGACCTCGGCATCAACCCCGACCTGGCCGCACGCGGCTATCAGGACCTACGCGACGGCTTGTTCTCCCTCGACAAAATCACCCCGTTCCTGAAACTGGCTGGCATCGCCTGACCCGGATTTCAGCACCACAACCTGCCGATCTTCACCCGCGAGATGACCGCACCCCGGCTGACGCGGCTGTCTCGCACGGTGAGGGCACATGCCCTGCTCGACGATGAGCCAGCCCAAGCCGCCGGGTGCTGCACTGAAGCCGGCCGGGCGGAGCGGCTGCAGGTATCTGCGCAGGGTCTGCACGCTGCCGCGGTAGCCGCGCCCGCGGAGTTCGCCGTGCAGTGTCGCGGTGTCGGTGCAGCCGTCATTCCACCGCTGGTGGAGATAGGTTTTGTAACCGTCGAGGAGGGTCTCCCGGCGGGTGTTCGCCAGGAGGTCGTCGATGCTGGCGGCGTCGGCGAACCGGCGGACGGTCTGCGGGTCCAGGCCGAGCCGGCGGCCTACCTCGCGGCGGGAGGCGCCGTCGGCGAGGAGTTGCTGGATCTGGGTGTAGCGTTCCCGGGTGCGAGTGACAAGCCGGATCTCTTTGCCTGGCAACACTTTGAACTGTAGAGGCTCGGCCGCATGCTCAGGTTTCGGTGGCGTGACGGCCTTGGCGGGCGGCTCGTGCAGGCTGGCGCGGTGGGCGACGACGATGGCCTCGACGGCTTCGCCGAGGTTGCGCCAGACATGCCACCGATCAGCGACCTGGATCGCGTTCGGCGCCCCGGTGCGGGCGCCGTCGGCGTAGGCGCCAGCCCGGTCTCGGCAGATGATCTCGGTGCCGGGGTGCGCTTGCAGCCAGGCGGCGAGCGTGTCCGCTTCCCGGTCGGGAAGCACGTCGACCGGCCGGTGTGTCTCCATATCGAGCAAAATCGTTGCGTACACCTGGCCTCGTCGTAGGGCGAAGTCGTCGACGCCGAGGACGCGAGGCGCCACGGTGAGCGCCTGTTCCGGTTCGTTGCGCAGTAGCCGCGGCAGGGTGCTGCGAGACACGTCCATGGTGGGCCTGGCCGCGAGGCGGACGCCGGCGCGGCCCGCCAGGGCGGCGCCGATGCCGTGCAGCAGGTGCTGCAGTGGCTGGCTGCGCCGCTGGCGGCGGATAGTCGGGCCGGGGTCTGCTCGACGAACGTCCGGGTTGGACAGGTGGTGGCGCGGCAGTTGAACCGGCGCACGTGCAGCAGTAGCCACACCGGCCGCCCTCCGACTGGTGTGTCCGTCAGCCGCCGCTGGTAGCGGCTGCGCACCGAGGTGGACACTGTCGCGCAGCCCGGGCACACCGCGTCTGCCGCGCGGGCCCGGGCGGACAGGACGGTGCCCTCAGTGCTGCAATCGACCCGCTCCACGACGACGCCGACCAGGTGCGGCAGGACGAACCCGGCAACTGTTGGATCATGCACCGCGACATGATCGCGGCTGACGGATCCTCCGCAAAGCGTTGCTGGTCAACCGCTATAGCCGGCGGAACCGGCTGCTGTCCGGCACCCGGTCCCTCGAAAGTCCTGGTCCACGACAAGTCGCTGCGACATTTCACCGCCGCGCCACGGTTCCTGCGACAGAACCGAATTACGTGAGCGCCGACACCCCGGACGGCGAACGATCACCCGCGGCCCATAGCGAGCGGCAACCAGAGAAGATTGCGGTGAGCGAATTGTGGCCTGCCAGGTCGGGGGCTATACAGCGGCGTACTCGATCTGGCAGATCGGGATGCGGGTACCTCCGAGGCGGGTGCGGACGAGTCAGCCGCAGGACCGCGCCCGCGCTCCGAGGCCGTCGGCCCGCACTCCCGCGAACCGCTGCGCCGCCGACCCGTATCGGCACACCGGTCTCCGGTGCAGGGCCGGCCCTGCACCGGTACCAACCGCCGCGGCGAGTGGCATGTACGGATCTGAGGGTGCCCGATGTGGCAACGTATCGGGGCTACCGACGGCGCGGCCCGGTGCCCGTTCATCGGGTTAAACGCGAGGATGCCCAGGCAGTGCAGCCGGGACATCCTCGATCGTCTATTTAAACGCGAAAGTGGCCTCCACGATCAGCGATCGGCCGGTCGCGCTGCGCGTTTGCAGTTCTGTCACGTGCCCCCGGCTAGAGACAAACCTGCATGACTTGACCGTGACGCTGTCAGGTTTAAGCTGCGCCAATGCGCCGCTTGGCCTCGTGTTCGAGCTGCCAACGCGGTTGCAGCTTGGGGGTTCCGAACGGGGCTTCGTGCGCCGGCCTGCTCACGCGTCCGTCCGCTGATCGATCGCTGCCTCGCAGGAAAGCGTCCACGAGCGCCATGATGACAGCGCTGATGCCCAGGGCCGTTGCTGAAGAAGTAATCGGCCATGGACTCAGGCCAACTTGCCGGAGACTGGCTGAAGGCCACGCTCGGGCAAGCCCCAGACTGAAACGCAGAAGCGCTCCACAAGGTTTGCGGCGTCGATAACCTGCTGATCTGCGCCCGCCCATCGCGTGCCAGCTTTGCCGCCGTTTCGAGTACTGCCGAGGCGGCCGGCAGCGCGAAGATCGAGCAATTGCAGTATGTGCATCGCCAAGTCAGCCCGTTCCTGCATTCGGGAAGATAGGTCCATGAACGCTTCTGCCCATTCGGGTACCCGCAGCAGTTCGTGCTGTAGCTGGGGAATGCGGCGGCTGATACGGGCGGCGCCTGTCGCGGCGGTGTACTCATCGTGGAGACCTTCCACGAAGTCATGGGTCATAGCATCAACCTGCGCCAACAGGCGACGCAAACCATCGGGCTGACCGAGGCCACTGGAGAACTGCCCGGTTGCAAACTCTTGGAATTCTGCTGGCTCGTACTGTCCACGCCAGTTGGTGACCTCCAGCGTCGACAGTGCCGTCAATGTCACGACCTCGCTGCATGCGAGAACGAGCGCAGTGGGATCGACGTCGGAGTGATTTTCGTGGAGTAGGTCGGCGAGGGTTCGGAGCTGCTTGATGCGAGTGAACTCGTCAGTAAACCAGAAGGTGCCAAACAAAAACCTGCCGGCGCGGCGCAACGGGTCACTAGAGGTCAGGTGCTCCCGCGCTGGCTTGACGACACGTTCACCAAGATCGGGATCTGCGAAACCAATCCATTCCATGTCGCCGATTCCGAGCGCCTTTTCCGCAGCGGCCACCGCGGCCTCGTCCAGGATATTGACACGGACGCGTCGAGCGACCGGGCGGACTCGGGGGTCAACCCGGACTTTTGCGAACGTCGCTTCGTCGACCCCGGTGTAGGCCGCCATGCCACGCATCCACATCACGCGTTCGACTTCCTTGGCGCCTGTGCCGCTCTTGGCCTCGATGATCTCGGTACGGCGTCGCAACCTCGCGTCGAAGCTGGTGGATAGCACATCGAGCTCCGCAAGATTGTTGCTCTGGAGACCTAGACCGTCTGGCCAAACGTAGATAGATCGTCGGACGAAAAAGCCCTGCATAAATCGGAGTCTGGCCAGCCGATATTCCCAGAGGGCGCCGGCATCGTTGGCCTCACGGCCGCCGCGGGCGCGTCGGGGTTGGCTCATCACAACCACGATCCATTCTGAACCGACTCTCGAATTGCCGCCAGGTGCTTGCGTTCCAAAACCGCGCTTGCCCCAGCAGAGTCCGCCAGGCGGAGCCGCATTGCCTCGGGTGAAGTGTAGTCGCGCTGGTCTACCAACGTCCGATCTCCGGAGCCAATTCCGTTGCCCAATCGACCTTGCGCTAGCGCATCCCGCGCAGCGGTGACGATGTCTTGCTTGACGACCTCAAATCGAGCACGACTGCCGGTCGTGGGTACGGTTCGCAGGATGCCATACTTCTCGACCAAGATGTAGTCCCGACCAATCGGTGTTGCGTTCCCCGCCGTGCCAGTATTGACAAGCTTGTTCATGAACGCCAAAGGGGCATCGAGACGGAAGTCTTCCGAGTAGCGGACCCCATACTGAATGGACGCCACCAGTAGCTTGACCTGGTCGGAGATACCAGCTAGTTCAGGGTTCACACGCCCGGCGCCCAGGCCGTCAAATTGGGCAGAAAAGGTGAATGTCTTTTCGCGTCCAGACATGGTCTCGATCTTAATTCCGTCCACAAGTCCGACGCGTGTTGCCATCTCGACCAGGTGCTGCGGCGCTGCCGTAAGCGCCTCGGCGGGAGTGCCCTGGGCCTGTCCGATTTCTTCCATCAAAGCAAGCAGATCGTTGGTGTCGCGGTCGCGAAGACCAGCAAGAACCGCCTGCACTCGATCGATCTTGTGCGCCCACAGATACTCGTTGTAAAGCAACGGCTTATTGAAATCCGGAACGTCCCGCTGTTGTGCAAGCCCGAAACTACTGGCGAGGGCAATGGCTTCGCGTGCATCTTCTTCAATGAAGCCGTCACGAATGATTCGCTCGACTGTTTGATCAACATCCAGCGGCAGGCGGCTGAGTAGATCCATCAACGGAATCAGCGCACGTTCGGCCTGCTCGGGGAGGCGTTGCTCAAATCGAGTTGCCGCGTAGCGAAAGACAGCATCCTCGGAGAAGATCTGCTCCGTCACGGACACTACCCGACCGCTTCCATCGACCTCTACCCCGAGTAGGCCCGCATCAGCCTGGGCGCGGAGGATGTCGGGGAGCTCCTGCACTGGGATGCCGCATTCGCGCGCGAATGCCTTCACCTTGGCCCCCGAGATGCGACCCTGCCGTCGCAGGCGCATCAGCAGGTCGGCCTCTTGTGATGTGCGTAGCGTTGCATAGACATACGTGGACCTATCGTCCTGCTGGAACCGGATGACGTGCTTGCCGATCGCGCACAGCCACCGCCCCCGCGCCTCTTCATCCATCGCTTCCTACCAGTAGTCGCATCCGGCCGGATCGTCTGCTGCGAGCCATGACTCGCCAAGACGCTTCGTCTTACCGCCCCGTCAATGCCGTTGGTCCTGGCAACATGCCGAACCGAGTATCGCAAGTTACCTCATCCGGCAATAGCGGGTTTCCGTCCCGAGCGGGGCATAGCTGGGAGGCAAACGGAGGTTTGCGCCTGGCCTCGCTGGTGGGCCGGATCAGCTAGGCCGGTTCAGAGGTCCTGTGAGTGGCGGGCGGCTGAGCGCCGCGATCCCTACCAGCCGACGTAGCGCAGTTGTGCTTCGGCCTGCGGGGCTCTATCCCGGCAGCTGGCCGCGAACCTCAGCGATCCGAGCCCCGCAGGTTTTCCGCGAAGCTGTTGAAGCCATCAAGAAGCCTGTGCCGTGGATCGTCCGCTTGCACGCCGGCGACGGCAACGGCTACCTCGTCGCGTCTGGCCTCGGCCGCGACCAGGGCGAGCCCGAGTTCCTTCAGTTGCTCGGCGAGCGGCGATGCTGCGAACGCCCGCCCGAGATCCTCGGCGCATGCGCTGGCTACGGGGCTGTCGAGCCAGCCCTCGACCATCTCAAGGTCATTGATGTCGAACGCCGCAGGGTCACCGTCCGGATCGTATTTAGCCATTCGGACATCTTGTCACGAGGCTGTCGGCCTCGTCGGAGGGAGCGCGGTGCTAGGTCCTCCGTGGATTGCGGGGCGGCACGGCACCGAGGTGGGCCGGCTGACGGCCTCCAGCCGATCCGCCTGACCGTCGAGACGAATCTCAGGAGTTGCTGATGACGGGGCCATCCGGGGCGGTTGCCGCGTCACGCCACGACTCGCAACAGGGCTCCGGTCATGGCGATCAATGTCTCGACCTCCGCCCGACTGTACTTGTAGTCCTTGGTGCCTGGGTCCACATGCATGGCCCCGCTGGCCTGGTCCTCCATCGCCGCCCGGATCAGGGCCCACCGCTCGTCGGCGGTGATGTCGCCCTTGTCCTTCTTGCCTGGCCAGTTCCAGCCGCTCGTCTTCTTGATGGTCTCTAGTGCCTTACGCACCTGGAGCATTGCAGAGTCGATCTCGCTGCCGCCAAGCAGCCGTTGCGCCTCGCGGAGGAAGTCGGCGACAACTCTGCGCGGCTCGTCGTCGGCGGGAAAGGGGATCAGCATCTCCGCCCCGAGCGTGCGGCCGAGCCCAGCAAGTTGCTGACGCCACCTGCTCTCGGCGATGCCCAGGTGCTCGGTGATCTCAGGTGCCCCAGGAAAGCCGGACGACTGCGGTAGGACGCCTCGCACTTGAAGTTCCAGGCGAAGGTCACCGGTGCGGTGCTGCTCCAATGCCAGCAGTTGGGCGTTGGTGATGAGGTACTGAAGCGTCGGCCGGCGGACCTCACCGGTCGTGTTGAACGGGACGGATACGTTCGCCGAATCGAGCGGTGCACGCGGTCCGGTTTCCTGCGGGGCGTAGAGGGTCGTCTCCAGGCACAGCAGCCGTCCAGCCTCCGCACCGACCTGCGGGATGCCGACCTCCAGTTGGAGTTGGAAGTAGTGGGTGCCCATCCCCTTGAAGATCCAAATGCTATCCGGGGCGACACTAACGGTGTACGTCCCGAGGGCTGCCTCAAACCTGAGCTGATCCATGCGATGCCTCCCTAGTTGCCAGCATCCACTGTGGACCATTAGGCGACCTATAGCGACCAGGTTTGGCCACAGTGCACGGCCACGCCATGTGAGACGTCAGCACTTGCCTTCTATCGTGTACGGCGGTGACTGCGAGTACGGCTTGACTAACTGCGCCGGCGCCGCGAGGCGGTGCGTCGCGAGAACTGAGGGCCGGAGCGGGCGCGGCCCCGACATCCCGAAGCCACGGCCGGCCGGAACCAGGCACTGACTAAGGAACGGGGGACGCCTCCACGCCGAGTCGAGGCGTCCTCGTGTTCGCGTAGGGCGGCGCAGTTCCTTTAGTGCTCCTGCTAGCCGAGCGCCGGAACCGTCTCAACACAGGCTATGAACTAGACCAAACGTAGCGAAGGGCGGGGGTCTGGTTGACCGAGTAGCTGGCGGACGCGTCGGTGTGGCCAAGCCAGCTCAGCAGCAAGCGTCTTTAGTTCGAGCCCGTGCTGTTCGGCGAGTTCGAAGGCGCTCAGCAAAAGGACAGGAGTCTCCCCCTGAAACTTTGTAATTGGCTCCGGGCGCAACAAGCCAGAATCCGTTGCTTGCTGCAACCGTACGTACGACCGCCGGGCAGACGCGTCGGAAATTATTCCCAGTTCCCTGCAGCGCCGAACCAATGACTTTACCGACACGCCCCAGCGCCGACTGACCTCGTCGAGCGCCTGTAGACGAAACCGGACCGGGAGTTCGTCTGCGATCTCGGCCGCTGGTGCGAGCAGCTCGGCGGCGAACCGGTCTGCCTCTTTTTCCTGTTCAAGATCGCCTGGAATGACGTTGCGGTGTAGGAGGAGATGTCCAAGTTCGTGACACGCTGTAAACCGGTGCCGATAAACATCATTTGCGCGATCTGGCGTCAGAATGACAAGGGGGCGTGGGAAAATGGAGGTCGAGAACGCGTCGACTCGGGCTACGTCCTCGTCCATTGACACGAGCGAAACGACCACGCCATGAATCTCAAGCGTGCGCACGGCATGACGAAATGGCCCGGCTCCGATCCCCCAAAACTTGCGGACCTCTCTCGCTGCGGACTCCGGTCCAATAGGCCGTGAGCTGTTCTCGGATCCAATAACCGGTAGGTTCACAGGCGGGAGTTCGATGTGCCGTTCGAGCGCATTCGTTAGTTCCCAGACCTGTTCCGCGACCTCCATCGCTTTGGCGCGCTGGCCGACCCGCGTACTGCGGAGGCTTCGAAAATGAGCCATGGACGCGTCGATCCTGACGTATGGCCTGCCCTTGGCGAAGAAGGCCAAGGGATAGCCCAAGACCTCTGCCAGACGCTTCAGGTGATCGGGGCGTGGAGCAGTAATCCCCGCCTCGTACTGTCCAACGGCTGCCGCCGAAACCCCGAGATCTTCGGCCAGTTCATGTTTTGTCTTGCCAGCAAGCACGCGCGCCTGCGTCAGCCGGACCGGATCGAACAGGTCGGCGACAGTCGCGGCGGCCGGCGACTCGAACAGCGAGGGCTGACGGAACCGCCTATTCATGAGTGCCGGTGGGGCCGGGCGGCGTCGAGTCGTCTCCGGGCGAGCCGCTTTCAAGCGGGGAACGGGGGCGCAGCTTCGGACGCTCCAGCGGGCCCGAGTCGAACGTAGGTCCGTCGTCGCGGGTCGTCGTGTCACGGACGAAGGCCGTGTCGACGGACGACAACTCGATCGGCTCGCAGTACGCCCAATCCAACAGGTCGCCCGGTCCGAGCCGCGCATAGCCGAAGTGCGCGTTGAGGAGCGCATCCGGATTGCTCGCGAAGGCGAGGACGGCCACCAGGCCACCGGTTGTCGCCAGCGCCCGAATGTCGGCACCGTACTCATTGAACTGTTGCTGCTGCTCCTCGGGCAGCTCCGCGATGACCGCGTCGCCAAGACCGATTTCACCGAGGGGCAGCTCCGCGGGAAGGCTCGGAGGCTCGAACAGGGACCGGCGAGTGTCAGAAACGGGCTTGCCGAAGGGCACGGTCTTGAGGTCGGTCTTCCCGTCCCGCGCGTAGCGCCACGGGATAATCGGCACCCCGCTGACCACGGGCAGGAAGTACCGGCCCCTCTTCGGCCGATGGCGCTGCACCCCAGCAACCCCGCTCAGGCCGTCGACGACCGCCTTCGGCATACCGAGCCAGATGAGGCCGTACGGGCTAGCGTCCGCCAGCCCGCTCTGCTGCTGATACGCGACGTACCGTCCATGCGTCGCCACCAGGAGATTAGGAAGGGTCTCGCGGACGTACGGGCCGGGCTCACCCAGCACCTCCCGCGACCATGCGAGCGCTTCAGCGTCGACCATCTAGAACAGCCCCCTGCTTCAGGTGATGCCAACAAGGTAGCACGCCGACTTCAGAAAATCTCGCGATTCGCGCACTTTTGCGGCCCGGGGCCCTCGGTCGAGCCGGAGATGTTGAGTCACGTCGAGGCTGGAGGGCCCCGAACAGGGGTAATGCCGGGCGTTGGACTGAACGCGAGGATGCCCCGGGCGAATCGCCCGGGGCATCCTCGATAACCTACAGCGCGAGCTGGCATCCACGGTCAGTGACTGAATGAACGCGCCACGCATTTGCAGTTCTGTGACGCAGCCCGGGCAGGGTTCGAACCTGCGCCAGCGGTTTTGCGCGGCTGCACCGTTACGTAACTGACGCAACTGGGCGTCCGGTGTCGCCTGATGTCGCCTAGTAGCGGCACGTTCCGCCGGTTGCGGATCACACGCGGATCACACGAGTGTCTATTGTGGACAGCCAACAGGCCACGATCCTAGGGCGTTGTCCCTGGTCGTGGCCTGTTTCGTGCTGTACGCCGCGTAGGACTTGAACCTACAACCCGCAGTTAAGAGTCTGCTGCTTCTTCCCCAGGACGCCGGCGAGTGCGACTCCTTGCCGCGTCGGTGGGCCGGGCCGGACGTTCCGCCCTTCGATGGGGACGTCGCGGCACCGGCTCGCTGGTACCAAGCGCCGCTGCGTGACCTGCCAGTTCAGCGTGACTACTGCGTCGCATGGGCGGTGCGGTGCCACCGCAAGTTTGAACGATCTTCTCCGGCGTTGATCGGAGTATCGGATCTGCCCAAGGCCGGGATGCACAAGCATCCCGGCCTTCGTCATGTCTTCAACAAGGAGCCCTCGTGCCATACCAACCCTCAACATCAACTTCGACGCGACGCGGCACCCTGCGTCCACGCCGCATGTGCTCATCACGACCGGCTCGTCGGGCGTCTGCCCGCTGTTGCGCGCTGGCCCGTTCACGGGAGCGCGATTGAGTGATCCCCGACGACTTGACGCCCGTCGCCAAGGCACGCGTTCATCGGATGGTGCTCTGCCCGCGTCCCCGGCAGCCGTTGCCGTTCCCCGGGTAGTGGTGCCCGAGGAAGGACCGCAACTGACGCCGGAAGCCGCTCGAGCGCTGCTCCGACTGCTTCTCGCCGCCCGCCACGACCAGGTAGTCAACACAGAAAGCGCAGAGACACCGTGACGCAGGAACTCCCACAACTCCCCGCAGGTACCGATGCGATCACCTTCGCGTTCTACGGTCGGGTCTCCACAGAGGACAACCAGGATCCCGAGTCGTCGCACGGCTGGCAACTCAGCCGAGCGCAAGCGCTCATCCACCCGCGTGGCGGCCGGATCGTTGCAGAGTTCTTCGACGTCGGCGAAAGCCGCTCCATGCCCTGGCAACGCCGCCGCCACGCGAACCGCCTCCTCGCTGCGCTCCGCAACCCCAACCGCGGCTTCGACGCCGTCGTCATCGGCGAGCCGCACCGCGCGTTCTACGGCAACCAGTTCGGTCTCACCCTGCCCCTGTTCGTCCATTACGGCGTGCAGCTCTGGGTCCCGGAGATCGGCGGGCCGATCGACCCGGACAACGAAGCCCACGAACTGGTCATGTCGGTGTTCGGTGGCATGAGCAAAGGCGAACGGAACCGGATCAAGCTGCGGGTGCGGACCGCGATGGCGAGCCAGACCAAACTGGAAGGAAGGTTCCTCGGCGGCCGCCCGCCGTATGGCTACACCCTGGAAACGCTGGGACCACATCCCAACCCGGCCAAAGCAGCCGACGGCCGCCACCTGCACGGACTGATCCCGCATGAACACACCGCGCCGATCGTGCAACGCATCTTCCAGGAGTTCCTCGACGGATACGGCCTGTTCGCCATCGCCGAACGACTCACCACCGACGACATCCCCAGCCCGTCAGCACAGGACCCGGCCCGTAACCGGCACCGCACCGGCATCGCCTGGTCCAAGAGTGCCGTCCGGGCCATCCTCACCAATCCGCGTTACACCGGCCAGCAGGTCTGGAACCGGCAACGATCCCATGAAGTCCTGCTCGACGTCGACGACGTCGCCCTCGGTCACACCAGGGTCATGCGCTGGAACACCGAGGCCCAGTGGGTCCGGTCCGACCGGCCCGCCCACATCCCGATCATCGACGACGAGACGTTCGAACTCGCCCAGGAACTGCTCACCCGCCGCCGTACCGTCAAAGGCACCGCCCACCGCCAACACCGCACCCGCCATCCGTACGTGTTCCGCGGCGTCGTGCACTGCGGCGTCTGCCAACGCCGCATGCAGGGCCAGTACTCCAACGGCGTCGCCTACTACCGATGCCGCTACCCACAGGAATACGCCCTGGCCAACCAGATCGAGCACCCCCGCAACGTCTACCTCCGCGAAGACGCCCTCGTCGACCCCGTCGACGCCTGGCTGGCCCACCTCTTCGACCCAACCCAACGCGACCACACCATCGAAATGCTCACCCAGACCGCCACCGGGCCCGCCGGACCGGACCCGACCCGCGAGGCCGCCAATTTCACCATCGCCGAATGCGACATCAAACTCCAGCGGTACCGCGCCGCCCTCGAGGCTGGCGCCGATCCGGCCGTGGTCACCACCTGGATCGCCCAGGTCGAACAGGAACGCGCGGCCGCGGAAGCATTGCTGGCCGCAGGCCCGGGCACCGCGACGCGTCAGCGTCGGATGAGCCGCGACGAGATCTCCGACCTCGTCGCCGGGCTCGCGGACGCGATTGCCATCCTGCGCCGCGCCGATCCGGCCGACAAAGCCGAGGTGTACCGACAGCTCGGAATGCGGCTAACCTATGACCCAGAAACGCAAACGGTGGACGTCCAGACCAATGTCGGACGCCCACCGTGGGGCAATGGTACGTGTCGAAGGGGGGACTTGAACCCCCACGCCCTTGCGGGCACTAGCACCTCAAGCTAGCGCGTCTGCCATTCCGCCACTTCGACCTGCTGTGAACATCCTACCCGGTGACTTCCGCACCGCCCGGATGGCCGTCGGAGACATTACACGGTCCTGGAAGATCTTGGCGAATCGGGGGGTGTGACACGCGAAGGGCCCCGGCGGAGGGGTGGGTCGCCGGGGCCCTGTTTCGCTGGGGTGGCCGGTGGGGGAGCCGGTCACCCATGCTGGTCATACGTTGAAGATGCTCACGCCGCCGGGGCCGACGAGCAGGGCGACGACGATGAGGATGATGCCCCACAGGATCTGGCGGCGCAGGAGGGCGGCGACGCCGGCGATGCCGATGAGCACGGCGATGATCCACAGAACGGTTGCCATGATGGTGTAGTACCTCCGGGGTGAGATCGATAAACCTGATCAGCTGGCGAGGTCCTCCGGCCAGGTGGTGCGGCGGGTGAGGACGTCGCGGACCTTGTCGACGACGGCTACGGCCGGGTCGACGAGCTTGTTGAGCGGCGGTGCCGACGGGGTGTTCGGGTGGGGGCGGGTGGGTGCCGCGCCGCGGGCGATCAGGACCCGGTTGCCGAGCCGGACGAGCTCGGTGTCGGTGCACTGTTCGCGGAGACGGGGGAACACCTCCTCGCCGGTGCGGTGGGTGTGGTCGCGCACGTGTGTTGCGACCGCGTCCAGGACGGTGCGGTACGCCTCGTCCGCGGCGGACGTCACGTGCAGCTGCTGCAGCGCGATGAGCAGCTCGGCGTCGGCCGCGATCTCCTGGTCGGCGATCGGGGCGCCGTCGGGCAGGACGGCCTTGACCGTCGGATAGAGGTACTGCTCCTCCGCGGACAGGTGCCGGGCGAGCGTGGCGACGAGGACGTCCTCGATGTCCTGCGCCCTGGCCTTCTCCTGTGCACCGGGTGCCACGAGCCGCTCGCACAGCGACGTGAGCTGGCGGTGGTCCTCGTCGAGGAGGTCGAGCATGTTGTCGCCGCCGAAGTCGACATCGTCGTCTTCGATGCCCGGCACCGGTGGCAGCGGCGGCAGTGGTGCGGCGCTCACGAGGACCCTCCATCGATCGGTTTGCTGGTGTCGCATCGGTACCCGAGGCGCCAGTTCTTGAAACGGTGGGTTACTGGCCAGTACGCTGCCATGTATCACCTTCTATGGAAGGTCGGGGGGCCTGCCACGGAAAGGGGCCGCCATGTCCGTCACCAGGCGGGGACTGACCGTCCTCGCCGCCACCCTGGTTGTGCTGCTCGGGACCGCCATCCCGGCACACGCCGCCGCCGGGCCGCCACCCGGCTCGATCGCCAGCATGGGCGACTCCATCACTCGCGGGTTCAACGCGTGCGGATGGTTCGCCGATTGCCCGACCCGCTCGTTCAGTACGGGCAACAACTCCGCCGTCAACAGCCACTACCTGCGGATCCGGGCCCAGAACCCGGCCGTCGTCGCGTACAACGACGCCAGATCCGGGGCAAAGGTCGCCGACATGCCCGGCCAGGCGTCGACGGCCGTCTCGCAGCATGTCGCGTACGTCACGATCCTCATCGGCGCGAACGACGCCTGCACCTCCTCGGAGGCGTCGATGACCAGCGTGGCGGCGTTCCGGGCGTCGCTGGACAGCGCGCTGGGCACCCTCAAGGCCGGTCTGCCGGACGCGAAGGTGCTGCTCATCAGCGTGCCCGACCTGAAGCGGCTCTGGCAGGTGGGCAAGGACAGCTCCGGCGCGCGGACGGCCTGGGGGCTGTTCGGCATCTGCCAGTCGATGCTGGCCAACCCGACGTCCACCGCCGCGGCCGACACCGCCCGGCGGGATCGCGTCCGCCAGCGGGTGGTCGACTTCAACGGTCAGCTGGCCTCCGCGTGCACGGCGTACGGCGCGAACTGCAAGTACGACGGTGGTGTCGTGTTCGGCTACGGGTTCCAGCTGTCCCAGATCTCGACGTGGGACTACTTCCACCCCAACGCGTCGGGGCAGGCGGTGCTCGCCTCGGTGAGCTACGCGGCCGGCTTCGGCTGGTGAGTGTGTGACGGTCCGGTGACGTCTCGGGGTACGTCACCGGACCACCCGCCGAAATTGTCACAGCCGCCTGGTATGACTTCTCCATGGACGCCACCGACGAGGTCATCGAGCTCTGCCGCGACCTGCTGCGCATCGACACCACCAACACCGGCGACCTGGAGACCAGCGCCGGGGAGCGGCTCGCCGCGGAATACGTCGCCGAGAAGCTCGCCGAGGTCGGCCTGGAGCCGCAGATCCACGAGAGCGCGCCGGGCCGGGCCAGCGTCGTCGCCCGGTTCGAGGGCAGCGACCCCAGCCGCGATGCGCTGCTGATCCACGGGCACCTCGACGTGGTCCCCGCCGACGCGTCCGAGTGGTCCGTCGACCCCTTCGGCGGCGAGATCAAGGACGGCTACCTGTGGGGCCGCGGCGCCGTCGACATGAAGGACTTCGACGCGATGGTCCTCGCCCTCGTCCGGCAGATGCGCCGGGAGGGCCGCAAGCCCCCGCGTGACGTGGTGCTCGCGTTCGTCGCCGACGAGGAGGCGGGCAGCACCTATGGCGCGCAGTATCTCGTCGAGAAGCACGCACACCACTTCGACGGGGTGACCGAGGCGATCGGCGAGGTCGGCGGCTTCTCCGTGAGCGTCGGCGGCGACCAGCGGCTCTACCTCATCGAGACCGCGCAGAAGGGCATCGACTGGCTGCGCCTGCACGCCAAGGGCCGGCCCGGGCACGGCTCGATGATCAACGACGACAACGCGGTGACCGCGGTCGCCGAGGCCGTCGCCCGGGTCGGCCGGCACCGGTTCCCGGTGATCATGACGCCGACCGTGCGCACGTTCCTCGAGCAGGTCTCGGAGATCCTCGGCATCGAGCTCGACCTCGACGACCCCGAGCGGGCCGTGGAGAAGATCGGGCCGATCGCGATGATCATCGGTGCGACGCTGCGCAACACGGCCAACCCGACCCGCCTCGCCGCCGGATACAAGGACAACGTGATCCCGGGGCGGGCGTCCGCCACGATCGACTGCCGCACCCTGCCGGGCCAGTCGGAGCTGTTCGAGCAGCAGCTGCGCGACCTGGTCGGCCCGGACATCGAGCTGGAATACATCCACCGCCAGGCCGCCCTGGAGACCAGCTTCGACGGTGCCCTGGTCGAGGCGATGACGGCCGCGCTCAAGGCCGAGGATCCGGGTGCGCTGCCGGTGCCGTACATGCTCAGCGGCGGCACCGACGCCAAGCAGTTCGACAAGCTCGGCATCCGCTGCTTCGGCTTCTCGCCGGTGCGCCTGCCCGCCGACCTGAACTTCGGCGCGTTGTTCCACGGCATTGACGAGCGCGTTCCCGTGGAGGGACTACAGTTCGGCGTGCGAGTCCTCGACAGGTTCCTCCAGCAGTCCTGATCAACCCGATCAGTCCCGATCCGACAGCCGACACCGACAGCCACCAATCAGGGGGAGTCCCATCATGACCGACCGGCACGCGGAGCTTGACGCCGCGCTCGAGCGCGTGATCACGGCGGCCCGCGACCACCTTGCCGCGGTCAAGGCCGCCGACGGGCGGGCCGACGACGACGAGGTCTGGCGTGCCTACGTCGAGCTCAACAACGCCTCCAACGGCTATGACGAGCTTCTGCTCGACGCCTTCGGCGAGGTCACCCCGTGGGACGTCGAGGCCATCGACCCGGATGAGGCCGACCGCCAGTTCGGCGTCGGTATCGGCGGCGTCGACGGCACCGAGGCCGAAGACCCGCACCCGCAGATCATCTCCGTCCGCCAGCGCCGCGACTACCGCGTCCCCAGCGTGGCCGCGCTGCTGCGTCTCGCCGACGCCGCCCGCCGCACCAACCCGGGCGACGGCGACACCGCCGCCGTCGAGACCGTCGGCGAAGCCGTCCTCGAGCTGATGCAGGCCGGCGACGGCTCCCTCGGCGCCCTCGACATCCCCGAGCTCGAGTCCCTCGACGGCGTGGTCGTCGTCGCCGAGGTCGCCACCCCGCTCGACCCCGAGGCCTACGAGGACAACGACGGCACCGGCCCCTTCGCCGTCGGCGCCGAGGACCGGGTTGTCGACCGGCTCGACGAGCACGCGTTCGTCGACCTGGACGACGACCTGGACGAGGACGAGGACGAGGAGGGCGTCGGCATCGACGCCGGGCTGGGCGAGGCCCCGGGCCAGAGCTCTGAGCCCGCCGACCGCCGCTGACCCACCGCCCACCCGGCCGGCCACTGCTTACGTGGCCGGCCGGTTGGCGTTGGCGGGCGCCGGTTGGCGCCAGCTGGTCCGCGGTGGTTGGTTGGCGCCGGCTGGTCTGTGGCGTCCGCCCCGCGGTGGTTGGGTCACGACGGACGGGTAGCCGGCGCGCGGTTCGCGGTGGCTGGCTGACTGTTCTCCGGGGTGGTGCTGGGCGGTCTGTGGTGGCGGGTTCGCGGTGTGTGGCCTGCGGTGGTTGGGTCGTGGTGCGGCCCGGGAGCGGGTGCTGCGACCGTGCGCACGCCCGTCGCCGTGATCACGGAGCCTTGGTGGCGCACCGAATACCGCGACCCACGGGCCGCGCGTGCCGGAGCAGGGGCGGTGGGCCCTTCGGGGGACAAGGCACCGAAGAGTTCACCGGATGTGTGCGTGCCCGTGGCTGGTCCCCGTGCGGCGGAGGCGCGCACGATGGGGCGAAGCGGACGGGGGGCGGACCCTACGTGCTGAGGCCGGGCATGGTGTCGTTGGTGACTCTGCGGCGGAGCATGACCTGGCGGGTGCCGTCCGCGTAGAGGCGGACCCTGGCCAGCTCCCAGCCGCCGTACTCGGCCTGGATCGTCAGCTGTGCGTTGGCGGTGAACCGGTCCACGTTCGACGGCAGCCGCAACGGCACGTATTCGTAGTCCATGAACCGATATTGCTACGGCGAAATCCGCTGCACCAGCCCCTCGGCCGACCCGGCGACCACGACCGTGCCGGTCGACGGGTCCACTGCGACCGCGATCGGCAGGCGCGGTGTGGGGTGGCGGGTGACTTCGCGGGGCGTGCCGCCGGTCAGGTCGTAGCCCACGACCTCGTTACGTTCGGTGACCGTTACCCAGAGGGTGTTGTGGGTCGGGTCGTAGGCGGCGGCGTACGGAGTGCCGGGCACCGGAAAGCGTTGCCGCAGGATCAGCGGGCCGGTCTCGAAGGCGAGCAGCTCGCCGTCGCGGGCGTCGATCACCAGGAAGCGGCCGGTGCCGTCGCTGGTCACGGTCACGGCACCGTCGCCGGCGCGGAGGCCTTCCTTGCGGGCGCCGGTCGTCGTGTCGTACACGGTGAGTGACGTCTCGGCGGGGTCGAGCACGGCGAGGAGTTCGGCGACGACGGCGACGCCGCCGGGCCGGCCGCCCACGTGCAGGGTGCGGGTCACGGCACCGGTCGAGGAGAGGATGATCACGTCGCCGAGGGACGGGACGGCGACCGCGGTCCACCCCGACGGGTGCACGGCCAGCGCGGCACCGGCCCCGGCAATCGTCCACCGCGCCACCGCCACCGCCGACGGCGAAGACGGCGAAGACGGCGAAGAAGAAGCCGGCAAAGAAGCCGAAGGAGACGGCGAAGGAGAGGACGGCGACACGGTCAGCACGGTGCTACCGGACACGGCCCGGAACCGGCCGTCCGGCAGCGCCACCACCGCCCGCACCGGATCCGGGACAGGCACGGACGCGACCCGCGCCCCAGACGCATCCAGCACGACGAGCGAGGACGCCAGACCGACCGCGGTCAGCGACGAGCCGACCGCCACCGCGAGTGGCGGACCACCCACCGGGACAACGGTCCCAGCAGGGGAGACCGACGGCACCGGCGCCCAGGTCGGGGTCGGGACCGTCGCGTCGGGGCGGTCGACCGGAGCGCCGGCGTCGCACCCGGTCAGGAGCGCTACCAGTACCAACGACAACAACGAGACACGGCGCATGATGCGGCAATTATGTCTGGCGCTCCGGATAGCCCGACGTCGGCGCCGACACGTCGTCAAGGGCGGCCCGGATCTCCCGGGGCAGCTCGATCTCCTCGGTCTGCAGCGCGCCGAGGAGCTGGCCGACGGTGCGGGCGCCGAGGACCGGCGCGACCACGCCGGGGCGGTCGCGGACCCACGCGAGCGCGACCTCGAGGGGTGACACGCCGAGGCCGCCGGCGGCGGTGGCGACCGCCTCGACGATGCCGGCGCAGCGGTCGTCGAGGTACGGGGCGACGAACCGCTCGAAGTGCGGCGACGCGGCGCGGGAGTCGGCGGGGACGCCGCCGCGGTACTTGCCGGTGAGCACGCCGCGGCCGAGGGGGGACCAGGGCAGCAGGCCGATGCCGAGCGCGGAGCAGGCGGGCACGACCTCGCGTTCGATGCCGCGTTCGAGGAGCGAGTACTCGACCTGGGTGGAGACCAGCGGGGCGCGGCCCGGCCAGGCGGCCTGCCAGGTGGCGGCGCGGGCGGTCTGCCAGCCGGAGAAGTTCGACACCCCGGCGTAGCGGGCCCGGCCGGTCGAGACGGCCGTGTCGAGGGCGCTGAGCGTCTCCTCGAGGGGGGTGTCGGGGTCGTACCCGTGGACCTGCCAGAGGTCGACGTGGTCGGTGCCGAGCCGCTCGAGGGACGTGTCGAGGGCGCGCAGCAGGTGACTGCGGGAGCCGTCGCGGCGGCGGGCCATGCCTGGCCGCAGGCCCGCCTTGGTGGCGATGACCAGCTCGTCACGGGGCACGAGCCGGCCGACGAGGGCACCGATCACCGACTCCGCCTCGCCGTCGGCGTAGACGTCGGCCGTGTCCAGCAGCGTGCCGCCCGCGTCGCGGAACGTTTTGAGCTGGGCGGCCGCATCGTCGGCGTCGGTGTCACGGCCCCAGGTCATGGTGCCGAGGGCCAGCCGGGATACCGCCAGCCCGCTACGGCCGAGCGGTCGCTGTTGCATAGGTGGAACGATACGGCCGGATCCCACCGGAGGCGGGTAGGTGGGCCCCCCGCTACCCTTGGTGCCGCCCCGTGCAGGGTCGCACGGGGGACCCTGGGAGGCAGTTGTGCGACTCGCGTTGAACCTCGGCTATCTGGCCGCGTGGAATGATCCGGCCGGCCACCTGGCCCTCGCGCAGGAAGCCGACCGGCTGGGTTTCTCCTGCGTGTGGGTGGCGGAGGCGTACGGGTCGGACGCCCCGTCGATGCTCGCCTGGTTCGCGGGCCAGACCGAGCGCATCGAGCTGGGCTCCGCGGTGTTCCAGATTCCGGCCCGCACGCCGGCGATGGCGGCCATGACCGCGGCCACGATCGACAAGCTGTCCGGCGGCCGGTTCCGGCTGGGTCTCGGCGTGTCGGGGCCGCAGGTGTCCGAAGGATGGCACGGTGTCCGGTTCGGCAAGCCGCTGCAGCGCACGCGCGAGTACATCGACATCGTCAACCTGGCGCTGACCCGCAAGACCGTCGCCTACGACGGCCAGCACTACCAGCTGCCGCTGCCCGACGGCCCCGGCAAGGCCCTGAAGCTGACGCTGCACCCGACGCGCGACCACGTGCCGGTGTACCTCGCCGCGGTCGGCCCGAAGAACCTCGAGCTCGCCGGTGAGGTCGCCGACGGATGGCTGGCGATCTTCTTCTCGCCCGAGTTCGCGCCGGAGTCACTGAAGTCGATCGAGGCGGGCCGGGTGAAGGCCGGCAAGACGCTGGACGGCTTCCAGATCTCCGCAGGGGTACCGGTGGTGATCGGCGACGACCCGCAGATGTGTGCCGAGCTGGTCCGGCAGTACGCGGCGCTGTACGTCGGCGGGATGGGCAGCCGGGAGCAGAACTTCTACAACGCCCTCGCCACGCGGATGGGCTACGGCGACGCGGCCCGCGAGGTGCAGGACCTGTACCTGGCCAGGAAGCACCGTGAGGCGGCGGCCGCGATCCCGTTCGAGTTCATCGACCGGACCTCGCTGCTCGGGCCCGTCGAGCGGATCGCGGAGCGGCTCCAGGCGTATCAGGAGGCCGGCGTCACCGAGATCGCGACCCTCATCTTCGGCGACCATGAGCACGGCATCCAGACCATGCGGCAGCTGGCTCGGGCGTGGGAGATGGCAGGGTTGTCCCTGTGACGACAGTTCTCCTGCTCCGGCACGGCCGCACCACCACCAACGCCAGCGGGGTTCTCGCCGGTCACCAGCCGGTCGGGCTCGACGACGTGGGGCAGGCCCAGGCCCGCGCCGTCGGCGACCGGCTCGCCGCGGCGAAGCTGCCCCTGGCGGCGGTGGTGTCGTCACCGTTGCCGCGCTGCCGGGAGACGCTGTCGCTGGCACTTCCCGACTTCTCCGATATTTCGGTGGACGACGGCATCGTTGAATGCCGGTACGGCGACTGGACCGGACGGCCGCTGAAGGAACTGGCCAAGGAACCCCTCTGGGCCACCGTGCAGGCGCACCCCTCGGCCGCCGTGTTCCCGGGGGCCGACGGCGAGTCGATGGCCGTCATGTCGGCCCGGGCGATCGCGGCGATCCGTGGCTGGGACGCCCGGCTGTCGGAGTCGCACGGCGCGGACGCCGTGTGGCTGGCGTGCAGCCACGGCGACATCATCAAGGCGATCGTCGCCGACGCGCTCGGCATGCACCTGGACCTGTTCCAGCGCATCGCGGTCGAACCGGCGTCGGTGACGGTCATCCGTTACACCCCGTTGCGGTCGTTCGTCCTGAGATTGAACGACACCGGGGGAGATCTCGCCCCGTTCGTACCAAAAGTCGATGACGAGCCGACGTCGGATGCTGCCGTCGGGGGCGGTTCGGGCGGTTCTGTGTGATCTTGGCGCCCGCCCTCGGCGGTCACCCTCGGGTGCGGATAGAGTTTTCAGCATGAGCCACCAGGTGTACGCATTCGAGCCGCCGGAGCGGTTCGTCGCGGGAACCGTGGGTGCGCCGGGGGAGCGGACCTTCTTCCTGCAGGCGCGCGGTGGGGGGCGCCTGGTCAGCGTCGCCCTCGAGAAGGTGCAGGTGACGCTCCTCGCGGAGAAGCTCGAGGAGCTCCTGCTGGAGGCGCAGCGCCGCTTCGGCGTCGACCTGCCCGCGACCGCCACCGTCGACACCAGCGACAACGAGCCGCTCGACACGCCCCTCGACGAGGAGTTCCGGGTCGGCACGCTCGGCCTCGCCTTCGACGTCGACACCGCGACCGTGGTCATCGAGGCCATCGCCGTCGGTGACGACGAGACGGAGGAGGTCGAGGAGGAGGACGACGACGAGCTCAGCACCGCCGACCGCGACCGGCTCCGGGTCCGGCTGACCCCGCAGGCGACCCGCGCGTTCATCGACCGGGCCAAGCGGGTCGTCGCGTCCGGCCGGCCGCCGTGCCCGCTGTGTGGTCAGCCGCTCGACGCCCGCGGGCACCTCTGCCCGCGCCACAACGGCTACCGCCGGTAGTCGCCGTGCCGGCACTGCCCCAGGACGAGGCGCTGGAGTTGCTCCGCCACGGCACCATGGAGCTCGAGGGCCGGCTGATGGACGCGTCCAACGCGACGCTGCGCGCCGTGATCACGCACGGTTCGACCGTTGCCCGGTGCGTGTACAAGCCCGTGAGCGGCGAGCGCCCCCTGTGGGACTTCCCCGACGGCACCCTCGCCGGCCGTGAGTACGCGGCCTGGCTGCTGTCCGAGGCCACCGGCTGGTCGGTGGTCCCGCCGACCGTCCTGCGCGACGGGCCGCTCGGCGCCGGCATGGTGCAGCTGTGGATCGACGACGAGCTGCAGTGCGACGACGCGATCCTCGGGTTCGTCCCGGCGGGCAAGGTCCCCCGCGCCTGGAAGCGGGTCCTGACCGCGCGCGACGAGCGGGGCCGCCCGTTCGTCCTCGCCCACGACGACGACCCGCGGCTGGCCCGGATGGCGGTCTTCGACGCCGTCGCCAACAACGCCGACCGCAAGGGCGGGCACATCATCGACACCGTCGACGGCCGCGTCCACGGCGTCGACCACGGCATCTGCTTCCACGCCGAGGACAAGCTGCGCACCATCCTGTGGGGCTGGGCTGGCGACCCGCTGCCCGACGAGGCCGTCGAGGTCTTGGAGAAGCTGCGCGCCCAGTACACGGCCGGGCTCGCCGAGGCGCTGTCGGAACACCTGACCGCCGCCGAGGTCGGGACGGTCGCGCTGCGGATCAACCAGCTGCTGCAGGCCAGGCGCTTCCCGGCACCCGACGAGGACCGGCACGCCATCCCCTGGCCGCCGATGTGAAGGTCTGTCTACGCTAGGTTCGTCACACCTGTTTCCCCAGTGTTTCAGCACGTCCCCGCGGATAGTCTTGGCAGATGGATTCATGGTCGGCACCGGCGGTGCCCACGCTGCCCCGCACCGCTGCCGGTGCGACCACGCTCGCCCTGTTCGACTCGGCCCGCCGCGAGATCGCGCCGGTCCTGATCGAGGGCCGGCCGGCGACCATGTATGTCTGCGGCATCACCCCGTATGACGCCACCCACCTCGGGCACGCCGCCACCATGATCGCCTTTGATCTGGCCAACCGGGTCTGGCGCGACGCCGGTCTCGACGTCGACTACGTGCAGAACGTCACCGACGTCGACGACCCGCTGCTGGAGCGGGCGGCCCGCGACGGCGAGGACTGGGTCGTCCTGGCGATGCGCGAGACCGCCCTGTTCCGCGAGGACATGGAGGCGCTGCGGATCATCCCGCCGAAGCGGTATGTCGGTGCCGTCGAGTCGATCCCGCGGATCGCCCGCCAGGTGTCCGCCCTGCTGGCCAGTGGCCATGCGTACGTGCTGGAGGACGGCACCGGCGACGTCTACTTCAGCGTCGCCACGGCGCCCGGCTTCGGCGGCGAGTCCAACCTGTCCCGCACCGAGATGCTCCGCCTCGCCGCGGAGCGCGGCGGCGACCCGCAGCGCCCCGGCAAGCGCGACCCGCTCGACCCGCTGCTGTGGCGCGGCCTGCGCGAGGGTGAGCCCGCCTGGGACGGCGGCGACCTCGGCCCCGGCCGCCCCGGCTGGCACATCGAGTGCACCGTCATCGCCCAGAGCCTTCTCGGCGACACCATCGACGTGCAGGGCGGCGGCAACGACCTGCTGTTCCCGCACCACGAGTGTTCCGCCGCGCACGCCGAGGCGCTCAGCGGCAAGGCCCCGTTCGCCACGCACTACGTGCACGCCGGCATGATCGGCCTCGACGGCGACAAGATGTCCAAGAGCAAGGGCAACCTCGTCTTCGTGTCCCGCCTCCGCGGCGACGGCGTCGACCCGATGGCGGTGCGCCTGGCCCTGCTCGCCGACCACTACCGCAACGACCGGCAGTGGACCGACGACGTCCTCAAGACCGGCCAGCAGCGGCTGTCGCGCTGGCGGCAGGCGGTGAAGGCCGGCATCGGCCCGGCCGGGATCGAGCTGCTCGAGCAGCTGCGGGAGCGCCTGGCCGACGACCTTGACACCCCCGGCGCCCTCGCCCTGGTCGACACCTGGGTCGACGCCACCCTCGCCGACGCCGGTGAGGACCGCGACTCCCCGGCGGTGGTGCGCCTGGCCGTCGACGCGCTGCTGGGCATCAAGCTGTAGCCGGCGTCGTTGAAGGTTTGCGTGGGTGGGCCGGCCTGATCGCCGCGCCGGAGCTGTCGGACGCTCCAGGCCGCCACGGCGGAGGCCCGCCCGCCCACGCTGATGCTCGAACACCCGCGACGCCGCGCCACTGCTACACGCCGAGCTCGTCGCACAGGGTTTCGTACCGGTCGAGGCGGTCCGGGGTGTGCCGGTGGCGCCCGAGACCGACGGTGTCGAACTCGTCGGCGCCGCCGGCCGCCCGGACGCCGAGCGCACGCAGCGCGTCATTGATGTCCCGGACGCCGCCCCGCCACGAACACGCACGCCCACTGGCCGCCGGCGCCGCCGAAGTAGTCCGTCATCACCAGTGCGCACGGCGGGATCTGCGAGACGTCGGCGGCGCCGGTCAACGCCGCGGCGAGGCTCAGCACGACGCCCTCATCCGGGAACACGGCCGGCAGGCCCGGCGGCAGGTCGAGGCGGCCCGTCTCGCCGTGCCGCACCTGCCAGTACGCGGTGAAGTAATGCGTGACGTGCGCCAGGCGCAGCCCCGCCCCGAGCGGCACCTCGGTGACGTCCCAGTCCGCCACCGCGCGGGCATCGAGGGGCCCGGGCAGGATCAGGCCGGTGATGCAGTGACCCATGCGGGGACGGTACCAAGCGACCGATACTTAGCCCTTGCGCTAACTGTTTCAGGAGCGAATACTTAGCCGCATGGCTCAGTATTCGGCCCAGCTCGACGAGGTGTTCGTCGCCCTCGCCGATCAGACGCGGCGGGCCGTGATCCGCCGCCTCGGGCGTGGGCCCGCAAGCGTCGGCGACCTCGCCCGCGAGTTCCCGATGGCACTGCCCTCGTTCATGAAGCACGTGCGGACCCTCGAAGGCAGCGGCCTGATCCGCACCGCCAAGTCCGGCCGGGTGCGCACCTGCACGCTCAACCGGGAGCGCCTCGCCCTGCTCGACGACTGGCTCGCCGAGCAGCGCGGGATCTGGCAGGAGCGCACCGACCGGCTCGAACGGTTCGTCACCGACCCCACGACCGGCACGATGGAGGATCAGCCGTGAACCCCGACCTTGACCTCGCCCTGACCCGGATCATCCGGGCCCCCCGCTCGACGCTGTGGCGCGCGTGGACCGACCCGGAGCGCCTCGCGCGGTGGTGGGTGCCGGCACCCGCCCGGTCCCGCGTCGAGCGGCTCGACGTGCGCCCCGGCGGCGGGTTCGTGACCCGGCTCAGCGAGGACGGCGTCCATTACGGTCCGCACGTCGACGCCTGCTTCATCGTCGTGGAGGACCTCAGCCGGATCGTGTTCACCAACGCGGTCGACAGCGCGTGGCGCCCCACCAGTCCCGACCCGGTGGCCATGACCGCCGAGATCTCGTTCGGCGACCACCCGGACGGCACCGACTACCGCATCGTCGTCCGGCACGGCGACCCCGCGGCGAAGAAGCGCCACGAGACGCTGGGCTTCATCGACGGCTGGGGCACGGTCACCGAACAACTCGCGCAGCTGACGGAAGGTGGATCATGAAGATCACACTCATGCAGTTCGTCTCGCTGGACGGCGTCTGCCAGGGCCCCGGCTCGCCGGACGAGGACACCAGCGACGGCTTCACCGGCGGCGGCTGGCTCGTGCCGCACATCGACGCGCGGTTCATCGAGCAGGCCTCCGACTGGCTCGGCCACGCCGACGGGCTCCTGCTCGGCCGGCGCACCTACGAGGCCTTCGCCCGGGACTGGCCGAAGATCACCGATCCGGACGACCCGTTCACCGAGCGGATGAACTCGCTGCCCAAGTACGTCGTGTCGAACACGCTGCGCGACCCGGCCTGGGAGCCC
The DNA here is from genome assembly GCF_042653625.1 of Dactylosporangium cerinum. Lineage (NCBI taxonomy): Bacteria > Bacillati > Actinomycetota > Actinomycetes > Micromonosporales > Micromonosporaceae > Dactylosporangium > Dactylosporangium cerinum. The sequence continues at coordinate 287,112 of NZ_JBHSIU010000105.1, read as the reverse complement.
GTGACGGTGCTGCGGGGCGGCCCCACAACAGCGATCACCGAGCTCGAGAAGCAGCTCAAGATGCGGCCCGGCCGCGAACTGCAGATCCACGGCAGCGCCCGGCTCGGCGGCGCGCTGCTGTCGGCGGGCCTCGTCGACACGCTGCGGCTGGTCGTCGCCCCGGTCGTGATCGGGTCCGGCCGTCGGCTGCTCACGCACCCGGCCGAGAGCACCGGGATGCGCCTCACCCACCACGAGGTCACGCCGACGGGGCTGCTCCTGCTGGAGTACGCGACCACCGGCGCCGCCCCGGTCGGCACCTACGGTCTAGACGGCGCGGAGGGCCTCCAGTAGCGCGGCCGGGCCCGGCGGATCGGGCGGGGCACCGTACAGCGCCGCGCTCACGTGCCGGGCACCGTCGGGGAGGGGCACGGTCCGTACACCTGCCGAACGATGCGCACGCAGCGCCAGGTCCGGCAGGATCGTGACCCCGAGGCCGGCCGCGACCAGGGCCTGCACGGCGACGTAGTCGTCGGTCGTGAACGCGATCTCCGGCGCGAAACCGGCCGCCGCACACCGGCGGACCAGGCTGGTGCGGCACCGTTCGCAGCCACCGATCCAGCGCTCCCCGGCCAGCCCCGCCAGGTCCCGGGTCTCGGCGGGCCCGGTGACCAGGTGCAACGGCTCGTCGAACAGCGGCGTCAGCCGCACCCCCTCGTCCGCGGCCGGCTCGTCGAACGAGAAGATCACGGCCAGGTCGACGTCGCCGGCCTTGAGCAGCCGCAGCGCCTCCGGCGGCTCGGCCTCCACCAGGCTCAGCGCGACGCCCGGATGGGTCGCGGCGAACCGGGCCGCGGCGAGCGGCACGAACGACCCCAGCGCCGACGGGAACGCGGCGAGGCGCACCCGCCCGGCCGTCAGGCCGCTCAGCGACGACAGCTCCGCCTCGGCCGCGTCGAGCCGCCCGAGGATCTCCTCCGCGCGCTCCGCGAGCAGCAGCCCGGCGGGGGTGAGGCGCACACCGCGGCCGACCCGCTGCACCAGCCGCGCGCCCGTCTCCGCCTCGAGCCGGGCGAGGTGGTGGCTGACCGACGGCTGTGCGTAGTGCAGCGCTTCGGCCGCCGCGGTGACCGACCCGTGCCGGGCGACGGCCAGCAGCACCCGCAGCCGCGTCAGGTCAAGCATCGACGCCACCTATGGTTTTCCAAGAAATCAGGCATTGGATTTATATATGGTACGGGGAGCAGGCTGATCACATGCTCACCCTCAACGATGTCCTGCGTGCGCGCCGCCTGCTCGACGCGCACCTGCCGGCCACGCCCTCCTGGTCCTACCCGCTGCTGGACGAGGCCGCGGGCCGCAGCGTCGTGGTCAAGCACGAGAACGCCCAGCCGACCGGGGCGTTCAAGGTCCGCGGTGCGCTGAACCTCCTGTCCGGCCTCGACCGGCAGCCCGTCGTCACCTACTCGACCGGCAATCACGCCCGGTCCGTCGCGTACGCGGCCCGGACCTTCGGGCTCCCCGCGCACATCGTGATGCCGGCCGGCGCCGCCGAGTTCAAGGTCCACGCGGTGCGGGCCCTCGGCGCCACCGTGACGTTGCACGGCAGGGACATGTCCGAGGCCGAAGCGTTCGCGGCGACCCTCGACGGCCGGCTGATCAGCCCCGGTGACGAGCCCGCCGTCATCGCCGGGGTCGGCACCGCATACCTGGAGCTGTTCGAGCGGCACCCGGACCTGGACACGGTCGTCGTGCCGGTCGGCAGCGGCACCGGCGCCGCCGCGGCCTGCCTGGTCGCCGCGGCCGTCGCGCCCGGCTGCCGGGTGATCGGCGTGCAGTCCACCGCCGCACCCGCCGCGCACGACTCGTGGCGGGCCGGCGCCTGCGTCCGCCGGGACAACCACACCCGGGTCGACGGCCTCGCCACCGGCCGCGGGTTCGACCTGCCGCAGTCGCTGCTGCGGGACCGGCTCGCCGACTTCGTCCTCGTCGACGACGACGCCATCGACGCCGCGCGGGGCGTCCTCGCCACGGCCGCGCACACCCAGGCGGAGGGCGCCGGCGCGGCGGCGCTCGCCGCGGTCCTGGCCCGGCCCGACCTGATGGGGTCGAAGGTCGCGGTGATCCTCACCGGCGGCAACGCCGAACTGGCGGGCCCTCGCGTATGACGCGGGACGCCGAGTTTGACGGCCCTCGCGGGTGACGCGGGACGCCGGGTTGGTGGCCCTCGGGTGTGACGTAGGACACCGTCCGGCGCGCGGAACCGACCGTTCGCCGATCCGTGCCCCCGCCGGTCAGCGGCCGGGACTTTGATCAGGTTACGTCGATCTGCCGGGCCGCCCGCCAGGCCCGCACACCCCCGTGAAGGAGGTCTGCCGTGACCGGTCCCGAAAGGCCCGACACCCCCCGGGCCGCGGACAAAAGCCCGTGGAACTGGCTGCTGTTCATACCGATCGTCCTGCCGCTGGTCACCGTCTGGTACAACGCCGACAGCCCCAGGCTGCTGGGGTTCCCACGGTTCTACTGGATGCAGCTGGCCATCATCGCCGTCGGCGTCGGCACCACGACGCTCGTCTACCAGATGACGAAGCGGCGGTGACCGGCGATGTGGCGTGACCATCAGCTCGAGATCGCGATCTTCGTCATCCTGTTCCTCGGCGTCAGCGCCGTCGGGTTCGTCGCCGCCCGGTGGCGCCGCCCCGACAACCTCAACCACCTCGACGAGTGGGGACTCGGCGGCCGCAACTTCGGCGGCTGGATCACCTGGTTCCTCATCGGCGGCGACCTGTACACCGCGTACACCTTCGTCGCCGTGCCCGCCCTGCTCTTCGCGGCCGGCGCGGCCGGCTTCTTCGCCGTGCCGTACACCGTCATCATCTACCCGCTCGTGTTCCTGGTCCTGGTGAGGATGTGGTCGGTCTCGCACCGGCACGGGTTCGTCACGCCGGCCGACTTCGTGCGGGCGCGGTTCCAGTCCCCGACGCTCGCGCTGCTCGTCGCGATCACCGGCATCGTGGCGACGATGCCGTACATCGCGCTGCAGCTCGTCGGCATCGAGTCGGTCCTCAAGACGATGGGCGTCACCGGCTCCGGCGCCATCGCCCGGCACCTGCCGATCATCATCGCGTTCGCGATCCTCGCCGCGTACACGTACTCCAGCGGGCTACGCGCACCGGCGCTCATCGCGTTCGTCAAGGACACCCTGATCTACGTCGTCATCCTCGTCGCGGTGTTCTACCTGCCCTACAAGCTCGGCGGCTGGGGCGCCATCTTCGACGCCGCCGACGCGAAGTTCGACAAGTCGCCGGCCGCGACGGACGGCATCCTGCTCAACGCCAACAACCAGCTGCAGTACATCACCCTCGCCCTGGGATCCGCCCTGGCGCTGTTCCTCTACCCGCACAGCCTCACCGGCGTCCTGGCGAGCAAGAACCGCGACGTGATCAAGCGCAACATGTCGGCGCTGCCGGCCTACTCGCTGCTGCTCGGCCTCATCGCCCTGCTGGGGTACGCCGCGATCGCCGCCAACGTCACCCCGCTGAAGAACCCGAACGGCACCAACGACAACAACACCGTCGTCCCGCTGCTGTTCGACAAGCTCTTCCCCGACTGGTTCGCCGGCGTCGCCTACGCCGCGATCGGCATCGGCGCCCTCGTGCCGGCCGCGATCATGTCGATCGCCGCGGCGAACCTCTTCACCCGCAACGTGTACCGCGAATACCTGCGCCGCGACGCCACCCCCTCCCAGGAGGCCACCGTCTCGAAGGTGACCTCGCTCCTGGTCAAGGTCGGCGCGCTGGTCTTCGTCGTCTTCGTCGACCCGCAGTTCTCCATCGACCTGCAGCTCATCGGCGGCGTCATCATCCTGCAGACCCTGCCGGCGGTCGCGCTGGGCCTGTTCACCCGCTGGTTCCACCGCGGTGCGCTCATCGGCGGCTGGGTCGCCGGCATGGGCCTCGGCATGTGGATGCTGTACCAGATCCCCAACGCCGCCACGAAACGCGCCCACTTCGGCGGCTCCGCGTTCCCGCTGAAGGAGTTCGGCTTCGACTCCACGAAGACGATCTACGTCGGCTTCGTCGCGGTCGCGGTCAACCTGCTCGTCGCGGCGCTGCTCACCCTGATCCTGCGGGCCACGTCGGTCGCCGACGGCGGGGATGACACCAGCCGCTCGGACTACTTCGCCGACGAGGGCGACCCGCGCGCCGACACCGCCCACCCTGCTTCGAAGGCGCCGGAGGTCGCCCCCGACCCGGTCGTGTGACTTCCGACGACGGCCACCCACCGGATCCGGTGGGTGGCCGTCATTTCGTCGACTGCCGTCGTTTCGTCGGCCGCCGTCAGGGGCCGGCCGCCGTCAGGGGGTTGCGGCGGTCACGTCCGTCCAGGTGCGGTCGTCCTTCACGTCGCCGAGCCGGACACCATCGAGGATCTTCTTCATCTCCGTGTCGGTCAGCCGGCCCCCGCTGCTGACCTGGATGTTCACGCCGTCGACCCACCGGTTGCAGAACCCGGTGCCGCAGCTCAGCCCGGGCGTCGCGGGCTGGTTGGAATTCGCCGCCGGCACCACGAAGATCTGGAAGCTGCCGGGCGGGTCATCGCCGTCGGCGCCGCCGTACGGCTCGCTCAGCCCGGTCGTCGGCAGCCCCGGGTTGCTGAACAGCAGCCCCGCGTAGTCCCCGTCACGGGCGGACGCGATCCCGTTCAGCCCGGGCATGGCGTGCATCGCGACCTCGCTCAACTGGTACCCGGCGGGCACATAGCTCAGCGTGACCGGCACCTTCGCCACCGACGGGGCGCTGCCGCGCAGCCCGGCAGCCAGGTCGCGCAGGTCCTTCGCCGACGGGAACGCCGCGTCGTCGGAACTGGCGTTGATCACCGCCCACGCGTCCGTGTTGTACTGCCAGGCCAGCGTCCGCCGGGCCGCCCAGCCGTGCTCCTGGTCGTTGACCTCGAGCCCCGGCCGCCCGTCGACGGTCACCTGCTGCGCCCCGGCGAGCTTCGACGGGTCGTACGCCCCGGCCCGGTACACGGTCAGGTACGCGTACAGGTCCGCCGCCTTCGGCGTCGCCGGCTGGTTCGGGTCGACCGCCCGGTCGTTGGTGGTGAGCCCGTCCGCGTACACCGAGGCCAGCTGATACGCCGTCGACACGTCGATCGGCTTCTCCACCCGCAGCTTCCCGACCCGGTACCCGCCGAACGTGAACGTGAACGGCTCCGCCGTCGCCGGCACCGGCCCGCTCGCCGCCGGCGGCAGCTGCACCGGGTCCTCCTGCCGCCCGAGCGCCGGCACCGCGACGGCCGCGGCGATCACCCCGAGCACTACCACGGCGGCCGCACCCGTCGCGGCCCGCCGCCGGCGCCGGAAGCGCCGTCCCGACGCCAGGATCTGGTCAGCGTCGTGCCGCAGCGGCGGTGGCTCTGACGTCGCCAGCTCCACCAGGTCCTGCATGCGCATGGGTCCACTCTCCGAGTTCAGACGGTTCACCGTCGGCCGGTTCGTTGTCGGCCGGTGCTTCGTGGGATGGTTCTTCCAAGATCACGCCTCCGGCGGCGAGGGCCGCCCGGAGATTTGCCAGACCCCTGGTCGTCTGGCTCCTGACCGACGGGGCCCGGATACCGAGCACCTCGCCGGCCTCCTCGGCCGTCATGCCCAGGTAGTAGCGCAGCACCAGCACCGCCCGCTGCCGCACCGGCACCGCCTGCAGCGCCTTCCGCACGGTCAGCCGCTCGTCCGCGACGCCGCTGTGGTCGCCCTGCTCGACGTCGGGCACCGTGTCCCCGGCCGCCCGCTCCCGCCGCCACCATGGCCGGCGGGTCTCGTCGATCGCCGCCCGGACCACCATGGTCTGCGCGTACAGGTCGGGCCGGTCCAGCTTCGCCCAGCGCGGATACAGCTTCGTCAGGGCGTTGGCAACCGCGTCCTCCGCGGCGTGCCAGTCCCCGCATGTGACGTACGCCAGGTTCCGCAGCGCCGCCATCCGCGACGCAACGAACTCCCGGAACCCGTCCGGATCCTCTGCCTTCACAAGGGCCGCTCCCTCCACCGCGGATAGAACGGTCCCCGCCCACCCGAACGCTGCACGCCCGGCGGACCTTTTTCCACCAGGCGTCCGGCAAGTGTGCCGCGCGTTCCTGACCTGGGCGAATACTCAGCACGCCAGCCCAACCGCCGGCGGCATGCCATGCCGGCACGGTTGGACACGGTCCACCGGCCGCTCGGAGCTCAGGCGGCGTCCGTACTCACCAGACCGGGCGCCCTGCCGCTACCCCTCCTGTCCCGACCGATCGCACGGCGGCCGGCCCGGTGGGCACGGTGTCACGTCGTCGAGCAGTAGTCGGTGGCGCGGCTGAAGCCCAGGTCGAACTGCTCCTCGGTCAGGTTGATCAGCTCCGGTCCCTGGTTGGCGGCCAGCTGGAACCGGCCACGCAGGGCCAGGGTCCAGGCCTGCCGGGCGGCGTCCAGGATCTGCTCCTGGTCGCCGCCGGTTCCTTGAAGCTCGATGTAGTACGCCGCCGTGCGGGACCGCATGCGCAGCTGGGCGTTGAAGATCTCGGCACCACCGGCCGCGCCGTGCAGCACGCCGGCGCAGCCGACGGTCGCACGCAGCCGCAACGGTCCGCCGGCCAGCGCGTCGGCGAGGATCTGCCCGGCCGCGACCTGGTCCGCGTCCAGCGGCAACCCGGTCACCAACGCCACCTTGACCAACGTCCAGCCCTCGGCCACTCGAGGTGCCTGGTCGGCGGGCTTGACCCGTGCCGCTCCCAGCAGTTCCTCCTGCCGGACCCACCGGAAGGCCGTCGTCAGCCCGGCCGGGTCGAGGTTCATCGCCTTCATGATCAACCGGTGCTGGAACTCGGCGAAGATCCGCTCGCTGGTGCCGAACTCGCCGCGCAGCGTGACACCGAGCCGGCCCAGGTCCACCGGGCCCACACCGAGCGGCGCGAAGACGTCGGGATCGGCACCGCCGGGACCGGTCGGATACTCCGCGTCGCCCGGATACTCGACGCCGTCGAGGCGGAACCCCGGCGCGCCGTCGTCGTTGATGAACCAGTCGACCAGCGCCGCCCGCTCGGAAACGTACTCATGGACGAGGTCCCCGTTGCGGTACACGTTGATGGACACCACGTCCGAGTCGAAGACGACATTGCTCAGCGCCGACGTGCGCAGCGTCGCGCTGAGCGACTGTGCCAGCCCATCGGCGTCGGCGTAGCTGTACTCGTCCTCGCGCGGCAGCACCGTGACCCGACCCGCCGCGGCGGGCACCACCCACGCGTCGGCGCCGAGGCCCTCCAGGGCCGACACGACGGCAGCGAGATCCCCGACCACCATCAGGTTCTGATAGCTGGTGCCCATGTCGCCCGTACCTCCGGTGATCTTGCTCGGCCAGTCAGCGGAGGATACGCGTGACGCGCCCGGACCCGACCCGGGCGCCTCTCTTCGGTCGGCCGTTGTCGACCGGGCCCGTTCTGGACGCGGGTCATCCGGGCCGCCCGATCGGGGTGCCCTCTTCGGTCGGCCGTTGTCGACCGGGCCTGCCCTGGACTGGGTCGTCCGCGACGCATCGTCCGATGCCGCGCCGCTGGGCGTGACGGACCAACCCGGTCAGAAGGCGCCGAGGCGCAGCGCGAGTTCGCGGGCGCTCACGGGTCGAAACCGCGGGTCGGCGTCCGCTAGCCGAGCGCCAGGTCAGGCTCGTCGGTGGGCAGGCCGGGCCGGACGGCCGGGATCTTGTACTCCTCCGTCAGCGACGTCATCGGCCCCGGCCACGCGGCCTGGGCGACCTCGATCGGCCGGTGCTCGGCGTCATACGCGATGTGCAGCAGCACCAGCACCGGCGTGTCGGGCCGGATCTGCAGCAGCTCGGCCTCCTCGCGGGTCGGTAACCGGGCGCTGACCTGGTCCTTGGCGCTCGTATACCGGCGCCCCAGCTCGGCCTCGACCTCCTGGTAGAGCGGGCGGTCGAACACGTCCGGTCGCTCGATCGAGGTGCCGCGGACGTCGGCGGGGCGGAACCACGAGGCGCCGACCTCGACCGGTGCGTCGCCGGTGCGCACCAGGTGCCGGCGGACCAGCAGCGGCACGCCGACGTCGATGCCGAACCCTTCGGCGACGTCGGCGGGGCAGGGCATGACACCGACCTGCATCAGGTGCTGGCGATACCGCGCGGCGAGCTCAGCGTGGTAGCCGCGCTCGGCACCGTACCGCCCGCGGGACAGCCGGTTCATGCGGCGCTTCGTGCCACGGACGAACGTCCCCGAACCCGGACGGGTGATCAGCAGCCCTTCGATCCGCAGCTGGTCGATGGTCCGCTGGACGGTCTGCTTGGCGACGCCGAACTGGGTGGCGAGGGACGGGATCGACGGCAACCGCTCGCCGGGCGCCCAGTCTCCACGATGGATGCGGGCCCGGAGCTGCGCGGCGATCTGCCGGTGCGGAAACTCCGCGGCTCCAGGGTTGATGGTCATGGGGCAAAGCCTAGCCTCCTAGGAAGCTCTGCGCAAGTGGATCGGCGTCACGGTGGAAACGCCACATGATGGGAACTGGCTACTGAGGCATGGGAGAAAGGCTCGTACTGTGACTCCATGCAGGTGACTCAGTCCGCGAAGCTGGCAAACGTCTGTTACGACATCCGCGGACCGGTCATGGCCGCCGCCAAGCAGATGGAGGCCGAAGGCCACCACATCCTGAAGCTCAACATCGGCAACCCGGCGCCGTTCGGTTTCGAGGCGCCGGAGGAGATCCTCCAGGACGTCATCCTGAACCTGCCGTCAGCCCACGGCTACGGTGACTCCAAGGGCCTGCTGTCGGCCAGGCGCGCCGTCGTGCAGTACTACCAGCAGAAACAGGTCTACGGCGTCGACATCGAGGACGTGTACCTCGGCAACGGCGTCTCCGAACTCATCGTCATGGCGTTGCAGGCGCTGCTGGACAACGGCGACGAGGTGCTCATCCCCTCGCCGGACTACCCGCTGTGGACCGCCTCCGTCAGCCTCTGCGGCGGCCGCGCCGTGCACTACATCTGCGACGAGACCAACGACTGGATGCCCGACGTCGACGACATCGCCGCGAAGGTCACCCCGCGCACCAAGGCGATCGTCATCATCAACCCCAACAACCCGACGGGCGCCGTCTACTCACGGGAGATGATCGAGCGGATCGCCGAGGTGGCCCGCCGTCACAACCTGCTGGTCTTCTCCGACGAGATCTACGACAAGATCCTCTACGACGACACGAAGCACGTCTCGACCTCCGCCGTCGCCCCGGACCTGTTCACGCTGACGTTCAACGGGCTGTCGAAGGCATACCGCGTGGCCGGCTTCCGCACCGGCTGGCTCGTGCTGTCGGGTCCGAAGCAGCACGCGAGCAGCTACATCGAGGGCCTCGACATCCTCGCCAACATGCGACTGTGCCCCAACGTGCCGACGCAGCACGCCGTGCAGACCGCGCTCGGTGGATACCAGAGCATCAACGACCTGATCCTGCCCGGCGGCCGGCTGCTCGCCCAGCGTGACACCGCCTGGCGGATGCTCAACGACATCCCGGGCGTGTCGTGCACGAAGCCGCAGGGCGCGCTGTACATGTTCCCGCGCATCGACCCCGAGGTGCACCCGATCAAGGACGACCTGCAGTTCGCGCTCGACCTGCTCCGCAAGGAGAAGCTGATGGTCGTGCAGGGGACCGGCTTCAACTGGCACAATCCGGACCATTTCCGCATCGTGACCCTCCCGCGCGTGGCGGACCTCGAGGACGCGATCGGGCGCATCGGCCGGTTCCTGTCCACGTATCGCCAGGTGTGATGGCTGTTTCAAGGATGGACTGACTCAGGTCCGTCGTGGGCGCGGTTCGCTGCTCCCGTCAGACACCGGGCCGGGGCCCAGCTACCGCTGGCCCTGGCCCTGCCATCTCCGCGGACAGTCGCGCAGACACGACCTGCGGTCGTGAACAAGCCCGCGGCCGCGGACGGCCGCGACCAAGCCCCGCACATCGGACCGATGCCGAAGGGCAGCATTTTGCGTGACCTTGTCCGCCACTGAAGTGGATCTTCTTCATGATCGAAGGAGCGTCCTGGCCGTGTGGACGGCCAGTGCTGTCCTTTGATCACGAGTGCAAGATCGAATCAGTGGGGAGGGGCGGCTCGGTGCTCGGGGTGGGGCGGTGGTTGCGCGAAACGCCGATCACTGCACGCGGGTCGGGGCCGGAGGGCGCTCCCGTGGCTTGGCGGCTCCGAAGGGAAAGGGCCGCGTGGCGCACCGCGGCGACCGTTGAAACGCGGCGATCGCCGACTGAACCGCGGCGATCGCCGACTGAACCGCGGCGACTGTTGACTGAACCGCGGCGACTGTTGAACTGCGGCGACTGTTGAACTGCGGCGAGCGCTGAACTGCGGCCAAGGTGTGATGGCCGGGTGTGAGGTCGGAGGGGAGCGCCGTGGCGACCGCGGGGCGTGGGCCTCGGGTTGTGCGCGGAGCGCACCGCGGCCGTCAGGTCGCGTCGTGGGCGGGACGGCCGGGCCGCGGCTGCGGCCCGGCCGGCAGGCCGCGGGGCTTGTCGCGGCCGTCAGGTCGCGTCCGCCGCAACTGTCCGCGGAGGTGGCAGGGAAGGCCGTCCACGGCCTGACCGGTGGCTGACGGGAGCAGCGGATCGCGCCCACGACGGACCGGAGCCATGCGGATGATCTATCAGTCGGGCAGTGGCTACCAGGCGCCGGTGGCGGACGGGCCGGCCTGACCGCCGCGGCGGCGGAGGTACTTCTCGAACTCCTGCGCGATCTCGTCGCCGGACAGGGGTTGCAGGCCGGCGTCGCCGGAGCGTTCCTCCAGCTCGCGGACGTACTCGGCGAGCTCGGCGTCCTGCTCGGCGGCCAGCTTGAGCCGCTCCTCCCACTCCGAGGACTCCTTGGCGAGGTCGCCGGTCGGGACGGGCAGGTCGAGGACCTCCTCGACGCGGTGCAGCAGCGCGAGGGTGGCCTTCGGGCAGGGCGGGTTGTTCGCGTAGTGGGGGACGTGCACCCAGAAGGAGACGGCCTCGAGGTCGGCGCGCACGCAGGCGTCGTGCAGGACGCCGACGATGCCGGTCGGACCCTCGTAGCGGGTCGGGGTGAGGCCGAGGCGCTCGGTGGCGTCGGTGGAGGCGGCCCCGCGCGGCGCGGAACCGCTGACCGGCAGCGGCCGGGTGTACGGCACGTCCGCCAGCAGCGCGCCCAGCAGCACGATCCGGCTCACCTCGAGGCTGTGGCAGACCTCGAGGACCTGCTCGCAGAAGGTGCGCCAGCGCATGCTCGGCTCGATGCCGCGGATGAGGACGATGTCGCGCTCCGCGTCGGGCGGGGTGGCCACCGAGAAGCGGGTGGTGGGCCACTCGATGCGGCGGGTCTCGCCCTCGGACATCATCACCGTCGGGCGGTTGACCTGGAAGTCGTAGAAGTCCTCGGGGTCGAGCGCGGCGATGGGCTCGGCGCCCCACTCCTGTTCGAGATGCTCGACGACGGCGGTCGACGCGTCGGCAGCGTCGTTCCACCCTTCGAACGCGGCAATCGCGACAGGGGAGCGCAGCACGGGCAGGCCGTCGAACTCGGTCACGGTCCCAGCCTACGTGGGCGACCGCCGGATGGCTTGCCGGCCGCGCCCGAGGTGTCGTTTCCAAGATCACCTTGTGTCGTCCCGGGGAGCGCGACGGACGCCGGCCGAGCTGCGCACCGTGGCCCCGATGAGGGAGGAGCGCCTTCGATCATGGCGGCGTGGCCTTCGGGCGACCCAGGTCTCAAAGGTGCGGGACGTGTTCAGTGCGAAACGGACGCCGGGCCGGGCGTCAGCGGCGGTGCAGCAGGCGGCGTTTCTGCTCGGTGAACTCGTCGTCGGTCAGCACGCCCCAGTCCCGGAGGCCGGCGAGGCGTTCGAGCTCGGCACCCCCGGGATTGACCAGCCCACGCAGTGACTCCTCGATGGTCGTGCCGAGCGGCACCGGTCTGGGCAGCCGGGCCAGCCGGATCATGTCCGCCCCGAGCCCGAGGAACACGGCTGTCGCGACCACGAAGCCGGCGACCACGTACGCCCACCGCGGCAGGTCGAACATCCATGTGCCGGCGGCCGCGAGCCCGGCGAGGGCGCCGCCGAGCAGCGTGAACCGCCACCCGCTGACCGCGTTGGCCCGGCCGATGACGGCGGTGACCGTGACGAGCGTGAACAGGACAGCCGCGTCGACCACGAGCAGAACCCCGATCATCGGGCCACGATAGCGAAGTTCATTGATCAAAGGGCGTCACGGCGCCGAGGTGGTCTCCGGGGCGACCGCGGGACGGGCGGACACGGCCGCGGAGACCTCGCCGCGACGCAGCCGGACGCCGCGACGCAGCCAGAAGCCGCGACGCAGCCGGAACAGGGCCGCCGCGAACGCCGCCGAGGCCACCAGGCTGACTGCGACGAACCCCCAGTGCAGCTGGTGTCCCTTCCACACTGCCGCGACCCAGATCAGCGCCCAGTACGCCGCCTGCAGCGTCACACCGACGCGGACGACCCACTTCGGCAGGACGCTGAACAGCACCCCGCCGCCGGCGAAGAGCAGCAGCATCGTCGCGTAGGAGCCCTGGTGCAGGTGGGTGGTCGACGGCCCGTACATGACCAGGATCCACACCAGCAGGGACGCGCCGGCGATGCCGAAGACGAGGCGTAACCGGTCCGGGTCGGCCGCCTCGCGGACCCGCTGGCGCCCGCGGCGGGTGATCAGGACGAGCCAGCCGAGGGTGAACACGCCGAAGCACAGGCTCAGGTAGCGGAACTCCTCGTCGCGCAGGACGCTGGTGCGGCCCGTGCCGAGGAGGTGGTACTGCACGTGCTGCGCGCCGAGGACGGTGGTGAGGTTGGCCGTCTTGTTGGCGAGGGCCCCGGTGCCGCCGGTGCCGCCGTACTGGCTGCGCAGCAGCTCGCCGAGGGACCGCTCGTCGGGGTTCGGGATGCCAGCGAGGTGCATCTTCAGCAGCCGGTCGCCGGGCGGGTCGTACAGCCGCTGGTAGGCCTGCCACGGCGCGAACATCACCAGCGCGGCGACCGCGGCGACGCCGAGCGATGTCCACGCCGGCCGGTGCCGGGGGAGCAGCAGCGCGACGACGATCGGCACGAGGGTGAACACGACGCCGCTGTGCGCGACCATCGCGGCGCCCGCGGCGAGGCCGCCGATCGCCCAGCTCCAGTGATTCGGCTGATTCGGCCGGGGTTCGCGCCGGTCGAAGAACCAGACGCCGCAGGTGAGCACGACCAGCGCCGCCGGCAGCAGCTTCGGCCAGGTGAAGACGGAGTTGAAGAAGAACAGGCCGGTGCAGGCGCAGCCGGCGGCGACGACCGCGAACGTGTGGGTCGACACCTTCAACGCCCGGAACAACCCCCACAGCGCCGGCAGCCACATGGCCTGCAGCAGGACGGTCAGCACCTCGTAGCTGATGATCCGCCACGACGCCGACTCGGTCAGCGGCGCCTGCAGCAACTGCACCCCGGACTGCAACGGTGGCCGGTCGCTGCCCTGCCAGTCCCAGGTCACCGTGCGCGGGTCGCCGTGGTGGATGTTGTCGGCGAAGATCTGCGGCAGGATGTTGTCGCCGGTGAACCCGTTGAGGTGGCAGAAGGCGTTGACCGACCCGGCGCCGGGGCCGGCGGTGCAGGAGAACGTGATCGCGCTGTAGCCCAGGGTCAGCAGTAGCATCAGCCCGAGGGGCGCGGCGACGTCGAGCCGGAGCAGCGCGGCGCGCAGCGTGGGGCGGACCCCGATCCAGGCCGCCGACACCAGCGCCGCGGCGGCGAACCCAGCGACGGCGACATTGCCGAGCCGGTGCGCGCCGAAGAACGCCCACAACACGGCGTAACCGCTCACGCAGCCGACGAGGCCGGCGACGGGCACGACGAGGTGCGCCGGGATGCGGTCGCGGCCGGCCAGCAGGAGCCCGGCGAGCAGGCCGGGCGCAAGGAGCCAGAGCGCCTGCGCCAGCAGGAGCGGGACGAGCAGGATGCTGGATCGCATGGTGCCGCGGCGTCTACCCGACACCCGGCCGGTCATGCCTGATGTCACGTCCCGTGGGAAGAACCACCCCGAAATACGATGGGCCGATGCGATGGATGATCTACGGTGCCGGCGCTGTCGGGGGAGTGGTCGCGGCCCGGCTCGCGATCGCCGGGCTCGACGTGGCGGTCGTTGCCCGCGGCCCGCACCTCGAGGCGATGCAGAAGGACGGGCTGACCCTGCGCCGGCCGGACGGGGACACGGTGGTCAAGGTCGACGCGTACCAGCATCCCGCCGACACCGGCAAGGACGTCGTGGTGCTCGCGATGAAGGGTCAGGACACCGGCGCCGCGCTGGTCGCCCTCGAAGGCTTCCGGGGGCCGGTCGTCTGCCTGCAGAACGGCGTGGCCAACGAGCGCGCGGCGCTGCGGCACTTCGCCGATGTGTACGGCGTCCACGTCATCCTGCCGGCCAGCCATCTGGAGCCGGGCGTCGTCATCGAGCACTGCGATCCGGTCCCCGGCATCCTCGACCTGGGCCGGTATCCGTCGGGCCGGGACGCGACCGCCGAGCGGCTCGCACAGGAGCTGCAGACGGCCGGGTTCGTGTCGCAGCCGCGCGCGGACATCATGCGCTGGAAGTACCGCAAACTCCTGCTGAACCTCGGCAACGCGGTCGAGGCGCTGTGCGGGCGGGTCGACGGGCTCGACGCGGCGGCCGGACCCGTGCAGGCCGAGGGCGAGGAGGTGCTGCGCCGCGCCGGCATCGACGTCGCGTCGGCGGCCGAGGACCGGGAGCGCCGCGGCGACATCATGCGGTGGCCGCACGGCATCAACCGGGCCGGCGGGTCGTCGTGGCAGAGCCTGGCGCGCGGCGCCGGCACCGTCGAGGCCGACTACCTCAACGGTGAGATCGTGCTGCTCGGCCGGCTGCACGGGGTGCCGACCCCGGCCAACGAGACCGCCCGCCGGCTGGTCCAGCGTGCCGTCCGGGAGGGCCGCAAGCCGGGCAGCCTGACGCCCGGGGAGTTCCTGGAGGCCGTGACGTTGAGCACGACTGCGCCGTGAAACCGGGCGTGCGGGGCAGGATCCGTCAGGTGGATTCTGACGACCGGCTCGCGGCCGTGCTCTTCGACATGGACGGCACCCTCGTGGACAGCGAGAAGGTCTGGTCGGTCGGCCTGACCGAGCTCGCCACCCACTACGGCGGGGTGCTGTCCGCGCAGGCCAGGCACGCGATGGTGGGCAGCAACATGACCGACTCGATGCGGCTGCTGCACGCCGACCTCGGCCTGCCCGCCAGCGTCAGCACCGACGCGAGCGTCGGGTGGCTGGAGGCCAGGGTCAAGGAGTTGTTCCACGGCGGCATCGAGTGGCGTCCCGGCGCGAAGGAGCTGCTCGCCGCGTTGCGTTCGGAAGGTGTACCCCTGGCGCTGGTGACCGCCACGCACCGGCACCTGGTCGACGTGGCGCTGCTGACGATCGGCGCGGACAACTTCGACGCGGTCGTCGCCGGGGACGAGGTCGACCGGACCAAGCCGCACCCGATGCCGTATCTGACCGCCGCCCGGCTCGTCGGGGCGACCGCGGCGCAGTGCGTCGCCGTGGAGGACTCGCCCAACGGCGTCCTCAGCGCCCGCGCCGCCGGCTGCGCGGTCCTCGCCGTGCCGTGCGAGGTGGCCCTGGACCCCACCGGCGTCACGCTGGTCGACTCGCTGCTGGACGTCGACGTGGCCTATCTGCGGAAGCTCATTGCATAGAAAGCTCATTGCATAAAGGGGGCGCCGAAGCGCCCCCTTTGCGATGCGGGAAATCAGTCGTGTGAGATCGCCTGCAGGACGTTGACCCGGGAGGCCCGGATCGACGGCAGGACCGCCGCGATGACCCCGACCAGCGCCGCGAGGAGCAGGTACGTCGCCATCTGGCTCCACGGGAACGCCATCTTCGTGAAGCCCTCGTCCTTCAGCGCCCGCACCACCGCCGCGCCGAGGCCGGTGCCGACGGCGAGGCCGAGCAGCGCGCCGAAGGTGGAGATGACGACCGCCTCGACGGTCACCATCCGCATTGTCTGCGCCCGGCGCATCCCGATCGCGCGGAGCAGCCCCAGCTCGCGGGTCCGCTCCAGCACCGACAGGGCGAGGGTGTTGACGATGCCGAGGACCGCGATGAGGATCGCCAGCGCGAGAAGCACCTGGATCATCACGAGGAGCTGGTCGAACTGCGCGGCCTGCGCGTCGACGTACTCGGCCCGGTTCGCGACCGACACCTCGGGGTTGTCGACGAGGAGCTGGTCGACCTGCTTCTGGATCGCGTCGACCGACGCGCCGTCGCTGACCCGGAGGAAGCCCCAGGACGGCTGCGCGGAGCGGTAGTCCTTCACCACGTCACCGGAGACGATGGTGCCGCCGATGACGTCGCTGTGTTGGTACAGACCGACGATCTTCACCTGGTGCGGCTCGCCGCGGGTGAACTGCATGGTCATCGTCGAGCCGAGCGTGAGGTTGCGCTTCTTCGCGTTCTCGGTGTCGATGACGGCCTGGTCCGGGCCGGTCCACTGCAGGGTCCCCTCGGTCGCCGTGAGCTTGAACATGCTCGCGTAGGCGGCCATGTCGGGCGTCGCGGAGATGCCCGTGCCGTGCCCGTCGACCTGGGCGAAGTCCCAGTACTCGCTGGCGGTGCTGGACACGCCAGGCAGCTTCGCCGCGGCGGTCATCACGGCCGGGTCGAACTTCGCCGGCCCGTTGTCGTCGCCGTCGCCGGAGATGATCAGGTCGACGGTGACCTGGGTCGAGGCCTGCGAGGACAGGCTCTGCTTCGCCGAGGCGAGGATGACGTTGACGCCGGTGATCAGGGCCAGGCCGACCATCAGCGCGGCCGCGGTGATCGCGGTGCGCCGCGGGTTGCGGCCCGAGTTGAGCCGGCCCAGCTTGCCCGGCACCGACCAGGAGAACAACCGGCCGAGCAGCGACACGACCGGGCGGGCCAGCAGCGGCGTGAGCAGCGCGACCCCGATGAAGCTGATCAGGACGCCGCCGAGGATCAGCCACAGCGTGTTGTCGCCCTGACCGGCCAGGCCGAGGCCGAGCATCGTGCCGCCGGCCGCGCCGATGAGCGCGCCGCTGACGGTGAGCTTGGTGAGCGGCCGGTCCGGGGTGGAGACCTCCTGCAGCGCCGCGATCGGCGGGATCCGGGAGGCCCGCAGCGCCGGCAGGACCGCGGCGACGACCGTCACCAGCAGGCCGACCACGAACGCGCTGATCACCGCGGCGGCGGGGACGCCGACGCTGGCGAGGGCGACGCCGCTGACGTTGCCGAACACCCAGGCGAGCAGGACACCGACGCCGATGCCGGCGGCCAGGCCGAGGACCGAGGCGATGAGACCGATCGCGACGGCCTCGATGATGACCGAGCCGAGCGTCTGCCCGCGGCTGCCGCCGAGGGCCCGCATCAGCGCCAGCTCACGGGTCCGCTGCGCGACGATGATCGAGAACGTGTTGAGGATGAGGAAGGTGCCGACGAACAGCGCGACACCGGCGAACCCGATGAGGACGTTGTTGAAGAACGCGAGGCCTTCCCGGAACTCCTTGGTCGTCTCGTCCGTCAGCTGCTTGCCGGTCTTGACCTGGAAGTCGGCACCCAGCGCGGCGGCGACGTCGTCGCGGAGCTTCTCGTTCGTCACGCCCGCGGCGGCCGTCACGTTGATCCCGCTGAACACGTCCTTCTCGCCGAGCATCAGCTCCTGCGCGACCGGCGTGGTGAACAGGACCTCCAGGGACCCGCCGAGGGAGTCGCGGTCGCCGCTGTAGCCGAAGATGCCGACGAGCTTGAAGACCTTCTTGCCCGGCTGGAGGGTGAGGACACCGACGTCGTCACCGACCTTGAGCCCGCCGGCGCTCTTGGCCGTGGTCACGTTGACGACGATCTCGTTGTCGGCGGCCGGCGCGCGGCCCTCGCGCAGCTGCAGCAGGTCCGACGTGCCGACCCAGTTGCCGCCGAGCCGCGGCGGGCCGAACGTGGTGACGACCTTGCCGTTCTTGCCGATGACCCGGGCGCCGTCGGTGGTCGCGTCGCCGGTGACGCTCGCGACGCCCGGCACCGCGCGGACCTTGTCGAGGGTCGCGGCCGGGATGTTGCCCTGCTGCGACGGGCCGAAGTCCTCGTCGCCGACCTTCGGCTTCTGCGTGACGTTGACGTCGATGCCCTGGTACACGGACGAGAACAGGCTGTCGAAGGAGCGGCCCATGGTGTCGGTGAGCACGAACGCCCCCGACACGAACATCACGCCCAGCACCACTGCCAGGCCCGACAGGACCAGCCGCAGCTTGCGTGACAGCAGGCTCTTGAGGGTGGCGCGCAGCATCGTCAGACCGCCTTGTCGAGGCGCTTGAGGCGGTCGAGCACGGCGTCGGCGGTCGGCGCGTGCAGCTCGTCGACGATGTGCCCGTCGGCGAGGAAGATGACCCGGTCCGCGTACGACGCCGCGTTCGGGTCGTGGGTGACCATGACGATCGTCTGGCCGAAGTCGCGCACCGAGTTGCGCAGGAACGACAGCACCTCCGCGCCGGAGCGCGAGTCGAGGTTGCCGGTCGGCTCGTCGGCGAAGATGACCTCGGGCCGCGACACGAGGGCCCGCGCGCACGCGACCCGCTGCTGCTGGCCGCCGGACAGCTGGCTCGGCCGGTGCTTGAGCCGGTCCCGCAGCCCCACGGTCTCGATGACCGTGTCGAACCAGGCAGCGTCCGGCTTCCGGCCCGAGATCGACAGCGGCAGCAGGATGTTCTCCTCGGCGGTCAGCGTCGGCAGCAGGTTGAACTGCTGGAAGATGAACCCGACCTTGGTGCGGCGCAGGTTCGTCAGCCCCCGGTCCGACAGGCCGGTGATCTTCGAGTCGCCGATGTAGACCTCACCGCGCGACACGGCGTCCAGGCCCGCGAGGCAGTGCATGAGCGTCGACTTACCGGAGCCCGACGGGCCCATGATCGCGGTGAAGCGGCCCTTCTCGAGCTCCACCGACACGCCGCCGAGCGCGTGGACCTGCGCCTCGCCCGTGCCGTAGACCTTCCAGACGTCGACCGCCTTCGCGGCCACCTCGGTGCGTGTCGCAACCGATGCAGTCATGATTCCCCCTGGTGAATGGTGTGCCTTCATCCTCGGGGCACGTCGTGCTCGTCTCGTCCGCCCGCAGGGCGAGCTGACCACGGGTATTTCGCCGGGGAATGGCCCGGAGTGGATATCAGGGTCATCCCCTAGCCCGCCTTTCTCAGCCTTCACAGAAAAGGGCCCGGAAAAGCGGAAAGCCGGTCGGGGGAGACCCCCGACCGGCTTTTGGCAGTGCTGGTGCCTATTCGTACGCGATGGCGTTGAGCACGTTGAGCCTGGCCGCCCGGACCGCCGGGATGATGCC
Organism: Dactylosporangium cerinum; assembly: GCF_042653625.1. Lineage (NCBI taxonomy): Bacteria > Bacillati > Actinomycetota > Actinomycetes > Micromonosporales > Micromonosporaceae > Dactylosporangium > Dactylosporangium cerinum. The sequence continues at coordinate 267,740 of NZ_JBHSIU010000105.1, read as the reverse complement.
GGCGACGACGCCGATGATCACGGCACCGATAACGTAGAACACCATCGTGCCCCACGGCATCGTGACCGCCCCGAACCCGACCACCCGCTTCAACGCGGTGACGATCGCCGAGCCGAGCCCGGCACCGACCGCGAGGCCGAGCACCGTGCCGAACACCGTGATCACCACCGACTCGATGGTCACCATCAGCCAGGTCTGGCCGCGCCGCAGGCCGATCGCCCGCAGCATGCCCAGCTCCCGCGTCCGCTCGATCACCGACAGCAGCAGCGTGTTGATGACCCCCAGGACCGAGATCGCCAGGGCGGCCGTCAGCAGGATCTGCACGATGATCAGGATCGCGTCGAAGACCTGCTGGCTGTTGCCGGCGTACTCCTTCTTCGTGAGGACGTCGACCTCGGGGTTGTTCTTGATCACCCCGTCGACCGCGGCCTTGGCGTCGTTGACGTTGACGCCGCTCTTCACCTCGATGAACGCCTGGATCGGCTGCGGGAACGCGAACCCTGCCTGCGCGTCGGTGTTGGAGATGGTGATCCCGCTGGTGGCGGCGTTGGTCTGGGTGATGCCGACCAGTGTCAGCGTCTTCGAGCCGCCCTTGCTGAACGCCACCTGGAAGCTGTCGCCCAGCTTCCACTTGCGGTCCTTGGCCGTCTTCTCGTCCGTGATGAACTCGCCGCTGCCGAGCCGGTCGACGCGCCCCTGCGCGGCCTTCAGCTTCAGCACCGTGGTGGCCGCCGCCATGTCGTCGAAGGCCGCGACGAACTCCTGCTTGCCGTTCCACTCCACGCCGTCGTAGGTCAGCGCGGCGACGGTCTGCGTCTGCGGCAGCCCTCTGATCGCACGCAGCTCGTCGAGCTGGATGGTCGGCGGCACGTCGGACGTCTGCTGGCCCATGACGACCAGGTCGGCCTGCAGGTCCTTCTCCACCGTCTCGCCGAGCGCCGTCGACAGCGACGTGAGCACCGTGCTGATCATCGTGATGATCGCGATGCCGATCATGACCGCGCCGGCCGTGATCGCGGTGCGGCGCGGGTTGCGCGAGGAGTTGCGCTTGCCGAGCTTGCCCGGGATCGTCCAGGAGAAGATCGACCCGAGCGCCCCGACGAGGGGCTTGCTCAGCAGCGGGGCGAGCAGCGTCACCCCGATGATGATCAGCAGCACGCCGCCGAACACCAGCAGCAGCGTTGCGTCGCCGGCCCCGGCCAGCCCCCACGCCAGGGAGCCGCCGCCGAGCGCGGTGACGATCCCGCCGACGATCGTGATCCCGGTCAGCGGCCGGTCGGTCGCCGCCGCGTCCCGCATCGCCGCGATCGGCGCGACCCGGGCCGCCTTGATCGCCGGCACGACCGCCGAGATCATGGTGACCAGGATGCCGACCGTGAACGACACGATGATCGCGGTGAGCGGGAAGCCCACCCCGGCGGAGTCCATGTCGGCAGCCGAGGCGAAGAACGCCGCCCCCGCGGAGCCGAGCCCGAGCCCGACGAGGAAGCCCAGCAGCGACCCGGCCACCCCGATGATCAGCGCCTCGATCAGCACCGACTGGATGACCTGCCCCCGGCCCGCGCCCATCGCCCGCAGCAGCGCCAGCTCCTGGGTCCGCTGCGACACGATGATCGAGAACGTGTTGAGGATCAGGAAGATGCCGACCAGCAGCGCGATCGTGCCGAAGCCGAGCAGGAAGTAGTTGACGTAGTCCAGCAGGCCCCGCAGTGCCTTGCTGGACTCCTCGGACAGGTCCTCGCCCGTCTGCACGACAAACCCGTCGCCGAGCGCCGCCTTGACGTTGTCGCGGACCTTGGCGTCCGAGACGCCGCTGTCGGACTTCACGTCGATGAGGTTGAACGCGCCCTTCTCACCGAGCATGAGCTCCTGCGCGGTGGACTCGGTGAACAGCACCGCGGTCTCACCCGCCATCGAGTCCCGGCCGCCGCTGTACTGCATGATGCCGGAGATCTTGAACGTCTTGCGCGGCTGGGTGCGGGTGATGACGTCGATCGGGTCACCGACGGCGAACTTGCCCGTGAGGGCGAGGCCGTTGTTGATGACCACCTCGTCGTCCGCCGACGGCCCCTTGCCGGCGATGAGCTTCGTCAGCTCGTCCTCGCCGCCCCAGTTGCCGCCGAACTGCCCGGACCCGCTCGCCACGATCTTGCCGTTCTTGCCGACGGCCCGGGCCCCGGTCAGGAAGACCTGCCCCTTCGCCGACTTCACACCGTCGACCTTCGCGACCTTGTCCACGTCCGAGGCCGTCAGCGGCTTCAGCGACTGGGCCGGGCCGCCGCCCTGCGCCTCGACGTCGGCCTTGGTGGTGACCTGCACGTCGGTGTTGGTGTAGATGTCGGCGAAGATGTTGTCGAACGTGCGCCCCAGCGTGTCGGTCAGCACCAGCGAACTGGCGATGAACATGACCGACAGCACGACCGCCAGGGCCGACAGGATCAGCCGGAGCTTGCGCGCCAGCAGACTCTTGAGCGTTGCGCGCAGCACGGCTCAGCCCGCCTGCGACGCGTCAGCGGCGCTCTCGACCTTGGCGTCCAAGCCCTTGAGCTTGTCCAGCACCGCGTCCGCGGACGGCGCCAGCAGCTCGTCGACGACCCGGCCGTCGGCGAGGAAGATGACCCGGTCCGCATATGAGGCCGCGTTCGGGTCGTGGGTCACCATGACGATCGTCTGCCCGTATTCCCGCACCGAGTTGCGCAGGAACGACAGCACCTCCGCCCCCGACCGCGAGTCGAGGTTGCCCGTCGGCTCGTCGGCGAAGATGACCTCGGGCCGCGACACCAGGGCCCGCGCGCACGCGACCCGCTGCTGCTGGCCGCCGGACAGTTGGCTCGGCCGGTGCTTGAGCCGGTCCCGCAGCCCCACCGTGTCGATCACCGTCTCATACCACTTCGGGTCCGCCTTGCGGCCGGCGATCGACAGCGGCAGCAGGATGTTCTCCTCCGCCGTCAGCGTCGGCAGCAGGTTGAACTGCTGGAAGATGAACCCGACCTTGGTCCTGCGCAGGTTCGTCAGGTCCCCGTCGGACATCCCCGTCAACCGGGTGTCACCGATGAAGATCTCACCGCGCGTCACCGAGTCGAGCCCGGCGAGCGTGTGCATCAACGTCGACTTGCCGGACCCCGACGGGCCCATGATCGCGGTGAACTGCCCGCGCTCCAGCTCGACGCTCACCCCGTGCAGCGCGATGACCTGGGCCTCGCCGCTGCCGTACACCTTCCACACGTCCACCGCGCGGGCGGCGACCGCCTGCCCGGTCGTGACTGTCGTGGTCACGCTCGATCCCCCTCTGGTTTCGTGAATGTCCTCACGCTACGGGGTGATCTCGGCCGTGCCGTCCTCCCGGGGTGCCGGTCGGGACTACTTCTTGGGGAGGACGGCTATGAGCCCGGGCGGACCAGACCCGTCTCGTACGCAAGGACGACGGCCTGCACGCGGTCGCGGAGACCGAGCTTCGTCAACACGTGCCCCACGTGCGTCTTCACCGTCGTCTCGCTCACCGACAGCGCCTTGGCGATCTCCGAGTTGGACAGCCCCCGCGCCAGATGGACGAGCACCTCCCGCTCCCGGTCCGTCAGCACCCGCAGGTCCCGCGGCGGCGCCGCGTCCGGGTCCGGCAGCGCGTCGGCGAACTTGTCCAGCAGCCGCTTGAGGATCCGCGGTGCCACCACCGCCTCGCCGGCCGCCACCGTCCGGATCGCGGTGACCAGGTCGTCGGCGGGCACGTCCTTCGCCAGGAACCCGCTCGCGCCGGCCCGCAGCGCGCCCACCACGTATTCGTCCAGGTCGAACGTGGTCAGGATCAGCACCCTGACCGGCAGTTTCGCCTCGACGATCGCCCGGGTCGCGGCGACCCCGTCCATCCGCGGCATCCGGATGTCCATCAGCACCACGTCGGGCAGCAGGCGCCGGGCCAGCTCGACCGCCTCGACCCCGTCACCCGCCTCGGCCACGATGTCGAGGTCCGTCTCGCCGCCGAGCACCATCCGGAACCCGGTGCGCAGCAGCGGCTGGTCGTCCACGAGCAGGAGCCGGATCGGCCTCGGGTTCAAGCTGGCTGCCTTTCCACGCTGTCGACGTGCTGTTCTATCGGGATCCTCGCGTGCACACGGTAGCCGCCGCCGGGCCGTGGACCGGTGCGCAGTGTCCCCCCGTACAGCATCACGCGCTCCCGCATGCCGAGCAGCCCGTGCCCGATCGCGGCCGTCCCCAGCTGCGGCCCGCGCCCCGTGTCGCACACCTCGACGACCACGTCCTGCCGGCTGAACACCATCCTGACCTCGACCGTCGCCGCGCCGGCGTGCTTCAACGCGTTCGTCAGCGCCTCCTGCACGATCCGGTAGATCGTCAACGCGATGCCCGAGTCCAGCGGCCCCGGCACCCCCTCGACCTTGAGCACGGCCTGCAGCCCCGCCTCGCGCATCTGCTCGACGAGCCCCTCCACCCCCGCCAGCCCCGGCTGTGGCGCGAGCTCACCGGCCGGCTCGGCTTCCGTGCGCAGCACCGTCAGCAACCGCCGCATCTCCCGTAACGCCGTGCGCCCCGTCTCCTCGATCGTCGCCAAGGCCTCGTCGGCCGCCCGCGGGTCCCGTTGCAGCATCCGCCGCGACCCGGTCGCCAGGACCCCCATCACGCTCACGTGGTGCGCGACGACGTCGTGCAGCTCCCGCGCGATCCGCCGGCGCTCGTCGGCCACCGCCTGCTCCGTCAACGCCCGCTGGCTTGTCTCCGCGGTCCTGGCCCGGTCCTCCAGCGCCGCCACGTAGGCCCGCCGCGTCGCCATCATCCGCCCCACCGTGAAGCACACCAGGGCGCTCATCGCGTTGAACAGCAGGAAGATCCGTGGCTCCAGCACGAACGGCTCGTCCTCGGTGCGCCCCATCACCGTCGCGAGGGCCATCCCCGGCACCCAGATCAGCAACCCCGCCACCACCGCCGACCGCAACGGCAGGTACGCCGCGGCCGTGTAGGTCACGACGATGACCGCGAACCCGCCGTTGGCCAGCGGGAACGTGCCGAGGAACGGCACCACGGTGTGCGCCGCGGTGAACCACACCGCCACCCACAGCCACTTTCGCCGCACCGCCACCGCGGTCAGCCCGACCGTGTCGAAGATCAGCTGCAGCGTCAGGTTCCTGGTGCCGAACTCGTCCTGCGCGACCGTGGTCGCGATCCCACTGAACACGGCGAGCACTATCGCGAGGGCGATGTCCTGTACCAACGGGTCCGCTCGGCGGCTCAGCACGCGCTTCAGCACTCTTCGTACGCTATCGGCTGCCGGGCCCTTCGGATTCGTCGCCGCGTCCGAGTCCGCCTCATGCTTGAGGATGAGGCCCGTCCTCCTGGCGGACCGTGGTTGGGGCTCGCTGTTACTGGTTGTCCAGACCTTCAAATATTCGCCCAGACGTTGCGGGGACTTGATGGCACCGCCCGGCCTTCGGCCGTGCGACAGGGTTGCGTGGTCCCGGTCCGTGCCGTCGTTGCGGTGATCCCAAGCCAGGTCCGAACTCACATGATCCAGGCCCGTCGAGGTCATCATTCGGTGCTACAACACCGTCTTCAGTCAAAAATCGAAAACCATCGATCACTGGACTGACCGGTACCAGCGCACTTCTCATGATCCGGTAGACCTTGTGCACCCAGGGGTGCACAAGGTCTACCGGATCAAGAGTGCACGATCGAAAGGTCGGGGTGCTGGCTTGCCTGCGCCCCCAACTTGGGTGATTTGTCCGGAATTCTTGAGCCAGCGACGGTCTGGAACCACCGAATGATGACCTCGACGGTGCTGGACCATGCGAGTGCGGACCTGGCTTGGCATCACCGCAAGACGGCACGGACCGGAACCACGCCACCCTGTCGCACGGACGCGCCAGCGGCCGGGCGGAAACCCCGAAGTCCCCTTGCGCGAACGTGAATATTTGAAGGTCTGGTCGGAATCCTACGCGAACCGCAACCAACGCCCCCGAACGGCGATCTCCCACCCACGCTCAAGCGCACAGGATCGTTCAATCGGGGCCCAGGCCGCGCCGTGCCCCGACCTGGGCGTTTTGTCCAAAGTTCTGAAGCCGCCGACGGTGCGGCACCACCAAACGACGCGGACAGGAAGCAGTCACGGTGACCACGCAACCCTGTCGCCCGCCCGCGACAGTGGCCAGGCGGGAAGACCGCGAAGCCCCCCGCCGCGAACCTGAACACTTGAACGACTGGTCGGACCCCCTCCGCGCACCGCAACCAACCAGCGCGCGCCGACCCCGGGCGTTACTCGTCGCGCCCCGTCGCCGGCTCCGCCTCCGTGGACAGCGGCACAGGAGGCACCGCCACCCGCTCCGGATACGGCGGCGGCGTCCCCCCGAACGCCGGGCACAGCGCCTGATGCGCGCACCACCCGCACAGCCGGCTCGGCTGCGCCCGGAAGTCCCGCTCCGCGGTCGCCCGCTCGATCGCCTGCCACAGCGCCAGCAGCGTCCGCTCGAACCGCTCCAGCTCCTCCGCGTCCGGCGAGAAGTCGCAGACCTCACGATCCTTCAGATACATCAGCCGCAACACCCGGGGCACGACGCCGCGGGTCCGCCACAGCACCAGGGCGTAGAACTTCAGCTGGAACATGGCCCGCGCCTCGAACGCCTCGCGGGGCGCGCCGCCGGTCTTGTAGTCCACGACCCGGAGGTCGCCGGCGGGGGAGACGTCGAGCCGGTCGATGTAGCCACGGATGACGAGCTTGCCGTCGACCTCGGCCTGGACGAACGCCTCCCGCTCCGCGGGCTCGAGCCGGTTGGGGTCCTCGACGGCGAAGTAGCCGCCGAGCAGCTCGCGGCTTGACTCCAGGAACGCCTCCGTGTCGGCGAACAGGTCGGCGAGGCCCTCCTCGGTCTCCACGAGGCGCTGCCACTGCGGTGCGACGAGCGCGGCGGCACGCTCGGGGGTGCGGGTGCCGGTCGGCTCCTCGAACAGTGCCTCGAGCACCGCGTGCACGAGGGTGCCGCGCATCTGGTCGGGCGTCGGGCGCTCTGGCAGGCGGTCGATGCTGCGGAACCGGTACAGCAGAGGGCACGTCTTGAAGTCGGCGGCGCGCGACGGCGACAACGTAGGCAGTGTGGTGATGGTCTCCGTCATGCGTGGAAGGTTAGGCCACGGGTACGACAGTTTCACGGACCGGCGTCCCGGCGCGGACTACCCGTAGCATCATGGGCAATGGACGACTACCGCTCGGCACCCGCGCCGGCGTCGTCGGCTGCCCGGACCCGGCCGCCTGAGCGCGGCTCCGGGATCCCGCTGGGTCGGCTGCTCGGCGTCCCGATCCACCTCGCCCCGTCCTGGCTGCTGCTCGCCGCGCTGATCACGCTGACGTATAGCCAGTTCCTGACCTCGCGCCGGGAAGAGCTGTCGCTGGGCACCGGCCTGGCGGTCGGGTTCGGGTTCGTGGTGTGCCTGCTGTTGTCGGTGTTGCTGCATGAGCTCGGTCACGCGATCACCAGCCGGCAGAGTGGCATCGGTGTGAGCGGCATCACTCTGGAGATGCTCGGCGGTTACACCGAGATGGAGCGGGAGGCGCCCCGGCCGGGCGTGGAGCTGTTCGTGTCGCTCGCCGGGCCGGTCGTGTCGCTGCTGCTCGGGCTGTTGTCCGGTGCCGCGGCGCTGGTCCTCCCGGCGGGTGGGATCGCCGAGACGTTCGCGTTCCAGCTGGCGTTGAGCAACATCGTGGTCGCCGTGTTCAACGCGCTGCCCGGGCTGCCGCTGGACGGCGGCCGGGCGCTGCAGGCCCTCGTGTGGAAGATCAGCGGCGACCCGAATCTCGGCCGCCGGGTCGCCGGCTGGTCCGGCCGGCTCGTCGCGGTCGCCACCGCGGGCACCGTGGTCGTGCTGTTCATGCAGGGGATTCTCAACGGGTGGTTCGGCCTGCTCTTCACGCTGCTGGTGAGCATCACCATGTGGGTCGGCGCCGGGCAGGCGATCCGGCACGGGAAGGTCGCCGCGAGCCTGCCGCCGTTCAACGCCAGAGAGCTGGCCAGGCCGATCGTGCCGGTCGCGGCGGTCACGCCCCTGGCCGAGGCGGAGCGGATCGCCGAGCAGGCCGGTGGGCACCACCTCGCCGTGGTCGACGGTGCCGGGGCGATGCTCGGGTTCGTGCACGGCGCGTCGGCCCGGGCAGTGCCGGCGGAGCGCCGGCCATGGGTGCCGATCGGCGACGTCACCCGCCGGCTGGACGAGCACCACGTCCTACCAGGCGATCTTCGGGGCACCGACCTGCTGCACGCCATCCGTGACGACCCGGGCGGCGACTACCTGGTGGTCTCGGGTGAGGATGTGCACGGCGTCCTGCGCGGCGCCGAGCTGCTATCGCTCGTCGAAACACGCCGACCCGACGGCCGGCCCACCAGCAGAAGGAATCGCACGTGACTGTGTCCCTCGACCTGCCAGTGACCCACCGGGGTCCGTTCCGACCGGGTGACCGGGTCCAGCTGACCGACCCCAAGGGCCGGATGCACACGATCGTGCTCGAGGCGGGCAAGGAGTTCCACACCCACCGGGGTGCGCTGCCGCACGACGACCTGATCGGCGCCCCGGACGGCAGTGTGGTCACGTCGGCCGGCGGGACCGCGTACCTCGCGCTGCGCCCCCTGCTGTCCGACTACGTGCTGTCCATGCCACGCGGCGCGCAGGTCATCTACCCGAAGGACGCCGCGCAGATCTGCGCCATGGGTGACATCTTCCCCGGCGCCCGGGTCCTGGAGGCGGGCGCCGGCTCGGGCGCGCTGACGTGCTCCCTCCTCAGGGCGGTCGGCCCGTCGGGGTCGGTGACGAGCTACGAGATGCGCGAAGACTTCGCAGCCATCGCCCGCCGCAACGTCGAGGCCTTCCTCGGCGGGCCCCAGCAGGGGTGGACCTTGCGGGTAGGTGACGTAGCCGGCTGCGAAGATGTCGGTTTTGATCGGATAATCCTTGACATGCTGACCCCGTGGGAGATCCTGCCGCTCGTGTCGCGGGCGCTGATCCCAGGCGGGGTGTTCATCGGCTATGTGGCGACCACGCCACAGCTGTCGGAGCTCGTGGAGGCGTTGCGCGAGGACGGTGGCTACACCGAGCCCCGCGCCTGGGAGAGCCTGGTGCGTGACTGGCACGCCGAGGGGCTCGCGGTGCGGCCCGATCATCGGATGATCGCGCACACCGCGTTCCTCGTCAGCGCCCGGAAGCTGGCACCGGGGGTGACCGCGCCGCCGCGGCGGCGCAAACCGAGCAAGGGCGCCGAAGCATATGCGGCGCGGCGGCTGGCGGCCGCCGCGGTCGCACGGGAGGAGGAGGCAAAGGATGAGCCGTCCGAGCTTCAGTGACCTACCTGCCGTATTTCCGGACTGGTCTCCCTATCCGGACCTCGAGTCGGCGGCCAGGGCCTACCTGCGTGATCCGGACATAGCGCTCGACGCGATGGCCGGGGTGCTGCGCGGGCAGAGTGTGCTCGGTTTCACCCTCGAGCGGTTCGTCAACGACGTCAACGGGGTGTGGCAGGAGGTCGTCGTCTGCGACGGCACCCGGCTCATCCTGTGGCACGGCGAGGACATCCCGCCCGAGGAGGCGCCGCCGGGCTCGATGACGTCGTCGCTGCGGGTGGTGGCGCTGTCCGCGGTGACCGAGGTGGGCTGCCGCCGGCGGCTCAGCCGCAACCCGAACGGGCACGCCAGGGTCGACAGCGTCGACGTCTACCTGCTGCTGACCTCGCTCGACGAGGCGAACGTCGCGGCCGAGGAGGCCGGCTCCGTCATCCGCCACGACGCGTTGCGCTTCGGTAAAACTCTCGACGACGGCGGCGCCGGACAGATCGCCCGTTTGGAGGAGTTTGCCCGGCTCGTCTCTTCGCTCGTGGGCAAGCCGATGCTATGAGGCGTTGGGCCCGGCGACCGGCACGTCATCGGCTGTCCGGTGCACGTGGATGCAGTCGCCGGGGCACTCCTTGGCCGCGTCGATGACCTCGAGCCGGAGGTGTTCTGGCACGTCGACGCGGCTGCCGGGGGCCAGCAGGAGCTCGCCGTCGGGCTGCTTCACGTAGGCCAGGCCATCGACGTCGAACTCGAAGACCTCCGGTGCGTACTGCACACACAGGCCGTCGCCAGTGCACAGGTCCTGGTCAACCCACACCTCAAGAGCGCTCACGCCGCAACATTACAGGGCTGGTGGAAAGCGCCTCCAGGCCGCACGATTTGTAAAAGCCCTGTGGCGCACGGGTTCGAAGGGGCCCAGACCGGCGAACAGCAGTTAGTGTTAGAGCACAACGTTCAAAGCCCCCGGGGAGGTGGGACGTGGCACGCAGCGACGACGCGGAGACGCGCGCCGCACGATGGGAGAAGGACGCCCACGATCTCTCCACGCAGGTCGCCTTCCTCCAAGAGGAACTCGCCCTGGTGCGGCGCAAGCTGACGGAAACCCCGCGACACGTGCGACAGCTCGAGGAGCGGCTCGCCGCAGCGCAGGCGCAGATTGCCCGGCTGACCGAAAACAACGAGCGGCTCGTGGCCACCCTCAAGGAGGCCCGCGCCCAGATCGTGACGCTGAAGGAGGAAGTTGACCGCCTGGCACAGCCGCCGAGCGGTTACGGCGTCTTCCTCGCCCGCCACGAAGACGGCTCTGTCGACGTCTTCACCGGTGGGCGCAAGCTGCGCGTGGCGGTATCCCCGGCCATCGAGGTCGAGGAGCTGCGACGAGGCCAGGAAGTCCTGCTCAACGACGCCCTGAACATCGTCGACGCGCTCGGGTTCGAGCGTTCCGGCGAGGTCGTCATGTTGAAGGAGATTCTGGAGGGTGGTGACCGCGCGCTCGTCATCTCGCACGCCGACGAGGAGCGGATCGTCCACCTGGCCGACACCCTCACCGACGCGCCCCTGCGCGCCGGTGACTCGCTCATGATCGAGCCCCGCTCGGCGTATGCCTACGAGCGGATCCCGAAGAGCGAGGTCGAGGAGCTGGTGCTGGAGGAGGTGCCCGACGTCGACTACACCGACATCGGCGGCCTCTTCTCGCAGATCGAGCAGATCCGCGACGCCGTGGAGCTGCCCTTCCTGCACGCGGAGCTGTTCCGCGAGCACCTGTTGCGCCCGCCGAAAGGCGTCCTGCTCTATGGCCCTCCCGGCTGTGGCAAGACGCTGATCGCCAAGGCGGTCGCCAACTCGCTGGCGAAGAAGATCGCCGAGCGGCGCGGCGAGGAGCGCAAGACCAGCTACTTCCTCAACATCAAGGGTCCTGAGCTGCTCAACAAGTATGTCGGCGAGACCGAGCGGCACATCCGGCTGATCTTCCAGCGCGCCCGTGAGAAGGCGAGCGAGGGCACCCCGGTCATCGTGTTCTTCGACGAGATGGACTCGGTGTTCCGCACCCGTGGCTCGGGGGTCTCCTCCGACGTCGAGAACACGATCGTGCCTCAGCTGCTGAGCGAGATCGACGGCGTCGAAGGCCTGGAAAACGTCATCGTCATCGGCGCATCCAACCGGGAAGACATGATCGACCCGGCGATCCTGCGCCCCGGCCGGCTCGATGTGAAGATCAAGATCGAGCGTCCGGACGCCGAGGCGGCCAAGGACATCTTCTCCAAGTACATCCTCACCACGGTTCCGCTGCACAAGGACGACATCGCCGAGCACGGCAACTCGCCGGACGCGACGGTGGCGGCCATGATCGACGCGGTGGTCCTGCGGATGTACTCCGAGACCGAGGAGAACCGGTTCCTCGAGGTGACCTACGCCAACGGCGACAAGGAGGTCCTGTACTTCAAGGACTTCAACTCCGGCGCGATGATCCAGAACATCGTCGACCGGGCCAAGAAGATGGCGATCAAGGACTTCCTCAGCAACGGCCAGAAGGGCATGCGCCTCCAGCACCTGCTCGACTCCTGCGTTGACGAGTTCCGCGAGAACGAGGACCTGCCGAACACCACCAACCCCGACGACTGGGCCCGCATCTCCGGCAAGAAGGGCGAGCGGATCGTCTACATCCGCACGCTCGTCTCCGGTGGCAAGGGCGCGGAGGCCGGCCGGTCGATAGAGACCGCGACCAACACCGGCCAATATCTGTAGGACCGCGACACGGGCGGGCGGTGGCCTCAGGGCCGCCGCCCGCTTCGCGTTTCCGAAGAGCCAGAAGAGCCAGAAGCGTCAGAAGGGCATGGCTCCGGTCCGTCGAGCGCAAGGTCCGTTGCTCCCGTCAGCGACCGGTCGGCCGTGAACGGCCTCCCTGCCAGGTCCGCTGCCAGTTGCGCGGACACGACCTGCGGTCGTGATCAGGCCCGCGGCCGTGGCCGGCCGCGACACGACCTGCGGTCGTGACAGACCCGCCCTCAGCCGCGCTGTGCCGCTTCGGCCAGGGTGGTTTCGAGCGTCGTCAGGACCATCGACGCCTCCGCCAGCGACACGTGGTGCGTGTCGGCGTAACACGTCAGGACGGTCGCCCCGGGAGCGTCGTCGGCGTGCACGAACACCCGGCTGGACGGGCTGTCCTTGAACGGCATCCAGTCCAGCGTCCGGCGGGTGAGCGCCTGCGGCAGCGACCCCGGCACCACCGGCAGCTCCGGCCCGCGCCGGTCGTTGAGGTGGAAGTCGACCCGGAACTGCGGCCCCCGCTCGGCGGCGACCCGTGCCACCAGGGACTCCTTGCCGGCCGTGTCGTAGTACGCATGCTTGTACGCCGCCGTCGCGGCTCGGCGCGCGCCCTCCAGTACACCGGCGAAATCAGCATCGGCGACGTCCACGAGGCACAGCCCCGGCTGGGCGACCGGCGCCACGACGTCCGCGAGCCCGGAGCGGAACCGGTTGCTGGTCACGAGCAGCATCGGCACCGGGTCGACGCCCGTGCACCGGCGCACCGCGACGGCGAACGCGGCGAGCAGCGTCGTGGCCGGGTCGGCGCCGGTGCGCTCGACCAGCATCCGGGTGGCGAGCGGGATCGCGGGGGAGACCAGCCGGCCCTTCCAGTGCCGGGGGCTCTCCCGCCGTCGTGACGCGACCGGCCATGGCGGCGGCATCGTGCGCAGGACCCGCTCCCAGTGCCGCAACGCGCTGCGGCTCTGCCGGGCCCCCGCCTCGGACGCCTGCCAGCCGGCCTGCTCGAGCGGCTGCATGCCGGTGACCGGGTCCTGGACCTTCGCGGCCACCTCGCGCAGCATCACCGCCGCGCCCGAGCGGTCCATGGCCAGATGCCAGATCACCGCGCAGAGATGGGTGAGCCGGCCGCGGTGCCGCACGACCCCCATCCGGATCGGCCAGTCGCTGGTGAAGTCGACGGGTTCGCGGCGGTACCGCTCCAGCATGCCGGCCGGGTCATCGGTGTCGGCGACCTCCAGGACGGTCGTGCCGGCCGCCGCGACGACCTGCCGGGGCACGCCGTCGGCAGTGAACCGCAGGCGGGTCCGCAGCACCTGGTAGCGGCTCATGAGGTAGCGCAGCTCGCCGGCGACGTCCTCGACGGTCGTGCCGGACGGCAGTGGGGTCACCCCGCCGAGCGGCAGCTGCTCGCCGAACCTGGCCATCGACGCCCAGATATCCTGCTGCCCCCATGACAGCGGCGCCTCACCGGCGCCGGTGCCCTCGAAAGCGACACTGATTCGCATCTGCGGATGTTACGGGCAGCGACGTCCTCACAACAATCGGACATCAGCAAACCTGGCGCGCCGCGGTGGAGGCAGACTGTCGTACCTTGCGACTAGGGTTGTTGGCATGAGTGTGCGGCGCGTGATGGGCACTGAGGTCGAATACGGCGTGTCTGTGCCCGGCCAGCCGGGAGCCAACCCGATGGTGACGTCATCCCAGGTGGTCAACGCTTATGGCGCACGACCCGAGCTCACCAAGGGCGGCCGGGCCCGGTGGGACTACGAGGAGGAGTCCCCGCTGCGCGACGCGCGCGGGTTCACCTACTCCGGCGCCCTCTACGACCCGGCGGAAGCCCTCGCGGACGAGGACCTCGGCCTGGCCAACGTGATACTGACCAACGGCGCCCGGCTCTATGTCGACCACGCCCACCCGGAATACTCCACGCCGGAGTGCACCAACCCGCGCGACATCGTGCTGTGGGACAAGGCCGGCGAGCGGGTGATGGCCGAGGCGTCCCGCCGGGCGGCGACGATCCCCGGGACGCTGCCGATCCATCTGTACAAGAACAACACCGACAACAAGGGTGCCAGCTACGGCACGCACGAGAACTACCTCATGCGCCGGCAGACCCCCTTCGCCGACATCGTCATGCACCTCACCCCGTTCTTCGTCACCCGGCAGATCGTGTGCGGGGCGGGCCGGGTCGGCATCGGGCAGGACGGCTCCGGCCCCGGCTTCCAGATCTCCCAGCGCGCCGACTTCTTCGAGGTCGAGGTCGGCCTGGAGACGACGCTGAAGCGGCCGATCATCAACACCCGCGACGAGCCGCACGCCGACGCCGACAAGTACCGTCGCCTGCACGTCATCATCGGCGACGCCAACCTGTCCGAGATCTCCACCTACCTCAAGGTGGGCACCACCTCCCTCATCCTGGCGATGATCGAGGACAAGGCGCTGTCCGGCGACCTCGGCATCGCCGACCCGGTCAGCGAGCTCAAGGCGGTCAGCCACGACCCGTCCCTGCAGCACCTGATCCGCATGCGCGACGGCCGCCGGCTGACCGCGCTGGACATCCAGTGGGCGTTCTACGAGCGGGCCCGGGCCTATGTGGACTCCCGGCAGGGCTCCGACGTCGACGAGCAGACCGCCGACGTCCTCGAGCGCTGGGAGAGCGTGCTGGACCGGCTCGGCCGCGACCCGATGCTGTGCGCCGGCGAGCTGGACTGGGTCGCGAAGCTCCGCCTCCTCGAGGGCTACCGCGAGCGCGAGTCGCTGGGCTGGTCGTCGCACAAGCTGCAGCTCGTGGACCTGCAGTATTCCGACGTCCGCGCCGAGAAGGGCCTCTATCAGCGCCTGGTCGCCCGCGGTTCGATGGCGACGCTGTTCACCGAGGACGAGATCCAGCGCGCGATCGTCGAGCCGCCGGACGACACCCGGGCCTACTTCCGCGGCCGCTGCCTGGCCAAATACCCCGCTGAGGTGGTTGCGGCCAGCTGGGACTCGGTCATCTTCGACGTGGGCCGGGAGTCGCTGGTGCGGGTGCCGATGATGGAGCCCGAACGAGGGACCAAGAAGCACGTCGGTGCACTCTTCGACAAATGCCCGAGCGCGAAGGATCTGCTGGAAGCGATCACTTCCGGGTAAGTTCGATGCAGCGGTTGTTTGGTGGTCCCCCCGAGGAGGATGAGACATGGCTACGAGGGATACGGGCGGGCAGTCCCAATCCGGTAAGTCCCGGCGCGACGAGGAAGAAGACGTCGCCGCGCCCGAGGTCAACCCGGAGACAGCCGAGCGGGTCGAGCAGTTGGGCGAGGACGTCGACGACCTCCTCGACGAGATCGACTCGGTGCTCGAGGAGAACGCCGAAGAGTTCGTCCGCGGATACGTGCAAAAGGGCGGCCAGTAGCCGTCACTGAGAAGGTCCCGTCGGTCCGGACGCATCCGGGCCGACGGGCGTATTGTTTGGTCAACTACAGTCGATCATCCTGTGAAGGGAGCTCCGTTGCCGACGGGTCTTGACCACTCTGGGCGTCTGCCGGCCGCGTTCCACGCCGCGGGGACCTCGTCGTTCAGCGAGTTCCTGTCGGCGGTCGCGCCCGAGATGCTCCCGGGTCGCCGGCCGCTGCCGCCGGGGATGGCCGCAGACGTGAGCGCGCACGCCACCACGATCGTCGCCATCACCTGCTCCGACGGCGTGCTCATGGGCGGCGACCGGCGCGCCACGATGGGCAACCTCATCGCCCAGCGGGACATCGAGAAGGTCTTCGCCGCCGACGCGTATTCGCTGGTCGGCATGGCCGGCACTGCGGGCTTCGGCCTGGAGATGCTGCGGCTGTTCCAGGTCGAGCTGGAGCACTACGAGAAGATCGAGAGCACCATGCTCTCCCTGGAGGGCAAGGCCAACCGGCTCGCCACCATGGTCCGCAACAACCTCGGCGCGGCCATGCAGGGCCTGGCCGTGGTGCCGCTGTTCGCCGGGTTCGACGTCGACGCCAAGTCCGTCGACAAGGCCGGCCGCATCTTCAGCTTCGACGTCGCCGGCGGTGTCTACGAGGAGCGCGGCTACGACTCGATCGGCTCCGGTTCGCTGTTCGCGAAGTCGTCGATGAAGAAGCGGTACAAGCCCGGCATCACCACCGCCGACGCCGTGAAGATCGCCGTCGAGGCGCTCTACGACGCCGCCGACGACGACACCGCGACCGGCGGGCCCGACCTGCTCCGGGGCATCTTCCCGGTCATCATGACCGCGACCGTCGAAGGCACCCACCGGCTCACCGACGACGAGGTCCGCGCGATCGCCGAGGCGGTCATCGCCGAGCGCGCCGACAACCCGGGCGTCTGAGCCCCTCTCTCACCCAGCTCCCACGTCAGAAGGAGAACCCGCCCCGTGGCCATGCAGTTCTACGCCTCGCCCGAGCAGATCATGCGGGATCGCTCGGAATACGCGCGCAAGGGCATCGCGCGTGGTCGCAGCGTCGTGGTGCTCAGCTATGAGGGCGGCGTGCTCTTCGTCGCCGAGAACCTGTCGACCGCCCTGCACAAGGTCAGTGAGATCTACGACAAGATCGGGTTCGCTGCCGTCGGCCGCTACCCGGAGTTCGAGAACCTGCGCTCCGCCGGGGTCCGCCTCGCCGACCTGCACGGCTACTCCTACGGCCGGCGCGACGTCACCGGCCGGCAGGTCGCCAACGCCTACGCCCGGACCCTCGGAGCGATCTTCACCCAGGAGCAGAAGCCCTACGAAGTGGAGATCTGCGTCGCCGAGGTCGGTGCCACCGCCGAGGACGACGAGCTCTACCGCATCACCTACGACGGCTCCGTCCAGGACGAGCCCGGCCTCGTCACCATGGGCGGCCAGTCCGACACCATCTCCGGTGCCGTGAAGACCCGGCTGCGGCCCGACCAGACGCTCGCTGAGGCACTCAAGCTGGCGGTTGAGGGTCTGAGCAGCGTGGGCGGCGAAAACGGCCAGCCGCGCAAGCTGGCGGCCAACCAGCTCGAGGTCGCCGTCCTGGACCGGCACCGCCCGGGCCGCACGTTCCGGCGCCTGACGGGGCTCGCCCTCACCGCCATCCTCGAGGACCCGGCGAAGAGCGTCACCCCCGAGGAGGGCCTCGAGGACAAGCCGCAGCCCCCGGCGTCGCCGAACACCCCGGCGGACAACGCCAGCGGCCCCACCGCCGCGGACACCTCCTCCGGCGAGGACGACAAGCCGGCGGCGGAGTAGCCACCCGCACACCAGACGACCGCACGACCGGGCCGGGGTTCCAGCTTCCAGCTGCCCCGGCCCCGTCGTGTCCGCTGGTGGTGGATCGCACGCACTCCTGCCGGGGAACGTGTGGAGCGGTGTGGACGCCCCTTGCGCTGCACGCTTCGGTGCGCCGCCACCGCGTCTACTGACCGCCTTAGGTTGGTGCGGGGCCCCAGGGCGGCTGGGCGCCGGGGGCCTGCTGCGGCTGCGCGGGATACTGCTGCGGCGGTGTCCAGGTCGCCGGATAGGTCGCCGGATAGGTCGCCGGATTGGTTGCCGGATGAGCGGCCACCGGCGGCGCGGTCCGGCGTTGCTCGGCGATCGCGCTGGCGACGGCAGCAATCATGAATGCCACGCCGACACCGACGTACGCCAAGTCGCGCAGCAGCTGGATGGTGGTGCCGTCGTCGGAGTCCGACGTCGCGCCCCCGAGGCCGAGCAGCAGGAGGATCACGCCCAACGTCTGAAATGTCATCCGTGCCATGCCGGGGACCGTACCGTCGTCGCGGGCCCGACGACGACGCCCCGTGCCGCGCCGGTGACGGACCGGTCGGGTCGTAGACGGAAGTCTGACGCGCGTCGTACATTGGAGGCATGCCGTACCGCTGGTGGCCGGCAACGCTCGCGGCGCTCGTCGGGATCACCGACGCCGAGGTGCTTCAAGCGTTGAACGCCGAACGGCGACGCCCCCTTCCGGGCTTCGCACTCGGCATCCCGGCCCTCAGCATCTGGGCACGCACCGACACGGGACGACCTCTCATCGTCGTCGTGAAGCAAGAAGGCCAGTTCAGCTGGGGCATCCTCGGAGCACGGGACATGACCCCCGACGAGCTCGCCGAGTATGAGAAGTGGGAGGCGAGCGCAGCATGAACACCGACCCGCTCAGCGAGCAGCAGATGGACGCCATGGTCGCGGCCGTTGCCGCCGGAGAGTTCACGTTCGACCGGTCCGCGCCGGTCCCGGCGCTGCCGCCGAAGCCCGACGCCGAGGTCATGGCCGTCTACTCGATGCGCCTGCCGTCCGACGTGGCCCAGCGCCTCGCCGCGGTCGCGAAGAGCAAGGGCGTGAAGCCGTCGACCCTGATGCGGCAATACGTGGAATGGTGTCTCGCGACGGAGATCAGCGACCGCCCGATCTCGCTCACCGACGCCGTCCGCGCCCTCACCCAGCTCCGCCCCGCCGCCTGAGCCCAGCACCGGACGACCCGCCGGACAACCCTGCCGGTCGGCTCCGCCGGATAACCGTGCCGGACTGCTCCGCCGCCTGAGCCCAGCCTGGACGACTCCGCCGGGCGACCCTGCCGCATGAGCCGCAGCGCTCGATGGCTCAGCCGGACGACCCTGCCGTGACACTCTGTCGGGCCACTCTGCCGGGACGGCTCCCGGTGTGCGACGAGGCGATCCGCCCGCCGCTCCATGACCTGCGCCCTGCTCCGGTCGCCCGCCCGGCTGTCCCCACGACCCGAAGGATCCCCGGGTCAGGTGCCCCGGGGATCCTTCGGGTCGTGGGGAATTCAGCACGCCCCCCGCGTGCGTTCCGGTGTCCGGATCAGCCGCTTCGCCCGCCTGTTCCGCGCCCGGGGTGGATCTTCCTGGTGATCGAAGTCGCGGGCTGGCTGTCCGCACAGCCCGTACACGACTTCGATCACGACCGCCCGCCCGCCCGCCCGCGGCGGCAGGCGGCGGCCTGGGCGACGGACGCCGCGAACGGTCACCATGCCGGCTTCGGCGATCGGGATCAAAAGGCACTGGCCGCCCGCACGGCCGCGGAACGACTTCGAGCAAAGAAGCCGCCGGCCGACGTCCGGGCACGAGGGCCTCGCGACGTCGATCAAAGCAGGCGACCGAGGAGCGGAGCCGGACCCCGCCCCCCGGATCACCAGGTGCGTCAGGTGCGGATCAGGGCCAGGAGCAGCACGATGCCCGCGCGGCCGAGGTAGATCGTGGACTTCATGGGGGAGTTGCTCGGGGTGCCGGCCATTCGGGGGCGCATCGCCACCGGGATCTGGGTGATCTTGTAGCCGGAGCGGGCGACCCGCACCAGCACCTCGATCGTGTCGCCGAGGTACTCCGCCGGGTACCAGTGCGCGAGGAGCTCGATCAGCCGGCGGTTGCAGGCCCGGTGGCCCGACGTGGTGTCGGTGAGCTTGGTCCGAGACAGCCGGGACAGCACCGCGGACAGCATCCGCATCGCCCACTTGCGCGGGCCGGTGACCTTGTAGCCGCCCTCACCCGCGAAGCGGGCGCCGATGACCAGGTCGTGCTCGTCGAGGGCGTCGACGAGCTTCGGGATGTACCGCGGGTCGTGCTGCCCGTCCGCGTCGACCTGGATCGCCACGTCGTAGCCGTGGTCGCGGGCGTAGCGGTACCCCGTCCGCATGGCGCCGCCGACGCCCAGGTTGAACGGCAGCCGGGCCACGATCGCGCCCGCCGCGGCGGCCCGCACCGCGGTGTCGTCGGCGGAGCCGTCGTCCACGACGATGATGTCGACGCCGGGCAGTTCGCCGTGGATCTCGGCGATGACGTCGCCGATGGAGGCGGCCTCGTTCCAGGCCGGGATGATGATCAGGACCTGCTTACCGTTGATCATCGGGGACCTCGATGGTGGGAGCGGGCACCGCGGAGGAGTTGCGAGGGTGGCCGATCTCGCTGCGCAGCAGCGCCAGGTCCTCGGCCAGGGTCCGGGTCTCCTCTTCCAGCCGGCTCACCTCCCAGCTGAGGTGCACCGTGACCAGCAGCAGGAACACGATGCCGAGGAACAGCACCAGGCTGACCCCGGACGCGATCCCGATCGCCTCGGCGAGGTTGTTGGTCAGGAACGGGAAGAAGGCGAGGGGCAGGATCACGATGCTCACGACGAGCCAGAGGATCGCGTACTTCTCCTGCAGTTGCCGCCGGCGCAGCAGCTCCACCATGAAGGCCAGAACCGCCAGAGCAGTCAGCCCCGTGACGATGATGAGTTTCATCCGGCACCCCCCTGGACGGCGGCGAACGCGGGGTCGCGCAGCGCCGCGGTCAGCATGGTATGCCAGTCCCGCATCGGCGCCATCCCCGCGGCCGCCCAACGGTCGTGACCGAGGACGCTGTACGAGGGTCGCGCCGCCGGTGTCACGTAGGCGGCGCTGGTCGTGCGGCGGACCCGCGCGGGGTCGAGGCCGGACAGCGAGAACACCGCCTGGGCGAGCCCGTGCCAGGTCGTCTGCCCGGACGCGGTGCCGTGGTAGATCCCCGCGGGGGCGTCGGAGTCGGCCAGGGCGACGAGCCGCTCGGCCAGATCCCGTGACCAGGTCGGCTGACCCAGCTGGTCGTCGACCACGTCGAGGAACTCGCGGGTGGCGGCGAGGCGCAGCATCGTCTTGACGAAGTTGCGGCCCTGCGCGCCGTACAGCCACGCGGTGCGCACCACGTAGCCGGACGACGGCAGGGTGGTCAGCACGCTGGTCTCGCCGAACAGTTTGCTGTGCCCGTAGGCGTTCAGCGGTGCGGTCGGCGCGTCCTCGGCGTACGGCGCCGTCCCCGAGCCGTCGAACACGTAGTCGGTCGAAACGTGCACGAGTCGTGCACCGTGGGCGCGGCAGGCCTGGGCGAGCACCGTCACGCCCGTGCCGTTGACCGCGAGCGCGGACTCGTAGGCGGTCTCCGCGCCGTCCACGTCGGTCCAGGCCGCCGCGTTGAACACCACGTCGTGGCCGGCGATCACGGCGTGGGCCGCATGGGGGTCGGTGATGTCCAGGTCGGCCCGCTTCAGGGCGGTGACCGGACGTCCCGCCAGAGCCTCGAGAAGGTCCTGGCCGAGCATCCCGCCCGCGCCGGTGACCAGATACCGCGTCACAGGGCCGCGCGCGTCTTGAGGGGCTCCCACCAGGAGCGGTTCTCCTTGTACCAGGCCACCGTCGCCGCGATGCCGGCCTCGAACGTGACGGCGGGCGCGTAGCCGAGCTCGTTGCTGATCTTCTCGTGGCTCAGCGAGTACCGCCGGTCGTGGCCCTTGCGGTCCTCGACGGGACGCACCGCCGACCAGTCGCGGCCGGTCGCCTCGAGGAGCACCTCGGTCAGCTCGCGGTTGGTCAGTTCACGGCCGCCGCCGATGTTGTACACCTCACCCGCGCGGCCCTTCTCCAGGGCCAGCTGGATGCCGGCGCAGTGGTCGGAGACGTGCAGCCAGTCGCGGATGTTGCCGCCGTCGCCGTACAGCGGGACCTGCTTGCCGTCGATGAGGTTGGTGACGAACAGCGGGATGACCTTCTCCGGGAACTGGTAGTGGCCGTAGTTGTTCGAGCAACGGGTGACCACGACCTCCATCCCGTGGGTGCGGTGGTAGGCGAGCACGAGAAGGTCCGAGCCGGCCTTCGAGGCGGAGTACGGCGAGTTCGGCTGCAGCGGCCACTCCTCGGTCCAGGAGCCCTCGTCGATCGACCCGTACACCTCGTCGGTCGACACGTGCAGGAAACGCCCGACGCCGGCCCGTCGCGCCGCGTCGAGGAGGACCTGCGTGCCGATGACGTTGGTGGTCACGAACGGCCCGGCGCCGAGGATGGACCGGTCGACGTGCGACTCGGCGGCGAAGTGCACGACCGCGTCGTGGCCGGGCATGAGCTGCTCGACCAGGTCGGTGTCGCAGATGTCGCCCTCGACGAAGTTGACAGCATCTGAAACTGACGCCAGATTGTCGCGATTGCCGGAATAGGTGAGCTTGTCGAGCACGGTAACGGCCGCGCCGGCATAGGCCGGGTAACCGCCTCCGAGGAGGGTGCGGACGTAATGGGAGCCGATGAACCCGGCACCGCCGGTGACGAGGATTCTCACGGGATCGGGAGTCTAGTCCACTCGGACGGGCGCTGAGTCGACCCAGGGTCAGGTCAACCCGTAAGGTGGCCGAGTGCGTGGCATTATCCTCGCCGGTGGCACCGGCTCCCGCCTCTGGCCGCTGACGAAAGCGGTGTCGAAGCAGCTCATGCCTGTTTTCGACAAACCGATGATCTACTACCCGCTCACAACGTTGGTGATGGCGGGCATCCGCGAGATCCTCGTGATCACCACTCCGGAGGACCAGGACCAGTTCCAGCGACTGCTCGGCGACGGCACCCAGTGGGGTCTCGAGATCAGTTACGCGGCGCAACCACGCCCCGAGGGGCTCGCCCAGGCGTTCATCATCGGCGCCGACTTCATCGGTGACGACACGGTCGCGCTGGTGCTCGGCGACAACATCTTCCACGGCGCGCAGCTCGGCCAGCGCCTTGCCGACAACAACGAGCTCAAGGGCGGGCGGGTCTTCGCCTACCCGGTGGCCAACCCGCAGGAGTACGGCGTCGTGGAGTTCGACGACGACGGCAAGGTGCTGTCGATCGAGGAGAAGCCGGCCCGGCCGAAGTCCCGCTACGCGGTGCCGGGGTTGTACTTCTACGACAACCGGGTCGTGCAGATCGCCCGGGAGCTCAAGCCCAGCGACCGCGGCGAGCTGGAGATCACCGCCGTCAACGCGGCCTACCTGGAGCGCGACGAGTTGCACGTCGCGATCCTGGATCGCGGCACGGCATGGCTGGATACGGGTACGTTCAACACGATGGTCCAGGCCGCCGAGTTCGTCCGCGTGATCGAGGAGCGGCAGGGCCTCAAGATCGGTTGCGTGGAAGAGGTCGCGTGGCGCGCGGGCTTCATCGACGACGCACAGCTGCGGGCACTCGCGGAGCCGTTGCGCAAGAGCGGCTACGGCGAGTACCTGATCCAGTTGCTCGATTGGGAAGCCTGAGCAACCTTGCCCACAATGAACCGACCGAGCATCACAACGACATCGCGACGGGTGGGGCCGCACACGTGAAGTTCCGACAGCTGTCGATCGCCGGTGCCTGGGAGATCACCCCGGTGCAGCGGGGCGATCCCCGTGGGATGTTCATGGAGTTCTACCGCTTCGACCACCTCGCGGCCGAGGTCGGCCACCCGCTGCGGCTGGCCCAGGGCAACCTGTCGGTCTCCGCGCGCGGGGTCGTGCGGGGCATCCACTTCGCCGACGTGCCGCCGGGCCAGGCGAAGTACGTCACCTGCACCCGGGGTGCCGTGCTCGACGTGGTCGTCGACATCCGGGTCGGATCCCCGACGTTCGGTCGCTGGGAGGGCGTGCAGCTCGACGACGTCGACCGGCGCGCGGTGTATCTCAGCGAGGGCCTCGGCCACGGGTTCTGCGCGCTCACCGACGACGCGACCATCACCTACCTGTGCTCGGAGACCTACAACCCGACGGGTGAGCACGGCATCCACCCGCTCGACCCGGATCTCGGCATCGTGTGGCCCGTCGACGAGCCGCAGCTGTCCGCCCGGGACGCCGCGGCGCCGTCGTTGGCCGAGATGCGCGACGCCGGGCGGTTGCCGGACTTCACCACCTGCGAGGCGTATACACAAAGTCTGCGGGCGCAATAGGGCCGGATCGGGGCTCAGGCGGCTAGTGTTCCTACATGGACCGGCGAATTTTCGGCCTTGAGACCGAATACGGGGTCACGTGCACCTATCGGGGACAGCGCCGCCTGTCACCCGACGAGGTCGCCCGCTATCTGTTCCGGCGCGTCGTTTCCTGGGGCCGTTCCAGCAACGTGTTCCTGCGAAACGGCGCGCGCCTCTATCTGGATGTCGGCTCCCACCCGGAATACGCGACGCCCGAGTGTGACTCGGTGCCCGACCTGGTCACCCACGACCGGGCCGGCGAGCGGATCCTCGAAGGCCTGCTGGTCGACGCCGAGCGCCGGCTGCACGACGAGGGGATCGCGGGCGAGATCTACCTGTTCAAGAACAACACCGACTCCGCCGGCAACTCGTATGGCTGCCACGAGAACTATCTGGTCAGCCGGCACGGCGAGTTCGGACGTCTCGCCGACATCCTGATCCCGTTCCTCGTCACCCGCCAGCTCATCTGCGGCGCCGGCAAGGTGCTGCAGACCCCGCGCGGCGCGGTCTACTGCCTGTCGCAGCGCGCCGAGCACATCTGGGAGGGCGTCTCCTCGGCGACCACCCGGTCCCGCCCGATCATCAACACCCGCGACGAGCCGCACGCCGACGCCGAGCGATACCGGCGGCTGCACGTCATCGTCGGCGACTCCAACATGAACGAGGTCACCACGCTGCTCAAGGTCGGCACCGCCGACATCGTGCTGCGGATGATCGAGGCCGGCGTCGCCATGCGCGACCTGTCGCTGGAGAACCCGATCCGCGCCATCCGCGAGGTGTCGCACGACATCACCGGCCGCCGCCGGGTCCGCCTCGCCAGCGGCAAGGAGGTCAGCGCGCTGGAGATCCAGCAGGAGTATTTCGACAAGGCCACCGAGTTCCTCGACCGGCGCGGCGCCGACGCGGCGACCAAGCGGGTCATGGAGCTGTGGGGCCGGGTCCTCAACGCGGTGGAGAGCGGCCGGCTCAAGGACGTCGAGCGGGAGATCGACTGGGTGACCAAGCTCGGTCTGATCGAGCGCTACCAGAACAAGCACGACCTCCCGCTGTCCCATCCCCGGGTCGCGCAGATGGACCTGGCATATCACGACCTGCGCCGCGGCCGAGGCCTCTACGGCCTGCTCGAGAAGCGCGGCAAGGTCGACCGGGTGTCCAGCGACCTCGACATCTTCGAGGCGAAGGAGACCCCGCCGCAGACCACCCGGGCCCGCCTGCGCGGCGAGTTCATCCGGCACGCGCAGGAGCGCCGCCGCGACTTCACCGTCGACTGGGTCCACCTGAAGCTCAACGACCAGGCGCAGCGCACCGTGCTGTGCAAGGACCCGTTCCGGGCCTATGACGAGCGCGTCGACCGACTGATCGCCAGTATGTGAACGTTGGGTTAGGCTGACCGGCGCTATGGACGACAACCCCGCCGGTCAGCCCGCCCCGAAGCCCAAGGCGAGCGACAATCCGGACAAGCCGCGGTCCAACCGCCACGGTCGCCGGTTGCAGCGCATCCGCGAGGAGATCGAGCGCAACCGGACCGAGGGTCCCGCGATCCCGACCTGGGTCCTCGCACTCATCCTCCTGCTCATCATCGCCGCCGTGACCGCCCTCGTGGTGTTCTCGTGAAACGCCTCGCCGCGGCGCTCGCCGCCGCGCTGCTGCTGGCCGGGTGCACCGACGACGGGGAGCGCCGCACCCCGATGCCCGTCGCTCCCACCGGCGCCGGCGAGGCGTCCGCCCTGCCGCTGCCCTCACCGAGCCTGCCGCCGGTCGTCAACTCCGACGGCTGCCAGGGCCTCGTCACCGCCGCCCAGGTGCAGAAGGCCACCGGGCTGCCCGTGCAGGCCAGCGCGGGTGACGGTGCCGCCGCCGTGGCGCAGTACGGCCAGGCCGTGCAGAGCCTCGGCCTGAACGCCCGGGCCCGGATGTGCCCGTTCGGCAACGGCGCCGGCGACCAGGTCACCGTCGTCGCGCTGACGTTCCCCGACGCGGCCCAGTCGCAGAAGCTGTGGACGACGATCAAGTCCCTCGAGGCGGTCGGCGGGGTCGGCGAGGCCGCGCTGAGCGACAAGTCCAAGACCCTGCTCGCCCGGCGCGGCAAGGCGATCGTGGCGGTCTACCTGGTGGCGTCCGCCGCGCCCGACGCCAACCACCTCGGCCAGCTACAGTCCGTCGCCAACGCCGCCCTCGCCAAGGCCTGACGCCGCGACCCGTCCGGCGACCGCCGCGGACAGGAAGTAGGCCCGGTCCTGCGGGTAGCCGCGGCCCATCGTCGACAGCTTCACCGGCAGCGACAGCAGCGCGGGTTCCAGATCCTGGGACAAGGCCGTCACGATCCGGTGCGGCGGACAGATTTTCTGCAGCTTCCGGTGTACGTCCAGCGAAAGCTCCGCCGGCAGATCCGACGGCACGGCGAGGTCCGCCGGCGCGAGGGCGACCCGCCCGAACGCGGTCATGCTGTGGTGCGACACGCCCCGGTGCCGGGGTCGCGGGTCCGCGTCGGAGATGCGCGGCGCGGCGACCGGCCGGCCGCCCAGCGCCGCGACCGCGTTGACCGCCTCACCCGCGGCCACCCCGGAGAAGCCCCACTCGGTGCCGGTGCCGAGGTTGCCCGGGCCCTGCGTGACGATCGCCAGGTCGGCGCCGAGCCCGTGGCGGGCGGCGAGCAGGCCGCTGTGCACGTTGGTCGACTCCAGGTCGCCGCCGAACGCCTGGCCGGTGGTGACCGTGCCGGCGAGCAGCGGGCGAAGCGCGTCCAGGGTGCGGGAGAACCAGGCGGGCAGCGCGCCGCCGTCGGTCATCACGTATGCGACCCGGGCGTCGGGCCGGTCGGCGCGGATCCCGGCGAGGATCGCGGGCAGCGCCGAGTGCAGGTCCGCCACCACTACCGGCATGTGCGAAATATCTGATTCGTTCACCAGTGCGTCGCGGAGCGGGGACGCCTCCTCGTCGGCGGCGAGGACCACCGCCTGCAACGGCGTGTACCGCGCCTTGACCACGTGGCCGGGGACGTCGACGTCGTCCGGCAGGCGGTCCGGAATGGCGACGATCAACGCGTACCCACCGGTGCCGAGGCCCAGGGCGAGCGCGTTGACGTTGAGCAGCACCCGGTCACCGACCCGCGGGGTGCCGACGAGGGCCGGATACGCCAGGGCCCGCACCTGCTCCGGATCGTCCGGGCGGCGCGCCTCCAGGGCCACCTGGACCTCGACGCTGCCGTGCCACGAAGTGCGGGGCGCGACGACCGTCCCCCAGCGCCAGCGGATCATCGGCACAACTTATCGTGTCTGGTTTTCGCACCCCGTGATTGGCCCGTGACGTTACGAACGGTCACCGCGTGGGCGACGCCGGACTCGCGTTCGGGCTGGTAGGTTCGCTGCGTGTCGCGGACCCGAACCGAGCGCCTGGTCAATCTGGTGATCTGCCTGCTCTCGACACGCCGCTTCCTGACCGCCGGTCAGATCGCCTCCATCGTGCCCGGCTATGAGCACGACCCGGAGGACGAGCGCGACCACGAGGCGTTCCAGCGCAAGTTCGAGCGGGACAAGGCCGAGCTGCGCGAGCTCGGCGTGCCCCTGGAGATCGGCACGCCGTCGGTGTGGGACAACGAGCCCGGCTACCGCATCGCCCGCCGTGAGTATGCACTGCCCGACATCCCCCTGGCACCTGACGAGGCGGCCGCCGTCGGCATCGCCGCCCGCCTGTGGCAGCAGACCGGCCTCGCCGCCGCCGCGTCCTCGGGACTGGCGAAGCTGCGCGCCGGCGGCATCGACGTCGACCCGCACGCCACGCTCGGCGTCGAGGCCGTCGTCACCGTCGACCCGGCGTTCGAGCCGCTCACCGCCGCGGTCCGCGACCGGCAGGCGGTCACGTTCGACTATCACGTGCCCGAGCGCGACGCGGCACGCACCCGCAAGCTGCAGCCATGGGGCGTCGTGTGCTGGCGCGGCCGCTGGTATGTCGTCGGCCACGACCTGGAGCGCGGCGCCGAGCGCTGCTTCCGGCTGTCCCGGATCGTCAGCGGCGTCCGGCGGGTGGGCCGGCGCGGGGTGTACGAGCCACCGAAGGTCGACCTGATCGCCTACGTCGCGAAGACCAGCGGGCCGGTCGAGCGCACCAGCCGGGCCAGCGTCCTCGTGCGGCCCGGCCGCGCCGCCGGGGTGCGCCGCTGGGCGGAGACGTGCGTCCCGGGCCCCGACGGCGACCGGCTCACGTTGCGCTACGCCGACGTCGACTTCTTTGCCGGCTGGCTGGTCGGCTACGGCGCCGACGTCGTCGTGCTCGACCCGCCGGAGCTGCGCGAGGAGGTCGTCAAGCGGCTCAAGGCGATCGTCGCCGCGGGCGCTCCGGCTGACGGCGCTTCCGCTTCTGCCGAGGACCGGGCGGAGGTGGCCGTATGACGACCTCGGTGGACCGGCTCGGCCGGTTGCTGAACCTGGTGCCATACCTGCAGGCCCGCCCCGGGATCACCCTCGCGGAGGCCGCGTCGGACCACGACATCACCGAGCGCCAGCTGCGCGAGGACCTCGAGCTGCTGTGGCTGTGCGGCCTGCCCGGCTACGGGCCCGGCGACCTGATCGACATGGCGTTCGTCGGTGACGGTGTCACCGTCACCTATGACGCCGGCATCGACCGCCCGCTGCGCCTGACCCCGGACGAGGCCCTGGCGCTCATCGTCGCCCTGCGCACCCTCGCCGAGACCCCGGGCGTCGCCCAGCGCGACGGCGTCCACCGCGCCCTCGCCAAGATCGAGCACGCCGCCGGCGACCTCGCCGACGCGCCCGTCGCCGTCCGCATCCCCGGCAACGCCGACCGCCTCGAGGAGCTGCGCGGTGCGGTGGAGCGCCGCCACGCGCTGCGGATCACGTACTACACGGCGACCCGGGACGAGACCTCCGAACGCGTCGTGGACCCCATGCGGGTCCTGGTCGTCGGCCGCTGGGCCTATCTGGAGGCCTGGTGCCGCCGCGCGCAGGCGGTCAGGCTGTTCCGGGTCGACCGGATCGACGCCTCCACGGAGCTGGAGGAGCCGGCCCGCGTGCCCGTCCAGGCCGAGCCGACCGACACGCGCACCGGCACCCTGTTCCGCCCGACGCCCGACCTGCCGCTCGTCACGCTGCGGGTGGGGCGGGGCGCCCGCTGGATCACCGAGCAGTATCCGTGCGAGGAGGTCGTGCGGGGGCCGGGGGAGCACTGGACGGTGTCGCTGCGCGCGTCCGACCTGGACTGGGCCCGGCGGATGGTGCTGGGGCTGGGTGCCGAGGTGACGGTCCTCTCGCCACCGGAGCTCGCGGCCTCCGTCGTCGACACGGCCCGCACGGCCCTGGCGGCCTATGACGCGCCGGTGCCCGCGCTGCCCTGACCCGCTGCTTCTGGGGCTGCCGCTGCTCCGGGGCTGCCGCTGTTTCAGGGCTGCCGATGCTTCGGGGCTGCTGCTTTGCGCGCCGGTCGCTTCTTCGGGGTCGCCGTGTGCCGTGCTGCCGGGTGCCGCGGGGTGGACTAAGGTCGGGGCGTGCTCTGGTGGATCTCGGGCGGCATCGTCCTGCTCTCGCTCATCGTCCTCGGCGTGGCCGTGATGTCGACGGCGGCCCGCGTGCGTCAGTTCGGTAACACCGCACTGTCGCTGCAGCGGCGGCTCCTCGACGGCGAGAAGCGACTGCAGCCCCACCTGGCCCAGTTGCAGCAGACCGCCGAGGCCATGCAGCCGCGCCTGGAGGCCATGCAGGAGCAGGCGTTGATCATCCAGGCCCGCCGTGGCCAGCTCGAAGACGCTGATCAGCGCCCTGCCGTGCGCAACAGTTAAGAAACTTGGCGGATCAACCGGGCAAATAACGCCTTTGTCCGGACGGATGGTTGACGATCGGGCGTTCCAGCGTCAACACTCGTCAGGACTTCAGCGGCCGGACCCCTTCCCGCAACCCGGCCTCTGCCCGTCACCCGATGTCACCAGTACGATGGGTCGGGCAATACAAGACTGTGAGGTGGCTTCACATGGGTGCACTCAAGCCGTGGCACATCCTCGTGCTGGTGGTGGTGCTGGTCCTGCTGTTCGGCGCCAAGCGTCTGCCTGACGCGGCGCGGTCGCTGGGTCGTTCGCTGCGCATCATCAAGGCGGAGACGAAGGGTCTCGCCGACGACGACGTCGACGCCAAGGCGGAGGCCCAGTCGGGTCGCGCGCCGCTGTCCGGCACGATCGACGACAACAAGCCGTCGCCCGCGCCGACCGTCGATCCCGTCAACCGCGTTCACGAGCGCTGAGGCGCTAGATCGTCGTGAGCGTCCTCGCCGGGCGGCGCCGGAACAAGGCGCCGTCGCAGTTCGAACGCGCCGCAGACGGCTCCATGACCCTCATGGAGCACCTGCGGGAGCTGCGCAGCCGCCTGTTCAAGGCAAGTCTCGGTCTGGTCCTCGGGTTCGGCATCGGCTACTGGCTCTCCAAGCCGGCGATCAACATCGTCAAGGACCCCGTCTGTGACGTGATGAAGCCTCGCTTCGGCGAGTGCAAGTTCGTCCAGCTGGGCGTCGCCG
This sequence comes from Dactylosporangium cerinum, assembly GCF_042653625.1. Lineage (NCBI taxonomy): Bacteria > Bacillati > Actinomycetota > Actinomycetes > Micromonosporales > Micromonosporaceae > Dactylosporangium > Dactylosporangium cerinum. The sequence continues at coordinate 237,471 of NZ_JBHSIU010000105.1, read as the reverse complement.
ACGTGTTCCTGCTGCAGCTGAAGGTCGGCCTGTGGCTCGGTCTGCTGATCACCGCCCCCTGGTGGATGTATCAGCTCTGGGCGTTCATCGCCCCCGGCCTGCACCGGCACGAGCGCAAGTATGCGTACATCTTCATCTCGATCGCGGCGCCCCTCTTCGCGCTCGGCGCGTACCTCGCGTGGTTCGCCCTCGGCCACGGCCTCGAGTACCTGCTGCCGGACAAGGACTTCATCGAGACGTCGCTGGACATCACCCGCTACGTCGACTTCATCACCACCGGCATGCTGGTGTTCGGCGTCGCGTTTGAGTTCCCGCTGATCGCGATGATGCTCAACTTCGCCGGCGTCCTGAGCGGCCGCAAGCTGCTCGGCTGGTGGCGCACCGTCGTCTTCATCTTCTTCGCCTTCGCCGCGGTCGCCACCCCGACCCCTGACCCGTTCACCATGACGGGCCTGGCCCTGGCGATGTCGCTGCTGTACTTCGGGGCCGTCGCGGTCGCGCTGATCAACGACAAGCGCAAGGGCCGCAACCAGTCCATCTACGGCGACGTGTCCGACGACGAGATCTCCTCGCTCGACGACTACGCGCCGGAGCCCGTCGCGGCCGCGACGTCCGTCGGTGGCTACGACCCCGTCGATGCGCCGACCCCCGTGGACGCGCCGACCCCGGTCGAACGTCCGAGGTCACTCGACAGCCGCTACGACGACATCACCTGACCTGCCGGACCCGCACGACCGCCAGCGCGCCCGCCGAGCAACCTTCGGCGGGCGCGCTGCTGTTCCGGCACCTCGCACCTCCCGGCAAACACATCGCCGGGGGTGGATCTTTCTGGTGATCGACGTCGCGGGCTGGCTGTTCGCACAGCCCGTGCGCGACTTCGATCACGCCCGACCGCCCGACCGCCCGAGGCGGCGGCGGATGCGGCGGCTCGTTCGTGATCCAGGGCGCCACCCGGCCCGCACGTACACCACGACAGCGGAGACGACCGATCGTTCGGGTGACCGGTCCGGCCTGCTACGGGGTTCCTGAACCGGCGAGCATGCGGGCGATGAGCCGGGCTGTGCGCGGTGGACCCTCGACGCTGCGGCGCAGCTCGTGCAGGGCGTCGTTGCCCGGCTGGCCGAGCCGGGCCAGCACCGCGATCGCGGCGTGGACGACCCGCTCGTCGACCGCACGGCGAAGTGCTGCGACGGAGTGGACGGGTGGCGCTGCGGTTTCGGCGCCGAACTCGCGGTCGGTGCCCAGGACGCAGGTCGACCAGATCAGGCCACGGACGACGAGGGCGTTGTCCGGCCCGACCCAGCGCGGCTCGAAATTCTCGGCGGCGTCTGCGAAGTCGGATGGATCACCGCCCGCCGCGGCGGCCAGGATGTCGTGGACCAGGCGGGGCCCGTCGGGCGTCGCCTGCAGCAGCCCTGCGGCGCGGGTGAACCACGCCGTTGTGGGTGTTGGCGCCGCCCGTTCGAGGTGGGCGACGAGCGGTCCAGCACCGATCGCGGTCCGCAGGAGTGGCAACGCGGCCCGGCCCCAGCCGTCGCCGGCGTGGACCAGGTCGACCTCGGCTCCCGCGTCGGCCAGCAGGGCCCGCAGCAGCGCCCGGAGCCGGCTCCGTTCGGTCGACGTCAGGGACCTGCGCCGGTTCAGCCCGGCGAGCGCCGCCTGTGCCAGCGGCACCAGCGACTGCCGGTCAGGCCGGTCGAGGCGTCCGGCGGCGCTGGTGGCCGCCCGCAGCATGAGCGGTACGTTCGCGTCGTCGAGATCGTCGACGAAACGGAACAGCAGCGCGACGTCCGTGAGCTGCCACGGCAGGGCCCGTCGATTGAGATCGGCGAGCAGGGCGGCGCCGCACCAGTCCGCCCGCCACGACCGCAGCATGTCACCGACGACCACGACGACCGACACCGCAACCTCGTCGTCGGCCGCCGCCACGGTGCCACGCATCCGCCCGACGGCGTTGTCGTACCTCCAGATGGTCTTGCGGAACACGCCCGTGCCCAGGAATCCATCGACGCGGGCCTGGTGCGCCGCCACCGCGGCGTCCGTGACCGTTGCATCGAGGGCGGCGGCATCGATCACCCCGGAATCGTAGTGGGCGGTCGCGGTGCTGTGCGTACGACGGTGCAGGACCTAGCATCCGTCGCGTGAACATTGCGTTGCTCGCCAACCCGACGGCCGGCAAAGGGCGGAAGGCGGGGCTGCTGCCCGAGGTGGTGGCGCGGCTGCGGGCCGGCGGGCACACCGTCGACGTGGTCACCGCCGGCAGCCGCGAGGCCATGGTCGACCTGGGCCGGCAGGCCGTCGCCGACGGGCGGGCCGTGGTGGCCATGGGTGGGGACGGCACCGTGCACCTCGGCCTGCAGGCGGTCGGGGGGACCGGGGCGCCGTTCGGGATCGTGCCCGCCGGCACCGGCAACGACTTCGCGGTCCGGCTCGGGCTCCCCGGTGACACCCTCGCGGCGGCCGACGCGATCGCCGCCCACACCGGCACCAGGGCGGTCGACCTCGCGCGGGTCAGCGGCGGGGGCACCACGGCCTGGTTCGGGGCGGTCATGGCGGCCGGGTTCGACGCGTTCGTCAACGAGCGGGCCAACCGGATGCGCTGGCCGAGGGGTCCGCAGCGCTACAACCTGGCCATCGTGGCGGAGTTGCTGGCGTTGCGCAGCCGGCGGTACCAGATGCGCCTCGACGATGTGGAAAGCGAGTTCGACTCGGTGCTCGTCGCGATCGGCAACACCGAGAGCTACGGCGGCGGGTTCCGGATCGTGCCCGGCGCGGACCCGACCGACGGTCTGCTGGACGTGGTCGTCGCCGAGCCGCTCAGCCGGCTGACGCTGATGCGGTTGCGGCCGAAGGTGTTCAAGGGCACGCATGTCGCCGACCGGCGGGTGTCGACGTTCCGGGCGCGGCGGATCGAGCTGGCCGCCGAGGGGGTCACCGCGTACGCCGACGGGGAGCGGATCTGCCCGCTCCCCGTGACGATCGAGTGCGTCCCCGGCGCGTTGAACCTGATCGGCAAGGCACCGTCGAACCTGATCGGCTAGGCGGCGTTGTGGATCCGCACGGTGACGCCGTTCGCGGACGGGGTGGTGGAGACGTCGGACTCGGTGACGCCGTCGGGCAGGGAGAAGCTGCGGCTGAACGAGCTGGAGCTGGACGAGCTCGACGAGAACGTGGCGCCCCCCTCCGAGTTGTGCGACGAGGTGCTCGTGCCACCGCCGCCCTTGATCGTGAGCCGGCCGCCGGAGACCTGCACGTCGACGTCGGACGCGTTGACGCCGTCGACGGTGATGACGAGGTCGTCGCCGTCGGTGGCGGTGGAGACGGAGGCGGAGTGGGCATGGGACGCGGCGTGGCCGACCTCGGACTCGATGCGGGCGAGCGCGTCCGACGGGTTCCAACGGCTTAACGGCATGATGATCCTCCGGAAGTCAAACGGTCTGTGTCTCTGCACTGTCGCCGCCTGGCGGGGAGCCGACAAGCGCACAGGCGGTGTTGCGACAGTGGTTCCCACCGACGGCAACATTTAAAGCAAGCCGGGTCGGTTCTACAGCAGGCGCAGCACCGCGCCGAGACCGTGCACCTTGCCAGGGTCACTCTCCGGCAGGACAAGGACGCTGCACCCCGCCGCGGCGGCGCCGGCGTCGGCGGGGGAGTCGCCGACCATCAGGGTGCGCTCCGGATCGGTGCGCAGCGCCGCGCAGGCCTTCCAGAAGATGGCCGGGTCCGGCTTGCAGCGGCCCACCTCGTAGGAGAGCACGAACTCGTCGACCAGGTCGGCGAAGCCCAGCTGGCCGGCCAGGTCGCGCAGGTCGAAGCCGATGTTGGAGACCACCGCGACCGGGATGCCGCGCGCACGCAGCGCCTGGAGGGTGGGGATGGTGTCGGCGTACAGCTGCCATCCGTCCGCCATGAGCAGCCGGTTGTAGAGGGCCTCGGCGAGGTCGGCGTCGACGGTCGCGGCCAGCCCCTCGTAGGCGGCCCGGTGCGCGGCGACGGACAGGTCCCGGTCCGCCCACACCTCGGCGAGGTGCGCGGGCACCCGGTGCGGCCTCGGCCCGCCGGCCCGCCCGGCGGTGGTCAACCGGTCGGCGAGGACGGTGGCCCGGCCCCGGTCCAGGGCGGTGCCGAGGCTCGAAGCGGCTGACGTCACCCACCTGACGGGGTCCTCCACCTGCGCGATCGTCCCGTGGAAGTCCAGGAGCACGGCCTCTACGGGCCGCCATGTACTTGGTGGTTCAGCGCTTTCCGGCACGCCAGCACGATACCCATGAGCGGATCCGGGCATCTTTCGCCTAGCCTTGGGGTCATGAACACCCCCGCCGAGCGGTACGAAGCGGCCCAGAGGCGGGCTGAGCGACCTGCTCTGACCGAGTTCGTCGAAGAACTGGACTTCGCGCTCGACCCGTTCCAGGCCGAGGCGTGCGACGCGCTGGAGCGCGGCACCGGCGTGCTGGTGTGCGCGCCGACCGGCGCCGGCAAGACCGTGGTCGGCGAGTTCGCGGTCCACCTGGCGTTGCGGCAGGGACGCAAGTGCTTCTACACGACGCCGATCAAGGCGCTGTCGAACCAGAAGTACAACGACCTGGTCCAGCGCTACGGCGCCGAGCGCGTCGGCCTGCTCACCGGCGACAACGCTATCAACGGCGACGCGCCGGTCGTGGTGATGACCACCGAGGTCCTGCGCAACATGCTGTACGCCGGCTCAGCGACGCTCGAGGGCCTCTCCTTCGTCGTGATGGACGAGGTGCACTACCTCGCCGACCGGTTCCGCGGCGCGGTCTGGGAAGAGGTGATCATCCACCTGCCCGACTCGGTGACGCTGGTCTCCCTCTCGGCGACGGTGTCCAACGCGGAGGAGTTCGCCGACTGGCTCGTCACCGTGCGGGGCGAGACCACGGTCGTGGTCAGCGAGCACCGGCCGGTGCCGCTGTGGCAGCACATGCTGATCGACCGGCGGATGTTCGACCTGTTCCACGACGCCGAGGCGGCACAGAAGCACGACGTGCACCCGGAGCTGCTGCGGTATCACCGCGAGATGCTGCGCCGCGTCGAGCTGGCCGGTCCCCGGGGCGGCCGGCGCAAGGGTCCGTACCGGCCCGAGATCGTCGAACGCCTCGACCGTGAGGGCCTGCTGCCGGCGATCCTGTTCATCTTCAGCCGCGCCGGCTGCGACGCCGCCGTCCAGCAGTGCCTCGCCGGCGGGCTGCGGCTCACCGCGCCCGACGAGCGGGTCGAGATCCGCACCATCGTGGAGTCCCGCACCAAGCACATCCCGAGCGAGGACCTGCAGGTGCTCGGATACTGGGAGTGGCTGGACGGCCTCGAGCGGGGCCTCGCCGCGCACCACGCCGGGATGCTGCCGGCGTTCAAGGAGGTCGTGGAGGAGCTGTTCGTCCGCGGCCTGGTGAAGGCCGTCTTCGCCACGGAGACCCTGGCGCTCGGCATCAACATGCCGGCCCGGTGCGTGGTCCTGGAGCGGCTCGTCAAGTACAACGGCGAGGCGCACGTCGACCTGACCCCCGGCGAATACACCCAGCTGACCGGCCGGGCCGGGCGCCGTGGCATCGACGTGGAGGGCCACGCGGTCGTGGTCTGGGCGCCGGAGCTCGACCCGCGGCACGTGGCGGGGCTCGCCTCCACCCGGACGTATCCGCTCAAGTCGAGCTTCCGCCCGTCGTACAACATGGCGGTGAACCTCGTCGGCAGCGTCGGCGTTCCCGCGGCCAGGGAGCTGCTGGAGAGCTCGTTCGCCCAGTTCCAGGCGGACCGGTCGGTGGTCGGACTGGCCCGGCAGGTGCAGCGCAACGTCGAAACGATCGCCACGTACGGCGCGGAGACCGCCTGCCACCTCGGCGACTTCGACGAGTACTTCGGCTTCCGGGTCGCGATCACCGAGCGGGAGCGCGCCATCGCCCGGCAGGGCATCCAGCAGCGCCGCGCGGCCGCCCTGGAGTCCCTGGAGCGGCTGCGCCCCGGCGACGTCATCCGGGTGCCCACCGGCCGCCGCGCCGGACTCGCGATCATCATCGACCCGGGCGTCGGCGGCCGCGGCTTCGGCGAGCCCCGCCCGCTCGTGCTCACCGAGGACCGCTGGGCCGGCCGGATCTCCGGCGCCGACTTCACCGCGGCCGTCGAGTCGCTCGGCCGGGTCAGGGTCCCGAAGCAGTTCAACTACCGCTCCGCCCAGGACCGCCGCGACCTCGCCGCGCAACTGCGGCGCCTCGACCTGGAGCCGCCCGCGCGCGCCCGGAAGCGTGGTCGGGACATTACGGACGACGCGGAGCTTGACGTCCTGCGGGCGTCGATGCGCCGGCACCCCTGCCACCAGTGCCCGGACCGGGAGGAACACGCCCGCTGGGCGGAGCGCCGCTGGCGGCTCGAGCGCGACACGGAGGCGCTGCGCGGCAAGGTCGCCAACCGCACCGGCTCCCTCGCCCGCACCTTCGACCGGGTGTGCGGGCTGCTGACCGACCGTGGGTACCTCTCCGCCGCCGGCACCGTCACCGACGCCGGCCGGATGCTCGCCCGCATCTGGTCCGAGACCGACCTGCTCGTGGCCGAGTGCCTGCGCCGCGGCGTGTGGGACAAGCTCGGCGCCGCCGACCTCGCCGCGGCTGCCAGCGTCCTGGTCTACGAGGCCCGCCGCGAGTCCGACGACCGCGCCTCCATCCCGCGCGGCGACGTCTCCGACGCGATCGACGCCACCATGCAACTGTGGTCCGACCTGCGCGAGGACGAAGACTCACGGGGCCTGCAGCTGACCCGGGAGCTGGATCTGGGCTTCGTCTGGCCGGTGTACCGGTGGGCCCGCGGCGAGTCGCTCACCAAGGTGCTCGGCAGCGTGCACGGCCTGGAGGGCGACATGCCGGCCGGCGACTTCGTGCGTTGGTCCCGTCAGGTGCTCGATCTGCTCGGCCAGCTCGCTGACGCCCCGGGCGCCTCCGACACCGTGCGGCGCACCGCCCGCCAGGCGATGGCGGCGATGACCCGCGGCGTCCTGGCATACAGCGTCATGGCGTAGTCACGGAGCGATTTTTCACCCGCTCGGATTAGAAAAATTTGTTTGGATCAGCAATGATGCTCTCGCCGGTGAGACGTTTCCGGCGCGGGAGGAAGCATCGTGGGAGAGCTGCACCATTTCACGTACGGGGCGATCACCCCGATCTTTGCGTACGCGATGTCGTTCCTGGGGTCTCTCCTCGGCCTGGTGAGCACGGCCAGGGCACGTGCCGCCACCGACACCCGCCGCCGCGCCTGGCTGCTGGTCCTCGCCGCCTGGGCGATCGGCGGCACCGGCATCTGGGTCATGCACTTCATGGCGATGATCGGCTTCAGCGTCAGCGGCTCCCCGCTGCGCTATGACGTCGCCACCACGGTCGCGAGCTTCTTCATCGCCGTGGTCACCGTCGGCATCGGCCTGTTCATCGTCGGCCTCGGCAAGCCGACCATCTGGAAGATCCTCATCGGTGGCCCGATCACCGGCGTCTCCGTCGCCTTCATGCACTACACCGGCATGGCCGCGATGCAGATCAACGGCTCGTTCCACTATCAGAACAACCTGTACCTCGCGTCCTACGCGATCGCGGTCGTCGCCGCGACCGTCGCGCTGTGGTTCACCGTCGTGGTCCGCGGCATCCCCGCCACGATCGCGGCGGCGGCGGTGATGGGCGTCGCCGTCTGCGGCATGCACTACACCGGCATGGCGGCCATGCACGTCAACCTCACCACCGACAGCCTGGCCGTGATCCCCGGCGTCGACGTCAACTGGTTCCTCGCCCCGATCGTCCTGTTCGTCCTGGTCGTGGTGATCGCCCTGGCCAGCGCCGTGATGGCCGTGCCGTCGGAGCGCGAGCAGGCCGAGGCCGCCGCGGTCCGCGACAAGATCGCCGCCGGCGAGGCGCTGCGCACGGCCACGGCTGGTCCGGTCTTCGGCGGCGGCTCCAACGCCACCCCGGCCGCCCCGGGCACCGGGCAGGCGTTCTCGGCCCGTGCCGCCAACGGCATCGCCGACGCCCGCCGCCAACGCGGTCGCTGACGTTCGTCCCGCTGATCCCTGCCGCCGACGGTCCTCCGTTCGGCGGCAGTGGTGTTTTCCGGGTGCGGTGTTGTGGCCGCGGCTGGCTGCTTTCGGGCCGGTGCCGCTGCGTTGGTGGCTGTTGGCGCGCGGCTGTTGGGCAGCGTCTGGTGGCGCGGTTTCCTCGTATATGCCGGGCGGCTCCGCCACCCGACATATACGACATTTCAACATATAGTTGGGGCCGTGATGATCCAGCGGTTGCGGTCCGCGTGGGTTCTTCGACCAGCGCTTCTCATGATCCGGTAGACCTTGTGCACCCAGGGGTGCACAAGGTCTACCGGATCATGGGGGGCTGGGCGGGGTGGGAGTGGTGAGATCTCGGGGGACGGTCGCTATGGGGTGATCGGCTGGCGGATACTTGGCGGGTGACCGAGGCCCGGCCCCGACTCAGGCGCACTGTCGGCGACTCGCTCGAGGACTTCGAGCGGGACCTGATCTCCAACCTCTACTACCAGCGTGGCACGACGATCGAGTCGGCCAGCGGTCCCGACGGGTACCACACCCTGGCGGTGACCGTGCGGGACAGGCTCGTCGACCGGTACGCGCGCACCGCGGCGGCGCATTACGCGGCCAACCCCAGGTTCGTCTACTACCTGTCGGCGGAGTACCTGCTCGGGCGGCAGCTGCGGCAGAACCTGCTGTACACGGACACCGAGCGCTGGGTTCGGCCGATCGCCGAGGACCTCGGGGTGTCGCTGGAGGCCCTGGAGGTGTACGACGTCGAGCCCGGCCTGGGCAACGGCGGGCTCGGACGGCTCGCGGCGTGCCTGCTCGACTCCATGGCGACGCTGGACATCCCGGCCGTCGGATACGGCATCCGCTACGAGTTCGGCATCTTCAAGCAGACGTTCCGCGACGGCCAGCAGGTCGAGCGGCCCGACGACTGGACCTTCTACGGCAACCCGTGGGAGTTCCCCGCGCCGGACGACCGGCAGCTGGTCGGGTTCTACGGCACCACGAAGGCGGACCCGAAAGACCCGACGGGCCTGAAGAAGCACTGGGTGCCGGGGGAGACGGTGCGGGGCGAGCCGAGCCACATGCTGGTGCCCGGCTACGGCACGCAGACCGTCAACATCATCCGGCTGTGGCAGGCGCGGGCCAGCCGCGAGTCGTTCGACCTGGCGCGGTTCGGGGTCGGGCAGTACGTGGAGGCCGTCGACGACATCGTGAAGGCCGAGAACATCAGCAAGGTGCTGTACCCCGACGACAGCACGGAGCTGGGGCGGGAGCTGCGGCTCAAGCAGCAGTACTTCCTGGTCGCGTGTTCGCTGCGGGACATCATCCGGCGGTACCGGCTGCGCAACAGCGGCTGGGAGGGCTTCGCGGACAAGGTGGTGATCCAGCTCAACGACACCCACCCGGTCGTCGCGGTCACCGAGTTGATGCGGCTGCTCGTCGACGAGCACGGCGTCGGGTGGGACGAGGCGTGGTCGATCACCCGCCGGACGTTCAACTACACGTGCCACACGCTGCTGCCGGAGGCCCTGGAGACGTGGCCGGTGCGGTTGCTGGAGCGGCTCCTGCCCCGGCACATGGAGATCATCTACGCGATCAACCACTTCTTTCTGGAGGAGGTGCGGGCGGCGTACCCCGGCGACGAGGACGTCGTGCGCCGCATGTCCGTCATCCAGGAGGGGGATGAGCGCCGGGTCCGGATGGCGCATCTCGCGGTCGTCGGGAGCACCGCCGTCAACGGGGTCGCCGAGCTGCACACGAAGCTTCTCGCCGAGACGACGCTGCACGACTTCGCGACGCTGTGGCCGGAGCGGTTCCACAACGTCACCAACGGTGTCACCCCGCGGCGGTTCCTGCGCATGGCCAACCCGCGGCTGTCGACGCTGATCACCGAGTCGCTCGGCGACGAGGGGTGGCTGACCGACCTGGAGCGGCTGCACGGGCTGGGCACGGCCGCCGACGACCCCGCGTTCCGGGCCGCGTGGCGCGACGTCAAGCGGCAGAACAAGGTCGAGCTGGCCGCCGCCGTCGAGCGGTCCACCGGCGTGCTCATCGACCCCGACGCGCTCGCCGACGTGATGATCAAGCGGTTCCACGAGTACAAGCGGCAACAGCTGAAGCTGCTGCACGTGATCACCATGGTCAACCGGATCCGGGCCGACCCGCAGGCGACCTACGTGCCGCGCACGGTGCTGTTCGGCGGGAAGGCCGCGCCCGGGTATCACGCGATGAAGCTGCTCATCCAGCTGGTCAACGCCGTCGCCGACGTGGTCAACACCGACCCGGTCATCGCCCGGCACCTGCGGGTGGTGTTCCCGCCGGACTACAACGTGACGAAGGCGCAGTTCGTCATTCCGGCCGCGGACCTGTCGGAGCAGATCTCGCTGGCCGGCAAGGAGGCGTCCGGGACCGGCAACATGAAGCTCGCGCTCAACGGCGCGCTCACCATCGGTACCCTCGACGGCGCCAACATCGAGATCCGGGACCGGGTCGGCGCGGACAACTTCTTCCTGTTCGGCATGGACGCTCCGGCCGCCGCCGCGCTGCGCCGGTCCGGGTATTCGCCGCGCTCGTTCTACGAGGCCGACTTCGAGCTGCGGCTGGCCGTGGACACGATCGCGTCCGGCGCGTTCGCGAAGGGCGACCGCAGCGTGTTCGCCCCGGTCGTCGACGCGATGCTCGGCCGGGACGAGTACATGGCCCTCGCCGACTACCGGGCCTACGTCGACTGTCAGGACACCGTCGCCGAGGCCTGGACCGACACCGAGCGCTGGACCAGGATGTCGGTCCTGAACACGGCCCGGTGCGGCTTCTTCTCCTCCGACCGCACCGTGCGTGAGTACTGCGCGCAGATCTGGAAGGTGGACCCGGTCCGGGTCAGCCCCTGACGGAACGCTCCTGCGCCGCCAGGACCGCGTCGCCGTGCTGCACCGCCCAGGCGCCCATGGCCCGCATCGGTTCGATGAGCGCCGCCCCCGCCTCCGTCAGTTCGTAGTCGACGCGGGGCGGGGCTTCGGCGTACCGGCGACGCTGCACGAGACCGTTGCACTCCAGGCGACGCAGCGCGTCGTTGAGGACCTTCGGCCCGATCCCGCCGATGCGCTCGGCGAGCACCCGCGGGCGGGTCGGGCCGAGTTCGGCGAGGGTGAACACGACGACGCTGTCCCAGCGGTTCGCGAGGACCTCGAAGGCGATCCGCGCCCGGCAGTCGGCGGTGTACATCGCTCCATCCTGCCCCGCCCGTCGCACACCGGGTGGTGTGCATCGACCTGCCTACCGTTGCCGGATGCGGATCGGGATTCTCGGCACGGGCAACATGGCGGCGGCGCTGGGCGGCGCGTGGGTCGACGCGGCGCACGAGGTGGTGATCGGTGGCCGCGATCCGGCGAAGGCGGCAGCCACCGCGGCCCGGATCGGCGCGGCCGGGCACGGCACCCTCGCCGACGCGGCCGGCTTCGGCGAGGCCGTCCTGGTCGCGGTGCCGGCGGGTGCGGTGGCCGAGGTGATCGCGGACGTCGCCGGGCAGCTCGCCGGCCGGACCGTGATCGACTGCACCAACCCCCTGCAACCGACCGCCGACGGGCTCATGCTGGCGACGACATCGATCACACGCTCGGTCCCCGGGGCACACCTCGTCAAGGCGTTCAACCTCTGCCACGAGAGCATTTGGCGGCAGCGGTGGCCGGTGTACGAGGGGCAGCGACTGGTTGTCCCGTTCTGCGCCGACGATGCCGGAGCCGTGGCCGTGGTCGACGCCCTCGTCACGTCGATCGGCTGCGCCCCGGCGCACTGCGGCGGGCTGGTCCGGGCCGGCTACCTGGAGGCGACGGCGGCACTCGCGATCGGGATGTGGTTCGCCGGCGCCGAGCCCAGGTGGGCGTTCCCGGCGCCGGCTGAAGCGTGATCTTCTCCGTGATCCGGAAGACCTTGCGTACCCAGGGGTGCACGAACTCTTCCGGATCACGGAATCAGGCGGCGAGGGCGTCGACGATGCGTTTCGTGGCTCCGGCGAGGCCCCACCGTTCGGCGAGGGCGAGCAGCGCGTCCGGGTCGGCGGGGGACGCCGGCAGCTTCGTGTCCAGGTCGCCGAGCGGGATGGTGCGGGCCACCGCCACCACGTCGCGGGCCGCGGTCAGGTACTCGCGGCCGGCGACGATCTTCGTGCGGAGGCCCGGGGCGAAACCGGACGCGGGGTCGTCGAGGGCGGCGAGGATGCCGTCGAGGTCGCCGTAGCGGTCGACGAGCCGGGCCGCGGTCTTCTCCCCGACGCCGGCGACGCCGGGCAGGCCGTCGGACGGGTCACCGCGCAGCGCGGCGAAGTCGGCGTAGCCCGCGGCGGGCACCCCGTATTTGGCGTGCAGGGCGGCGTTGTCGAGGACCTCGAGCTTGGCGACGCCGCGGCCGCAGTAGAGCACGGTCACCGCGCGGGCGTCGTCGATGAGCTGGAACAGGTCGCGGTCGCCGGTGGCCACCTCGATCGGGCCGGGTTCCCGGGTCGCGAGGGTGCCGATGACGTCGTCGGCCTCGTAGTCGTGCGCGCCGACGGCGGTGATGCCGAGCGCGGCCAGGAACTCCAGGATGATCGGGACCTGGACGGACAGCGCGTCGGGGACCTCCTCGCCGCCGGCCGGGGTGAGCCGGTGCGCCTTGTAGGACGGCAGCAGCGCCACCCGCCACGCCGGGCGCCAGCTCTCGTCGAGTGCGCAGACGAGGCGGTCGGGGTTCCGGCCGCGGACCAGGGTCGACAGCATGTCGAGGAACCCGCGCACCGCGTTGACGGCAGTGCCGTCCGGGGCGACGGCGGCCTTCTCCGGTACCCCGAAGAACGCGCGGAAATAGAGGCTGGCGGAGTCGATGAGCAGTAGAGGACGGGCCACCCGGCCAGCCTGCCATGAACGGCGCCACCCGGCGAAGCGACGCCCCGGCCGGAACCGCTACCGCAGCACGTGCACGCGGGTCGTGGTGCCGGTCTGGCTGGTGTGCCGCTGGACCAGGTCGGCGAGGAAGTGCACCATGACGAGGCCGTGCCCGCGGCGGCCGTCGGCGGGCCGGAGCCGGCCGGCCATCGCGTCGGTGAGGTTGCCGAAGTCGCGGACCTCGCAGACCACCCGCTCGTCGTCGCACCAGGTGCGCAGCGTGCCGGAGCCGCCGGCGTGCACGGTGCTGTTGGTGGCGAGCTCGTTGACGGCGCTCTGCAGGTCGCCGATGCGGTCCGGCGGCAGGTCCGCGTCGAGGCCGATCTCCGCGACGGCGCGCCGGACCTTGACCAGGTCGCCGACCTCGAAGCGCAGTGTGGTCGCGCCGAACGGCGGCTCGGACAGCGGCACGTTGTAGGCGTCGGTGATGCCATAGGGGTCATAGCCGTCGCTGGGGTGCTTGCCGCCGGCGTCGACCATGATCGGGTGGGTCGCGTAGGAGTCCTTGACCATGCGCGGCTCGAGGCGGCTGGCGTCATAGGGGCAGAGGATCGCCGCCTCACGGCCCGTGAACGCCACGTTGATCATCGCTTCGTGCTGGACGCAGGCGGGATACTCGTCCTCGGAGCGGCCCTTCCAGATCGGCTCGCCGATGATGCGGACCCGGCGGCCGGGGTGATCGTCCATGAACCTCGACAGGACCCACGGGATGATCCGCCCGGGGTTGCGACCGGCCTCGGTCATGTCGTGGAACGTGACGCCCTCGCCGAACGCGCCCAGGCGTTCCCGGATCAGCTGCACGTTGGCGGGCGGCGCCGCGACGGCGACGGGCTCGTTGCGCGCGACGCCCTCGTAGATGAACTTCATCGTGCCGTCGAGATAGGTCGCGTGGTCGTGATACAGCAACGCCTCATGGACGAACGGCTCGGAGAGCCGGTCGCTGGGCGCGTCGATGCTGCGCGGACTCATGAGATGCGCTGCTCATCTCGATTCGGATACAACTCAGGTTCGGGCCTTGTGTACTCAAGCTCCGATTGCAGACTACGCCACCCCCGGCCGGACGACACCTTACCGTTGGGATCGACGGGGCGCGGTCGACTCAAAACCCAAACGAACGTTAAGCTTGCTCACGTGTCCCAGAAGGAACAGCGACTCCGTGCCGCGCAGCTCGCCGCCACCGCGGCCGGGCTGGACGCGCTGCTCGTCCCGCCCAGCGCCGACCTGCAGTATCTCACAGGTTACGATGCGCACGCCCTGGAGCGGCTCACGCTGCTCGTGCTGCCGGCCGACGGCGAGCCGACCCTGATCGTGCCGCGCCTGGAGCGCCCCGCCGCCGAGGCCGCCGACCCCCGCGGCGTCCGGATCGTCGACCACGCCGACGGATCCGACCCCTATGAACTGGTGACCGCGGCGCTCGGCGGTAAGCCCGACGCCGTCGGCGTGGGCAACCGGATGTGGGCCGAGCAGGTCCTCGCGCTGCGCGCCGCGCTGCCGGGCGCCGAGCAGCGCCTCGCCGGTGCCGTCCTCGCCGCGCTGCGCCTGCGCAAGTCACCCGACGAGGTCGAGGCGCTGCGCCGGGCCGGGCAGGCCATCGACGCCGTCCACGCCCAGATGGGGCAGTGGCTGCGGGCCGGCCGCACCGAGAACGAGGTCGCCGCCGACATCGCCGCCGCGATCCGCGCCGCCGGGCACGCCACCGTCGAGTTCACCATCGTCGCCGCCGGCCCCAACGGCGCCAGCCCGCACCACGGCACCTCCGACCGGGTCATCGGCGCGGGCGAGCCCGTCGTCGTCGACATCGGCGGCCGGATGCCCGACGGCTACTGCTCCGACTCGACCCGCACCTACTGCGTGGGCGAGCCGCCCGCCGAGTTCGCCGCCTACTACCAGGTGCTGTTCGAGGCGCAGCGGGCCGCGGTCGCCGCCGTCCGGCCCGGTGTCACCGCCGCGTCCGTCGACGCCGTCGCCCGCGACCACATCGCCGCGGCCGGTTACGGCGAGGCGTTCCTGCACCGCACCGGGCACGGCATCGGCCTGGACGGGCACGAGGAGCCGTACATCGTCGCCGGCAACGACACCGTCCTCGAGGCGGGCATGGCGTTCTCGATCGAGCCCGGCATCTACCTCGCCGGCCGGCACGGCGCCCGCATCGAGGACATCGTCGTGTGCACGGCTGATGGTGTCGACCGGCTCAACGTGTTGCCGACCGAGCTGGTGATCCTGTGAACCCCGTCGAGCGGATCCTGCCCACCGAGGAGGCCGCCGACCTGATCGGCCTGGTCCGCGAGATCGCCGACGGCGAGCTGGCGCCCCGCGTCGACGACTTCGAGGCCCGCGCCCAGTTCCCCCGCGAGCTGTTCCGGCTGCTCGGCCGCGCCGGGCTGCTCGGGCTGCCGTTCGACGTCGAGCACGGCGGCGGCGGCCAGCCCTACGAGGTGTACCTGCAGGTCCTGGAGGAGCTCGCGGGCCGCTGGCTGGCCGTCGCCGAGGGCGTCTCCGTGCACAGCCTCGCCTGCTACCCGACGGCCGCGTTCGGCACCGAGACACAGCGCAAGCGGCACCTGCCCGACATGCTCGGCGGGGAACTGCTCGGCGCCTACTGCCTGTCCGAGCCGCAGAGCGGGTCCGACGCGGCGTCACTCACGACCCGGGCGGAGCCCGTCGGCGACGGCTACACGGTCAGCGGCACCAAGGCCTGGATCACCCACGCCGGCAAGGCCGACTTCTACAACGTCTTCTGCCGCACCCCCGAGGGCATCTCCTGCCTCCTGCTCGACGCCGGCACCCCTGGGCTGCAGCCGCAGGCGCCGGAGCGGACCATGGGGCTGCGCTCCTCGACCGTCGCGCAGATCGTCCTGGACGGCGCGCACGTGCCCGCCGACCGGCTCCTCGGCGAGGCCGGCGGCGGGTTCAAGATCGCGCTGAGTGCCCTGGACGGCGGCCGGCTCGGCATCGCCGCCTGCGCCGTCGGCCTCGCCCAGGCCGCCCTCGACTACGCCGTCGGCTATGCCAAGGACCGCCAGCAGTTCGGCCGCTCGATCCTGGAGTTCCAGGGCGTCGGGTTCATGCTCGCCGACATGGCGACCCAGATCGCCGCCGCCCGCGCCCTGTACCTGTCCGCCGCCCGGCTGCGCGACGCCGGCCGCCCGCACAGCGCGGAGGCCGCCAAGGCGAAGCTGTTCTGCACCGACACCGCGATGCGGGTCACCACCGACGCCGTGCAGGTCCTCGGCGGCGCCGGCTACGTGTCCGACCACCCCGTGGAGCGGTACATGCGCGAGGCCAAGGTCCTGCAGATCTTCGAGGGCACCAACCAGATCCAACGCCTGGTGATCGCCCGGTCGCTCTGAGGATCTCGCCGGCAATCGACTTGCGCCGCAGGTTAGGGTTCGTGCCGTGGAAGAGACCGATCGCGCGATCGTGGCGGCCCTGGCCGTCGACGGACGCCTGTCCTACACCGACCTCGCCGAGCGGGTCGGGCTGTCGGTGTCGGCGGTGCACCAGCGGGTGCGCCGCCTCGAGCAGCGCGGCGTCATCAAGGGCTACGCCGCCCAGCTCGACCACGACGCGATCGGGCTGCCGCTGACGGCGTTCGTGGCGATCCGGCCCATCGACCCGTCACAGCCCGACGACGCGCCCGACCGCCTCGCGAAACTGCCGCAGATCGAGTCGTGCTACTCCGTCGCGGGCGACGACTTCTACCTGCTGCTGGTCCGGGTCGAGAGCCCCCTGGCGCTGGAGCGGCTGCTGCAGGAGATCCGGACCGCGGCCAACGTCATCACCCGGACCACGGTCGTGCTGTCGACGCCCTACGAGAACCGGTCGCCGAAGATCTAGCGTCCTGCGGCCCGGCTGATCGCGTCGCCGACGCCGGTGGTGTCGGACAGGTCCGGCAGCACCACGTGCGCGCCCGCAGCTCGGAGTTCTCCGCTGGTGTAGCGGCCCGTCGCGACCGCCACCACGCCCGCGCCGGTCAGCAGCGCCGCCTCGACGTCCAGGGGCGTGTCACCGACGAGGACCGTGCGCCGGCCGTCGAACGAGCGCTCATACCGCTGCCGCGCCGCGCCCCGGGCGATGTCGACGAGGTTCGCGCGCACCGCGTGGCTCCAGCCGTACGCGCCTGCGTCCAGGTCGAGGTGCTCGACCAGGCCGAACGGGCCCAGCTTCACCTCCGCGATCCGCCGCAGGTTGCCGGTCAGCACCGACTGCACTCCCCGGGTGGTCGCCACCGCCGCGAGCGCGCCCGGCAGCGCCCGCCCCCGGACCGGCAGCAGGTGCGCCAGCTCGTCGAACGCGGTCTCCGCGGCGGCCCGCAGCCCTTCCAGGTCGTCCTCGCCGGCCGAGGCGCCGTTGAGCCGCAGCACGTCGTGGGCGATCGCCCGGTCGGTGCGCCCGGCCATCGGCGGCTGGTGCGTGATCGGCCGGCCGTAGCGGCGCAGGAACGCCAGATCGTATGCCTCGCGCCCCAGTCCATCGACGTCGACGAGGGTATGGTCAACATCCCAGAGCACCAGAACCTCGTCCACGAGACGCACTGTAGCGAAGCGAGGCAGAATGAGGCGGATGGGCGACATCGTGGTGGTGCGGCACGGGCAGACCGAGTGGAGCGCCAGCGGGCGGCACACCTCCAGGACCGACATCGACCTCACCCCGGAGGGTGAGGACCGGGCCCGCGGGCTGAGCCGGGCGTTCGTGACGGCGGCGTTCGTCGCGGTCGTCAGCAGCCCCCGCAAGCGGGCCCAGCGCACCGCCGAGCTCGCCGGCCTCACTGTCACCCAGGTCGACGCCGACGTCGCCGAGTGGGACTACGGGTCGTACGAGGGGCTGACCAGCGCCGAGATCCGAGCCGAGCGGCCGGACTGGGACCTGTGGACCGACGGCTGCCCCGACGGTGAGTCCCCGGAACACGTCACGGACCGGCTGGACCGGTTCCTGGCCAGGCTGGCGCCGATGCTCGTCCTCGGCGACGTCGCCGTCGTCAGCCACGGCCACGCGTCCCGGGCGCTGGCATCGCGCTGGATCGGCGAACCCGTCTCCTTCGGCGCGCGGCTCAGCCTCGACACCGCGACCATCTCGATCCTCGGTCACGAGCACGACTGCCAGTCGATCCGCACCTGGAACTCGACCGTCCACTAAAGCGGTCCCGCGCGAATTCGATAAATAGGGTTGTCGTCGTCGCGGACGCGCCCTATCGTATTCATCAACACCGGATGAAACACGAAGCGACAGGAGACAGGCCATGAAGCGGCTCCCCTCGAATGCACCGCAGCGGCTGACGCCGCGCGGCGGCGAGGAAGCCGTGCTCGAGGGCGGTCTCCTCGGCTATCGCGGATGTCGCCTGGAGCGACTTCTGCAGCACCAGGGCAGGTGGAGCGGCTAGCATCCCGCTGGCAGCACACCCACCGCCCTTCCCGACACCGGGAACCGGGCGGTTTTTCTTTGCCCTCCCCGGCGGTTGAATGCTGTTCTTTGAAAACTCCATAGTGGATGACGCACGTCTATATGACGGTGCAAACAAAGCGCCCGTGAGGCTGAGGAAGGTAGACCACCGGACTCTCAATCCGGCAGACCGGGTTCAACCCCCGGACGGGCGACGCAGCTCTGGTGAACTCGGCGGACATGCCGGTCTTCCAAACCGGAGAAACGGGTTCGATGCCCGTGAGCTGTTCTTGGTGCCCGTGGAAGGGAACGCGAGGGGGACGCTCGCCTCCCGGGCACCAGCACGTGCGGTTGTAGCTCAGTCAGGTCAGAGCGTCGCCTTGCCATGGCGAAGGTCCCGGGTTCGAATCCCGGTTGCCGCTCCGTTCTTCCGGTCCGGGCGGGCCATCACCCCGCCCGGCCCCTTGCAGGCTGGTGTAACCCGGCAACACATCCGGCTCTGAACCGGACATTGGGGGTTCGAATCCTCCGCCTGCAGCGTCGCCCCGGGATCGGGGCGCCACCCGCCCTCGTGGTCCAAAGGTAGAGGCACGGCGTTGAGGACGTCGTTGGTGCGCGTTCGAATCGCGCCGAGGGCACGCACAGCACGTCTTCGTAGCTCAGTGGAGAGAGCGCCAGGTTGCGGACCTGAAGGTCGCTGGTTCGAGTCCAGCCGAGGACACGTACGTACCGGGTGCCGCTAGCTCAACCGGTAGAGCTGCTGACTCTTAATCAGCGTGTTCGGGGTTCGAGTCCCCGGCGGCGCACAAACGGGGTAGAGGAGTTCGGCCGTCCTCATCGGTCTCATACGCCGAAAATCGTGGGTTCGAATCCCACCCCCGTAACTATGGCGCGGTGGACGAATTGGGAGAGTCGCCCGGCTTTCACCCGGGACACTGTGCGGGTTCGAGGCCCGTCCGCGCTACGCAGATCGATCCGGCGTCGCCCAACTGGCAGGGCACACGGCTGTTAACCGTCCAGGTCCCGGTTCGAATCCGGGCGCCGGAGCAACACACATCATGCGGGTGCGCCGACGTTGGAGAGTCGGGCTTGGCTGTAACCCAGGTGCCATCGTGCTCAGGGGGTTCGATTCCCTCCACCCGCACGCACGTCAACGCCTTCGTAGCTCAGTGGAGAGAGCACCAGGTTCCGAACCTGAAGGTCGCTGGTTCGAGTCCAGCCGAGGGCACGCAGTACAACCCTGGTCGAATGCCCGAGAGGTAAGGGGCCCGCCTGCAAAGCGGAATACGCCGGTTCGAGTCCGGCTTCGGCCTCAAGTCATCCACTGTGGAGTGTCTTCGCACCGGTCGTCGGCTGCCGCGACCGGTGCGAAGATCGTTGTGCTGGGTATGTCGAGAACGCGGGACCGGCTCCGTTACAGGGTGACCGCGCTCGACGGGCGCAGCATGACGGGAGGAGCCTCAGATGGCGAAGTACCTGCTGATCGTGGACTACCGCGGTGGTGCCGTGGACACGCCGATGGACGAGTGGGCGCCCGAGGACATCAGGGCGCACATGGACTACTACGGGGCGTTGCGGCAGGAGCTGCTCGACAGCGGCGAGCTCGTGGACCAGCACGCGCTGACCGGCCCGGAGCACGCGAAGGAGGTCACCTCCGACGGTGTGTCCGCGCCGGTGGTCACCGACGGGCCGTTCGCCGAGTTCAAGGAGATGCTCGCCGGGTATCAGCTGGTCGAGGTCGACTCCGAGGCCCGGGCGATCGAGATCGCCGCGAAGATCTCGCAGGTGCCGGGTCCCGGCGGGATCCCGCAGCAGCAGCCGATCGGGGTCCGCCGGGTGATGGACGCGGCCGACTTCGAGCTGCTGACCTCCGAGGTCTGAGCCCGTGCCGGAACGGATCGAGGACCTGCTGCGCGAGCTGGCGCCGCAGGTCCTCGGCGTGCTCGCCCGCCAGTTCGGCGACTTCTCCGCCGCCGAGGACGCCACCCAGGAGGCGCTGCTCGCCGCCGCCACGCACTGGGACACGGTGCCGGACAACCCGCGGGGCTGGCTGATCCGGACCGGTTCGCGCAAGCTGCTCGACCAGCTGCGCGCCGACCAGGCCAGGCGGCGCCGCGAGGTGCTCTTCGCCGAGCCGCCGCCGGTGGCGTACGACCGGGACGACACCCTGGTTGTCCTGTTCCTGTGCTGTCACCCGCAGCTGAGTGAGGCGTCCGCGATCGCGTTGACGTTGCGGGCGGTCGGCGGCCTGACCACGGGCGAGATCGCCCGGGCGTTCCTGGTGCCGGAGGCGACGATGGGCCAGCGGATCAGCCGCGCGAAGCAGCGGATCCGCACCCTGGAGGCGCCGTTCCGGATGCCGGACCGGCCGGAGTGGGCCGGGCGGCTGCGCACCGTGTTGCACGTGCTGTACCTCATCTTCAACGAGGGGTACGCCAGCAGCAGCGGGCCGCTCGTCCGCGTCGACCTGTCCGGTGAGGCGATCCGGCTGGCGCGGATGCTGCACGCGCTGCTGCCCGACGACGGCGAGGTCGCGGGGCTGCTGGCGCTGATGCTGCTCACCGACGCCCGCCGCCCGGCCCGCGTCGACGCCTCCGGCGACCTGGTGCCCCTCGCCGAGCAGGACCGCGGCCGGTGGCTGCGACCGCTGATCCAGGAGGGCACCGCCGTGCTGGACGCGGCGTTCAGCGCCGGGGCCGTCGGGCACTATCAGCTGCAGGCCGCGATCGCCGCCCTGCACGACCGCGCCGGGAGCGCGCAGGAGACCGACTGGCCGCAGATCCTCGCCCTGTACGGCCTGCTCGAACGCATGACCGCCAGCCCCGTGGTGGCGCTGAACCGGGCGGTGGCGGCGGCGATGGTGCACGGCCCGCAGGAGGGGCTGCGGCTGCTGTCCGCCCTGGACAACCGGGTGGACGCGGGGCACCGGCTCGACGCGGTGCGCGGCCACCTGCTCGAGCTGGCCGGCGACGCGAAGGCGGCGGCCCTGCACTACCGGGCCGCGGCGGCCGGGACGGCGAGCGAGCCGGAGCGCCGGTACCTGACGATGCGTGCCGCCCGGCTCAACGTTCGCGGAAGTGTCGTACCCCCGTCGTAGCGTGTGCGCATGGCGGATTCGAACATCACCACACCGGGCGACGGTGACGTCGGCGCGTTCGTCGACGGGGTCGCCGACGAGCGGCGCCGCGACGACGCCCGGCACCTCGTCGAGCTCATGGGTGCCGTCACCGGGCAGCCGGCGGTCCTGTGGGGCAGCGCGATCATCGGCTTCGGCACGCGGCACTACCGTTACGAGTCCGGCCGGGAGGGCGACATGCCCGCGGTCAGCTTCTCGCCGCGCAAGGCGCAGACGGTGCTGTATCTCAGCGGCGGCCTCGACGTCTACCAGGATCTGCTCGAGCGGTTAGGCCCGCACACCACCGGCAAGGGCTGCCTCTACCTGAAGCGCGTCGGCGACGCCGACGACGCCGTCCTGCGCGAGCTGGTCGGCCGCTCGTTCCACATGCCCTCGTAGTGCCCCGCCCGGCCGTTATCGTCTGTGTGGCAGAATATCTGCATGACCGACTATGGCCACGAGCTGCGCTTCGGGACGTTCCTGCCAGCGGAGGCTGCCACCGCCGGCGAGACGCTCCGGCTCGCCGTGCTCACCGAGGAGCTCGGCCTGGACCTGGCCAGCGTGCAGGACCATCCGTACCAGGCGCGGTTCCTGGACGCCTGGACGCTGCTGTCCGTCATCGCGGCGCAGACGAGCACCCTGTCGGTGTTCCCGAACGTCGCCAACCTACCGCTGCGCCCGCCCGCCGTCCTGGCCAGGGCCGCGGCCAGCCTCGACGTCCTGACCGGCGGCCGGGTCGAGCTCGGCCTCGGCGCCGGTGCCTTCTGGGACGCGATCGCCGGCATGGGCGGCGACGTCCTCACGCCCGGCGCGTCCGTCGAGGCCCTCGAGGAGGCGGTCCGCGTCATCCGCGCCCTGTGGAGCACCGAGCGCAGCGCCCGTGTCGACGGCACGCACTACCGGCTGCGGGGTGCCCATCCCGGCCCGCCCGCCGCCCACCCGATCGGCATCTGGATCGGCGGCATCAAGCCCCGCATGCTCCGGCTCATCGGCCGCGTCGCGGACGGGTGGCTGCCCAGCGCGCCGTACGTGCCGGTGCCGCAGCTCACCGACGGGAACCGCCGCATCGACGACGCCGCCCGTGCCGCCGGGCGCGACCCGGGCGACATCCGCCGCCTGTACAACGTGGTCCCCGGCCAGGCACCCCTCGCCGGCCCGCCGCGGCTGTGGGCGGAGCAACTGGCCGAGCTCGCGCTCACGGAAGGGATGAGCACGTTCATCCTGATGGTCAGGGCGGGCGGCGACGCCGAACTGCGGCGGTTCGCCCTGGACGTGGTGCCGGCAGCCAAGGAACTCGTCGCCGCCGCCCGCTCGACCGCCCCCACCGCCTCGCTGCCCACCGCGCCCTCGCCCGCCGGCATTCCGTCGCCCGCCGGCATTCCGTCGCCCGCCGGCATTCCGTCGCCCGCCGGCATTCCGGAGCGCGTCGCAAGCTCGTCCGACAGCGATGCGTCCCACGCTGGAACGCCGTCCGACGACGCCGCCCGCTTGACCGCCCCCACCGCCTCGCTGCCCACCGCACCATCGTCCGCGGGCACTCGGGAGCGCGTCGCAACCTCATCCAACGGCGCTGCGCCCAGCGCTGGAACGCCGTCCGACGCCGCCCCCCACGCTGCGGCTTCATCCGCTGCTGCCGAGGCGTCTGCCGCGACCGCGTCTGTTGGCGCTGTGTCGGATGCTGCGGCTTTGTCGGGCGGGGCTGCGTCGCGTGGTGTGACGTCGTCTGGTGGTGCCGGGACGTCTGCTGTGACCGCGTCTGTTGGCGCTGTGTCGGATGCTGTGGCTTCGTCGGGCGGGGCTGCGACGCGCACTGCGACCTCGTCCAACGGCGCTGCGACGCTTTCCAGCCGCTCGGCATCGTCCGCCGGCGACGTAACGTCCTCCGGCGGTGCAACGTCCTCAGGCGGTGCGGTGGTCCACGGTCCGGCGTCCTCCGGTGGTGCCGGTCGGCGGGCTGCGACGGTCTGGGACGAGTCCACGCGGCCCACTGGCCCCGCGCCCGACCCGGCCGCCCCGCTCACCGCCGCCCAGCGAGCCTCCGGTCAGCACCTCGTCGACGTGCACGACCACCTCCGCCAGGAGTTGGAGCAGCTGAGCGACCTCGTCGAGCAGGTCGCGGCCGGTGCCATCGACCTCGGCGACGCACGGTCGATGATCAACACGATGACGATGCGGCAGAACACCTGGACGTTGGGCACCTACTGCGAGAGCTACTGCCGGGTCGTCACCACCCACCACACCATCGAGGACGTGAACCTCTTCCCCCGGCTGCGTGCCGCCGACCCGCGGCTCGTCCCGGTCGTCGACCGCTTGGAGGCCGAGCACCACGTGATCGCCGAGGTGCTCGAACGCGTCGACGCCGCCCTCGTCGCCATGGTGTCCCGCCCCGACGGCATCGCCGCCGTCCGACAGGCCGTCGAACTGCTCACCGACACGTTGCGGTCCCACCTCGCCTACGAGGAGCGTGAACTCGTCGAACCCCTGGGCCGCCTCCGCATCCTCTGATCCCGCCCGCTCCCGCCCGCTCCCGCCCGCTCCCGCCCGCTCCCGCGACCGAGGGCCGGAACGTCCACGCGTGCCGGTTCCGTCCTCCGATCACGAGCCGCCGGCCTCCGCCCACCCAGCCCGCTCGCGCCTCCGGATGGCCCGCGCTTTGCGTGAGCCCGCTCCCGCTTTCCAGATGGCCCGCGCTTCGCGGGAGCCCACCTTCGCCTCCGGGCGGCCCGCATTTCGCGCGAGCCCACCCTCACCTCCGGGCGGCCCGCATTTCGCGCGAGCCGTCCGGAGGCGGGAGGTGTGAAGCCGGGCCGGCCACGTGGCGGCATGTGGTGGTCAGCGGCCCAGGGTGGCCTCGGTGACCGTCCACAGGCGGGCGGCGGAGTCCGGGTCCAGGGCATACGCCGCGACCCCGCGCCGGCTGTTGCCCTCTTGGACGGGGCCGGCCTCGGCGCAGTCCTCGAAGTAGCGTCCGCCGATGCCGTCCAGTAAGGGCGAGGTCGCCAGCAGCACCGACGTGGCGGCGCCCTGCTCGACGGACTTCCACTGGAACGCTCCACCGCCCGCGGCGGCGCGCAGCCGGTCGAGCTCCTCGTCGGTGACGTGCCGCTGCAGGTTGGTCCGGATGCTGCCGGGCATGACCGCGTTGACGAGGATGCCGTCGCCGGACCAGCGGCGGGTCGCCTCGACCGCGAACAGCACGTTGGCCGTCTTGGACTGACCGTAGGCCGACCACGGCTCATAGGCGCGGCGCTCGAAGTGGATGTCGTCGAAGACGATGTCGGAGCGCAGGTGGGCGCTGGAGCTGACGCTGACGACCCGGGCACCCTCGGCGACCAGGGCGGCGTGCAGGCCGGTCGTGAGCGCGAAGTGGCCGAGGTGGTTGGTGGCGAACTGCAGCTCCCAGCCCTCCGGCGTGCGCGTCAGCGGTGCGGCCATCACGCCCGCGTTGTTGACGAGGATGTGCAGCGGGCCGTCCCACGCGCCGGTGAACGCCCGCACCGACGCCTGGTCGGCGAGGTCGAGCCGGGCGACGTGGACCTGCTTGTTGCCGGTCGTCGCGACGATGTCCTCCGCCGTGCGGTCGCCGGCCGTGGTGTCGCGCACGGCCAGGGTGACCTCGGCGCCCGCGCCGGCCAGGGCGCGGGCGGTCTCGACGCCGATGCCGGACGCGCCGCCGGTCACGACGGCCCGCCGCCCGGTCAGGTCGATGCCCTCGATGACCTGCTCGGCGGTCGACTCGCGGGTGAACGGTGTGGTGATGGGTGCCATGGGTCCCCCTGTAGGATCGGAAGTGGAGGAGCCTCCACTACCCGCTCTCCACCGTAATCGGAGGTGCCTCCGTTTGCCAACCTTCCGGGGGTGTGATGTCTGAGCGACCGCTGCGGGCCGACGCGCAACGCAACCGTGCCCGCCTGCTCGACGTCGCGGTCATCGCGTTCGCCGACGCCCCTGAGGTGACCCTCGACGCGATCGCCAAACATGCGGGCGTCGGCATCGGCACGCTGTACCGGCACTTCCCGACCAGGGAGGCGCTGATCGAGGAGGTGTACCGCACCGAACTCGCCCGCCTCTGCGACGCCGTGCCGGACCTCCTGGCCGCGGACCCGCCGGACCGGGCGCTGCGCGTCTGGATGGACCGCTTCATCGACTACATGACCACCAAACGCGGTCTCGCCGACGCGCTGAAGATGGTGATCGCGGCGGGCGGCACCCCGTTCGCGCACAGCCGGGAGCGGCTCGTCCAGGCGGTCGGCGACCTCCTGAACGCGGGCGATCTCGACACCGCCGGCAGCGGTGCGCTGCGCGCCGACGTCGCCCCCCTCGACCTGCTGACCGCGCTCAACGGCATCTGCCTCGCGACCGGAGAGCCGGAGCAGCGGGAGCAGGCCGGGCGCCTGCTGGACCTGCTCATGGATGGGGTACGCGCCCGGTAAAGTTCGCCGCATGCCACCGCCGGACGCCACCTACTCGATCGTCGTGCGGGTCCGCCGCGTGACCACGGAGGACGCGTACATCCGTGTCCCGGTCACGGACGCGGTGGTGGCCGCCGAGCTGGACGCCGACGGCCACCGGCACCTCGACGGCGGCAAGGTGATGGCCGAGGCCCGCCGGCTCGCCGAGACCGGCGCCGGGGCGTGGCAGGTCCAGGAGCAGGCGGTCGACCTCCACCCCGTGCAGAACACCCCGCCGGACGGTCGCTGAAGTGGGCATCGAATACGGCCGGTTCGGCCGGATCGTGGCCGGCGACTCAAACGAGGGCATGTTCCTCCACGTGCGCCACGACGTGGAGGAGACCGGCGGTTTCTACGTGTACATGGTCGACGACATCGACAACCCGTCCGCCGGCGGTGATGACTGGACCCGGGACCCGGTGACCTTCATCCGGCAGCAGGGGTGGCAGGTCGAGTGGCTCGACAGGTACTGCACCGGGTGCTGCCCTTAGTCGACCTGCTGTTCCTCTTTCTTCTTCTTTTCCTCGTCCTTCTCCCGCTGCGTGGCGAGTTCCAGGGCGAGGACCGCGGCGAGGATCAGGACGTGGTTCTCGCCGTCGGCGATGCGCACCGCATAACTGTCGCGGATGCTCAGCCAGCGCTTCGACACCGACGCGACCTCGCGACCGTCGCGCTCCACGGTGTACTCGTGGTCGAACAGGTCACCGGCCATCGTCAGGTCGTCGTCGCCGGGCAGGTCGATGGTGAACTTCTCGCGGAACGGCGTGAACAGCTTCTTGCGCACCTCCGCGGCCTTCTCGCCGCCGATTTCGATTTGGTACGTCGGCCGCAACGCGATCAGCTGCCGGTGCACCGACGCGACCTCTGCGCCGTGCGGGTCCTCGATCACGAGCTTGTCGCGCAGGCTCAGCACCTTGCCGTCGACGTGCAGCACCAGCCGGCCCGAGTCGTCCGTGATGTCGAAGTCGTCGCCGACGTCGAAGAACCGCTCCTTGATGACATACATGCCGCCGATTGTCCTCCGGTCACGCGGGTGCCGCCCGGCGGGCAAGCGTCAGGTTGGTCTTCAGGTCCAGCACGGTGCCGCCGCCGAGCCCGTCCAGCGTCTCGGTGAGGGCGTCCAGCACCGCCTGCTGCTCCCGTGGCGACCTGGCCCGGAAGGGCCCGAAGGTGCGCACCAGCCGCAGATACGCTGCCGTTGTCATCGGTACCTCCCGCGCCACCGACACGAGCGTCACGTCGCTGAACAGTCCTGACGCCGCGATGTCGTCGCGTGCCCAGTCGTCGGGGCGGGCCGGCGGCTGGGGCCGGTCGCCGTCGACCGAGCGGAACGCGGCACCGATCGCGGCGTCGTGGATGGGGTCGGCATAGGCGTACCGGTGACCGAAAACGGCAAGCGTCCCGCCCGGTGCGAGCGCGTCGAACGCCTTCCGGGCCCGGGTCGCGGGGTCCAGCCAGTGCCACGCCATCGCGCACGCGAGCAGCGACACACCGCCGGGCGGCGGGCTCCACCCCTCGAACGGCGCCACCACCACGGTCACCTCCGGGTGCCGGGCGGCGAGGATCGCGGCCATCCGCGGGTCCGGCTCGACGCACGTGATCGGCGCGCCCAGCCCGGCGAGCACCGCGGTGCCGTGCCCGGTGCCGGCCCCGATCTCCGCGACCGTCTCCAGTGGACGGTCCAGATAGGACATGATCGCCGTGGTGAGGTCCGGTGGGTAGCCGGGCCGGGCGTCGTCGTACACGTCGGCGACCTCACCGAACCTGCTGCCTGCCCCCGCGTCGCTCACCGCCGGATTCTGTCAGACCCGGGTGGTAGAACTTGGGCCTGTCAGCAGACCGGGGGGACCTGATGGGTGTGATCTTGCGTGGAGTGCTGCTCGTCGTCGGGCTGGGCTGGCTCGGCGCCGATCAGCGCTGCGAAGGTGGCCCGGGCGGCGGCGGACGGGGCCGCGATCGCGCTCCACACCGCCGTGTTCCCCACGACCGCTACGGCGACCCCGACCTTCGTGGGGGCGCCGAACCGGTGGACCGTGTCGCAGGACTGGTTCATGGCCCATCCGTGCGTCATCGGCAGCGTCGTGAGACGCCGGGCGAGCACGTCGAGCGCGCCCGGCGGAAGCGGGTGGTCGAAGTCGGCGGACGGCCCGCCCTGCCACAGGGTCGCATCCCAGACGGCCGTGAAGGTGTAGTCGGAGAAGCTACCGGCGTAGCGGGTCCGCGTCGCGCAGGTGTCGTCGTCCGGGTCGATCAGGAACACCGGCGGGTCGCCGTAGGCCGCCTCGACCGGCACGACCCACCGGCAGCAGTGCTGGCTGTCGGTCTCCAGCAGCAGGAACCCGTGGTCGAGGAAACGGCCGACCGTCGCGCCGGTGAGATCCGGCGTCCTGGTCACCAGGTTCGAGCTGATCGAGGCCAGCCCCCGGTCGCCGCCGCTGAGGAACCATTCGCGGACGGCCGCGGGCAGTTCGCCCCGGATCCATCGTTCGACGAGGGCGAGCTCGTCGGCCGCCTCCGGCCGCGCGACAGCGCCACCCAGCACTTCGAACGCCGCCTCGTTCCACGTCACGCACCGAGCACATCACATGCCCGCGCGCCCTGCGCCGGTGCCTGCCCTGGACCGGTCGGGTCTCGCGGGCCTGCGGGGAACCCGGCCGGGCTGCCACGGCTCGTCCGGGGAGGAGGTGGTGCATGATGCGAACCCTGCGGACGCTCGCCGTGCTGGCCGCGACCCTGGTTGGGCTGACCGGCGCAGTGGTGCTGGGCCCGACGCCCGCGTATGCCGGCAACTGGGCGGTCACGGTCCTCGATCCGGTGCCGGACCGGTTGGAGCCGGGCAAGGCGTACACGCTGGGGTTGTGGGTGCTCCAGCACGGGTTCCATCCGTACGAGGGTGACGACCTGGGGCCGGTCGCGCTGCGGCTGGTCGGCAGCGACGGCACCGCCGTGATGTTCCCCGCGGTCGCGTTGCCCGAGGCGGCGCACTATGCGGCGGCGATCGCTGTCCCGCACGCGGGGGAGTGGGCGGTCGTCGGCGTTCAGGGCCGCTTCGCCGACTACCACGTCGGCACGCTGACGGTGCCCGGCGGCCTTGCGGTGCTCGGGGTGCCGCCGCCGTTGGAGTCGCCGCAGGCGGACAGGTACTGGCCGGGCCCGATCCGGCCGCCGGACGTGCCGCAGGACGCGAACCGGGACCCGTTCGGCTCGGCGTCGACCGTGCAGGGCGCCGTGCCGAGCCCGCCGTCGGCCGGGCCCACGCCCGTGGCGCGAGCCGCACCGGCGGCGGCCGGCCCGCCCCACGTGACGCTGATGGTCGCCGTGACGGCTGTCATCGTGGCGGTCGCAGCATTCCTGACCTACCGCCGAAAGCCCCGCGGCCAGCCGTGACCCGCGGCCAGCCGTGACCCGTCGCCAGCCGTGACCCGGTGCCGGCTGTCGTTGGTGGGTTGCCGCTTGGTCGTGGGTTGAGGGCGGTGCCGGGTTGTGTTCGCGTTTGCTGGTGTGGTGAACGCCCCGACGGCCTGGCCGCTCCGGTGCCAAGGTGTGCATGCTCCCCGAGAGCCTTGGTTCGCTGCCGTAATGCGTTCTGCCCCAAGAGCCTGTTGGTGGCTGCCGGTTGCTGGTGAGGGTGATCCGCTTGGATTGGATCCTGGTGTCGGTCCTCGGGGCTCGGTGTTCGCACGGGCACTGGCGGGCCGCGCGGGATGAGCAGCACTGATCTCGGTCCGAGACGACGTTGCGGCGCTGTTCCCAACGGCCGACCTCACATGATCAGCCGCCGTCGAGGGCATCATCCGGTGCTACCACGCCGATCGTGGCAACGCCCTCGACGGCGCTGGATCATGAAAGGGTCGGAGGTGGGGAGCAGCACCTCGCCGCGGGATGGGGGGCTGGACAATGTGCCGGTGGAGTTGAGCGTCTGGACGGCATTCTGGCAGTTGCGGTGCTGCGGGGAGCCGTTCGCCGTCGGCTCCGAGGTTGCCTGGCGGTTGTACGACACCGACTCCGCGTGGCTGAACGAGCTGCTCGGCACCGGCGGCGCCGGAAGCGCACCGATCCGGCTGGATGCGGTCGAAGACCATCACCCTCAACGGGAAGAGGGCGAGCCGCCGGTGACCAGGGGCACCGTCGTCGCCGTCGAGGCTGTGCACTGCCAGCATGCCTGCGATGAGGGAGGGACCTGCGTTCCCGTCCCCGGCTCAGGAACCCGCAGCGCTGTGGCGACCGCGAACGGGTGGACGCCGGACCTCGACGGCCGGAAGTTCGTCGGGTACCTGGTGCGGTTGGTGGTGCCCGACCAGGACGGCTGAAGGGGTCACGGGCCCCAGACGCACAGGACGAACAGGACCGCGATGACGACCACGACGATGATGGCCGTCAGGAAGGGGCTGGTTGAGCGGCGTGCCCCGGTCGCGCGCTGCCAGCGGCGTTCCTCGGCGGGTGTCGGCTTGGCTGTCAGGACCTCGACGCCCGGGCCGCCGGCGAGACGGGCGAGCAGGTCGTCGGCGGCCGAGGCGGTCGCGCCCCGCTCGTCGAGCCAGGCCGCGACGTCGGGCGCTCCGCTGCTCACCAGGGCCGCGAGCAGGTGCTCGGTGCCGACGTGCGGGGCGCGTTGGCGCAGCGCCACCCGCAGCGACTCCTCCAGGACCTCCCGGACGCCCGCGTCGAAGTCGGATTCGGACGAGGGCTCGGACGAGGGCCCGGACGCAGGATCCGGCGCATCCGACACCGGAAACGAAGTGACGGTCCACAGGTCGGCGGTGTTTCCCCTCGGCACGGCCAGTGCCGCCGCCAGGTCCGACAGCGTGACCTGGCCGTGGGCCGCGGCGGCGGCGTGCTGCTTCGCGCCGACGATCACGGAGCGGAGGTCGGTCGTGAATCGCTCGAACAACGAAGGCACTCCTGCGGGTCGGCGGGGGACCAGATGATCGTTCCACACGGGTGCGTCAGGACGGGGCCACCGCGGGGAAGCCGGCGGTGAGCGTGGCCATCGCGCTGCGGATGAGGGTGTCCGAGGCCGGGCCGGGCGCGGCGGTGAGCGCGACGTGGTGCAGGACCCCGACCACCACCAGGGCGAGGGCCTCCGGCGAGGCGGCGGCCGGGATTCGCCCGAGGTGCTGCTCGGCGGCCAGATAGTCGGCGACGGTCCGCTCCACGGCCTGCAGGCCCCCGGTGCCCAGCACCGCCTCGACGCCGGGCGCCAGGTCCGGCCGGAGCGCGCTGAGCCGGGTGAACGCCGCCAGCGTCGCGAGGGGCGTGGTCAGGAGGGCGTCGCCCAGGTTGCCGGCGACGCCGCCGGAGCCGGCGCGGGACGGCAGGCCGGCCACTGCGCCGGCGAGCTGGAAGGCGCGGTCGACGGCGTATCCGGTCAGGAACGCGTCGAAGTCGGTGAAGTGCGTGTAGAGCAGCCCGGTGGCGACGCCGGCCTCGCGGGTCACGGCCCGCCCGGTGAGCCGGGCCGGGCCGTCGGAACCCCCGATCACGCGTTCGAGCGCGGCGAAGAGCTGCTGCCTGGGCTCAGGGATGGCGACTCCACGCGGCATTGCCGCAGTCTAACCCCCTTGAATCGAGAATGAACATCTGCTCATACTGGTTTGAGCAAGTGTTCATCAACCGAGGGGACAGCGATGCGGCGTGCGGTGATCGTGGGTGCGGGCGTGGCGGGGCTGGCGACGGCCTTGCGGCTGGGCCGGGACGGGTGGGACACGGTCGTCGTGGAGCGTGCCCCGCAGCGGCGCACCGGCGGATACGTCGTCAATCTGCTCGGGCCCGGGTACGACGCGGCCGAACGGCTCGGGCTGCTGCCCGCGCTGGAAGCACGGAACCTGGGCCTGTTCACCACGGTGCTGGTGCACGCGGACGGGCGGGTCAAGCTGACCGTCCCGGCCGAGGTCGCCGCGGCCGCCCTCGGCGACCGGGCCGTGTCGGTGTTCCGCGGCGACCTGGAGTCCGCGCTGTACGAAGCGGTCCACACCGACATCCGCTTCGGCACGACGGTCGCGGCGGTGAGCGAGGGACCCGACGCGGTCGAGGTGGTGCTCAGTGACGGCACCACGGTGACCGCGGACCTGCTCGTCGGCGCGGACGGCGTGCACTCCGCCACCCGGTCGGCGGTGTTCGGGGACGGATCCCGAGGCGGCGAATCCCGAGGCGGCGGATTCCGGCAGGATCTGCCCTACGTGGTCGCCGCCTTCAAAACTCCGGGCGGGGACAAGGACAGGACCGCCACGACGTTCATCGGGCCGGGGCGGACCGCGGCGCTGATCGACCTGGGACAGGACCGTTCGAGCGCCTTCTTCGCGTACCGCTGCCAAAACGTCGAAGCAGCACTGCGCAACGGCCCGGTCGCGGCCCTCGAGCAGGCCTTCGGCGACCTCGGCGGGGGCGTGCCGGACGTGCTGCGGCACCTGGCCCGCGACCCGGCGAGCGCCTACTTCGACGCGGTCAGCCAGGTGGTCATGCCCCGGTGGAGCAACGGCCGGACGGTGCTGGTCGGCGACGCCGCCTGGTGCGTGACGGTGTTCGCCGGGCACGGCGCGACCCTCGCCCTGGCCGGCGCGGACCAGCTCGGCGACGCACTGAACGAAGGCAGCGACGCGCTGCAACGCTGGGAGGCGGGCCTGCGACCGGCGGTCACGAAACGCCAGGCACAGGCCCGCCGCGGCATGCGGCAGTACGCCCCGCCGACCAGATTCCACGTCTGGCTGGGCGACCTCGCGATCAGGGCGATAGCGAAGCGAGCTAGATCCTGACGGCGGCCACCGTGTACGGCGTCGTCGCGGTCGGGGGCGTGGTGAAGCGGGCGTTCGGCAGGTAGAGGCGGTTGCCGAACCTGGCCACCGTCGTCGGCACGTCGAACCGCGGGTCGGTCACCGTGCTGCGCAGGGTGCCGTCGCGGCCGTCCTTCGACAGTTTCACGGCGTTGAGCGTGTTGTCGCGGTTCTGCACCACGTACAAGGTGCGATCGACGGTCAGCAGGCCGTCGCCGTTGACCAGGACCAGGTCGCCGATGCGGTCGGTGACCCCGGAGGTGGGGTCGACGCGGAACAGGAACCCGGTGCTGGACTGGACCGCGATGAGGGCGCGGCCGTCCGGGGTGAGGGTGATGCCGTTGAAGTTCAGGCCGTTGGGGTTGAGGACGAAGTCGCCGGACAGCGGGATGGTCTCGAAGGTCGCGGGCAGCGAGCCGTGCCGGTCGAGCGCCAGCTTGTAGATGACGGCCTTGTTGGAGTCGGTGAAGTACGCGGCCCGCGAGGTGAGGACCACGTCGTTGACGAAGGTGGGGGCGGTCGCGAACTGGTAGGACCGCAGGACGGCGCCGGTGCGCACGTCGATGACGCGGGCGTTGCCGGCGTTGCCGCCCGCGACGAAGAGCCGGCCGCGCTGGTCGGTCTTCATGCCCAGGGACTGGGTGCCGACGGCCGGGCTGATCACGGCGCCGGCGCCGGTGGTGAGGTTGGCGCGGTAGATGCGGCCGTCGGCGCGGGAGCCGAAGTAGGCGAACGGGCCCGGCCCGGTCGCGATCCCCTCGGGCTGGAAGCCGTCGGGGAGGCTCAGCGTGCTCGGCAGGGCAGCGGTCGAAGCGTGCGCCGGTGCGGACACCAGCACCGTCGCCAACGCGACGATCAGGAGGGCTGTGACGCGCAGGTATTTCGACATGTCGTGGTGTACCCCGAATTCAGGTGGTTGCGTTCATGTACCGCTGGATCCGGTCGACGGCCTCCGGGGACGGTGCCAGGAACTGCAGGCCGAGCTCGGTAACGGCGCCCTGCGCGACGCAGTGCACGACCTGGCAGTGCAACCGCTGCGGGTCCTGGCCGACGAGAGTGAGGTCGACGTCGAGGGTGTCGCCGGAGCGCAGTAGCAATGTGCCCTCGGCCTGGCAGCGCAAACCGCCGCTGCTGAGGTCCTGCAGCTCGGCGGGCACGACGTCGCGGCCGCCGTCGAGGCCGAGCCGGACCGGTCCGGTGGCGGCGATGCGTTCGGCGTGGCGGCGTTCGAGCTTCTCGGCCAGGGCGGACATCTGCTGGATGCGTTCCATCGTCCCGTTGACCTGCTGGTCGAGGAGGTCGACGACGCCGTGCTGGTCGACGGCGACGGCACGCAGCACGCCGGTCGCCTCGCCGATGCCGCCGACGCCGGTGACCATCGCGGCGATGGTGGCGGTCATGTCGGCGGCGCTGCGTTCCAGGGTGGTGAGGGTGTCGGCGATCTGCTCGGTCGACTGGGCGGTGGTGCCGGCGAGGTCCTTGACCTCGTTGGCCACGACGGTGAAGCCGCGGCCCGCCTCCCCGGCCCGGGCCGCCTCGATGGTGGCGTTGAGGGCGAGCAGCCGCGTCTGCGCCGCGATGCCGGCGATCAGCTGGGTGGTGCCGTCGACCTGGCGGAGGCTCTCGCCGAGGGCCGCGACGACCTGCTCGGCCCGCTGGGCCCGGTCGACGACCGACGCGGTGGCGCGGTCCGCCTCGGTGACGCGTTCCTCGATCGTGCGGACGGCGTCGCGGACGGCGTCGACCTGGGCGCGGACGTCGCGCAGCTCGCGGGAGATCTCCCCGACGGACTCGTCAACGACGCTCTGGGCCCGTTCCCGGAGCTGCTTCTGCGCCTCGCGCTGCTGCTCGAAGGAGGCGTGCAGCTGCTCCTCCCGGACCTGTTGCGCCCGGCGCAGCTCCGCGTCCTGCTCGGCCAGCCGGGTGCGGGCCTTGCGCAGCGCCCGGCCGAGGTCGCCGAGCTCGTCGCGGCCGTCGGGCAGGTCCCGCTCGGCGAGGTCGCCGTCGGCGGTGGCGACGACGCCGGCGCAGGCGAGGTTCACGTCGTGGCGGGTGCGCCACCAGACGGCGGCGGCCAGCCACAGCGCGACGAACAGTCCGACGGTCGTGGCGGTGAGGTTGATCGTCCGGTCCTGGCGCAGGTGCTCCAGCCGGACGCCGAGCAGCCGGTTCAGCGCCGCCGTGGCCGGTTCGACGGCGGCGGTCACGGCATCGGCGCCCTCGAACGCCGTGGGGCCGGGCCTGGTGAGTGTGTCGGTGAGGGTGGTGCCGAGCGCCTCGATGGCATCGGCGGCCGGTCCGAGCGTGGTGAGTCGTCCCGCGAGTGAAGTGTCGTCGGTGTTGCGGGTGGCGGTCTGGACGGCGGTCCGGATCGCGGCGGCGGTGGCGGTGAGGGTGCCGGCGAGGACCGCCTGGGCGGCGATGCGGTCGTCGAGCGGCCCGCTGGTGTCCGGGGCGGCCGCGCCGGCCGCGGCCAGCATGGCCTTGGGCAGCTCCACGACGAGGATGTCCATGATGTAGAACGAGTCGAGGTCCGGGTCGAGGATGAGGTTGGACGTGTTGCCGGCCTCGGTGATGAGCGCGGTGAGCGCAGCGGCCGCCGGAGCGGTGCCCTGCGCCGCGGCGACGGCGTCCATCTCGGCCGTCAGCGACAGGTCCGGGTGGTCGGCGACGACGGCGCGCAGCGGGCCGAGGTCCGGGGTCTGAGCAGCGGCCAGCGACGCCATGACGTCCAACGCGGGTGGACCACCTCGGTGCCGTCGACCTCGGCGCCGGTGAAGTTGATCTGGCCGTCGATGGAGCCGGTGTAGGCCCACGTCGCGCCGAGCCCGGGGATCAGCAGCACGACGCAGAGCACCCCGAGGCGGGTGCTGGTGCGGACCCGGTCCGCCAGCCAGAGTGCCGGCGCGAGCAGCGCCGGCCGTCCAGATCCGGTCACCCCGGTTGCATCGGCGTAGCGAAACGGTTCCTGAGGGTTTCGGGCGCGCGCGGGCCCGAAACCCCCAGTGGAGCCGTTACAGGAAGCGGTACGCCGTGCCGCCGCGCACCGGTGCGATCCGCACGCCGGCGCTGGGATTGGCGGCCTCGACCATCTTGCCGCCGCCGATGTAGATGGCGACGTGGCCGGACGTGTGGATGACGTCGCCCGGCATCCACTGCCCGGACGGCACCCGCCGGCCCTTGGCAGCGATCTGCTCGCTCTGGTGCGGCAGCTTGATGCCGACCCGGGCGTAGGCGGCCGCGACCAGGCCGCTGCAGTCGTACGTGTTGGGGCCGGAGGTGGCGTACACGTAGCGCTTGCCGACCTGCGCGAGGGCGAAGGAGACCACGGTGCCGGCCGCGCCGGACGGTGGCTTGACGGTGGTGGTCGACCCGCTGGACCCGGTCGTCTTCTTCGGCGCCGGCTTCTTGGTGGTCGCCGGCTTCGACGCGGGCGTGGTGACCGCGACCGCGGGGCGGGTGTCGGCGTCCCGGGCGCTGAGGGCCGTGTGGGTCGTGAGCCGGATCGTCCGGTACGCCTTGTCGGCGCGCTCGTAGGCGGCCAGTTCCGTTTCCTGCTCGGCGATCGTGACCGCCGGGTCGAGGCTGGGTCCGTTCGGTGCCGGTTGGGCCGCGGCTGCGGATGGTCCGAGCCAGACGGCGGTGAGGGCGAGGGCAGTGGTGCCGGCTGCGATGCGGTGCAGCGGCTGGCGTGCGTTCAGGATGACTCCACGGTCGGCCCGGTGCTCTCGTGCGTGTCTCGGGAGGCCGTCCGCTGTGGTAGCCGGCCGGGCCCGAAGTACCGGGCGAAAACGGACGATGTGGTTGCCGGCCGTCATGAGGGCCGTGGGCGACGCTAACCAACCGGCCCGCCGGACGTTGTCGAGCGTGAAATCATTCACAGCCGTGCTTGCCCGCGTAGATGCGCGTATCACCGCAAATGTCCGAGCCGAACGGCTGGGCCGTGAGGGGCCGGACGAACGACCGCTACCGGAGACCACGCCTACCTGACCGAATCAAGTGCTTATGCTGCATTCATGGGCATTCTGCGAGCGCTGCGCACCGGCCTCCGCCAGCTGCGCACCGGCGTCCTCCTGCCGACGACGTGGGCGCAGATGCTCGCCCTCAGCGACCGCATCGCCGCGGACGGGGTGAAGCCGTGGTGCGCCGGCATCGAGTCGGGCGGCGCGACAGGCTGGCCGGTCACCGACTGGCTCGAGGACACGCTGCTGCGCACCGCCGGCCCCGACGTGTACGACCAGTGGGTCGAGCACCGGATCCCGTTCGACGATCCGGCCGTGGTCGCCGCCCTGGACCGGGTCGGCGGCATCCTGCGCAACCCGGACTACGTCAACGGCGGCTATGGCGGCGTCGACAGCGTCGCCAGCACGTCCTTCCAGGAGGGCGGGCTGCCGATCCTGCAGCACACCTGCGCCATGCACCACCAGGCGTCGTTCTACAGCACGTGGTGGCCCGAGACCCCGCAGGTCAACGAGGACGGCGACATCTACGCGTTCTACCTGCCGCCGATCGACGCCGCCGCCGGCCGGCCCGTCCTCGGCGCCGGGGTCTTCGCCGGGGCGTTCACCGACCGGCCCGAGGTGCAGGCGCTCGCCGCCTACCTGGCCACCCCCGAGTTCGCCGACCACCGTGCCGTCACCGGCAACATCGTCAGCGCCAACAAGGGCCTGGACCGCAGCCTGCTCGCCACGCCGGTGGCGAAACTGTCCGCGGACCTGCTCGCCGACCCGGGCGCCACGTTCCGCTTCGACGGCTCCGACCTGATGCCGGCGAGCGTCGGCGCCGGCACCTTCTGGACCGAGATGACCGCCTGGGTCAAGGGCACCGACACGGCAACCGCGTTGCACCGCGTCCAAGCGAGCTGGCCCGCTTAGCTTCCGTCCTCGCGCGCCGATGTCTGCAGTGTGTACAAGCGGGTGCGGCGCTGGGCCGGTGACCGCCGGATCGCTACGAAGATCATCAGTGTGTCGCTCGTCGTCACCGCGATCTTCACCGCGTCCGGCGTCGTCGGGCTGCTCAACCTGCGCCGCCTCGTCGCCGAGCAGGACCGCGAGTACCGGGTCAACGTGCTGGCACTGGCCAGGATGACCGCGGTGCGCTCCGCGGTCGGCTCGCAGCAGGAGTCCGTGCTGTCCTACATCCTGTCGGAGCCCGGCTTCTACCGCGACAGCTACGCCGAGGTCATCGCCGAGACCGACCGGGCCATCGACACCGACGTCCGGGCGCTGACCCGCATCGGGCTGCCCGCCGCCGAGCACGAGAGCCTCCGCGCGTTCGCCGCGACCATCACCATGTGGCGCACCGCCCGCGACGCGGCCCTCGACGCGGCCCGGGCCGGCGACCAGCGCAAGGCCGCCTCCGTGGTGCTCGTGCGCTCCGAGGCGATCGCCCGCGCGGTCAAGGACCGCGCCGGCAGCTTCCTGGACCAGCTCGTCGACGCGGTCGACGACGGCGCCCGCCAGGTCAAGGCCAACAGCGTCCGCACCGCCAAGCTGATGGGGCTGCTGCTCGTGGTCGGCGCGCTCACCGCGCTGCTGCTGTCGGTCCTCGCCGCCCGGACCATCTCCCGGCCGCTGCGCGAGGTCGTCGACGTCCTCGCCCGGGTCGCCCGCGGCGACCTGAGCCGCCGCGTCGAGCTCGACCGCGACGACGAGGTCGGCCAGATGGGCCGCTCCCTCAACGAGACGCTCGGCGTGCTGCGCAAGGCGTTCGAGGAGGTGCACCACCGGGCCTCCCACGACGGGCTCACCGGCCTGGCCAACCGGGCGCTGCTGCGCGAGCGCCTCGGCGCCGCCCGCGACACCGCCCGGGCGGGCCTGCCGGTCGCGATGCTGCTGGTCGACCTGGACGGCTTCAAACAGGTCAACGACGCGCACGGGCACGTCGCCGGGGACCACCTGCTCACCGTCGTCGCCGAACGCCTCCTCGCCGGCGTGCGCGCCCGCGACACCGTCGCCCGGCTCGGCGGCGACGAGTTCGCGGTCCTGCTCGACGGCATGGACACCCGCGAGGACGTCGACGCCGTCGCCGACCGGCTCCTCGCCGCGCTGCAGGCCCCGACCGGCTACAACGGCGCCACGCTCACCCCGCGGGCCAGCATCGGCGTGTCACTGTGGGACGGCGAGATCCCGATCGACGCCCTCATGCACGACGCCGACGTCGCCATGTACGCGGCGAAGACCGGCGGGAAGAGCCGCGTGGTGCACGCTCACCTGAACGCGTCGGCCGGGTCCGCGTAGGCCATCATCAGCACGACCCTGCCGTCCTCGACGGTGAAGACGTCGGCGACCGTCGCCTCGCCGCGGCTGCCGTCGCGCAGCACGCCCCACACGTGGTGCACGATCACGACCTGGTCGCCGCGGCGGTGCGCGACCGGCTCCGAGTGCAGCTCCGCCCACCCGTCGTAGGAGTCGCGCAGATATGCCGCGACCGCCGCCGGGCCGCGGTGATGGCCGCCGCCCGGGAACTCGTCCGGCTCGATCCAGTCCACGTCGGGCGCCAGGTCCCGCACCGCGCCGTCGATGTCGCCCCGGGCGAACGCGGCGTAGGCCCGCAGCACCAGCGCGACGTCAGGGTCGAAGGAAGGGTCGAGCGCCTCCGTCGTGTACGACCCGCCGCCCGCGCTGTGCTCCGGCGCGGGCAGGTCCGGCGTCTGGGAGTACACCTTGCCGCGCCCGTGCAGACCGGTCCTCGCCGTCACCGGCAGCGCCACCAGGAGCACCCCGTCGGGCGCCGGCAGCCGGCCCGGGCCCCACCGCACCCAGACCGCGACCCGGCCGGCGGCGGCCTCGGCGGCGAGCTTGTCCACGGTGCGCCGCCGGTCGCCGTGGTCGACCTCGACCACCACCGGCGGGCCGTCCGGGCGGGCGAAGGCGACGTCGACGACGGAGTGCTGCCGCTCGTACGGCGGCGGCAACGGCACCACGCTCGCCGCCCTGCGGTAGGTGCGCCACCCGAGCCGCTCACCCCACCCGACGACCGCGTCGACGAGCAGGCCGGTCACCTCGTCGGCGCCGCGGTCGGCGAAGGTGACCGCCTGCAAAGCCCCCGTGAGGGACGCGGCGATGTCCATCATGGAAATCTACAAGGCGGACGCCGGCGGGCGCTCGAAACGTTGACAGCACCGCAGATGGGATTTGTCATCTTGAATCGGTCATGGCGCGTCGATACGGTCCGAAGCATGACGAACAAGCTCACCCGCCGCGCCGCCATCGCGCTCGGTGCCGGTGCCGCGGCCGTCCCACTGGTCGGCACGCCCGCCGCCGCCGCCCCCGCCTCCACCGAGCACTCGTTGCCGCCCGCTGAGCGGATCCGGCGGGTGTACGAGCGGCAGAAGGCCCGTGCCGGTGGTTCCTGGCACTCGCACATCGCCCTGGTCGACGCCGCCGGGGTGCCGCAGCCGGTCGTCCAGGACGACGCCGACCACGTCACCAAGGGCTACAGCGTGCAGAAGCTCGCCGTCGCCACCGCTGTCATGGACAAGATCGACCGTGGTGAACTGTCGCTGGGCACGAAGCTGGACCTGCAGGCCGACATCATCCTCGGCGGCTCCGGCATCTACTTCCTGCACACCGTGTGGGGCGACGACATCACCGTGGCCAACTTCCTCACCGCGATGCTGCTGGTCTCCGACAACACCGCGGTGCGCATGTGCGGCCGGGTCGTGCCCGCGCTGGAGATCAACGAGATCCTCGCCGCGAAGGGGTTCGTGCACACCCGGGTCGAGCCGGTCGCCAACCCGAACCGGTTCTTCCTCGGCGACACCACGCCCCGGGAGATCCACGACCTGCTGTGGCGCCTCGCGACGAAGACGCTGCTCACCCCGGCGTCGTGCGACTTCCTGCTCGGCATCCTGCGCTGGATCAACGGCTATCACGACGGCATCCGCCGCTCCATGTCCTCGGCGGAGCGCAGCCGGGTCGCGACGAAGTACGGCCAGGACTTCAACACCCTCGGCGCGTCCCGGCACGAGGCCGGCGTCATGTTCGGCGCCGACGGCGCGCCCGCCCTGGTCTACGGGCTGTTCGCCGAGGGCCTCGGCGACCTCGACAACTACGGCGCGACGCACCCCGCGGTCGAGGCGCACGCCGTGCTCGGCCGCACCATGTTCGACGTGGTCAGCCGGGTCACGAACCCGGCGGTCCAGGCCAAGCAGCCGCTGCGGCCGTTCACCGCGGTGGACGGGGGCTGATCCGCTCCAGGACCGCATCGAGGAGCCGTTCCGGCGCCTCGTCGGGGATCCAATGGCTGACCCCCTCCAGCGTCACGAACCGGTAGTCCCCGGTCACGTACCCCGCGCACCTGCGGGCGGCGTGGCCGGAGATCGCCACGTCCCGGTCGCTCCACACGAACGTCGTCGGCACGCCGACGGATCCGAGGCCGTCGAGGTCGTCGCCGGAGATCGCGCGGTACCAGTTGAGCGCCCCGGTCAGCCGTCCCGGCTGCAGCATCGCCGCGCCGTGGGGCACCCGCCGCAGCAGCGCGCCGTCGCGGGCGGACAGGACCCGCTCGGGCAGCCACGGCGTGCGGAAGAACAGCATGTACGCCGACTTCACCAGCTGCGCCGGATCCCGCTTGACCGACGTCGCATAGGCGCGGGGGTGCGGCACCGACACCGCGGTCAGCGTGCGGACCCGGTCCGGGTGGCGGCCCGCGAGCTGCCACGCGACCGCGGCACCCCAGTCGTGCCCGACGACGTGCGCCGCCGGGACGGCCAGGGCGTCGAGCACCGCGACGGCGTCGGCGACGCACTCGGCCATCCGGTACTGGTCCTTGCCCGCCGGCCGGGCGCCGGGGGAGTAGCCGCGCTGGTCGAGGGCGAACGTGCGCAGGCCGGCGGCGTGCAGCCCGCCGGTGATCCCGTCCCATTCCCGGCTGTCCTGCGGAAAACCGTGCAGCAGCAGGACTGCGGGTCCGTCGGCGGGGCCTGCGGGGTGCACGTCGAAGGTGAGCCCGCGAGCGTCGATGCGCATCGGGTGACGGTACATTGAGGCGCATGGTCGATCGGTACCGGTCGCAGTCCGCCTACAGTGACCCGGGTCCCTATGCCGGGCTGCTCAACCACCTGCCGACGGACGTTCCGGGCCTGGTCGGCGTGGTGCGCAACGTGATCGTGCACTACTACGCGCAGGGTCTGTCGTTTGTGAACGAACGGCTCGCCGAGGTCGACTCCCGGTGGGTGTCGCGGATCCTGGCCGCGGACCGGTCCCGGCACACCCGCCCGCTCGGCGCGCCCCGCGAGCCGAAGACCCGCGTGGTCGGCTGCGCCCGCGACTTCACCCTGCTCACCGTCGCCGCGCTGCGCCACCGCGGGGTCGCCGCCCGCAGCCGGATCGGGTTCGCCGGCTACTTCGGCGACGCGTTCCACTACGACCACGTCGTCACCGAGTACTGGAACGGCGAGCGCTGGGTCCGCGTCGACGCCCAGCTGGACCCGGCCACGACCGACTTCGACACCTTCGACGTGCGGCACTTCATCACCGCCGCCGAGGCGTGGACCGCGCACCGCCGCGACGAGATCGACCCCGACAACTACGGCGCCGACCCGGTCGGCCCGTTCCGCGGCCACCGCTTCCTGCTCGACCAGGTCCGCCACGAGCTGGCCCACCGGCAGCGCGACGAGCTGCTGCTGTGGGACGAGTGGGGCGCCCTGGACGAGGACCTCGCGGACTGGGTGGCGGAGCGCCTGCTTGCCGCGGACGCCGGCTCGGCGGAGGCGGAGGAGGAGCTCGCCGCCCGATACGCGGCCGACCCTGCCCTGCACCCCGGCGGCCGGGTGCACTGCGTCTCGCCGAGTGGTCTGGACGCCTGGGTCGACGTCTGAGCTCTGGTCGTGGGGTCATCACCCCCACGCGGACCCTGACGCCGGGCGACCGGCAGGGAGGGATGTGACACATCCCGCCGGACGGGGCGTCGGGCGTGGCGGGCGTGCTGCACAATTGCCCGCGAGCGGGATCACAGGTAGATCACGTTCACTGGGTGCCGCCAACCACGCGGCGGGGGGAAAGCGTCGGAGGCTGTGTGAGCCCAACTCTAGGCGGGGTGACGGGGCCCGCCCAGCGGGCGACCCTGCCCACAGTTCCGCGTC
Organism: Dactylosporangium cerinum; assembly: GCF_042653625.1. Lineage (NCBI taxonomy): Bacteria > Bacillati > Actinomycetota > Actinomycetes > Micromonosporales > Micromonosporaceae > Dactylosporangium > Dactylosporangium cerinum. Next base: position 194,721 of record NZ_JBHSIU010000105.1, on the reverse strand, counting down.
AACGTGTTCGAGCCGGCGGTGCCGGTGCACCGGAGGCACCGGGCAGGCGCAAGGTCCGGTTCGCGACGGTCGGGGCCGTCCTGGCCGGAGTGGCGGTGCTGCTGCTGGGCTATCTGCGGATGGCGCGGGCGACCCCCACGAACAGCGACGCGTCCGCCAACGCCCTGCAGGCGTGGGACATGCTGCACGGCGACGTGCTGCTGCACGGCTGGACGCTCAGTGACGTGTCGTTCTACACCACGGAGCTGATCCAGTATGCGCTGATCGAGGTCTTCTACGGCCTCGACCAGGACGTCGTGCACGTGGCGTCGGCGACCACCTACCTGCTGCTGATCGTGTTCGCGGCGCTGGTCGCCAAGGGCGACGCCACCGGGCGGGCGGCCTGGGCGCGGGTGGCCGTGGTCGTGGCGACGCTGCTGGTGCCGCAGCCGCACGGTGGGTGGGCGATCGTGCTGTACGCGCCGGACCACACCGGGACCGCGGTGCCGCTGCTGCTCGCGTGGCTGCTCGTGGACCGGCGGTCGGCCACGCCGCTGCGGCGGTGGTGGCCGGTCGGGGTCCTGGTGGTCCTCGCGCTCGCGCAGGTCGCCGACCCCCTCGCGATGTTCGTCGGCGCGGTGCCGCTGGCGCTGGTCAGCGCGGCGCGGCTGGTGCGGGCCCGCACGTGGCGCGGCGCCGACGCGCACCTGCTGGTGGCCGCGGTCGGCTCGATGGCGCTCGCGCACGGGCTGCTGGCCCTGATCTGGCGGGCCGGCGGGTTCTCGGTGCACTCACCGGTCGCCCGGTTCAGCCCCACCGACCAGCTCGGCGACCACGTGGTGACCGCGGTGACGGCGACCGCGCACAACTACGGCGCGTACCTTCCGACGCTGGACGGGCCGGTGGCGCTCGCCGCCGGGATCGTCAACCTGGCGCTGCTGCTCCTCGCGGTGGCGGCGTTCGCGGCGACCGTCGCCAGGTTCTTCCGCAGCGGGGACGGTGACCGGGTCGCCGAGGTGCTGGCGGCCGCGATCCTGGTCAACCTCGCCGCGTTCATCGTCTCGACGCAGGCCGGGGACATGGGCAGCGCCCGGCAGATCGTCACCGTGCTGCCGTTCGGCGCGGTCCTCGCCGGGCGGCTGTGGGGCGAGCGGCTCCTCGCCGCCGGCCCGGTCGCCAAGCGGCTCATGGCGGCCGCCTGCGTGGTGCTCGTGGTGGCGTTCGGGACGCAGGCAGCGGCCGCGGAGCCGGAGCCGCCGGAGGCGCACGCGGTCGCGGAGTACCTCGTCGCGCACGACCTGAGGTACGGGCTCGGCAGCTACTGGGGCTCCAACAACATCACCGTCGCCAGCGGCGGGAAGGTCCGCGTCGCACCGGTCATCGGTCCGGACATCCGCTCGTTCCGGTGGGAGTCCGACGCCGACTGGTACGACGCCGCCGCGCACGACGCCCGGTTCCTCGTCGTCGACCTGAAGCATGCCAGGTACGGCACCGTGGAAGCGGCCCTCGCGCAGTTCGGCCCGCCGGTCGAGCGGCACGACTTCGGTCGTTGGGCATTGCTGGTGTACGACCACAACCTGCTCGTCGGGCTGCCGGCGCAGTGTGGCGGCCTGGCCGCCGCCACCCACACCCACTGCCCGCCGCTGGCGCCGAAGGTCCCCGGCGCCGGCCTCCTGGAGAAGTAGCGCCCGCGCGGCCGCCGGTGGCCTCGCGGGTCCCCTCCTTTTCACTGGACAGTGTGTCGCGTGCGATTACGGCGCGGGCCCGGCGCGGGTTCGAGCGCGAACTGTCCTGTCCGGGACAGGCATAGGGTGTCGGGCATGGCGATCGAGTTCTCCGAGCGCGTGCCCGTCGGCGCTCCGGCCGACGTGGTCGGCCGCATCATGTGCGACGTGGCCCGCTGGCCGCGGTGGACCGCCTCGGTGTCCACAGTCGAGCGGTCCGGGACCGGCCCGCTCGCGGTCGGCGAGACCGTCGTGGTGAAGCAGCCGAAGCTGCCGCCGTCGACGTGGACCGTGACGAAGGTCGGCCCGACCGGGTTCGAGTGGACCTCGCGGTCGGCCGGCATCAGCAACGTCGCCGGGCACTGGGCGACCGACGCCGGCGACGGCACCTGCGTCGCCGAGCTGACGCTGTCGTTCGCGGGGCCCCTCGCGCGGCCGACCCTGCTGTTCTACTCGGGGCTGGTCCGGCGGTACATGGCCATGGAGGGCGAGGGGCTGCGCGCCGAGGCGACCGGGGACTGACCTTCGAAAGTTTCCGGGGTATTTCGAGCGTGCGTTTTCGGGTGTACCGTGCCGCTGCAGGAAGTATGGCGGCCGAAACTTTCGAAATGGGGCGCGGCATGGTGACGAAGCGGCCGACCATGGCGGAGATCGCCCGCGAGGCGAACGTGGCCATCTCGACCGTCTCGAAGGTGCTCAACGGGCACACCGACGTCTCCGTCGCCACCCGCAAGCACATCGAGCAGCTCCTCGCCGACCGCGGCTACCAGCGGCCGCCCGCCTCCCGCCGGCCCGGCCGCCGCAGCGACCTCGTCGACCTGGTCATCAACGAGCTCGACAGCGTCTGGGGCCTGTCGATCCTGACCGGCGTCGAGGAGGTCGTCGAGGCGGCCGGCCTGGGCCTGGTCGTCTCCGCCGTGCACAACCGGGAGAGCCTGACCCGCCGGTGGCTGGAGTCGCTGCTGGCCCGCGGGTCGCAGGGCGCCATCCTGGTCCTGTCCGAGCTCAGCGAGCACCAGCGGGCCGAGCTGTCCCGCCGGAACATGCCGTTCGTCGTCGTCGACGGGGTCAGCCAGCCGCCGCCGGACGTGCCGTCGATCGGCGCGACCAACTTCGCCGGCGGCTACGCCGCGACCGAGCACCTCGTCGGGCTCGGGCACCGGCGGATCGCCGCGATCGGCGGGCCGGAGCAGCTGCAGTGCACCCGCGCCCGCATCGCCGGCTACCGGGCGGCCCTCGAATCCGCCGGGATCGTCGCCGACCGGCACCTGGTGCGATACGGAAACTTTCATCACGACGGGGGCCTGCGGGCGATGGCCGGGTTCCTGGCGCTGCCGGACCCGCCGACCGCCGTCTTCGCCGGCAGCGACCAGCAGGCGACCGGCGTCTACGAGGCGCTACGGCAGGCCGGTCGCGGCGTCCCGCACGACGTGAGCGTGGTCGGCTTCGACGACCTCAACTTCGCCGAGTGGACCGCGCCGCCGCTGACCACGGTCCGCCAGCCGCTGCACGAGATGGGCGTCGCCGCCGCCCGCACCCTGCTGCGCATCATCGCCGGGGAGCGGATCGAGTCGACCCGCATCGAGCTCGCCACCCGGCTCGTGGTCCGGGAGAGCACCGCCGCGCCGGCGTTGCTGCCGTTGTAACGCCGGTCATACGCGGGAGCGGCCGCTCAGCGGGACGATGGCGGGCATGGGTAAGGAGTACGAACGCATCGACGGCCGGCTGCGCACCTTCATCGAGGCGCAGCACATCTTCTTCACCGCGACCGCGCCGCTGTCCGGCGACGGCACCATCAACCTGTCCCCGAAGGGCCTCACCGGGTCGTTCGCCGTCCTCGACGAGCTGACCGTGGCCTACCTCGATTTCGCCGGCAGCAATGCCGAGACGGTCGCGCACCTGCGGGAGAACGGGCGGATCACCCTCATGTGGTGCGCGTTCGACGGGCCGCCCAACATCGTGCGGGTGCACGGGCGCGGCGAGCCGGTGTTCCGCGACGACCCCCGCTGGGCGGACCTCGTCGCGCACTTCCCGGACATCGACACGACCCAGCACGGCCTGCGGGCGATCATCGTCGTGCACGCCGACCTGATCCGCGACACGTGCGGCTACGCGGTGCCGTTCATGACGTACGACGCCGACCGCGACCTGCACGCGAAACGCTTCGCACGGGAGGACGACGAGTCGCTCAGCAGGTATTTTGAGGGCAAAGAACACGTCGGGGTCAGCCTCGACGGGCTGCCCGGCCTGCCCCTGCCGCTCCCGCCGACGCCGATTCCGGTAGCGGACAGATCCTGACCGCAACCGGGGGCAGGATGAGTCTCGACAGTTCCTGTTGAGAGGGGTCCAGCCATGCCGGGTAACGTGCCTCCGGTCGCCGACGAACGCGACGGTCTGCTCGCCTTCCTCGACCAGCAACGCCAGGGCGTGCGTAACGCCGCCTTCGGACTCACCGACGAGCAGGCCCGGCTGGCCCCGACCGCCAGCACGCTGAGCGTCGGCGGGCTGGTCAAGCACCTCGCCCAGATGGAGCGCAACTGGGTCGCCATCATGGTGCAGGAGCCCGGCCGGGAGGCCGACTACGACGACGGCTTCCGGCTCCGCGAGGACGAGACCCTCGCCGACGTCCTCGCCGACTACGCCAAGGCGGCCGGGGAGACCACCGCGGCCGTCGCCGGGATCGCCGACATGGGCCGGCCCGTGCCGGTGCCGAAGGGCGTCCCCTGGTTCCCCGACGACGTCGACGCCTGGTCGGTCCGCTGGGTGCTGCTGCACCTCATCGAGGAGACCGCCCGCCACGCCGGGCACGCCGACCTGGTCCGCGAGGCCGTCGACGGCGCCACCTGCTGGCCGCTCATGGTCGCCGCCGAGGGCTGGCCGGCGACCCCCTGGGTGCAGCCCTGGCAACCCGCCACCGGCGCCGCGCAGCCCGCCTAGCCTGGAGGGCATGGCCGTCTCCGCCGCCGTCGTGGCGGTCGCCGCGGTGGTGCTCGCGAGCGGCACCGCGATGCTGGCCGGCGCCCAGGGTGGCGCGCCGGTCGGCCAGCCCGTGGCCGCACCGCTCGCCGGGCCGATGCCGGTCGACCCGTCGGTCTCGGTCTCCGGCTCCGGCTCCGGCTCCGCGATGCCGTCTCCGTCGATGGCGACGCCGTCCGCGGCGGCGTCACCGTTCGCGTCGGGGGCCGTCTGGGCCACGGTGAACTGTGCCGAGGTGCGGATCCGGGTCGGCGGTGGTGCGCCGCCGACCGACGCCGGCGGCCCGCTGGTCCCGTCCGGCGCGACCACGGTGACCCGGTGCGAAACGCCGCTGGCCTCGGGTGGCCCGGGCCGCTCGGCCGCCGCGGTGGCGGCGCCGAAGGTCCTCACGACCGGTGTCGACCAGCTCGCCGCCGTGCTCAACGCGCTGCCGGCGGTCCCGGCGGATCAGGCCTGCCTGCCGATCACCCTGCCGGTGCAGCTGAGCCTGGTGTTCACGCTGCCGGAGCAGCAGCCGCTCGCGGTGATCGTCGACCCGACCTGCTCGGCGCTGATCGCGGGGGACCGGGCCCGGTCGTACACCACCCTGAACCCGCTGCCCGTCTTCGACAGCCTCTACGCCGCCCAGCCGACCTCGCCCTGACAAAGCAGAAGGCAAGGAGAAATCAACTCCTTGCCACTTCTAACGTATAGCGCACCAGGGGGCTTGCGGCAAGACCCGGGTCGTGGCGCAGAATCGGCGGCCGGGCACAGCGCCGATGGGGAAGTGGGGGCGCGACATGGGTGTGGTGGATCTTCAAGAGGTTGACGCGACGCAGGTCGCGGCCGTCGGAGGCAAGGCCGCGCACCTGGGTGGGCTGTCGCGGATCGACGGCGTCCGGGTGCCGGCCGGGTTCTGCGTGACGACGGCCGCCTACCGGCAGATCATGGCGGAAGCGCCGGCGATGGACGAACAGCTCGACCGGCTGGCGCGGCTGGACCCGGACGACCGGGACGCGATCCATACGCTCAGCGCGGAGATCCGCCGGGCCGTCGAAGGGGCTGCCGTCCCTGACGACCTGGCGTCGGCGATCACCGGCGCGCTCGCGCGGCACGGTGCGGACGCCGCCTATGCCGTGCGGTCCAGCGCCACGGCGGAGGACCTGCCGACAGCCTCCTTCGCCGGCCAGCAGGACACGTATCTCAACGTCGTGGGGGCGGCGGAGATCCTCCGGCACGTCGCCCGGTGCTGGGCGTCGCTGTTCACCGAGCGGGCCGTGACCTACCGGCTGCGCAACGGCTTCGATCACCGCAAGGTGCACATGGCCGTGGTCGTGCAGCGGATGGTGTTCCCGGACGCGTCGGGCATCCTGTTCACCGCCGACCCCGTCACGGGCAACCGGAAGGTCGCCACCGTGGACGCCGGGTTCGGCCTCGGCGAGGCCCTGGTCTCCGGCCTGGTGAACCCGGACGTCTTCCAGGTGCGCGACGGCGAGATCGTGGCCAGGTCGGTCGCGGCCAAGCTGCGTGCCGTCCAGCCCCTGCCGGCCGGCGGGACGCACGAGGTGGCGGTCGACCCGCAGCGGCGCGACCAGCCGGCACTGACGGACGCGCAGGTCGTGCGGCTGGTGCGGCTCGGCCGGCGGATCGAGGCGGAGTTCGGCCGCCCGCAGGACATCGAGTGGTGCCTGGCCGACGACGACTTCCAGATCGTGCAGAGCCGGCCGATCACCACGCTGTTCCCCATCCCCGAGGCCGGCGACGAGGAGCCCCACGTCTACGTCTCGGTCGGTCACGGGCAGATGATGACCGACCCCATGAAGCCCCTGGGGCTGTCCTGCTGGCAGCTGACGGCCATGGTGCCGATGCACGAGGCTGGCGGGCGGCTGTTCGTCGACGTCACCGGGCGCCTGGCCACACCCGCCGGCCGCGCCGCGCTCCTGGAGGTCATGGGCAAGGGCGACCCGCTGGTCCGGGACGCGCTGCAGACCGTCCTCGACCGCGACGACTTCGTCCCGACTCAACCCGACCCGCAGCCGGACCCGGCGCCCGGCCGGCCACCGGGTGGCGCACCGGCGCCGATCGGGACCGATCCGGCCATCGTCACCGGACTGATCGAGCGCAGCCAGGCCTCCGTCGCCGCCCTGCGCCGCGACATCGCGGCGGTGACCGGACCGGCGCTGTTCGACTTCCTGCTGAAGGCGTTCCAGGAGCACAAGCGGGTCCTCGGCGACCCGCTGAACTTCCAGGCGATCATGGCGGGGATGGAGGCCACCTGGTGGCTCAACGACCAGCTGCAGGAATGGCTGGGCGAGAAGAACGCGGCCGACACCCTCACGCTGTCCGCCCCCGGCAACATCACGTCGGAGATGGGACTGGCGCTGCTCGACGTCGCCGACGTGATCCGCCCGCATCCGGAGGTCGTGGCGCATCTGCGGGGCGTCGAGGACGACGGTTTCCTGGACGAGCTGCCGAAGCTCGCGGGCGGGGCCGAGGCGCGCGACGCCATCGAGGCCTACCTGGAGCGGTACGGCATGCGCTGCGTCGGCGAGATCGACATCACCCGGCCGCGGTGGCGGGAACGCCCCAGCACGCTGGTGCCGCTGATCCTCGACAACGTCAGGCTCTTCGCGCCGGGCGCCGCCGGGCGCCGCTTCGAGCAGGGACGGCGGGACGCACAGCAGAAGGAACAGGAGGTGCTGGCCCGGCTGCTGGCCCTGCCGGACGGGGAGCAGAAGGCCGCCGAGACCAAGCGGATGATCGACCGGGTCCGGACGTTCATCGGCTACCGGGAGTACCCGAAGTACGGCATCATCAGCCGCTACTTCGTCTACAAGCAGGCCCTGCTGGCGGAGGCCGACCGGCTCGTGCGGGCCGGCGTCCTGCCCGACCGGGAGGACGTCTTCTACCTCACGTTCGCCGAGTTCCACGACGTCGTGCGTGCGAACCGGGCGGATCACCAGCTGATCCAGCGCCGCAAGGACGCGTTCCGGTCCTACCACGCGCTCACGCCACCCCGGGTCCTGACGTCGGACGGCGAGGCCCTCACCGGGGCGTACCGGCGCGACGACGCGCCGGCCGGCGCCCTGATCGGCGTGCCGGTCTCCGCCGGGACCGTCGAAGGCCGCGCCCGCGTCATCGTCGACCTGGCCGAGGCCGACCTCGAGCCGGGCGACATCCTCGTCACGACCCACACGGACCCGAGCTGGACGCCCCTCTTCGTCGCCGTCGCGGGCCTGGTGACGGAGGTCGGCGGGGCGATGACCCACGGCGCGGTGATCGCCCGGGAGTACGGCCTGCCGGCGGTCGTCGGGGTCGTGGACGCCACCCGGCTGATCACCGACGGGCAGCGGATCCGGGTGCACGGCGGCGACGGGTACGTCGAGCTGCTGCCGTGACGCACCCGCCGGCGCCTGGTCAGCGCATCCAGAAACCGGCCGGCTGCGCCTCGATGTCCGCCGCGGACGCCTCGATGTAGCCCGCGACCGGCAGCAGCGCGATCGCGGCCCGGTCCCCGGCGGCGGCCATCTCCCGCATGATGGTGGCCTGCCGCCGCGCCCGCTGGACGAACACGTCGCCGAAGGCGGTCCGGTCACCGTCGTAGCCGTACGCGTCGAGCAGCAGATGCACCCGGCGGGACCGGTCCGCGCTGTCGTGGAAGCCCAGCCCCTCGGCCACGCCCGGCGGGCACAGCGGCACCCACCACAGCGCCGAGAGCGCCAGGTCGTACTCCCGTGTCGACGGACCCGCGGTGTCCCAGTCGAAGAAGCCGACCAGCCGGTCACCGTCGAGGACCGCCGCGTTGTACGGGGCCGCGTCCTGATGGCCGATGACGTCGCCGGGCTGCATCGTCCGCCCGGCGAACCACTGCGCGTCCGCCGGTGGCACGAAGCCGGCCGTCAGGTCATGGACGCGGCGCAGCCACCGGCCGACCTGGGTGAGCGTCGCGTCGGTGAACGTCCACGCCGGCCACGGGAACCGCCCGGCGGCCGTCTCCCCGGGCAGGTAGGTGAGCATCTCGCGGCCCTGGTCGTCGAAGCCGAGCGCCCTGGGCGCGCCGTCGAACCCGGCGTCCTCCAGGTGCCGCAGCACCGCGTGCACCGTCGGCGTCCACGGCGACGCCTCCTTGTGGACCACCTCGCCGATCCGCACCGCACCGACGGTGTTGCCGCCGTCCAGGGTTTCTTCGGTCATCGATGCTGTATACCCGCCGCCGGGTGCCGCAGGCACCCGATTTATGTCAGTCCAGCAGCCTGGTGCGGTTGTCGGCGAACAGGGGCACGAACAGCTCGGCGGTGGTGTCGCGGGTCAGCTGCTCCTTGGCGGCGCGGGCCCCGGCCCACAGGGCGTGCCGGGCCTGGTGATCCGCGGCGGACTGCGGCCAGTCCAGCGCGTGCCAGGCGTCGGTGGCCCCGCCGGTCAGGCCGCGGGCATGCGCCACGACCAGGGCGTCGAGGGCGAGGCCGCCGACGTCGGTGAGGCCGTGGGCGGCGACGACGGCGAACCCGGCCTCGGTGCGCCGCACGACGCTGACGTCGAACGTGCCGGCGCCGAGGTCGTACACCACGACGGACCGGCCGACGGCGACGGTGCGGCGCAGGGCGGAGACGAAGTAGGCGGCGGCCGCGACCGGCTCGGGGACCAGGCCGGTGACCGCGAGTCCGGCCTTGGTGGCGGCCTGGACCAGCACGTCCAGCCTGGCGCGACCCCACGCCGCCGGGTGGGTGAGCACGACGGTGCGGGGGTCCTGCCCGGCGACCCGGCGGGCCTCGGCCGCGACCCGGGCCAGGACGGCGGCGAGCAGGTCGACGACCGGGTGCTCGTGCTCGCCGAGCCACACCGTGGCGTCGTCGATGCGGCGTTTCGGGTTGCGCTCCAGCCCCTCGGGGTGCGCGGCCGCCGCGCGCTCGGCGTCCTGCCCGGTGCGCAGCTCGAAGTCCCGGCCGGCGAACACGCCTGAGGGCAGCAGCGGCGACCCGTCGAACAGCAGCGGGCGCGGCGGGCCGTCCGGCCCGGCCAGCACGGCCACGGTGGTCGACGTGCCCAGGTCGATGCCGAGCCGAAACGTCACCCCGCCCACTGTAGGGACGGCGTCGTGTCGGCAGCCTCCACCGACCAGCCACGCCGATCAAGACGGTGGGTCATCGATGCCCACCGTCCCGATCGGCGCGGGTCAGCCGAGTTTGAGCCAGAGGGCGCCGAGCGGCGGGACGCGGAGCTCGGCGGAGGCCGGCAGGCCGTTCCACGGCACGGCAGTGGCCTCGACGGCGCCCATGTTGCCCACGCCCGAGCCGCCGTAGACGTCGGCGTCGGTGTTGAGGATCTCGGCCCAGCGGCCGGTGAAGGGCAGGCCGACGCGGTAGCCCTCGTGCGGGTGGGCGGCGAAGTTGACGACGACCGCGACCGCGGAACCGTCGGTGCCCCAGCGCAGGTAGGAGAAGACGTTGCCGCCGGAGTCCTCGTTGTTGATCCAGCGGAAGCCGTCCGGGGTGATGTCCTGGCTCCACAGGGCCGGGGTGCGGTGGTAGACGCCGTTGAGGTCGCGGACCAGGCGTTGCAGGCCGGCGCGCTGCGGGTCGTGCAGCAGGCCCCAGTCCAGGCCGCGCTCCTCGCTCCACTCCTGCTCGTCGCCGAGCTCGCAGCCCATGAAGAGCAGCTGCTTGCCGGGGAAGGACCACATGTACGCCAGCAGCGCGCGGGCGTTGGCCAGCTTCTTCCACAGGTCGCCGGGCATCTTGCCGACGAGGGAGCCCTTGCCGTGCACGACCTCGTCGTGGCTGATCGGCAGCAGGTAGTTCTCGCTCCAGGCGTACACCGTGGCGAACGTCATCTGGTTGTGGTGGTACTGGCGGTACACCGGGTCCTTGGCGACGTAGGTCAGGGTGTCGTGCATCCAGCCCATGTTCCACTTGAAGCCGAAGCCGAGACCGCCGGAGTCGGTGGGGCGGGTGACGCCGAGCCACGCCGTGGACTCCTCGGCGATCATCATGATCCCGGGGTGGTGCTTGTAGACGGTCGCGTTCGCCTCCTGCAGGAAGGAGATCGCGTCGAGGTTCTCCCGGCCGCCGTACTGGTTCGGGGCCCACTGCCCGTGTTCGCGGGAGTAGTCGAGGTAGAGCATGGAGGCGACGGCGTCGACCCGCAGCGCGTCGGCGTGGAACTCGTCGCACCAGTAGAGGGCGTTGGCGACGAGGAAGTTGCGGACCTCGGAGCGGCCGAAGTCGAAGATCAGGGTGCCCCAGTCGGGGTGTTCGCCGCGCCGCCAGTCGCCGTGCTCGTACAGCGGGGTGCCGTCGAAGCGGGCCAGGGCCCAGGCGTCCTTCGGGAAGTGGGCCGGGACCCAGTCGAGGATGACCCCGATGTTGGCCTGGTGCAGCCGGTCCACCAGGTAGCGGAACTCGTCGGGGTTGCCGAAGCGGGCCGTCGGCGCGTAGTAGCCGGTGACCTGGTAGCCCCAGGAGCCGCCGAACGGGTGCTCCATGACCGGCAGGAACTCGACGTGGGTGAAGCCGAGGTCGCTGACGTACTCGGTCAGCTGGTCCGCGAGCTCCACATAGGACAGACCGGGGCGCCACGAGCCGAGGTGGACCTCGTAGACGCTGACCGGTGCCTCGTGGGTGCGGCGCTCGGCGCGCTGGGCGAGCCAGTCGCCGTCCTTCCAGTCGTAGCCGGAGCGGTAGACCACCGACGCCGTCGCCGGCGGGACCTCGGTGTGCTGGGCGAGCGGGTCGGCCTTCTCGACCCAGCCGTCATCGGGGGTGAGCAGGCGGAACTTGTACCGGTGGCCGGCCTGCGCGCCGGGCACGAACAGCTCCCACACGCCGCTGCCGCCCAGCGAGCGCATCGGCCAGCCGGCGTGCACGTCCCAGCCGGTGAAGTCGCCGACGACCCGGACCCCGCGGGCGTTCGGCGCCCACACCGCGAACGCGACCCCGCCGGGGCGTGTCTGCGCGCCGAGGACCGTCCACAGCCGCTCGTGCCGGCCCTCCTGGATCAGGTGCAGGTCGAGCTCGCCGACGGTCGGCAGGTGCCGGTACGGGTCGTCGGTCACCACCCCGTCGGCGTCGATGCGGTAGTCGGTGACGATGCCGGGCAGCTCAGCCTCGAAGACGCCCTCGCCGTGCACCTGCCGCATCGGGTGCCGCTCGTCGTCGGCGACGACCGTCACGGTGCCGGCGCCGCGGCGCAACGCCCGGATCACGGTCGTGTCGGCCTCAATCCCGGATACAGGATGGGCGCCGAGGATGCCGTGCGGGTCATGGGACCGGCCGGCGATGAGGTCGTCGAGGTTCATAAGCTCCGTCACCTGGGTTCCGTCAAAGAGCCCTTGACCAGCCGCTCGATGGACTGCAGCGGGATCCGCAGCCAGGTCGGCCGGTGCCGGGACTCGTAGGCGGTCTCGTAGACCGCTTTGTCCAGCTCGTAGGCGCACAGCAACGCCTGGTCCTCGCGGGGGTCGTAGCCAGCGGCGGCAGCATAGCCGTCGCAGAAGGCGGTCCGGTTACGGTCCACCCACTGCCGGGCCCGCTCGGCGAGGGCCTCGTCGCCCTCTTCACCGACGAGCAGCTGGTAGGCCGCGTACTCGTAGGAGCGCAACATCCCGGCGACGTCGCGCAGCACCGAGTCGGGGCGGCGCCGCTGCTCCACCGGTACCCCGGGCTCACCCTCGAAGTCGATCAACAGCCACGACTCGGGGGTGCGCAGCACCTGGCCCAGGTGCAGGTCGCCGTGGACGCGCTGGACCTTGATCGGCTCGTCGCCGGCGTTGCGGAACATCGCCTGTGCGCCCGGCACGAAGTCGGCCAGCTGCGGCACCGCCTGCACCGCGGCGTCGAGCCTGGCCAGCATCGCCTCGGCCGGCGCCGGGGCCACCTCGGTGCCGAGCTCGACGGCGAGGGTGCGGTGCACGTGTGCGACCGCCTCACCGAGCCGCCACGACTCGCCGGCGAAGTCGCCGCCGACCTCCTCCGGGTTCAGGTCGTGCTCGGCGAACAGGTCCCGGGCACTGGTCGCGGCCATCGCCCAGCCCTCGGCGGAGTTCTGCGCGTATTCGGTGACCATGGCGAGCGTGACGGGTGCGCCGCTGGGGTCGTTGCTCTCGACCGCGCCGAGGAGCCGGGCCACGTTGGGGCAGCCGGCCCGGGCGAGGATCCGGTTGAGCTCCAGGTCCGGGTTGATGCCGGGGGACACCCGCCGGAAGACCTTGAGGATCGCGGCGCTGTCGAACACGACGCTGGTGTTGCTCTGCTCCGCGTCCACGACCCGGGCCGGCGCCTGCACCGGCAGCGCCACCCCCGGCTCCGGCACGAACCGGACCCCGTCGACGGTCGCTCCGGTGTCGATCAGGCCGAGGAGCCGCTGCGCGGACTGCTCGTCGTAGAGCGCGTCGGAGCCGGTGCGGTCGCCGTCGGCCCCGATCAGCGCCGCGGCCTGCAGCTCGCTGATGACGTTGAGGTCCCAGCCGACGAACACCTGGTAGCGCTCGGTGCCGCCGTCCTCGTAGTGCGCGTCGAGCAGCACGTGGTCGACCTGGTCGAGCAGCGGCGTGACGACCGCCGGGCGGACGTCGGTCAGGGTGCGGTTACGGCCCGCGTACCACCGCTGATGCGGCAGCCAGTCGGTGAACGGCAGGGCAGTCATGATGAAGGTCTCTCCTCAGCTCTGCTCAGCCGGCGGGCCGTACAGCTGAAACCAGTAGAAGCCGTGGCCTGGCAGGGTGAGCAGGTAGGGCAGATGGCCGACGTTCGGGAACTGGACGTGACCGGTGAGCTCGATCGGGGTGTAGCCGGCCCACTGTTGCAGGTTGAGCTCGATCGGCTGCGGGAAGCGCGACAGGTTGTTGACGCACAGCACGACGTCGTCGTCGTGGATGCGCACGTAGGCGAGGACCGACGGATTGGAGCCGCCGAGCTCCCGGAACGTGCCGACGGCGAACGCCTCGTGCCGGCGCCGGACCGCGAGCATGGTCCGGGTCCAGTTCAGCACCGACGTCGAGCTCTCCTTCTGTGCCTCGACGTTGATCGACTGGTACCCGTACACGTGGTCCTGGATCGCCGGCAGGTACAGCCGTCCCGGGTTCGCCTGCGAGAACCCGGCGTTGCGGTCGGGGGTCCACTGCATCGGGGTGCGCACGCCGTCGCGGTCGCCGAGCCAGATGTTGTCGCCCATGCCGATCTCGTCGCCGTAGTACAGCACCGGCGAGCCCGGCAGCGACAGCAGCAGCGCGGTGAACAGCTCGATCTGGTTGCGGTCGTTCTCCAGCAGCGGCGCCAGCCGCCGCCGGATGCCGACGTTCGCGCGCATCCGCGGGTCCTTGGCGTACTCCGCGTACATGTAGTCGCGTTCCTCGTCGGTGACCATCTCGAGGGTCAGCTCGTCGTGGTTGCGCAGGAAGATGCCCCACTGGCAGTTCGCCGGGATCTCCGGCGTGTGCGCCAGGATCTCCGAGATCGGGAAGCGCGACTCGCGGCGCACCGCCATGAAGATGCGCGGCATCAGCGGGAAGTGGAACGCCATGTGGCATTCGTCGCCGTCGCCGAAGTACTGGACCACGTCGGCCGGCCACTGGTTGGCCTCGGCGAGCAGGACCCGGCCGGGGAACTCGTCGTCGATCACCTTGCGGCAGCGGCGCAGGAACTCGTGCGTCGCCGGCAGGTTCTCGCAGTTGGTGCCCTCGTCCTCGAACAGGTACGGCACCGCGTCGAGCCGGAACCCGTCGATGCCGAGCCCGAGCCAGAACCGCAGCACGTCCAGCATCTCCCGCTGGACCTCGGGGTTCTCGTAGTTGAGGTCCGGCTGGTGGTGGAAGAACCGGTGCCAGTAGAACTGCCGGCGCACCGGGTCGAACGTCCAGTTCGACTCTTCGGTGTCCACGAAGATGATCCGCGCGTCGGCGTAGGCGGTGTTGTCGTCGCTCCACACGTAGTAGTCGCCGTAGGGCCCGGACGGGTCCCGTCGCGACTCCTGAAACCACAGGTGCGAGTCCGACGTGTGGTTCATGACCAGGTCGGTGATGACCCGGATGCCGCGCTTGTGGGCCGCGTCGAGCAGCTCCACGAAGTCCTCGACGGTGCCGAAGTCCGGCAGCACCTTGTAGAAGTCACGGATGTCGTAGCCGCCGTCACGCAGCGGCGAGTCGTAGAACGGCGGCAGCCAGAGGCAGTCGACGCCCAGCCACTGCAGGTAGTCCAGCTGGCCGATGAGGCCCTGCAGGTCCCCGGACCCGTCGGCGTTCGAGTCGGCGAACGCCCGCACGAGCACCTCGTAGAACACCGCGCGTTGATACCAGGTCTCGTCCTTCGGCAGGATTCGCGCGTTGCCGAAGTCACTGGCGGAGGGATGCTCGACCGTGCCGTCCGTGACGTGGGTGCCTTCGACCGGATCCGTCATGTGCCACCTACCTTGCTTGTTACCGGTGACGGTGCACCGTGAACACATGCGCCGGCTCATAAAGAGGGTCGAGCCGGATCGCGTTGTGTTGTCCCCAGTCGAAGGTCGCACCGGTGAGCTCGTCGCGCACCGTGAACCGCTCGTGCCAGTCGAAACCGAGCGCGGGCATGTCCAGGGTGGTGTTACCCCACTGGACGCTGTGCGAATCCATCGACACCACGACCAGGACGGTGTTGTCGCTGTCAGGGTCCCGCTTCGAGAAGCACAGGACCTGCTCGTTGTCGATGCCGTGGAAGACCGTGTTGCGCAGCCAGTGCAGCGCCGGGTTGTCCCGGCGGACGTGGTTGAGTTTCTTGAGGTACGGCGCCAGGGACTCCCCGGCGGCCTCGGCGGCGGCCCAGTCGCGCGGGCGCAGCTGATACTTCTCGTTGTCGAGGTACTCCTCGGAACCCGGCCGGTGCAGGTGCTCGAACAGCTCGAAGCCCGCATACATGCCCCAGGACGGGCTGAGCAGGCTCGCCAGGACCGCCCGGATCTTGAACATCGGCGGGCCGCCGTGCTGCAGGTGCTCCGGCAGGATGTCCGGCGTGTTCGGCCAGAAGTTGGGCCGCATGTAGTCCGCGGCCGCGATCAGCTCCTGCACGTAGTCCCGCAGCTCCCACGCCTGCACCCGCCAGGTGAAATACGTGTAGGACTGCGTGAAGCCGTGCTTGCCCAGGCCGTGCATCATCGCGGGCCGGGTGAACGCCTCTGCCAGGAACAGCACGTCGGGCTCGACCGACTTGACCTCGTTGATGATCCAGTGCCAGAACCCGACCGGCTTGGTGTGCGGGTTGTCGACCCGGAAGATCTTCACGCCGTTCTCGACCCAGTGCAGCACGACCCGGAGCACCTCGTCGCGGATGCCGAGCGGGTCGTTGTCGAAGTTCAGCGGGTAGATGTCCTGGTACTTCTTCGGCGGGTTCTCCGCGTAGGCGATCGAACCGTCGGCCCTGGTGGTGAACCACTCCGGGTGCTCGGTGACCCACGGGTGGTCCGGCGCGCACTGCAGCGCCAGGTCCATCGCGATCTCCACGCCGGCCTCGTGCGCGGCGGCGACGAACGCCCGGAAATCCTCCAGGGTGCCGAGGTCCGGGTGGATCGTGTCGTGGCCGCCCTCGGCCGCGCCGATCGCCCACGGCGAGCCGATGTCCTGCGGGCCGGCGACCAGGGTGTTGTTCGGGCCCTTGCGGTTCACCCGGCCGATCGGGTGGATCGGCGGCAGATACACCACGTCGAAACCGAGGTCGGCGACCTGCTGCAGCCGCGGCGTCGCGGACGCGAACGTGCCGTGCGTGACCGGCTTGCCCTGCTCGTCGACGACGGCGCCCTCGGACCGGGGGAAGAACTCGTACCACGCGGAGAACAGCGCCCGCTGGCGGTCACACCAGATCGGCAGCTCCCTGGACCGGGTCACGTGCTGGCGCACCGGATACCGCCACAGCACGTCGGTCAGGCCGAGGGCGGGGGAGATCCGGGCGAACAACGGGATCGACGAGTCCGCGAGGGCCTGCGCGGCGCCGGTGACCCGGCCCCGCTCGGCCGCAGGGACACCGGTCGCCGCCTGGTTGAGCAGCACCGCGCCCTCGGCCAGGTCGTTGCCCAGGTCCTGCAGGCCCTGCCCGGCGCCGATCTTCTTGGTCACCGCGTCGTGCCAGGTCAGATACGGGTCGGAGAACGCCTCGACCGCGAACGTCCACGCGCCGACCGCGTCGGGCCGCACCGTGCCGTGCCAGCGGTCGGTGCCCGGCGCGCCCGGGCCCATCCGGGTGAACGGGCCCTCCTTGCCATCCGGGCCGATGAGGACCACGTTGCAGCCCATCATCGAGTGGCCCTCGCGGTAGGCGACCGCGGTCACCGGGACCAGCTCACCGACGACGGCCTTCGCCGGGAACCGGCCGCCCTCGACCTGCGGGGTGACCTGCTCGATCGGGAACCGGTCGCCGGTCACCACACTGGGACCGGTGGCGGCCTGCCAGGTACCCGCGGGCGCGTCGGCGACCACCACTGGATCCTCGGTGGCGAGCGCGGTCTCGGTGTCGGTCCGGGCGATGTCGAGCTTCTCGGGTGTCGGGGTACCCATGATCCTCACCGTATCGAATCCGCGCGGGGTTGGCAGCGTCAGCGTCGTTTTGCTACGGCTCGATACGTTGACCCTTGCCGATGACCACGATCCCACCCTCGGACACCGTGTAGCGGGTCCGGTCCTTCTCCAGGTCGACGCCGATTTCGGCGCCCTCGGGCACGATCACGTTCTTGTCCAGGATGGCGTTGCGCACCACGGCGTGCCGCCCGATGTCGACGCCCTCCATCAGCACCGAACCCTCGACGTGCGCCCACGAGTGGACCTTGACGTTGGGGGACACGACCGAGTTCTCCACCAGCGCACCGGAGATGACCGCGCCGGGGGAGATCATCGAGCCGACCGCCCGGCCGACCCGCTCGCCCCAGCCGTGCACGAACTTCGCCGGCGGCCACGGGCTGTTGCCCGTGTAGATCGGCCACTCGAAGTTGTACAGGTTGAACATCGGCTGCACGGCGATGAGATCCATGTTGGCCTCGTAGAACGAGTCCAGGGTCCCGACGTCGCGCCAGTAGCCCTTGTCCCGGTCCGAACTGCCCGGCACGACGTTGTTGCTGAAGTCGTAGACGGCCGCCTCGTGCTTGTCGACGAAGTACGGGATGATGTTGCCGCCCATGTCGTGCTTGCTGGACGGGTCCTGCGCGTCGCGGGTGACCGCCTCGATCAGCGCCGCGGTGGTGAAGATGTAGTTGCCCATCGACGCGAAGATCTCATCCGGCGCGTCCGGCAGCCCCCTGGCGTCGCGGGGCTTCTCCCGGAACGCGGAGATCCGCCGCCCGTCGTCGGCGACCTCGATCACCCCGAACTGGTCGGCGCTGGACAGCGGCTGGCGGATCCCGGCGACCGTCACCGACGCCCCCGACTCGATGTGCTGGCGCATCATCTGCTCCGGGTCCATCCGGTAGATGTGGTCCGCGCCGAACACGATCACGTAGTCGGGCCGCTCGTCGTTGATGAGGTTCAGGCTCTGGTAGATCGCGTCCGCGGACCCGGCGAACCAGCGCGGCCCGAGCCGCTGCTGCGCCGGCACGGGCGTCACGTAGTTGCCCAGCAGCGTCGACATCCGCCACGTCTTGGTCACGTGCCGGTCCAGGGAGTGCGACTTGTACTGGGTCAGCACGACCATCTTCAGATAGCCGCCGTTGGCCAGGTTCGACAGCACGAAGTCGATCAGGCGGTAGATCCCGCCGAACGGCACGGCCGGCTTCGCCCGGTCAGCGGTCAAGGGCATCAATCGCTTGCCCTCGCCGCCGGCGAGGACGATCGCGAGGACTTTTTTGGCGGCCATGGTCGAGACGCTAAACGTGTCCGGCGTGTTGCGCCAGACGAACCCAATTAGTCTTTGCAACGTGCGCGTAGACCTGCTTACTCGAGAGTATCCCCCCGACGTCTATGGCGGTGCCGGCGTTCACCTGGAGTATCTGGCGCGTGAACTGCGCCGCCTCCCCCTCGACGTGCGCGTGCATTGTTTCGGTGCCCCTCGCAGCGAGGCCGGGGTGGTCGGCTACCAGGATCCGCCGGGACTGCACGGCGCGAACGCCGCCCTGCGGACCATGGGCGTCGACCTGGAGATGGCCGCCGGTGCGTCCGGGACCGACCTGGTGCACAGCCACACCTGGTACGCCAACTTCGCCGGGCACACCGCCAAACTCCTGCACGGCGTCCCGCACGTCATCACCAGCCACAGCCTCGAGCCGCTGCGCCCCTGGAAGGCCGACCAGCTCGGCGGCGGCTACGCGCTCTCGTCCTGGTGCGAGCGGACCGCGATCGAGGCCGCCGACGCCGTCGTCGCCGTCTCCGCCGGGATGAAGGCCGACGTGCTCAAGGCGTACCCCCGCGTCGACCCCGACCGCGTCCACGTCATCTACAACGGCATCGACACCGAGCAGTACGCGCCGGACCCCGGCACCGACGTCATGACCCGCCTCGGCGTCGACCCCACCCGGCCCAGCGTCGTCTACGTCGGGCGGATCACCCGCCAGAAGGGCCTGCCGTACCTGCTGCGGGCGGCCCGGCGGCTGCCCGCCGACGTGCAGCTGGTCCTGCTCGCCGGGGCGCCCGACACCCCGGAGATCGCGGCCGAGGTGACCGCGCTCGCCGACGACCTGCGCGCCACCCGCTCCGGCGTCATCTGGGTCCAGGAGATGCTGCCGAAACGCGAGGTCATCCAGGTTCTCACCCACGCCACGCTGTTCGTCTGCCCGTCGATCTACGAACCGATGGGTATCGTCAACCTGGAGGCCATGGCCTGCCAGACCGCGGTCGTGGCGACCGCCACCGGCGGCATCCCGGAGGTCGTCGCCGACCGCGAGACCGGGCTGCTGGTGCCGATCGAACAGGTCAGCGACGGCTCCGGCACGCCACTGGACGACGCCAAGTTCGTCGCCGACCTCGCCGACGCGATGAACGAGCTCCTGGAGGAGCCGGCCAGGGCCGCCGAGTTCGGCCGGGCCGGGCGGCAGCGGGCCCTCGACCACTTCTCCTGGTCGGCGATCGCCCAGCAGACCCTGGACGTCTACCGCTCGGTGTCCTGATCCGCGCAATGGTGCTGGACCGCCCACGCGAGGCGGTCCAGCCAGCTCTCCGGGTCGTGGACGGGATGGCTGGACCAGTCGACGGCCATCGTGCGGACCGCGGCCGGGTCGAGGGACGGCAGCAGGCGGCGCAGCCGGGGTGAGAGGGTGACCCCTTCCAGCTCGCCGAGCAGGACCGCGTCGTAGACGTCCTTGCCGCCGGCGGCGCCCTCGCGGCCCAGGTCGTCCGACAGCCACCGCAGCTTCCACAGCAGGGACAGCGCCCGGCTCGCCGTCCACGCCGTCGTCGGGGTGCCGCCCGAGCCGCGCGGGACCGCGGTCAGCACCGGCGGCTCCGGCAGCGTCTCGTCGTAGGAGAAGTCGAGCTGGACGTCGCCGGTCAGGTCGCCGGCCTGCCACGGGATGTGCACCCGGGCGCCGGCGAACTCGCGGTAGTCGAGGTTGTGGGCGGCGTAGTCCCACTCGCCGTCGGGCACGGCGTTGGCGACGTCGAGGACCGCCCCGCCCGGCGTCCGGGGCCGCCGCCCGAGGGCCTCAAGGACGGTCAGGTGCGGCTGGTCGACGTCGTCGATGTCCGCCGCGTGAATCCAGGTCAGGCCGTCCGGCGGCAGCAGGGCCCGGACGCCCCCGGTCGCCTCGTCCTGGAACTCCCACGGCTGGGCGCGGCCGGCGCCCTGCGTCGCCTCCGGCCAGTACTGGACCGGGTCGATCCGCTCCACGTACGGGTACGGGTCGCGGCCGTCCAGCCCCCGCACCGCCACCGGCAGGACCACCCAGTCGAGGTCGCCGGGCGGGCGGGCCCGGCCGCCGACCCACGCGGGCATCGTCATGCTGCCCCGCAGGACGAGCGAGTCGCCGACCGGGTCGGCGGCGACGACGGCCAGGACGTGGTCCAGGACCTCCCGGTGCGCGGCGGTCAGCGGATCCATCCGGCGTCCAGCTCCGGGTTGTCGTCGACCAGCACGTACTCCTCCTCGACCTCGACGAGCTCCAGACCGGTGTCGGTGAGCGCCGCGATCAGCGCGTCGAGGCGCCCCCGGGCCTGCGGGCGACCCACGTCGTGGCAGCGTTGCGTGACGAACCGCTCGTGCCGGCCGTCGTCGCGGGCCCGACGGGCGTTGCGGGACAGGTGGGCGCCGTGCCGCACCGCCACCGACCGGGCCACGTCGATGTCGGCGGCGGCCAGGACCAGCTTCACGTGATGCTCGAAGTAGCCCGACGGCACCGCCGCGTGCCACGGCGCGGCCTCGATCTTCACCCGCCGCACCGTGAACCCGTCGTCCCGCAGCTGCCTGACGAGGGTCGCGGCCGCCGCGCGCCGGCCGGCCAGGTCGCCGCGGCCCCGGCTGGTCAGCATCGGCTGGTCGGCGGTCGCGCCCCGGTCCAGCTCGATCCTCGTGTATTTGAGGCCGTGCGCCGCGGCCCAGTCCGCGAGGCGGTCGTCGGGCGCGACCGTGAAGTGCGTCTCGAAGTCATCCACGGACGTGGTCCTTGATGAGCTGGCCGATCACCACCGCCTGCTCGACGTTGGCGAGGTGGGCCGCACCCGGCAGCACCACGAGCCGGCTGCCGGCGATGCCCGCATGGATGCGCTCACCGTGCTCCGGCGGGGTCGCCGGGTCGTCGGCGCCGGCGATGACCAGGGTCGGCGCCGTGATCCTCGGCAGGTCGTCGCGCAGGTCCATGCCGCCGATCGCCTCGCAGCAGCCGGCGTACCCCTCCGCCGGGCAGGCCGCGATCATCGCCCGGTACGGCGCGACCTTCGCCGGCAGCGCCGCCCGGAACCGGGGCGTGAACCAGCGGCCGAGGACGGCGTCGGCGATGCTGCCCATGCCGGCGGAGCGGACCTGCTCGGCGCGGGCGGCCCAGCCGTCGGCGGGCGGCAGGTGCGCCGCGGTGCAGATCAGCACGAGCCGATC
This sequence comes from Dactylosporangium cerinum, assembly GCF_042653625.1. Classification (NCBI taxonomy): domain Bacteria; kingdom Bacillati; phylum Actinomycetota; class Actinomycetes; order Micromonosporales; family Micromonosporaceae; genus Dactylosporangium; species Dactylosporangium cerinum. Next base: position 173,099 of record NZ_JBHSIU010000105.1, on the reverse strand, counting down.
GATGCGGTCCGGCGCGTTGGCGGCCAGCCACATGCCGACCATCCCGCCCAGCGACAGCCCGCAGTAGGACGCCTTCGCGATGCCGAGCCGGTCGAGCAGCGCCAGGACGTCGCGGCCCAGGTCGTCGAGCCGGTACGGCCCGGGCGGTGCCGGCGACGCACCGTGGCCGCGGTGATCGAAGCGCACCACCCGCAGGTCGGCGAGCGCGGGCAGCTGGGGGCGCCACATGTCGAGATTGCTGCCCAGCGAACCGCCGAGCAGCAGGACCGGCGCGCCGGGGGGTCCACTGGTGCGCTGGAACAGCGTCGTTGCCGTCACCGCGTCGTTGTACCACGCCCGCCCCCATACCGGTCTGTGGCGGCGGTTCGGGGTGAACAATGCCCCTGCGGTCGGGTGCGGCTCAGTGTTCGAGCGGCGCCCGGTTGGGTGCTGCTCAGCGGGCCAGCGGCGCCCGGTTGGGTGCCGCTCTGTTCGAGCGGCGCCCGGGTTCGGTGCGGCTCAGTGCGCGAGCAGCGCCGTTGCGAAGACGGCGACGACCCAGGTCCACAGCAGCGCGAACCCCGCGTAGCCGGCCCGGTGGAGCCGCGACCCGCGCCAGGTCGCCGGCGGGAACGCCACGAACTGGGCCGCCCACCGCAACCCCCAGAACACGCACTCGGCGCCGAGCACGGCCTCCTGCACCCGCCCGGGCGCCAGCAGATCCGGGGCCAGCAGCAGCGGCGCCAGCCCGAGCAGCACGCACATGACCCCGATGAAGAACGTGTGGGTGTACAGCACGTGCCTGGTCAGCGGCGCCAGCGCGGCGAACTGCGGCCGCCAGGCAAGGACCCGGGGCAGCGCCACATGCCCGACCCCGAGCCCGACGAGGACCGCCCCGACGAGCCGCAGCTGCACGTCGATGCTCATCGCCGCCCCGCTCATCGCTGGAACACCAGGGCCCGCACCAGCGGCGTCATCGTCGCCTCGCCCGCCGGGGTGAGCCGGGCCTGCCGAGCCAGCCGCAGCCACTCCCGGCGCGGATAGAAGTGCCAGGCGCCCGGCCCGTACGCGGCGACGGTGACCGCGTCACGGCAATGCTCGACGAGCACCAGGTGCCCGCCGGGCCGCAGCACCCGGGCCACCTCGGCGAACAGGGCCCGCCGCTGGGCCGGTTCGCGCAGCTCGTGCGCGGCGAACGCGAGGAAGACCACGTCCTGATCCGCGCCGGCGACCGGTAGCGCGGCCACCGACGCGGGCACCGACCCGGCCGGGGGAGGGTTGAGACGTCGCGCCCGGCGCACCGAGTGCTCGGTCATCACCACAGGGTCGTAGCAGTCCAGCAGGGTCGGCTCGGCGCCCGGCAGCAGGCCGCGCAGCGTCGGGCTGATCTCGTCGAGCCCGGTGCTGACCACCGCGTACCGCGTCGGGGCGGGGATCAGGTCGAGCGCCCAGCGCCAGTGGTACAGGCTGCTGCGGTCGTAGACCCACCAGGTGGCGGCGAGGCTGACCGCGACCCCGGCCGCCCCCGGGACGGCGAGCAGGCGCCACGGCCAGGGGAGCGCGGCGATGATGAGCAGCGCGGCGAGGGCGGCGACGTACTTGGGCCAGTTGTAGCGGACCATCCGGGTCATTGCACACTCCCGTCCAGGCCCCGGCGGACCCCGCGGTGCCAGCCGTAGTCGAGGTCGGCGACGTGGAACGCCTGCGCCAGGATCGGCTCCGTCCCGGTGAACGGCCCGCGTTCCAGGAAGGTCTGCCGGGTAACTCGGACCGCGACCGGCTCCGGCGTCCACGCACTACGGTGAGCCTTGACCACGATGATGGAGTTCGTCGCCGCTTCATGATCGAAGGTGTAGGGCAACGGCCCAGCAAACCTGCGCGCCGCACCAGCTCCGACGGAGGGTGACGGGCTGGTGACGCTTTCGGAGATCGATTTCCGGGGGTGGTGTACGGTGCCTAGGAGGCTGTCGCGCCGCGCCGAACCCCCACTGCGGATCCTTACGGACGCCGATGCCGCGTCGAACGGTGACCTTGAGCTCGCTGCGGACATCGATCCCGCGTCGACCGGTGACCCCGGGGTCCTTGGGGTCGGCGGTGAGGTCCTTGGGATCGGCGGCTCCGCGTCGAACGGTGACCCTGGCGGCAATGGCGCAGGCCGGGACGCGAGGTCGGCGATGACGGTGAGGTCCGCGCCGCCGTCGCGGCTGTCGACGGTTGCGGTCAGCGTCGTGCCGTCGAGGGTGAGCCGGACCCGGGCCAGGTGGTACCGGTATCTGGTGAGGAGGTTACCGACGGCGGCGAGCGCGGGCCGGTGGGTGTCGCTGCGCAGGATGTACAGCCCGCGCATGGTCTTGCCGGCCGGGGTCGGGAACCTGGTGAAGATCCGGTAGCCGGTGAGGACGGCGTCCAGGCCGAGCCCGGCCGGCAGCGGCGCGGGTCGCAGGCCGAGGGTCGACACGATGCCGACGGCGACGAAGCCGTGCGTGGTTCCGTTCGGGGCGGTGTACGTGTCGAGGGTCAGCCCGGCCGGCAACAGCGGCTCGAGGACTGCCGGGGGCAGCGCGTACGTGAGGACGAGCGAGTGCCCGAACCGGGTGCGCATCGGCAGGGGGTGCCGGCGGATGGCGTGCAGCATGCTCACGCTCCTTGGGTGAGCGGGTGGAGGCGGACGGCGGCGCCCAGCATGGTCACGCTCCTTGGGTGAGCGGGTGGAGGCGGACGACGGCGCCCCAGAGCAGGGAGCGGTCGGGCAGGGGGTCGCCGGGGAGCGGGGATTCGGTGCCGAACGTGCGCAGCACGACCGGGCCGCCGGGGCGGACACCGTGCCGGAGCGCGTTGCGGAGCTCGGCGGCGAACGCGGGTGGCGGGCCGTCGAGGACGTTGGAGAGGGTGGCGGCGTCGTACCAACCGCGCGGGACCGACCGCAGGTGCTCGACGACGTCGCCGTGCACCCAGGTGACGCTCTCGGTTCCGGTCAGGGAAGGGGCGATGGCGCCGTGCACCGACGTGGCGCTCTCGGTCCCGGTCGGGGAAGAGGCGGCGGGGCACTCGCGGCCCAGGAGCAGGCGCCACGCCCAGGGGTTGGTGGCGTTGGGGTGGGTGGTCAGGCCGGTGGCCAGGCGGTGGCGCAGGACCAGGTCCATCCTCGGTGGCAGCGACCGCCACAGGTCCCGGCGGACCAGGCCGGCGGAGGCGAACGCGAGACGCATCAGCGCGGCGAGCCGCGGGCGGTCCAGGTGCCGGCGCCAGTGGTCGCGCTGTGCGTCGAGGTCGTCGAGCCGTAGGAACGCGGTCATCGCGGCCGGGCGCCAGCCGGGCAGGATCGCGCCGGCGGCTCGGCGGGCGACCGCTTGCAGCCGCTCGGCGGTGCCCGTGGCGGTGGGGGCGCCGGCGAGCCTGGCCCGGGCGTACGCGAGCTGGGTGGCGCTGATGTCCACGGCGGTGACCTGGTGTCCGGCCCGGGCGAGCGCGGCGGCGGTGTCGCCGGCGGAGGCGATCGCGAGGACCCGGCCGCCGGCGGGGAAGACGCTGAGCTCGGCGCCGGGATCCTCGTACATGCGGCCGAACATCACCTGCGGTTTCCTGCCGACCGTGAGCCGGCCGCGCTGCCAGGGGTTAGCCATGAGCGGGCGCCAGGGGTTCGGCATGAGCGGGCCCGGTCAGGAGCCACGCCAGGGCGAGCAGCGCCGCGTTGGCCGTCAGCATCCGGCCCGCGTCGGCGATCTGGTCGGCCGCGAACAGCAGCCCGCCGGCGTTGAACGCGACCAGCAGAACGGTCTGCACGATCGCGGCGGCGCGGGCCCGTCGCCCCGTGAGCACCCAGACCGCGAGCGCGGTTTCCGCCACGCCGAGACCGATCAGCGCCGCCGGAGCCAGGGCCGGCGGCAGGAAGGGCACGGCGGCGACAACTGAGAGCTGGTCGCCGGTCAGGACCTTGCACCACAGTCCCTCGTGCAGCCACACCGCGGCCACCGCCGCCCGGGCGAGCCGGATCCTCATCGGGAGGACCGCCGCAGCGTGGAGCGCAGGGCGCGGCGCGCGACCGGACCGAGGCCGTCCACGACCTCCACCAGCACGGCGAGCCGCTCCAGCGCCGCGACCGCAGCGGTTGCCCCCAGAGGGTCGACACCGCCGTACAGCTCCATCCCGATGAACGTGGAGGCGACCACCCTGGCCAGCCCCGGCACGTCGACCAGGTCGGCGATCGGTGAGGTGGCGGTGAGCCGCCCGAGCACCGACTCGATCTCCGTGATCCACAGCTCGAGTCCGGCCGCGACGGCCGGGGCGAGCCGCTCGTCGGTCTGCGCGCCGGCCAGGAGCTGGGCCAGGACCGCGAGGTTGCCCGCGGCCCGCTCGGTCTGCTGCAGCTGCCGGCCGACGTCGAGGAGCTCGCCGATGCTCCGCACGGCCTCGAAGCGAGAACGGTACAGCGCGACCCGGCTCTCGGTCGCCTGCCGGCAGGCGACCGAGAGCAACTGGTCCATGGTCCCGAAGTGGTAGAAGACGAGCGCCTGGTTGACCCCCGCCGCCGTGGCGATCGTGCGTGCGGATGCCCCGGCGAGCCCCTCGTTGCCGAGGACCTTGATCGCCGCGGCGACCAGGCGTTCCTTGGTGTCGGCCACCACGTGCCCTCCAATTTGAGCAATCGCTCAACGAGGGCTATTTAAGCACATGCTCAAAAACGTGAGAAGGCCGTCTTCATCACAGTCGATCGTCACGGTGTCCCCGGCCCGCAGTTCGTCGAGCAGGATCCGCTCCGACAGCGGGTCCTCGACCTCCCGCTGCACGGTCCGCCGCAGCGGCCTGGCGCCGAGCACCGGGTCGTGGCCGCGCTCGGCGAGGCGCTGCCGGGCCTGCGGCGTCACGACCAGACCGATGTCGCGCAGCGCCAGCCGCGCCGCCACGTCCAGCAGCATCCGGTCCACGATGCCGGCGATCTCGGCGGGGCCGAGCTGGTGGAAGACGACGGTGTCGTCGATCCGGTTCAGGAACTCCGGCCGGAAGTGCCGTTTGAGCTCGTCGTCGACCTTCTGCCGCATCCGCTCGTACTGCGGCACCGCCGAGGACTGGAACCCCGCCTGCAGCTGCAGGTCGCGGGTGCCGAGGTTGGTCGTGAGGATGAGCACCGTGTGCTTGAAGTCCACGACCCGGCCCTGCCCGTCGGTGAGCCGGCCGTCCTCCAGGATCTGCAGCAGCGCGTTGAAGACGTCGGGGTGCGCCTTCTCCACCTCGTCGAAGAGCACCACCGAGAACGGCCGGCGGCGCACCTGCTCGGTCAGCTGGCCGCCGTCGTCGTAGCCGACGTAGCCGGGCGGCGCACCGACCAGCCGCGACACGGTCGCCCGGTCGTGGAACTCCGACATGTCCAGCTGGATCAGCGCGTCGGAGGTGCCGAACAGGAATCCGGCGAGGGCCTTGGCCAGGGATGACTTCCCGACGCCGGACGGGCCGGCGAAGATGAACGACCCGGCCGGGCGGCGCGGGTCCTTCAGCCCGGCCCGGGTCCGGCGGATCGCCCGGGACACCGCCGCGACCGCGAGGTCCTGCCCGACGAGGTCCTCGTGCAGCGTCTGCTCCATCCGCAGCAGCCGGGCGCTCTCCTGCTCGGTCAGCCGGTGCACGGGGATGCCGGTCCACGTGGACAGCACCGCCGCGATCTCGTCCGGGCCGACGACCGCGGCACCGGACGTGCCCGCCTCGTCGAGCAGGTCGATCGCCTTGTCCGGCAGGTGCCGGTCCGCGATGTACCGGTCGGCCAGCAGCGCCGCCGCCCGCAACGCCGCGTCGGTGTACGTGACACCGTGATGCGAGGCGTACCGCTCCCGCAGCCCGTGCAGGATCAGCACCGTGTCCTCCGCGGTCGGCTCGGCGACCGGCACCGGCTGGAAGCGCCGGTCGAGCGCCCCGTCCTTGGTGATGTACCGCCGGTACTCCTCGTCCGTCGTCGCCCCGATGGTGCGCAGCTCACCCCGCGCCAGCAGCGGTTTGAGCAGCGACGCCGCGTCGATCGCGCCCTCGGCCGCGCCCGCCCCGACCAGGTTGTGGATCTCGTCGATGAACAGGATGATGTCGCCGCGCGTGCGGACCTCCTTGGTGACCTTCTTCAGCCGTTCCTCGAAGTCGCCCCGGTACCGCGAGCCGGCAACGAGAGCGCCCAGGTCCAGGGTGTACAGCTGCCGCCCTTTGAGCGATTCGGGCACGTCACCGGCGACGATGCGCTGCGCGAGGCCCTCCACCACGGCGGTCTTGCCGACGCCCGGCGCGCCGGTCAGCACCGGGCTGTTCTTGCGCCGCCGGGACAGCACCCGGATGACCCGCTCCACCTCGGCGGTCCGCCCGATCACCGGGTCGAGCAGCCCGTCGCGGGCGGCCGCGGTCAGGTTCACCCCGAACTGGTCGAGCACGGCGGAGGGTGCGGTCGTAGCATCCGGCACCGGGGCCGACGGGTGGCCGGACAGCAGCTGGATCACCTGGGCGCGCAGCCGGTTGAGGTCGGCACCGAGGCGGATCAGGACCTGCGCCGCGACGCCCTCACCCTCCCGGACGAGGCCGAGCAGGATGTGCTCGGTGCCGATGTAGTTGTGCCCGAGCTGCAACGCCTCGCGCAGCGCGAGCTCGAGGACCTTCTTGGCCCGCGGCGTGAACGGGATGTGCGCGCCCGACGCCTGCGAGCCCAGGCCGATGACCTCCTCGACCTGCCGCCGCACGTCCTCGACGGACACGCCGATGGCGTCGATGCTCCTGGCCGCCGCGCCGTCGCCCTCCTGGATGAGGCCCAGCAGCAGGTGTTCGGTGCCGATGTAGTTGTGGTTGAGGATCCGGGCTTCCTCCTGCGCCAGCACGACGGCGCGTTTGGCCCGGTCGGTGAACCGCTCGAACATGACGATCACGCCTTTTCGGCGGGGCCCCACGCACCCGGCATCCGCACGGAACGGATGCGCTGAGTCGGAGCCTCTTGGCCGCCGGCGGAGGCGTGGGCTCCGTCGATCCGCGGCACGGGCAGGCGCGCTGCCACCCCAACCATAGCCGACCGTTGACAGTCGGTCACGGGAGGCGGCAAGCTGGCCGGAGAGCGCTCTCTGACGGGGGAGAGATCGATGGTCCTTGCTCAATTGCGTCATCAGCGGGGGCGGTTCGTCGCCACGCTGCTGGCCGTCGCGGTCGCGGTCGCCGGGTTCTCGCTGCTGCTGTCCGCCGCCCGCGGCGCGCAGGTGCGGGCGACCGGCACCGTGCAGGCGAACTTCCGCCCGCTGTACGACATCCTCGTGCGACCCGCGGACGCCGGCGCCGGGCAGATCGGGTTCGACCAGGTCGGCACCGGTCGCGGCGGCATCACGATGCAGCAGTGGCACGACATCCTGGCCCTGCCGGGCGTCGCCGTCGCCGCCCCGCTCGCCGCCGTCGGCACGTTCATGCAGCCCGTGCGCCTGCCCGTCGACCTCACCGGGCAGCTGCGGCCGGGCGCTGCGCAGCAGGCCCTGCGGGTCCGGCCGACCTGGGTCACCGACCGCGGGCTGACCAGCGTCACCGACGGCGCGATCTACCTCTGGGTCACCGGCGACGTCCTGGAGTTCCAGCCCGGCGAGCCGTGGGAGCAGGGCCGCATGTATGAGGGCGACGAGATCCCCGAACGCGAGCACATCTGGCGGATCGGCGCCGACGGCTCCCGCACCGAGGTCTGCGAGCCGCTCGCCCACCAGATCGGCGTGACCGATCCGCTCGACCCGAAGCACCGGCGCGCGCTGTCCTGCTGGTCCAGCGACCCCCGCTCCACCGTCGCGCAGCCCCGGCGGGCCGAGGTGTACGTGGCGTTCACCGTGCCGATGGCCATGGCCGCCGTCGACCCCGCGCAGGAGGCCCGCCTCAACGGGCTCGACGCGACCGCCCTCACCCGCCCCGCCGCCCCCGGCGAGGTGCCCGTCCTCGCCTCCACCAGCCCAGCCGTGGACCGGCAGGTCAGGTTGCGCATCGACCGGCTCTCCGACGGTTCCGCCGCCTCCGGTGCGGCAGGTGCACGCCTGGACAACCTCATCGGCGACTTCGAGGCCGATCCCGGCAGCACCGTCGACGAACGCACCGTGGACGTCTCCGACGTCTACCAGCAGCTGCTCGCCGACCTCAGCGCGCCCGAGCAACACGCCCCGGAGTGGGGGCGTTCACCGGCCTGGGTCGGGCAGTACTGGATGCCCGGCCCGGCCGGCGCGGCCCGCCCGGCCACCGGCGACTGGGGCGGCGCCGCCGACGACGAGGTCTGGTACAACCCACTGCCCCTGGAGCTGACCGACCCCCAGGTCCGCGCGCTGCCCCGGGTCGGCGCCGAATACACCGGCCCCAACTCCATCCGTCCCGTCACGCTGCGGGGTGTCGGCGCGTTCGACCCGGGCACCCTCGACGCCGGCCCGCCCCTGGCCACGCTGCCGGCCTCGCTCACCGGCGACCCCGCCCTCACCGGCGCCGACGCCGCCTCGCGCACCGCCCTCGGCAACCAGGCCCTGCTGCCCGGCGGCAACATCGGCGGCCCGGCGGGCGCTCGGCCGACACTGATCACCAGCCTGTCGGCGATGTCGGCGCTGCGCAGCCCGCCGTACACACCGTCGTCCACCGCTGCGTCGGCGGCGTTCGCCGAGGCGCCGATCGGGACGGTGCGGGTGCGCGTCACCGGCGACGTCGGGATGGACGACCTGTCCCAGGAGCGGGTCCGGGCCGTCGCCGAGCGCATCCAGCAGGCGACCGGCCTGCGGGTCGACCTGACCGTCGGCTCGTCCGTCGCGCCCGCCGACCTGGCCGTGCCGGCCGGCGTCCACGGCCGCCCCGCGCTGACGGTCGACCAGTCGTGGCTGCGCACCGGCGTCGCGACCGTGGTCGTCTCCGCGATCGACCGCAAGAGCCTCCTGCTCGCCGGCCTGGTCCTCGTCGCCTGCGTCCTCGCCGTCGCCAACGCCACCGGCGCCGCGCTGCGCGCCCGGCACACCGAGCTCGCCGTCCTGGCCTGCCTCGGCTGGCCCGGCCGCCGACTGTTCGGCCTGGTCCTGGCCGAGGCCCTCGCCCTCGGGCTGTCCGCCGGCCTGGCGGGGACCGTGATCGCGCTGGCCGCCGCCCCGGCGCTCGGGATCACCCTGCAATGGACCACCGCGGCCGTCGCCGTGCCGGCCGCGCTGCTGCTCAGCGTCCTCGCCGCGCTCCAACCCGCCTGGCGGGCCAACCGCACCGACCCGGTCGCCGCGGTCCGGCCGGCGGTCAGCCCGGTCCGGCGGGCCCGCACCCCGCGCCGGATCGCCGGCCTCGCCTGGACGAACCTGCTGCGCACCCCCGGCCGCACCCTGGTCGGCGTGCTCAGCCTCGCCATCGGCGTCGCCGCGCTCACGTTCCTCGCCGTGCTCACCATCGGCTTCCGCGGCACGGTCAGCGGCACCGTCCTCGGCGACGCGGTCACCGTGCAGGTCCGCGGCACCGACTACCTCGCCGCCGTCCTCACGGTCCTGCTCGGCGCGGCCGCGGTCGCCGACGTGCTGTATCGCGGCATCCGCGAACGGGCCGGCGAGTTCGCCCTCCTCGGCGCCAGCGGCTGGGGCGACCACCTGCTCGTGCGCCTCGCCGGCTACGAGGCCCTCGCGCTCGGCACGATCGGCGCGCTCCTCGGCACCGGGATCAGCCTCGGCCTGGCCTACGCCCTCGGCGGGGCGCTGCCCGGCCCGGTCTGGCTCGCGGCCGCCGGTGCCGCGGTGGCCGGCCTGCTCGTCACCGTCGCGGCGGCCACCGTCCCGCTGCGTGCCCTGCGCCGCCTGCCGACCGCCCGCCTCCTCGCCGAGGCGTGACCGGTCGTTTCGGGTTGCCTTCGGCCGGTCTTCGCTGACCGGTCAGACCTGCAGGGCGGCGGCGTCGGACTCCTGGCCGGGCAGGACGACGAGGTCCTCGGGGCGCATCGTGCGGGTCGCGGGCTCGGTGTCGAGGCGGACGTCGTATCGCAGCGGCGGCCCCACGGCACCCCAGGCCGCGCCGACGATCGTGCCGGTCGACAGCGACCCCGCGAGCCGGATCCTGGTCCCCGGGGCGTGCCCGTCGTCGGCGACGACGAGGAGCGCGTCGAGCACCTGTCCGGCGCCGTCCCAGGGGGCGCGCAGCACGTACGGCTCACCGTCGGCGCCCTCGACCGGCATCGTGAACGTGCGGCAGACCAGCGTCAGCCGGTCCGCGTCGTGGCGCACCGCGGGGCTGGCGTTGTCCTGCCCGGCCCGCAACGCGTCCTCGACCCGCCCCCACAGCCCGGCGACCCCGTCGTCGAGGACCAGCCGGGCGGCCCGGTCGACCTCCGCGCACTCCATGTCGACGGCCGTCTCCTCCCCGAGCTCCGCGGTCCAGGCGAGGTCCATCGCGGCCGGGACCAGCCCGGGCGCCTCCCGCACCACCACCAGGTAGAGCATGGCGAGGAGGTCTTCGAGCCCATCGCCGGCGTAGCAGGGACCCGCGTGGCTCTCACCCGCGGGGAACCGCTCCACCAGGTGCACGGCCCGGCCGCCGGCCAGGCGCGCGGCGCGGCGGGTGTCGTGGAGCTTCGCGGCGGCGGGCCGCAGCTCCCGGCCGATGACGGTCCACCTGCCGGGCACGCCGGACGGATACACGGTCCGGCCGAGGCTGGCGAAGGTCTCGCCCGGCCCGACGCCGGCTCCGGCGAGCTGCCGGGCGGCGACGGAGTAGGCGATGCCGGCCTGCGCGGCGTGTGCCCTGATCGCGCGCCGGCGCTTCCGGTCGCGTCGCGGCCGCCCACCCGGTGGGGTGTCGGCGCCGCCGGTGGTGGGGTGGTCCTTGTCCGCTTCGTCTGCCATCACGAGACCTCCGGCGTCGACCCACGCCCGCACCGATCGGACGGCGGAACTCCGCCGGGCAGCCTGCACCGCCGCGCTGAGTCTGAGCCTCTTGGCCTCGGGTCACGGTCGGCGTGGGCGACCGTGTCGCGGCTCAGGCAGGCGCACTGCCCACCCTGACGATACCGCCGCCCCACCGTCCCCGTCCCACCCGGCGGTGTTCGCCGACAGCGGACTCCCCGGTGGATCGCTGGAACCCGGCGGATCCTGTGGGTCAGGGCACCGAGGATCCACCGGGTTCCAAGGATCCACCGGGTAGTCGGCAGAGGGGGCCGCAGCGGGTGGGGCGTGCGGACCAGCCGGCGCGGCGGAGGAGGACGGCGATGGCGGCGGCGCTCTCGCACGGGCGGCGGCGGACGTCGGCCCAGCCGAACCGCAGCGTCATCCATCCCCGCACGGCGCTGACCTGGTCCCGGCGTCGGTCGCGGCCGGGGTCCTCGTGCGCCGCTCGGCCATCGAGCTCAACGACCAGGCCGAACGGGTCGTACTCGACATCGCTGTATGTCGTCTGTGGCTCCTGCCGCCGACGTTGCCGGATTCCGGGCGGCAGCCCGTGGGGGCGCTCGACATCGCGCAGGTAGCGCAACTCGAGCACCGAGTGGCAGCCGGCCGCGACATCGGCGACGGCGGCCGTCAACGCGTCGCGCCAGCGCAGCCGGCCACGGGTGGCGAGGGCTGCGCGGAGCCGGTCCGGGGTTGTCAGCCGGCGGGCACAGGCCCTTGCGACCCAGCCGACGGCCGTGTCGACGTCGTTCGCTGCCTGGGTCAGGTCGATGACCGTGTCCTCCGCGGTGGTGCGGGCCGGTTCCCTTGCCGGCGCGGCGACCGGGGTGTGGTGGCGACGGTGCAGCTGGACGCCGGCGACCGGGGTGATGTGCCGCTGCGACGGGACGCTGACGTGGATCGGTGGCTCCGGCCGGTCGATCAGGCCGATGAGCTCCGCAGCAGTCTGATGGCTCAGCACGGCGCCCGGCCCGGCGGTCAGCAGCGCGGCCCAGAGGACGGCCGGGCGGGTCGGCTCGCCCGAGAAGGTGTAGTACACGCCGGCGGATGCTCGCTGCCATCGGCCCGAGCTCAGCCGGGCGCGGATGTGTTCATCGGTCAGGCCGCCGGCGATTGACTGGCGGCGGGTGATGACGCCCGCTTGTTCCTCTGTTCGCACCCTGTCGAGGGTGAAACCGCCCCGGCCGGTGCGCCAGCACGAACTTGTGCCTGTGGACAACCGGCCGAGGCGGTCAGAGGGTGACGAGGGAGCGGACCGCGAGGGCGGAGCCGACGAGCAGGACCAGTGCGGCGGTGCCGGTGGGTGCGAGCCTGGTCAGCCGGTCGCTGAACCGCAGGCGGGCCGGCCACTTGTCGCGGACCTTGATGAGCAGCAGGCCCGCGGCGGTGAGGGTGCCGGCCATGCCCAGACCGTAGGCGAGCACCAGGAGCACCCCGAACCAGGTCCGGCCGAGGGCGACGGCGCCGAGCAGCACGATCAGGGCCGACGGGCTCGGCACCAGCCCACCGGCGATCCCCATACCGACCACCGCGAGCCGACTCGGCCGCCCCACCCCGTGCCCATGGTCGTGCCCGTGCTCGTGCCCATGGTCGTGCCCATGCCCGTGGTCATGAGAGTGCCCGTGGTCGTGAGAGTGGTCGTGCTCATGGGTGTGGTCGTGGTCATGGGAGTGGTCATCAGCGTGGTCGTGGTCATGCGAGTGGTCGTCGTGGGTGTGGGGAGCGTGCGAATGCGTGGACGGGCCGTGGGTGTGGCCGTGGGGGCCGTGGGAGTGTGAGTGGGCCGTGCCGCGGCGGCGGGACAGCAGCATGCTCAGGCCGATCGCCGCCACCAGCACCCCGCTCGTCACCCCCAGCCAGCCGAGCACGGTCTCCCCGGCCAGCCCCGCCGCGGTCGTCAGCAGCAGCCCGAGGAGCAGCACCCCGCCGGTGTGGGTGAGGGTGACGGTGGCGCCCACGGTGAGGGCGTCGCGGGGACGGCCCTGCCGGCCGGCGAGGTACGCGGCCATGACCGTCTTCCCGTGCCCCGGCAGCGCGGCGTGCGCGGCGCCGAGGGTGAGTGCGAGCAGCACCGCCAGGAACCCGACCCACGGCGTCAGCGCGCGCTGGGCGACCCAGCCGCGCAGCGTCAGCTCCGCCTGGCCCGCCCAGCCGGGCAGCACCGAGGCCGGAAGCGCGACCGGCGGGCGTGGGGAAGCGGCGCCGAGCGTGCTGCCGCCGGGGGCGAGGCGCAGGGTCGCGGTGCGCACGGAAGGCGGCGAGCTGAGCAGGTCGTCGGGGTAGGAGCGCAGCCCGTCGCTGCGGGACACGGTCGGCAGCGGCGAGTCGACGATGTGCACCCCGGAGGCGGTCGCGGTGAGCTCCCGCCAGCCGACCCGGTCGGCGTCGAAGTCGTTGACGACCTCCACAGTGGACTCCGTGGACAGCGGGGCCGGAGCGGACAGGTCGCATTCGAGCCGGCTGGTCCGCAGCCCGGCCGCGCCCGGCGAGTAGGTGAACGCGGCCCGGTCGATCGTCCAGGCGAGGACAGCACCGTCGACGGAGACCCGGAAAGCGGAGGCGACGGACGTACACGACGGCGAAGCCTGCAACGTCGGGAGCTCGGCGAGGTCCGCGACGTAGGCGACGCTGACCCGGTCGGGCTGGAACGTCAGCGCGCCCAACTGGTTGACGGAGAAGTTGCCGAGCGGGTGCGCCTGTGCGCTGCCGGGCCACAGCAGGACCCCGGCCGCGACCGCACAGAGCAGGACGAGCAAGCGACGCATCACGACTCCAGGGTGGCGAGGGTCCGCACCGCGATCGGCGCGTCGACGGGGGAGAACTTCGGGTTGAGGGCGAGCGCCAGGCGCAGCTGCACCAGCGCGGTGTCCTTGTCGCCGGCGGCAAGCGCCACCATGCCGTAGTGGTAGGCGAGCGTCGCGTCGACCTGGCCGAGCGCGTTGGCGTGCCGGGCGAACGGCAGCGCCGCGGCCGGGTCACCGGCGGACATCAGCGTCCAGGCGACCATGTCGGCGACCTCGCCGAACTGGCGGCGGTCCCACTCGGCGATCGCGAGCCGGGCCGCGGCGGTGGCGTCGCCCGCGGCGAGCGCGAGGGCCGCGGCGCCGAGGTCGTCGGTGCCGCCGTTGGCGGTGAAGAGGGTGTGCGCGGCGCGGGCGAGGCTCAGCGCGGGACCCGGGTCCTTGCCGGCGACCTGCAGCAGGCGGGCCTGGTCGAGCAGCGCGTCGACGGTCGGGGTGCGGGCGACGACCTTCTCCAGGTCGGCGAGCGCGGCGGTCAGGTCGCCGGCCGCGGTGTCCAGCCGCGCCTTCAGCTGCCACAGCCCGACGGTGCCGGCGTCGGCGGCGAGGCCGAGGGTCACGTGCCGGGTGGCGGTGGCGAGGTCGCCCGCGGCCCACGCGAGGCTGCCGAGGTGCTGGTGGCAGAACGCGACGTCGGCGGGTTCGGTGGCGCTGGCCAGGGCCTGCTGCATGAGCGCGACCGCCTCGGCGCGCTTGCCGTGCTGTTCGAGGTCATACGAGCCGCGGGTGTACGAGGCGAGCCCCGGCCGCAGGTCGAGCATCCGCTGCACGGCGGCGGTGGCGGCGTCGGGGTGGCCGAGCTGGGTCTCCGCGTCGGCGAGGACGCCGTATGCGGTGTCGGACCAGGCGTTCACCGCGAGGGCCTGCCCAGCGAGGTCGCGGGCGGTGGCGAAGTCGTGCCGGGCGTTGGCGAGGGCGCCGAGGCCGGCGAGGGCGGCCGCGTTGCCCTCGGGGCGCACCTCCAGGGACTTGCGCAGCGCGCCCTCGGCCTTCGGGTAGTACGCGGGGTCGGCGCTGACCCGGGACTGCTCCAGGTACGCCTCGCCGAGCGCGGCCCACGCCGTCCAGTCGCCGGGCACCTTGCGGAGCCGTTCCTGCTGCGCGGCGATCGTCGCGACCAGCCGGCTGGTCCCCTGCGGACGGTCGGGCTGGACGGACGCGGGGGTGGACGCACCGCCCGAAGGACGGCCGGCCAGTGCGCCGAGGCCGAACAGCAACGCTGCTGCCAGTACCACTCCCAGAACGATGCGAACCCGCATGACTCCTCCTCCCAAGGGGTGGGGCGCGTCCACTGTGGACGCGCCCCGGGGTTGGCAATGTCAGGGCTGGTTGATCCGGCGGCGCCGCCACCAGCCGACGAAGAGCAGCGTGCCGAGGCCGGCGGCGATCGCCGAGGTGCTGACCGCGACGGCCGTCATGCCGGTGCCGGACTCGAACGCCGACGGCGTCGTCGCGGGCTGAGCGGCCGCGGCGGTCGCGGACGGTGCAGTCCCGGTGGCGCCGGCGCCCGTGCCGCCGCCCTTGTTGACCGCCTCGCTGTTCGGCAGCGCCAGGTAGGGGAAGGCGCCTTCGAATGCGTTGTCGTTCGCGTCGACCTTGTCGCCGGCGGCGAGGGCGTCGACGAGCTTGCCGGTCTGCGCCGCACCCTCGACGGCCTGCACCGCGATGTCGACGACGTCGTCGGTGAGCCGCCGGCCGTTCGGGAAGCCCTGCAGGTCGCCGGCGAGGACGCCGAGCCGGTTCGGTGCCGCCGTGACCGGCACGCCCAGGTTGAGCCGCAGCATCTCCGACGGCCGGAAGTTGGCCGCGACGACGTCGGCGTTGTTGAGCTGGGAGTTGAGGTCGGCCTTGATCGGCCCGCCGGCCTTGGTCGTGATGCCGGTCAGGAAGATCTCGACCAGGTCGTTGCGGGGTGCCGGGGGCGCCGGCACCTTGTAGATGCCCTCGATGAGCTTCGGCAGTTCCGGGTCGGTGACCCGGGCGACGACGGCGGGGATGCCGGCGTCCTTGTCGGGGCTGATCGAGTTGAACGCGTCCTTCAGCGACGCCGGCACGACGACCTCGTTGACGAGCGGGTTGCCCAGCCGGGACACCTGCACCTTCTCGCCCGTGACGGGACCGGACTGGCCGGTCACGCGGGTCTTCGCGCGCTCGGTGGTCGTCCAGACGCCGATGACCGGGTTGCGCTTCGCGTCGCCCTTGAGGGCCACGTCGGAGAACGGCACCTGCAGGGCGATCGAGTTGACGTTGTAGCCGGCGAGGGTGTCCTGGCCGACCTCGCTCAGGTCGCCGCCGTACAGCAGGTCGAACACCCGCAGGTCCAGGTAGAACGGGTCGTCGGCCTGGCCGGCGTAGACGTTCCAGCCGCCCGGGAGGCGCTTGTTGGCGTCGTTGCGCAGCTTCGCGTAGTCGGGCATCGTGGCCTTGCCGACCCGTGACGGTGCGACCGGTGCGCCGGTGATCCTGGTCTTGAAGGGCTCACCGTGGAACGACGACTCCAGGGTGTAGGTCTGGCGCAACAGCAGGTTCTCGTCGTCCAGCGAGGTGACCGGGCCGTTGGCGTAGAGGAACGTGTCGCCGCCGCGGCGGTCGATGTTCTGGAACGTCCAGCGGAACACCGCGTCGGCCTTCGCGTCGCCGTCGCTGTCGACGTTGATGTTGTAGACGGCGTCGGTGGCGAAGGGGTAGAAGTTCGGGCCGCCGTGGGGCTCGGAGAACGGCTGCCAGTTGGCGATGAACGTGACGTAGCCGGCACGTTCGGGGCTGACGAACGCGTAGAGGTCGGTGTTGTCGACCGCCGGGTCGGCGGCGATGAGCGGCGCCTCCCGGTGGCTCGAGGCCGACGAGGTGCCGGGCCCGAGGCCGGCGAACGCCACACCGGCCGCCACGAGTGTGGCGGCGGTGGCACGCCACCGGCGACCTGCCCGGGTTGGAGTGGTCATGAGGGTGGTCCTCCCGCGTCTGGGGCGGTCCTGTGGTGGACCGCCGCACGGGAGGACTTCGCTGTCGCCCGGGTCGGTGGATGGGTCGGTGTCGGCTTGCTGTCAGCGACCCATCCACCCCGGGTTCAGCTCCGAATCGCGCGGACCCCGACCCCGCCGTAGCCGTGGGAGACCTGCTCGTCGCCGTTGTCGGGGCGCCAGTCGCCGAGCCACACCAGGCCGGGGTCGAGCAGGTCGTAGCCGGCGAACAGGTCGGCGATGGCGGCCTTGGAGCGGGGCACGATCGGCGCGCTGGACTGCCGGTAGACCTGCTGGCCGGCGGCGGCCGGCGCGGCGGGCACGCCGTCGAGGGTCAGGTGCGACACCACCAGGTGACTGCCGGGCGCGGTGGCGTCGCGCAGCCGGGCGATGAGGTCGCCGGGGTGCGCCTCGTCCGGCACGAAGTGCAGGATCGACACCATCAGGATCGCCACCGGCTGGCTGAAGTCGAGGTGCCCGGCGACGGCGGGGTCGGCGAGCAGCGCCTCCGGCTCCCGCAGGTCCGCGCACGCCACCGACACCCGGTCCAGACCGTCCACAAGGGACCGGGCCTGGGCGACCGCGACCGGGTCGTTGTCGACGTAGACGACCTTG
This sequence comes from Dactylosporangium cerinum, assembly GCF_042653625.1. Lineage (NCBI taxonomy): Bacteria > Bacillati > Actinomycetota > Actinomycetes > Micromonosporales > Micromonosporaceae > Dactylosporangium > Dactylosporangium cerinum. Next base: position 155,879 of record NZ_JBHSIU010000105.1, on the reverse strand, counting down.
CCGTCGGTCATCTCGTGGACGTTGCCCTGCGTCGGCAGGCCGGTGCCGATGTCGAGGAACTGCCGGACGCCGGCCTCGGCCAGGTGCCGCACCGCCCGCTGCAGGAACCGCCGGTTGGTCCGCGCCGCCGCCGGCGTGTCGGGGAAGATCGCCAGGATCTTCTCCGCCGCCTCCCGGTCGACCGCGAAGTTGTGATACCCGCCCAGGTAGTAGTCGTACATGCGGGCCACGTTGGGAATGCTGGAGTCGACGTCGCCGAGACCGGTCATCCACCTACCTTAATCAGGTAGGTTGCGGCGCATGCTGGACGGACTCGACGACGTCGACTGGGCCTCCCTCGAACACGCCTACGGACCGGCCGCCGACGTGCCCGGGCACCTGCGCGGCCTGCTCGCCGCCGAGGCGGAGGACCGCCGCCGGGCGTTGAGCGGTCTGCACGGCGGGATCTGCCACCAGGGGACCCGCTACGAGGCGAGCGCGCCGGCGGTGCCGTTCCTGCTGGAGCTGCTCGCCGACCCGGCGACCCCGGACCGCGCCGCGATCGCCGGGCTCGTCGCGGGCATCGCGGTCGGCCAGCACGAGGCGTGGCTGCCCGGCGGGTTCCCGGTCGCGGAGCTGCGCGCGGCCGCCGTGGGCGGTGCCGAGTTGCTGCGTGCCGCGCCGGCCCCGACCGAGGACGACGAGGACGACGACAACGACGGCGAGACCCGCCTCGACTACTGGGAGGGCCTCGACGACGCGCAGCGCGACGCGATGGCCGCGCACATCGACGTCGCCGCCTACGACGCGGTCCGCGCCGGCCTGCCGGTGCTGCGCGACCTGCTGGCCGACGGCGACGCGGCGGTGCGGGCCGCCGCCGCGTTCACCCTCGCCTGGTTTCCGGAGGATCCGTCGGACGCGGCGCTGACCGGCGCCGTCGGCGACCCGTCCCGGTCCGTCGCCGCCACCGCGCTCGTCGCGCTCGGCCTGCTCGGCACCGCCATGCCGGCCGCGCTGCAGGACCCGAAGCCGGAGATCCGGTGGGCGGCGGCGATCGGGCTCACGACCGTGCACGGCGCCGGGGCGGGCGCCGCAGCGGCCGCGGAGCTGCTGGCGTGGGCCGGCGGCGCGAGCACCGCCCGGGCCGGCATCCCGTTCCTCGACGGCGACCTGGCCGGATACGCGGCGCTGGCCCTGCCCGGCCTCGGCGCCGGGTACGCGGCCGCGAGCCTCGACGCGCTGCTGGCCCGGCTCGGCTCCGTCACCGGCGTGGAGACCCTGCCGGTCCTCGGCACCGCGCTGCGATCGGTCTTCCCGGACGGGCCGCTGCCTGGCGGCGGCCCGCTCGACCCCGCGCAGCGCCGGCTCGCCCGGACCCTCGCCGCGGCGCCCGCCGCATGGCAGTTCGGCGGGCGCCGGTTCGGCAACGTGGCGGCGCTGCTCCGGGCGTACGGACTGCCCGGCGACCCCGATGAACTGCGGGTTCTCGCGGGCTGACCACGTCCGGGCGGTCGACTGTTGCCGTCCGGCAATTTGTTGTACGGTGGGGAGGTCGTCATCACAGGCGACCTGTCCTACGTTGCGCACACAGCGTGACCAGGCAGGTCAGCCGCCGGGCCCGTCCAGACAGCGGCGGTCCACCCGGCGATGACGGTTCCGCGGTCTACCGCCGGCGCTCAAGACACGGGCGCTGTGAGCGATCTTCTGACCGGTCTTGAGCCCCGTGCGTCCTACCTCCAGGATTGCCCGCTCGTCGTCGCATCAAACGACGTCCCACCAGGACTGGCCGGTCATTGCACCGAAAGGCTGACCCTGCCGTGAGCACTGACATGTACACCGACGCCACCCTTATCGGCACCACCGACAGCGTCACCGTCACCACCACGCCGGCCCCCGGCGCCCAGACCGCCGCACCGGCCGCTGGGTCGCACCGCACCCGGGAGACCGACGCGCAGGCCAAGGCCCTGCTGTCGCTGCTCGCCGACCTGCCGACCGGCATCGACCGGGACCGCGTCCGGTCCCGGCTCATCGAGCTGTACATCCCCCTCGCCGAGTACCTCGCCCGGCGCTTCCGCAACCGCGGCGAGCAGTTCGACGACCTCGTGCAGGTCGCGAACCTGGGTCTGATCAAGTCGGTCGACGGGTTCGACCCGACCCGCGGCGCCGCGTTCACCAGCTACGCCATCCCGATGATCGTCGGTGAGCTCAAGCGGCACTTCCGGGACAAGGGCTGGGACGTGCGCGTGCCCCGCCGCCTGCAGGAGCTCCGCCTGGAGATCTCCAAGATCTCCGGCGACCTCGCCCAGGACCTCGGCCGCTCCCCGACCGTCGCCGACCTGGCGGCGAAGCTCGGCGTGAGCGAGGAGGACGTGATCGAGGGCCTCGACTGCGGCCAGGCCTACCGCGCGCTGTCGCTGGACGCGCCCGTCGGCGAGGCCGGCGGCGATGGCGCCGGCGCCACCGGCCTCGGTGACCTCCTCGGCGGCGACGACCCCGACATGGTCAACGTCGAGAACCGTGAGGCGCTGCGCCCGCTGCTGGCGAAGCTCCCGGAGCGGGAGCAGAAGATCATCGCGATGCGGTTCCACGGCAACCTGACGCAGTCGCAGATCGCCGCGGAGCTCGGCATCTCCCAGATGCACGTGTCCCGGCTCCTCGCGGGTGCCCTGAAGACGCTGCGCGCGTCGCTCACCAAGGACTGAGACCTCTGGCCGGCCCGGAAGAGCCCGGGCCGGCCCTGCTCATCCCCGGAACCGCGGCGCGGGCAGCCCCCGCGCGTGCGGGTCGAGCAGCAGCAGGTGCCCGGAGCGCGGCGCCTCCGCACCGCGACCCCGCCGGGCGCTGGTCACCGCCAGCAACTCCAGGTCCGCCCCCACGAACGCGCACCGCGTCGGCCGCGGCACCGGCACCTCGACGACCCGGTCGATCGCGCCGTCGGGGGAGTAGCGCACGATCCGGCCGCCGTCCCACTTGCAGTTCCAGACGTAGCCGTCCGCGTCGACGGTGACGCCGTCCGGGAACCACGCCTCGTCCTCGTCGGAGGCGAACAGCCGCCCGCCGCCGACGGTGCCCGACGCGGGGTCGAAGTCGTAGGCGGTGATCCGGCTGCGGGCCGAGTCGACGTGGTACATCGTGCGCCCGTCGGGGCTCCACGCCGGCCCGTTGGACACGATGACGTCGCCGAACGCCCTCGTGACCGCCAGGTCCTCGCCGAACCGGTAGAACGCGCCGGTCGCGCCGGTCTCCGCGACGTCCATCGTGCCGAACCAGAACCGGCCGCCGGGGTCGACGGCGCCGTCGTTGCACCGGTTGCCGGGCCGGTCGGTCTCCAGTTCGGCGGCGACCTCGACGAGGCCGGAGTCGACGTCGACGAACGCGACGGCGTGCCGCAGCGCCGCGACGAGGCCGCCGCCCGCCCGCAGCCCGACGCTGCCGGCCGTGGCCGGCAGGTGCAGCGTCGCCACGTCGCGGGTGGCCCAGTCGAGGGTGAACAGCAGGTCCCGGTCGATGTCGACCCAGTGCAGCCGGCCCTTGACGTCGTCCCAGAGCGTGCTTTCGCCCAGCTCGCACGGGATGTCACTCAGCGTCTCAATCATCAGCGCGCTCCCTGCCGTAGGTGAAGAGGATGGCGAGGATGACCAATCCGTAGATGACGTTGCGACCGTACTCCGGGACGCGTTCGGCCTGCAGCAGGGTCACGATCGCGACCAGGGTGACGGAGCCGGCGACGACGCCGACGTAGTGCCCGCGGCCGCCGAGGATGGACACGCCGCCGACGACGACCGCGGCGATCGACTCGAACAGGTACGGGTCGCCGAGCCCCAGCGACGGCTGCCCGCCGTAGGCGACCAGCATGATCCCCGCGAGGGCGGCGAACACGCCGCTGAGCACGTAGAGCACCACGGTGACCCCGCGCACGCCGACGCCGGCCAGGAACGCCGCGCGGGGGTTGTTGCCGACCGCGTAGACCCGCCGGCCGAACGTGGTGAGGGTCAGCAGCACCGTCACGAACAGCGCCACCCCCGCCCACAGCAGCAGCTCCGACGGCACCCCGAAGAGCCGGCCGACGACCAGCCGGCGCAGTGGTTCGGGGGCGTACGACGCGCACGAGCCGCAGGTGAGCCCCTTGGACAGGCCGAGCGACAACCCTTGCAGGACACCGTTCATCCCGAGGGTCATGACGACGGCGGGCACGCCGAGCCAGGCCACGCCGAGCCCGTTGGCCAGCCCGACGGCGGCGCCGACGCCCAGCGCGAGGGCGACGGCGAGGGGCAGCCGGCCGGACTGCCCGAGGCTGCTGGTGGTGAGCACGATCGCGGCGCCGTTGAGCACCCACGGCATCGACAGGTCGATGCCGCCGACGAGGACGACGAGCATCTGCCCGGCGCCCACGAACCCGATGAAGCTCGCCAGGACCAGCATCGTGCGCAGGCTCGTCCACGACCCGAACCCGGGGTGGATGACCGCGCCGGCGACGAGGATGGTGGCCGCGGCGGCGAACGCGTACAGGACCCGCCGGTGCGGCCCGGCGAGGACCCGCTTCGCGGTTTCCAGTGTCGTCATGCCCGCCTCCAGCGCACGAGACTGCCCAGCAGGACCGCGACGACCAGGAACAGCCCCTGGAACAGCGACTGGTACAGCGGGTCGATGCCGGCGAAGAACAGCACGTCGATGACGAGCGTCAGGGCGAACGCCCCGGCGACCGCGCCGAGCGCGGAACCCCGCCCGCCGGCGAACGCGATGCCGCCGACGACGACCGCGGCGATCGACGTGAGGATGAACGAGTCGCCGGCGTTGGGGTCGCCGGACGTCGTCGTCGACACGTAGAACACCGCGGCGAGGCCGCTGCACACGCCGGACAGCGCGTACACCCCGACCTTCACCCACACGGTCGGCACGCCGACGGCGCGGGCGGCGGTCTCGTCGCTGCCGACGGCATAGACCCGCATGCCGAAGCGGGTGCGCCGCAGCACCAGCCAGCCGCCGACCGCGACGCCGAGCCAGATCAGGCCGGTCGGCAGGTCCGGGTCGGTGAGGACGGAACGCACCGCGGGGGAGATCTCGCCGCCGGGCACCGGCAGCACCTTCAACGCCAGTCCACTGTAGACGGACAGGGTGGCGAGGGTGGTGAGGATCGGCGCGATGCGGCCCTTGGCGACGATGAGCCCGTTGACGGCGCCGCACGCAGCGCAGGCACCGACCGCGGCGAGCATCCAGGCGGCGGTGACGGCCGCGCCGGCGGTCGACCCGGCGGCGACGATCGCGACGCCGAGGCCGACCATCCCGCCGACGGACAGGTCGATGCCGCCGGTCAGCACGACCAGGCTCTGCCCGATCGCCACGAACACCAGCGGCAGCGAGGTGTTGAGCAGCGACAGGTAGTCGAACGGCGTCGGCAGGTGCCCGAGGCTGGTGGTGTACACGACGAGGTAGGCGATCGCGGTCGCGGCGAGGACCGCGTAGCCGAGGGTGGCGGCGCGCAGCTCAGACATGTTCACGCTCCCGCATGGCCGCCGCGACGATCAGCTCCGCGTCGCCGACGGGCCCCTCCAGTTCCGCCGCCACCCGGCCCTCCCGCATCACCAGGACCCGGTGGCACAGGTGCGCGATCTCCTCGGTCTCGCTGGAGTACAGCAGGACCGCCCGGCCCTGCGCGGCGAGGTCGGCGACGAGTGCGTAGAAGTCGTGTTTCGTGGCGGCGTCCACGCCCCTGGTCACGTCGAACAGCAGCAGCACCTCGGCGCCGCTGAGCAGCCAGCGGCCCATCAGGACCTTCTGCTGGTTGCCGCCGGAGAGGGTGCCGACGGGGTGCCCGGTCGACGCGGTGCGCACCGCGAGCCGGTCCACGATGTCGCGCACCGCCCGGTGCTCGGCGGCCCGGCGCACGAACCCGGCGACCGAGCGCCGCTCGAGGGTGGCGAGGGCCAGGTTGTCCCGCACCGACATGGGCAGCAGCAGGCCTTCGGCCTTGCGGTCCTCCGGCACGTAGGCGATGCCGATCCCGGCCCGGATCGCGTCCTTCGGCCTGCGGATCACGCGTTGCGTCCCACCGACGGTGACGCTCTGCCGGCCGCAGAAGAGCTTCAGGAACAGCTCGCGCTGGCCCTGCCCGGCCAGCCCGCCGATGCCGAGGATCTCGCCGCGGCGCAGCCTGATGTCGACGTCGCCGACCCGTGCCTCCAGGGCGACCGGGTCCGCCGGCGGGGTGAGCGGCGGGTAGGCGCCGGTGAGGGTGCGGCCGCTCATCAGGGTCACCGCCTCGGACTCGGTGAGCCGCTCCCGGGTCGTGACGTGGCTGCCGTTGCGGAAGACGGTCACCCGGTCGGCGAGGTCCTCGATCTCCCGCCACCGGTGCGAGGTGAACACCACGCAGCAGCCCTCGGACCGCAGCCGCCGCATGTGCGCGGCCAGCCACGCCACCTGCTGCTCCTGCAGCGCCGCCGTCGGCTCGTCCAGGATCAGCACCTCCGGCCGGGTGGCCAGGACCCGCACCAGCTCCACCACCTGCCGGTGCGCCACCGACAGGTCCCGGGTCAGGGTGCGCGGGTCCAGGTCATTGATGCCGTGCTCGTGCAGGATCTCGTTTGCGAGGGGTACCAGCCGGCGCCGCACGACCAGCCCGAGCCGCCCGCGTGGCGGGTCGTGCAGCAGCAGGTTCTCCGCGATCGTGAGGTCCGGCAGCAGCGACAGCTCCTGGAACGCGGTGGCGAGGCGGCCGGTGACGCGGACCGTGCCCCGGTCGGGCCGGACGAGACCGCAGAGCACCTTGATCATCGTGCTCTTGCCGGCGCCGTTCTCGCCGGCAAGCGCGTGGATCTCGCCGGGACGCGCCGCGAACGACGCGTCCCGCAGAGCCCGTACCCCGCCGAAGGAGCGGTCGACTCCTTCGGCGTGCACGGCGTGCGTGTCCATCATCCGAGCTTCACCGCGAGGGTCTTGCCCGGGCACGGCGTGCCGTCGGTCGCCGCCTCCTGGCACAGCACCACTGTCGCGTTGGGTCCGGAGTCGGTGAAGTCGGCGAAGAAGCTGTCCGGCAGGTCCGGGAACACGGTCTCGCCGACCTTCACGGTCTCCGACGTGACCATCGGGAACGGGATCGTCACGCTGGTCTTCGGGTGCTCACCCTTGATCACGGCCCGGGCCAGCTCCAGGGAGATCACCGACAGGAACGGCGGCTGCCCGATCGACATGCCGTTGACCTTCGGCGGCGTCACCCCGGCCAGGTACTTGCGGAAGCCGTTCTCCGCCTCGCCGCCGACGACCGGGACCGGCCGGTTCGCCTCCAGGAACGCCTTGATCACACCGTCGGTGCCGCCGGAGACCCACACCCCGTCGACCTTCGGCAGGCTCGGCAGCTGCGCCGCGGTCTGCCGTTGCGCGGTCGCGGAGTCCCACGAGCCGCTGTAGGTGGCGACGACCTTGATGCCCGGGTTGGCGTCGAACACCTTCTTCGCGCCGGCGTTGCGGTCGTTGTCGGCGCCGGTGCCGGCCACCCCGGTGACCATGACGACGTTGCCCTGGCCCTTGAGCTGGTCGACGATGAACTGGGCGAGCTGCTCACCGAACTTGATCTGGTCGGTGTTGACGGTCAGGCCGCACTTGTTGTCGACGGTGTTGTCGAACGACACGACCACGATCTTGCGGTCGCAGGCCTGCTGGACGACGCCGTTGAGGCCGCTGGTCGACGCGGCGTTGATGACGATCCCGTCGACCCCCTGGGCGATCAGGTTGGAGATCTGGCGGCTCTGCGTGGCCACGTCGTTGCCGGCGTTGAACACGCTGCAGTCGACCTGGTCCTTGTACGGCGGCATCGCGCACGCCGCCTTGAACACGTTCTCCATCTCGACCCGCCAGCCGTTGCCGATGAACGAGTTGGACAGGGCGATCTTCAGCTTTCCCTTGCTCTCCTGCGGGGTGGCCTTCTCCGAACTGCAGGCGACGGTGCCCGGCAGCAGGAGCGCGAGCGCCAGGAGGGCCTTCGCGTAGCGCGGTAGCATCATGGTTGCTCCACCTTCGACGATCGGGCGCGGACGGCAATCCGCGGCCGGTTGTTTGTGCTGCATTGGCGTGCGGCAGGGCGGCCAGAGCCGTTTCGCTCTGGCCGTTTCCTCTTTTGGGCGCGCTGTGCTCAGCGCTGTGCGTTTCCCGTGGTTTCGGGATGCGGTTCCGGTGCGGTTTCCCGGGGCGTTTTCCGGTGCGTTCTTCGGGGTGTTTCGGGTGTGCGCCGGCCGGCCGTCGGGTTGGGAAGGCCGGCCGGCGGGTCGGCGGCCGCCTGACGGCGGCGGGTGTCAGCGGACGGGGAGCGGAAACCTGGTGGCGTCGCGGAGCACGGCGGCGGCCGCACCCACGACGACGACCACGTCGATACCGATCTCACCGGCGACGACGTCCGGGACGGCCTCCCCGGCGTGGATCGCGCGGCGCATCATCGACTGGCGCAGCGGCTCGATGAGGATGTCACCGGCCGGCGCGAGACTGCCCCCGAGCACGATCAGCTCGGGGTCGAGCAGGTTGTACATGTTGGCCATGGCGACTCCGATGTGCCGGCCCGCGTCGGCGAGGACGCGGCGGCACCCGGCGTCGCCCTCGTGCGCGAGGGCGATCACCTCGCCGATCGAGGGCCGGCGGCCGTGGCTCTGCCACAGCTGGTCGCAGATGGCGTCCGGGTTGGCCAGGGTGTTCAGGCATCCCCGGCCGCCGCACGCGCACACCAGGCCGTCCTCGTTGATCGTGGTGTGGCCGATCTCGCCGGCCGTGCCGTTGGCGCCGACGTAGAGGCGTCCGTCCATGACGAAGCCCGCGCCGATGCCGTTGGCGGTGTAGATGTAGGCATAGTCCCGCAGCCCCCGCGCGGCGCCCCAGGTCATCTCGGCCAGGGCGGCGAGGTTCGCGTCGTTGCCGGCGTGCACCGGCAGCCCGAGGACGTGCTCGCCGAGCAGCCGCGGATCCAGGCCCACCCACGGTTTGAGGGTGCACGCGCGGCCGGTGAGCCCGGTCCTGCGCTGGATCGGCCCCGGCATGGCGATGCCGACCCCGATCACCTCGTCGCGGCGGAACCCGGTCTGCTCCAGCAGCCCGTCGATCAGCCGGTCGACCAGCAGCAGGGTGTCCTCGGGTGAGGTCTGCTCGTCGACCGCGACCGCCTCGTGCCGCAGCAGCTCCTGGGCCACGTCGCACACCGCGATCCGCACGATGCCGTTGCCGATCTCGACGCCGACGGCGGCGCCGAGGCTGCCCTTGAGCCCGATCAGCGTCGGTGGCCGGCCCGCCTTCGCCGTGCCGCCGCGGGTGGCGGCGAACCCGTTGCCGTTGCCGGCCCGCGGTCCGTCCCCGCCGAGCTCGACCACCGCGCCGGCGTCGATCAGCTCGCCGACGACGCTGGCGACCGTCGAGCGGGACAACCCGATCTCGGCGAGCGCGGCCCGGCTCATCGCACCGTGCTGCCGCAGCGCGTGGATCACACGGCTGCGGTTCGCGCTGCGTTGGGCGGAGCTCGAGTCGAGCGGCGACATGACTTGAGTATTCGCATTCCTCATGGTCCAGTCAATAGACACTGCGGTAGAGCGCTTCCCCGAGTTTAGTTCTGCTTGTTTCAGGCAAAATCAGCATCCTGGAGTGGCGATGGAAATGCATCCGGCAATGACCGCCATGAATCACTGGATCATGGGCGCGGCGACGGGCGACTGGACCCGGCTCATCGGCATGCTCGCCGAGTCCGTGACGTTCCACGTGCCTGTCGAGGGGTTCGCCGGGGTACGCCACGGCGCCGCCGACGCGATCCGCTTCTTCGAGTGGCTGGCCGCCTCCGTGCGCGCCGACCTCGTGGTGCACTCGGTGCTGATGGGGGAGGCCGGGGTCGCGTTCGAGGTCCAGGTGGCCGGCACCATGCGCGGGGAGTCCTTCACCCAGCGACTGTGCCTGGTCTTCGAGGTGCGCGACGGGCTGGTGCACCACTTCCGCGAGTACCTCGCCTGGCCCGGCGGCCTGCGCTGAATCCGGCCGCACTCACTCACACGGGTGCCCCGGGCCCCGGGTCCGCACCGGGGCGGCTCCCCGGCCGTTAGCCTCGGACGAGGGGGTGGGCGAAATGGGTAAATCGCCGGAATTGAAGTGGGTTCTGCGGCCGGACCGGAACGGTGTGCACCACGCCGAGCTGGCCCCGCACGACGGCAAGGAGATCTACGCGTTCGGGGACACCGACGCCAACGGCCGCGTCGAGATCACGCTGGTGGACGGCACCCGCGTCCGGGCCCGGCGGGGTGAACTGATCCCCTGCTGAATCAGCGGATCGCTACCCGCGAAACAGCGGATCGCTACCCGCGAACCGGCGGGTCGCCGGTCCGGCGCAGGGCTTCCACGGCCCCTCCCGCCGCCCGGCAGATCCGCACCGCGCTCCGGCGCCCGACCATTACGGCCGGGCGCCGGAGCCACGCAGGCGGGACTCGAGGAAGGCGCGCTCGACCGCGTTGTCGCACAGGGCGATCGCGGTCCGGTACGCCGCCTCGGCCTCCGGGATCCGGTCCAGGCGGCGCAGCAGGTCGGCCCGGGCCGCCGGCAGGTAGTGGTACCCCGCCAGCCTGGAGTCCTCGGCGAGGGCGTCGAGCAGCGGCAGCGCCGCGGCGGGGCCGTCGGCCATCGCGACGACGACCGCCCGGTTCAGCGCGACGACCGGTGAGGGCCAGGCGTGCAGGAGGAGGTCGTACAGGCCGCGCAGCTGCCGCCAGTCGGTCCCGGCGTAGGTGGCGGCCTCGGTGTAGACGGCGGCGATCGCGGCCTGCAGGGCGAAGCGGCCCGGGCGACCGCCGCGCAGCGCCCCGCGGACCAGGCGCAGGCCGTCGGCGATCTGGGCGGTGTCCCACCGGGTGCGGTCCTGCTCCTCGAGCAGCAGCAGCCGGCCGTCGGCGCCGACACGGGTGGCGCGGCGGGCGTCGTGCAGCAGCATCAGGGCGAGCAGCCCCTGCGCCTCGCGCTCGTCGGGCATGAGGGCGCACAGCGTCCGGGCCAGGTCGATCGCGCGCTCGACCAGGTCGGGGCGCAGCAGGTCGGAGCCGGTCGGGGCGGCGTGGCCGGTGGTGAAGACCAGGTGCACGACGGTCAGCACGGCGTCGAGCCGGTCGGGCAGGTCCTCCAGGGGCGGCACCCGGTACGGGATGGCCGCCGCCGCGATCTTCTTCTTCGCGCGGGTGACCCGGGCCGCCATCGTCGGCTCGCTGACCAGGAAGGCGCGGGCGATCTCCGCCGTGGTCAGCCCGCAGACCAGTCGCAGCGTGATCGCGAGCTGAGCCTCCCGGGCGAGTGCCGGGTGGCAGCAGGTGAACACCAGCCTGAGCCGGTCGTCGGGGATCTCGTCGGGTGGCTCCGGCTCGTCGGCGTCGGGCACGACCAGCAGCGGCAGCTTGGAGCGCAGCGTCGCGGCGCGCTTGTGGGCGTTGAGGGCGCGGCGCTGGGCGGCGACCGTCAGCCACGCGCCCGGGTTGGCCGGCACGCCCTGCCGCAGCCAGGCGTCCATGGCGGCGACGTAGGCGTCCTGGACGCACTCCTCGGCGAGGTCCAGGTCACGGGCGATGCGCACCGTCGCGGCGAGCACTCTGGCCCACTCGCGACGGTGCGCGTCGGCGACCGCCTCACGGACGGCGGCTGTCTCCAAAACGACTACTCGAACACCATTACCGGGCGGACCTCGACGCCGCCGAACCGGGCGGGGCAGAGCTTGCCGATCGCGAGGGCCTCGTCGAGGTCCTTCGCCTCGATGAGGTAGTAGCCGCCGAGGACCTCCTTCGTCTCCACGAACGGGCCGTCGGTGACGACGTCGCCGCGGATCGTGGTGGCGGTCTGGGTCGGCTGCAGGGCGTTGCCGCCGACCAGCTTCTCGCCGACCTGCTCCGAGAAGCGGTCGTGCGCGGCCATGACCTCCTGGAACACGGACGGGTCCGCGTTGTCGTAGTCGGCCTCGTTCTCGTAGATCAGGATCAGGTACTGGGCCATCGCGGGCACTCCTTCAAGGGAAGACGTCCTCTTACACTCCTACGTCAATCGGGACGTCTGCCGGATCGACAGGCCGGGCGAACTTTTTTGCCGAGAATTTCTGGTAGGCCAGGGCGCAGCCGGCCACGGCCGCGGTGCCGAGGACGTACCAGCCGCTGAGGGCGAGCAGGCCCAGCGAGGCGGCGAAGGCGACGGCGGCGCACCACCAGACCGGCGTCCGTCGCGGCAGGAGGCGCAGCGCGGCAGCCGTGCCCAGGACGTACACCAGGACAAACGCGCCGCTGGTCAACAGCACCAACGGTCTGGTGCCGGTGCCGGTCAGGGTGGCGAGCAGCAGCGACACCCCACCCAGCGCCGCGACGACGGCGAGGCTGCGCCGGGGCACCTCACCAGCGCCGCTGCCCCGCCCGAACCACGCGGGCAGCGCCGCGTCCCGGCCGAGCGCCGCGCCGAGCTTGGCCGCGCCCGCGTAGTAGGCGTTCATCGTGCCGAGCGTCAGCAGCACCGCGGCGACCGCGGTGAGGACCTTGACCTGCCCGCCGACGCCCCGGGCGAGCAGTTCGGCGAGGGGCGCGTCGCCCGGGGCCGGTCCGAGCACCAGGATGCTGGCGGCGGCGATGCCGAAGTACAGCACCCCGACGACGACGAGCGCGATCGCCGTGGCGCGGGGCAGGTCCCGTTCGGGGCGCCGGAAGTCGGCCGCCAGGGACGTGACCGCCTCCCACCCGGCGAACCCCCACACCAGCAGCGCCGCCGCCGACCCGACAGCCCACCAGCCGTGCGGCGCGAACGGCTGCAGATGCTCGGCCTTCGCGTGCGGCAGCGCGGTCGCGGTGGCGGTCAGCAGCAGCGTGACGAGCAGCAGCGCCAGCCCGAGCTGCAGCCGGCCGGACACCCGCACGCCCCCGAGGTTGCCGGCCGTCACCGCGAGCATCAGCCCGGCGGCGGTCAGCAGCTCCGTGCGGGTGCCGCCGCCGAGCGCGGCCGCCACGTACGCCCCGGCGAACAGGGCCGCCGCGGGCGCGCCGACCGGCACCGCCAGGTAGAAGCACCAGCCGACGACCGCCGCGGCGCGCTCGCCGAACGCCTTCCGGGCGTAGGTGGCGACGCCGCCCGAGTCGGGGAACCTGGCGCCGAGCGCGGCGAACGTCGCCGCCAGGGGCACCGACAGCGCGATCAGGGCGGCCCAGGCGACGAGCGAGGCGGGCCCGGCGGTCTGGGCGGCGAGGGCCGGCAGTGCGATGACCCCGGTGCCGAGCACCGCACCGATCGAGAGAGCCGCCCCTTGCGGCACGTTCAGCATGCGTCCATTCGACACGGTTTCCCGGTCCCGGACGAGTGGCAGGAATGCCATGGTGGGTTAGATTCGAGCCATGAGCCAGCGTCACATCGTCGGTGTCGCCGCCACCGAGGACATGCCGGTCTTCGAGCTCGCCGTGCCGTGCGAGGTGTTCGGCATCGACCGCAGCGACCTCGCCGATCCCTGGTACGAGCTGCGCTTCGCCGCCGTCACGCCCGGCGTCCTGCCCTCCCGCTCCGGCATGACGATCACCGCGCCGTTCCCGCTGCATTCCCTGCTGGACGCCGACACGGTGATCGTGCCCGCGTTCGCGCGCGCCACCCAGGTCGCCCCGCCGGTCGCGCTGGTCGAGGTGGTCCGCGAGGCGTACGAGCGGGGCCGCCGCATCGTGGCGATCTGCACCGGCGCGTACGTGCTCGCCGCCGCCGGCCTGCTCGACGGTCGCCGCGCCACCACCCACTGGATGAACGCCTTCGACTTCGCCCAGCGCTTCCCCGCGGTGACCTTCGACCCGGACGTCCTCTACACCTGCGACGGCACCATCTTCACCTCGGCCGGCACCGGCGCCGCGATCGACCTGTGCCTGCACCTGGTCCGCCTCGACCACGGCGCGGCCGTCGCCAACGAGGTCGCCCGCCGCATGGTCGTCCCGCCGCACCGCGACGGCGGCCAGTCCCAGTTCGCCCACCCGCCGCAGCGCCCCCGCACCCCGGACTCGCTCGGCGTCGCCCTCGACTGGGCCAGGACCCGCCTCGACCAGCCGCTCACCGTCGCCGACCTGGCCCGGCAGGCCCGCCTGAGCCCCCGCACGTTCGCCCGCCGCTTCCGCGAGTCGGTCGGCACCAGCCCGTTGCAGTGGCTCCTGGGCCAGCGGGTACGCCTGGCGCAGGAGCTCCTGGAGACCACCGACGACTCGATCGAGCGCATCGCCCACCGGACCGGCCTGGGCACCCCCGCCAACCTGCGCGCCCACTTCGCCCGGCAGACCAGTGTCACCCCGACGACCTACCGCCAGGTCTTCCACCGCTGACGTCCCGTGATCCGGAAGACCTTGCGCACCTCCGGGTACACAAGGTCTTCCGGATCACGAGACGCCGCTGGCCCCGGCGAGCAGCCGTTCCTCCTCGGCGGTGAGCGCAGTGACGGCGGGGTGGGGCGGCAGCTGGGCGCAGTAGGCGTACAGGGGGCTGGGTTGCGCAGGATACGTGGCGAGGACCGCCCCGATGAGCGTGAAGGTGAGCACCGGTGCGGCGACGGCCATCAGCGTCACGAGCCCGAAGATCCGCTCGAACGCGGTGGGGCCGTAGAACGAGTCCGGTATGGAGAGCACGAGCAGGACGGCGTCGAGGAGGCCCACCACCAACGAGGCCCCGAAGACGGCGCAGCCGTGGCCGGTGAGGTCGGGCTTGTTCCAGTCGGCCAGCAGGGCGTCCTGCTCCTTCAGGAACGCCTCGTGCCGCTGCCGCAGCTCGGGGTCGTCGCGCAGCTCGGACATGGTGGTGGGCCGCTCGGCGCGGTGCAGGCACTCCAGCCACGCGGCCGGGACAGAGTGGGCCGGCTCGGGCTCGGACTCGCCGGACGGTGCCATCAGCCCGTCGGCGTCGATCGTGATCAGCCCGTCGTGCAGGAGCGCGGCAAGGGCGGCCTGATCCATGCTGCTGGGCCGTCACTACCCCGCCAGCTCCAGCTTCGACACGCCTCGATGATTGCAGGCGCTGTCTCGTGATCCGGAAGACCTTGGGTAGCCAGGGGTGCACGAGGTCTTCCAGATCACGGGAGCACGGCACACAGACGGGCCGGCGCCTCTCCCACAAGAGGTGCCGGCCCGTCCGTCGGTGCCGCTGAGCCCGTGGCGTCACCCAGCGGCGGGTTCCTCCGCGGCGTCGGGGCGGCGGCCGCCCCTGACGAGGGAGGCGAGGGCGCCGACGACCGACATGCCGATCGCCAGCCAGAACACGATGACAAGGCCGTCGTGGAAGGGGCCGGACACCAGGTGCGGGAAGAACTCGCGGCCGGTGAGGGTGGCGGCGTTCGCGGCCGGGAGCTGGCCCAGCAGGTGGGGGCCCAGCAGCGAGGCGATCGGGTTGTAGCCGAGGAACGCGGCGAAGAGGGTCCCGACGGGTGGCAGGCCCGCGATCGTGTGCGCGGCGGTGGCCGGCACGCCCTGGGCGGTGAGGCCGCCGTCCAGGGTCGAGGGCAGCGAGGTGGACAGGCCGGCGACCATGAGGGAGAAGAAGACGCCGATGGACAGGACCATGCCGGCGTTCTGGAACGTGGCCCGCATGCCGGAGGCGGCGCCGCGCAGGTGGGCCGGGACGCTGGACATGACCAGGGACGTGTTCGGGGCGGCGAAGAGGCCGCCGCCGAGTCCGTTGAGGAAGACCAGGGCGGCGAAGGCCCAGTAGCTGAAGTCGGTCGGCAGGATCAGCAGGCCGCCGAAGGACAGCGCCATGACGAGCAGGCCACCGGCGGCGAAGAGGCGCGGGCCGTACTTGTCGGAGAGGTGCCCGGCGACGGGGCCGGCGGCGAGGAAGCCCACGGTGAGCGGCAGCAGGTAGATGCCGGCCCAGAGCGGGGTCTCCTCGTAGCGGTAGCCGTGCAGCGGCAGCCAGATGCCCTGCAGCCAGATGATGAGCATGAACTGCAGGCCACCGCGGGCGATGGAGGCGAGCAGGCCGGCGATGTTGCCCGACGCGAACGCGCGGATGCGGAACAGGCCGAGCGGGAACATCGGGTCCTTGACGCGGGTCTCGATCCAGGCGAACAGGCCGAGGACCGCCGCGCCGCCGAAGAGGCCGGCGAGGACCCACGGGTTGGTCCAGCCCTGGGTGTGCCCTCCGTAGGGCTGGATGCCGTAGGTGATGCCGGCGAGCAGGGCGGTCAGACCGGCCGCGAAGGTCAGGTTGCCCCACCAGTCGATGCGGCCGGGCCGGCGCAGGCCGGTGTCGTGCAGTGAGCGGTACGCCCACACGGTCCCGATGATGCCGATGGGCACGTTGACCCAGAAGATGGCGCGCCAGTTCCACTCGGCGAGCAGGCCACCGAGGACCAGGCCGATGAACGAACCGGCGATGCCGGCGACGATGTTGACGCCGAGGGCCATGCCGCGCTGGGCGGCGGGGAACGCGTCGGTGAGGATCGCGGCGGAGTTGGCCATGAGCATGGCGCCGCCGACGGCCTGCAGGACCCGCCAGCCGATGAGCCACAGCGCGCCGCCGCCACCGTCGAACGGGTCGAGGGACAGGGCGATCGAGGTGACCGTGAACAGAGCGAAGCCCGCGTTGTAGATGCGGACCCGGCCGTACATGTCGCCGAGGCGGCCCAGCGTGACCACGAGGACGGCGCTGACCAGCATGTAACCCATGAGCATCCACAGCAGGTAGCTGACGTTGCCGGGGCTGAGCGGGTCGAGGTGGATGCCGTTGAAGATGGCGGGCAGCGAGATGAGCACGATCGAGGAGTTGATCGTGGCGATCAGCATGCCGAGGGTGGTGTTGGACAGGGCCACCCATTTGTAGTGCGGGTGGTCGGAGCCGCCGGACAGCGCCCCCCGGAAGCCGCCCCTCTCAAGGGTTCCCGTCATGCCGTCGCCTCCGCTGCGCTCCGGCGCCGGCCTGACCCGAGGGCTGAGCTCATGATGCCCGGCCCTCCGCTTCGCTGCGTCCCGGTCATGGTGCCAGCCTCTCCAGCGCCGGCAGTGCGGCTGCGATCAACGCCTCGTCGTCCTCGGACAGGTTCGTCAGCAACGCGGCGAGGTGCTGCGCCCTGATCAAGCGGCGGTGGGCCAGCAGGTCGCGGCCCGCCTTGGTGACGCGGACCAGCACGACCCGGCCGTCGGTGGCGTCGGTGGTGCGCTCGGCCAGGCCGTCCCGCTCGAGGCGCTGGGCCAGCTGGGTCATCGCCGGCTGGGTGACGCCCTCGGCGGTGGCGAGCTCGGTGAGCCGGCGCGGCCCTTCCCGCTCCAGCCGGCGCAGCGTCGAGGCGGCGGTGAGGCTGATGTCGTTGGGCGGGTTTCCGTGCCGGAGCAGGCTGAACAGTCGCTCGACAGCGACCGTGAGTCGCGCAGGGTCCAGTGCGGTCGTCGAGGCGGGCATACCCCAATTTGTATCACGCACTTATAAAAGCTCGTTATGTATCAGGTCACAGAAATGGCGCCGACCGGAGCCGGCGCCACCTCGAAAAGCCTGCTTGGGAAGCCTCCGGGAAGCCTCCGGGAAGCCTCCGGGAAGCCTCAGATGCAGTTCTGGTTCTCGACGATGGTCAGGCCGTCGACCAGGTTGCCGTAGCCCTCGTCGGTCGAGGTGCTCTCCACCGCGGTCAGGGTCACCCGGGTCGAGGTCTGGTTCGGGCCCGTCTTGTACCAGCCGTAGAGCCGCTTCCACGACGCGTCGCTGGCCGAGTTCAGGTAGGCGAACGTCGAGCCGACCCCGTTGACGCTGCCGTCGTTCTTCGGGGTCTTGCCGAAGTGGATCTGGGTGGCATCGGTGTCCTTGCCGTCGGAGGTGTCCCGGGCCCGGATCCAGAACGACCAGTAGATCTTCGTGTTCGGCTTCGTCTTGATGTCCTGGTAGATGGAGTTGCCGGAGCCGGTGGCGTTGAGCTCGGCGAACTGCTTGCCGAAGCGGGCCGGCACGCCGTCCATGCCGGTGCGCCAGAGCTCGATCTGGCCCTCCGGGTCGTCGGTGCCCCACGCCGGCACGTCGTCCTCGTCGAACAGCTTCCAGTCCGCGTTGCCGATCTTCGGCTGTTCGAAGCCGCCGTTCATGGTCAGCTCCTTGCAGACCTGGTTCGGCCCGGGTTTGGCCTTGCTCATCCCGGCCATTCCCGCGCTGCCCGTGCCGCCGGGGCCGCCCGCGCCGTTCGCCCCGGCGGCGGAGGCCGGCGGCGCGCTGACGAGCGTGGCAAGCAGTGCCGCGGCCCCGACGGGCAGCATCTTGGTGCGCTTCAACATGGTGATCCCCCTGTCCGCCACGGCTACGCTGCCGTGGCAACCTCCGCGCAGAGCCAAACACGCTGACCTGGGCAAAGTCGGACAGTTCGAAGAAAATCCGCAATTCGGGCAGAATTGTCCAGCCGTTCCGTGGTCACGGGCGTCATGTGGTCGCGGGTTTGGTCCTCCGGCGCAGGTAGAGCCGCACCAGCGGCTCCGCGCCCCGGGCGGCGAGCGGCCCCGCCACCGCGAGCATCAGGACGTAGGCGGCCGCCAGCGGACCGAGTTTCGCGTTGGTGCCGGCGGCGACCGCGAGCCCCGCGATGACGATGTTGAACTCGCCCCGCGGCAGCAGCGCGGCACCGGCCCGGACCCGGCCGGTGATCGCCACCCCGGCCCGCCGGGCCGCGAGCCACCCCGTCGCCAGTTTCGACGCGATCCCGGCGAAGGCGAGCAGCGCCGCGACCCCGAGCACCGGCGGCAGCGCCCGGGCGTCGGTCT
The DNA here is from genome assembly GCF_042653625.1 of Dactylosporangium cerinum. Lineage (NCBI taxonomy): Bacteria > Bacillati > Actinomycetota > Actinomycetes > Micromonosporales > Micromonosporaceae > Dactylosporangium > Dactylosporangium cerinum. Next base: position 137,184 of record NZ_JBHSIU010000105.1, on the reverse strand, counting down.
GCAGCCCGAAGAAGACGAAGAACACCGCCGCGAACAGGTCCCGCAGCGGGGTCAGCAGCTCCCGGGCGGTGTGCGCCAGGGGACCGGACAGGGCGATGCCGACGAGGAACGCCCCGACCGCGGCGGAGACCTGCAGCAGGTCGGCGACGCCCGCGACGAGGATGGTCAGGCCGAGCACCTTGAGCAGCAGCACCTCGTCGCTGTCAGAGGCGACGAAGCGCTCCACGATGTGCCCGTAGCGCAGCGCGACGAGCAGGATGGCGCTGATCGTGGCCGCGGCGATCGCGAGGGTCGCGGCGCCGCCGAGCAGGCCGACGCCGGCCAGCAGCGCGGTCAGGATCGGCAGGTACAGCGCCATCATCAGGTCCTCGAAGACCAGCAGCGACAGCACGACCGGGGTCTCGCGGTTGCCGAGCCAGCCGAGATCGCCGAGGACCTTCGCGGTGATGCCGGACGACGTGACATAGGTGATGCCACCCATCGCGACGGCGGCGACCGGGCCCCAGCCGAGGATGAGCGCCGCGGCGACCCCCGGCGCGGCGTTGAGCACCAGGTCGATGAGGCCCGCGGGAGCCGAGGACCGCAGCGTGCCGACCAGCTCCGGCGCCGTGTACTCCAGCCCCAGCGTGAACAACAGCAGGATCACGCCGATCTCGGCGCCGGCGGAGATGAACTCCGTGCTGGCGGTCAGCGGCAGCACACCGCCCGAGCCGAACGCGAGCCCGGCGAGGAGGTACAGCGGGATGGGGGAGATGGAGAACCGCAGGGACAGGGCGCCGAGCAGGCCGAGCGCCAGGATGACCGCACCGAGCTCGATGAGGATCGTGTCGTGATGCACGCCGGCCCCTATCCGTCGGTGAGGAGCGTCGCGACGCCCTCGGTGCCGGCGGCGGTGCCCACGACGACGATGAGGTCACCGGCGTGCAGGCCGAAGTCGGGTCGCGGGCTGGCGTGCACGTTGCCGCCGCGCAGCACGGCGACGATCGACGCGCCGGTGCGGGTGCGGGCCTGGGTGTCGCCGAGGGTGCGGCCGTCGTACGGCGAGCCGGGGGCGATCACCAGCTGCTCGGTGACCAGCCCGGTGACCTGCCGCTGCAGCTCGGCGAGGTGCTCGACGATGCGCGCGGTGCCGAGATACTCGGCGAGCGCGTTGGACTCCTCCGCGGACAGCGCCACGGAGACCACGCTCGTATCGGGGTCTTCCTTGTCGTAGATGACGAGATCGCGCCGGCCGCTGCGGTGGGAGACGATGCCGATGCGGCGGCCACGGGCGGTGGTCACCACGTGGCTCGTGCCGATGCCGGGGAGGTCGGTGCGCTCGACGTTCATACCCCATCGTACCGAAGATGGATCTATGCCACCCGTCAGCGCCGCAGCGCCTCGCCGAGCTCCTCCGTGGTGCGGACCAGGTTGTCGGCGATCTCGGTGGCGTGGTCGTCGGTCAGCCGGGCGAGCGGCACCCCGACACTGATCGCGTCGGTGGTGCCGGGGACGGCGACCGCGACACACCCGACGCCGGGCAGGAGCTGGCCGCGTTCGTATGCCCAGCCGCGCGCCCGGGTCTCGGCGAGCTCCTGGAACAGGGCCGCCCGGTCCACGACGGATTCGCTGGTGTGCGCTTCGACGCCGAGGTCCAGCAGCTGCACGACCCGCTCCCGCGGCAGCCAGGCGAGGATCGCCTTGCCACTGGCGCTGGCGTACGCGGGCATCCGCCGGCCGACGGCCGAGCCCACCGAGTCGTGCGGGGCCTCGCGGCTGGCGATGCAGACGATGCCCGGCGGGTCCAGCCGGACCAGGCGGACGGCCTCGCTGAGCCGGTCGCGCAGCTGCGCCATGAGCGGCCCGGCCAGCCTGACGGTGCGGTCCGTGACCAGGTATGCACTGCCCGGCCGCAGCGCACCGACCCCGATCGTGTAGCTGTCGTCCGGCGCCGCGTGGACCCAGCCCCGGTCCACGAGGCTGCGCAGGCGGCGGCGCAGCACCCCTTCGGGGACGCCGAGCTGGCGTAAGAGGGATTCGAAGGTCATCCGCTCGGTGGCGGCCGACAACCGCTCCAGCACATCGAGTGTGGGGCTGTCCTCAGCGATGGGCATTGGGTTTTCGTTTCCCATCTACGCGCGGCTCAAACATGGCAGGTTCAATTTTTCTTCACGAGCGGGAACGGGAGCGTCTCGCGGATCGAGCGATTGGTCAACAGCATGACGAGCCGGTCCACGCCGAGGCCGAGGCCGCCGCTCGGCGGCATCGCGAACTCGAACGCGTCGAGGAAGTCCTCGTCCAGGGACATCGCCTCGGGATCCCCGGCGGCGGCCCGCAGCGACTGCGCCGTCAGCCGGGCCCGCAGCTCGACCGGATCGACCAGCTCCGTGTACGCGGTGCCGAGCTCCATCCCGAACGCGACCAGGTCCCACCGCTCCGCCAGCCTCGGGTCGTCGCGGTGCGCGCGGGTCAGCGGCGACACGTCGACGGGGAAGTCGGTGTAGAACGTGGGCCGCACGGTGGCGCCCTCGACCAGGTGCTCGTACAGCTCCAGGACCAGCTGGCCGTGGGTCCAGCCGTCCTGCCACGCGACGCCGAGCCGGTCCGACAGCGCCCGCAGCGCCTCGACCGGGTCGGCCGGTGTGACGGCTTCGCCGGCGGCCCGGGACACCGCCTCGTACACCGGCACCACGGGCCACTCCTCGCGCAGGTCGACGACCTCGTCGCCGCGGGTCAGCACCGGGCCCGGACCGGCGTCGGCGGCGGCGAGGATCAGCGCACGGGCCAGGGCGCGCATCGAGGTGTAGTCGCCATAGGCCTCGTACGCCTCCAGCATCGTGAACTCGGGATTGTGGGTGGCGTCCACGCCCTCGTTGCGGAAGTTCCGGCCGATCTCGAAGACCCGTTCGACCCCGCCGACGGCGAGCCGCTTCAGGTACAGCTCCGGCGCGATGCGCAGGAACAGCCGCATGTCGTAGGCATTGGAGTGGGTGACGAACGGCCGCGCGTTGGCGCCGCCGTGCACCGGCTGCAGCACCGGCGTCTCCACCTCGGCGTAGCCGCGGCCGTGCAGGGCGGAGCGCAGCGCGAAGCCGACCGCCGAGCGCAGCCGCACCATGTCCCGGGGCGCCTGGTTGACGATCAGGTCGACGTGCCGCTGCCGGACCAGGGCCTCCGGGTCCGCCAGGCCCCGGTGCTTGTCCGGCAGCGGGCGCAGGCACTTCGCGGTGAGCTGCCACGCGTCGGCGAAGACCGACAGTTCGCCGCGACGGCTCGTGCCGACGACGCCGCCGACCCCCACGTGATCGCCGAGGTCGACCGTGGCGGCGAACGACGGGTCCGCCGTCACCAGCACCTGCAGGTCGCCGGACCAGTCGCGCAGGGTGGCGAAGCACAGCCCGCCGTGGTCGCGCAGGCGCACCACCCGGCCGGCGACGCCGACCCGTTCGCTGGTGCGGGTGTCCGGCGGCAGGCCGGGGTGCGCGGCGTGGACCTCGGCGAGGCTGTGCGTGCGGGGGAACCCGGGCGGGTACGGGTCGGTGCCGAGCGCGCGCAGCGCGTCCAGCTTCGCGAGCCGGACCCGGACCTGCTCCGGCCGCTGCTTCGCGGCCGGTGCTGCCTCGACCGTCTGGATGAGCTCCCGCGGTGCGTCGGCCGTCGCCGGGGTGCCGCGGCGCAGCAGCGTCCGCAGGTTGGGCACGACCAGGAACCCCTCGGCCGCCGCCGACGCGAGCCCGACCTTGGCCAGGTCCCGCACGTCCTCGAAGCACAGGAACCGGGGCAGCCACTGCGGGTTGTACTTCACGTTGGAGCGGTACAGCGACTCGAGCTGGAACCAGCGCGACGCGAACAGCAGCATCGCCCGCCACAGCCGCAGCACCGGCCCGGCGCCGATGCGGGCGCCCTCCTCGAAGACGGCCCGGAACACCGCGAAGTTCAGCGACACCCGCTCCACGCCGAGGCGCGGCGACTCGCGCATCAGCGTGGCCACCATGTGCTCGACGAGGCCGTTGTCGGAGGCCCGGTCGCGGCGCATCAGGTCGAGGGACAGCCCGTCGGAGCCCCACGGCGTGAACGACAGCAGCGCGACCTCCCGGCCGTCGCGGTCGTGCGCCTCGACCAGGACGCACCGGCCGTCGTTCGGGTCGCCGAGCCGGCCGAGCGCCATCGAGAAGCCGCGCTCGGTCTCGGTGTCGCGCCAGCGCGCGGCGAGCTCGATGATCCGCGCCATCTCCTCCGCGCCGATGTCGGCGTGCCGGCGGATGCGCACCGTGTAGCCGGCCCGCTCGACCCGGTGCACCGCCTGGCGCACCTGGCGCAGCCGGGGCGATTCCAGGTCGAAGTCTCGCACGTGCAGGATCGCCTCGTCGCCGAGCTCGATGACCCGCAGCCCGGCGCGGGCGAACGCGGTCGCGCCCTCCTCGCTCGCGCCCATGACCGCGGGCGTCCACGCGTAGTCGCGGGCCTCCCGCAGCCACGCCTCGATCGCCGGCGGCCACGCGTCCGGCTCGCCGAGCGGGTCCCCGCTGGCCAGCGAGACGCCGAAGACCACCCGGTAGGTGACCGCGCCGCGCCCGGTGGGGGAGAACACGACCTCCTTGTCCCGGCGGGTGGCGAAGTAGCCGAGCGAGTCGCGGCGGCCGTGCTCGGCGAGCAGCTGCCGGATCCGCCGCTCCTCGTCGGCGTCCAGCGACGCGGTCGCCCGCTGCGAGCGCAGCAGCGCGAACACCGCGGCGAACAGCGCGATCGCACCGAACGCGCCGAGGATCAGGTTGACCCAGCCCGGGGCCCGGCCCTGCCGGCCGACGTCGAAGCCGAACGCCCCGCCGAGCACGGTTTTCGCGCTGTACACGAGGCGGTTGTTGCTCAGGGTGCCCGGGAACATCTCGACCAGGCCCCATCCCAGCACGGTGAAGACCGCCAGGAGCGCGCTGAGGGTCGCCACGGCCTTGGGCAGGCTGGCCCGCTGCACCCGGGCGGAGAACCCGTCCCTGGCCAGCCACAACAGGGCGAGCAGGAGCACGGTGAACCCGGCGTTGGCCAGCCCCGCCGCCGCGCCGTGCCACGGCAGCCGCAGCTCGCGCGCCTCCTCGCCGCGTTCGGCGCCGCCGAGCAGCACGAACACGTCGAACAGGCACTGCAGGCCGAGGAAGCCGACCAGCACCCAGTAGATGACGTGCTTGCGGTTGTGCACGGCGGCGGCGAGGGTGGCCAGGATCGCGGCGTAGCCGAGGTTCGCGGGGGCCGGCAGGAGCAGGGCGTCGACGGTGACCCGGACCGGGTGGACCCGCGAGCCGAGCGCCGCGGAGACGGCGGCGACGGCACAGAGCGCCGCCACCGCGAGCAGCCCGCCCGCCAGCCAGTCCGGGAGCCTCTCCCGCAGCCTCTTCACCGGCACATCATGGCGGTCCCGTTCCACAACCCCCGCGCCGACCCGGCGCGGCGGCGTGTTTCGGAACCTCCGCGCCGGGTGATGATGCGGGCATGGACGACATCACCGCGCTCATCCTGGACGACCACGCCGCGTTCCGCCGGGGGTTCGCCCGCCTCGACGACGCCCGCGACGAGGAGCAGCTCACCGCCGTGTGGGAGGCCCTGGCCCTGCACCTGGAGATCCACGCCGAGGCCGAGGAACGGATCCTGTACCCGCACCTGCTCAAGCGGGGATCCGCTGAGACCGCCGAGGAGGAGACCGACGACGCGATCCGCGACCACAACAAGATCCGCGACGCGATCGAGGCGGCCAAGGGGCATCAGGCCGGCTCCGACGGATGGTGGAAGGCGGTCTGGCAGGCGCGCACCGAGAACAGCGAGCACCTCACCGAGGAGGAGGACGAGGTGCTGCCCGACTTCCGCAAGCACGCCGACATGCAGCTGCGGGTCGACCTCGGCGCGCAGTGGCTCACGTTCTACGGCGAGCACCCCAGCGGCAAGGGCCTCACGTTCCACGACAAGGACCCGCAGCGGTACATCCAGGAGAACAGCTGAGGGCCTCAGGCATAGCGGGTCGGTTCGGGGGGATCTACCGGCGCATGACAACTGTGCTGATCACCGGTGGTCTCACCGGCATCGGACGGGCCACCGCGGCGGCGTTCGCCGGCCAGGGCGCGGACGTGGTGGTCGCCGGCCGCCACGACGCCGAGCTCCCGGCCGGCGCCGTCTTCATGCACGCCGACGTCCGCCAGGAGGACGACATCCGGCAGCTCGTCGACGACACCGTCACGCGGTTCGGCTCGCTGGACGTGGCGGTCAACAACGCCGGCACGGAGGGCGCCCCCGGCGCCGTCACGGAGCAGTCCGCCGACTCCTACGCCCAGATCTTCGACACCAACGTGCTGGGCACCCTGCTGAGCATGAAGCACGAGATGCGGGTCATGTTCGAGCAGGGGCACGGCAGCATCGTCAACGTGTCCTCGGTCCTCGGCCACCAGGGCGCCGCCGGCACGTCGATCTACGTGGCCAGCAAGCACGCCGTGGACGGCCTGACCCGGTCCGCGGCGCTGGAGGCGGCCGGCCACGGCGTTCGGGTGAACGCGATCGCGCCCGGCCCGATCGAGACGCCGATGCTGCAGCGGTACGAGTCGACCCGCCCGGAGACCGACCTGCGGGCGAGCGTGCCGCTGGGGCGGGCCGGCACGCCCGAGGAGATCGCGAAGGCGGTGCTGTTCCTCGGCTCCGACGCGGCCAGCTTCATGACCGGCGAGGTCATGTTCGTCGACGGCGGCGCGTCAGCTGGGTAGCCGCAGGTCGTGGCGGCGCAGAGCCGCCTCGACCGCCGCGCACACCGTCTCCACCACCAGCACCCGGGCCGTGGGCTTGTCGTCGCCGGGGATGACGTGCCACGGCCCGGCCGGGTGGTCGGTGCGGGCCAGCATGTCCTCCACCGCCCGCTTGTACGCCGGCCGCTTCTCGCGGTTGCGCCAGTCCTCGTCGGTCAGCTTCCACGAGCGCAGCGGGTCGTCCTGCCGGCTGCGGAACCGGCGCAGCTGCTCCTTGCTGGAGATGTGCATCCAGAACTTGACGATCACCATGCCCTCGGCGGCCAGGGTCCGCTCGAACTCGGTGATCTCGTCGTAGGCCCGGGACCACTGCTCCTCGGTGGCGAAGCCCTCGACCCGCTCGACCAGCACCCGGCCATACCAGGACCGGTCCAGCACCGCCATGCCGCCCCAACCGGGCAGCACCGGCCAGAACCGCCACAGGAAGTGGTGCCGCTTCTCGTCGAACGTCGGCGCGGCGAACTGCGACACGCGCACGTGCCGCGGGTCGAGGTGGTCGACCAGCCGCTTGATCGAGCCGCCCTTGCCGGAGGCGTCCCAGCCCTCGAACACCACGCACAGCGGCGGGCCGAGCTTCGCCGCCTCGCCGCCGATCTGACCGCCCAATGTCAGCCGGAGCCGCAGCAGCCGCTCCTGGGCCGCTTCGAGCCGTCGCAGGGCCTCGTCCTTCGGCAGTGGGTCGTCCAGGTTGACCTTCGACAGCCGCTTCATGGCCCTCAGCCTGCCACGCCGTGGCAGCGCCCGCGTGACGAGCACAACTCACTTCTTGATGAGTTCATGGAGTGCATCGTCCTGCGGAGGTGCGACAGTACTTGGTATGAGCACGAAGCGGGCGTTGCGGATCGCCGCATTGCTCCTCGTGCTGGGCGTGGCCGTGGTCACGCTCAAGGACAAGCTGCCGGACCCGGTCCAGATCGGCGCCACCATCGCCTCGGCCAGCCCGTGGTGGCTGGTCCTCGCCGCCGCGGCCGAGATGACCTCCCTGCGGCACTTCGCCCTGCAGCAGCGCCGCCTCCTGGCGGGCTTCGGGGTGCGCATGTCGGTGCCCCGGGCGGTCGCGGTGACGTTCACCCGTTCCGCGATCTCCTTCAGCCTCCCGGCCGGCTCGGCGATGTCGGCCGGGTTCGCCTTCCGCCAGTTCCGCACCGCCGGCGCGAGCCGCCGCACCGCCGGCGCCGTGGCCGTGCTGTCCTCGGTGCTGTCCGGTGTCGCCCTGCTGCTCATGTACGGCGCCGTCGTGCTGATCCCGCGCGGCGGCGAGACCGGCAACGCCGACACGCTCGTGCTGGTGCTCGGGTTGCTGGTGATCGCCAGTGTGGTGTTCGGGCTGGACTTCCTGCTCTCCCGCGGCGGCTTCACCGCTGCGGACCGGGACCATCCGGAGGACGAGGAGCAGCCCGGGCCGCGACCGGGGCTGATCGCCCGGGGCCGGGCGTCGGTCGCGCGGATCGTGGCCGATCTGCGCCGCCTGCCGCCCCGCTCGTGGGTGCTGTCGCTGACGCACGCCACCGTCAACTGGGGCCTGGATTTCGCGTGCCTGGCCGCGACCGCGGCGGCGTTCGGCATCGACGTGAGCCTGATCGGCCTGGCCACGGTGTACCTGACGGTCCAGCTGGTCCGGCAGGTGCCGATCAGCCCGGGCGGCATCGGCGTGGTCGAGGTCGCCCTGCTCGCCGGCCTGGTCTCGGCCGGCGCGGGACACGACGCGGCAGCCGCCGCGATGCTCGTCTACCGGCTGCTGTCCTGCTGGATCATCATCCCGCTCGGCGCGCTGACCTACGCGACCCTGCGCCGCCGCACGCCCCCCGTGCCGGAACCCGCCGCCCGCCAGGCGACCCCGGTGGCATAAACCTCACACGGATCTTTCAAACTTCACACGCCGCTGTTAGATTCGGTCCGTGCACGACCGACTCGACCTCACTCTGCGCCTGGTCCGCGGCAGCGGCCGGCTGACCCTGGCCGACCTCGCCGGGCGCCTCGGCGTCTCGGAGATGACCGTCCGCCGCGACCTCGACCAGTTGCAGGAGCAGGGCCTGGTGCGGCGGGTCCGGGGTGGCGCGGTCGCCCTGGACGTGCCGAGCGACGAGGCCGGGTTCGCCGTCCGCGAGCAGTGGCAGGCCGCCACGAAGGCCCGCCTCGCCCGCGCGGCGGCGGAGCTGATCACGCCCGGTGGCACGGTCCTGCTCGACGCCGGCACCACCACCGCCGCGGTCGCCGCCGCGCTGGCCGCCCGCTTCGGCGCCGGCGCCGGTGGTGCCGGGCCGTTGACCGTTGCGGTGCTGAGCCTGCAGGCTGCGGTGCGGCTCGCCGATCAGCCCGGCATCCGGCTGCTCATCCTCGGTGGCGAGTCCCGCGCCGGTGAGCGCAGCCTCGTCGGTCCCCTGACGCTGAGCGCCCTGGATCAGCTCCGCTTCGACACGTTCGTCATGTCGATCGGGGCGGTGCACCACGAGCTCGGCTGGTCCGAGTTCGACCTCGACGACGCGGCCGTCAAGCGGGCCGCGCTGCGCCGGGCCGGGCGGACCGTCGTCGTCGCCGACGCCACGAAGCTCGGTGTCCAGGCGTTCGCCCGGGTCGGCCCGCTCGACGCAGCCGACACGTTCGTCACCTCCGGCACGGCGCACGCCGGCGCGGCCGCCACGGACACGCTCGCGGCGCTGCGAGCGGCCGGCGTCGACGTCATCACCACCGAAACCCCTGAGGAGCCCTCGTCATGATGATCCTGGTAGCCGGCCCGTACCGCTCGGGCACCGGAGACGACCCGGCCAAGCTGCGCGCCAACGTCGACGCGATGAACGACGCCGCCGTCCACCTCTTCCGCTCCGGGCACCTCCCGGTCACCGGTGAGGCCCTCGCGCTGCCCCTGATCGAACGGGCCGGCTCGGCCGCCGTCGGCGACCCCGTGTTCGACGAGATCTTCCACCCGATCTCCGCCCGCCTGCTCACCCACTGCGACGCGGTGCTGCGCATCGGCGGCCCGTCGGCCGGCGCCGACGAGATGGTCGCCCAGGCCCGCTCGGAGGGCAAGCACGTCTACACCGCGCTGACCGAGGTCCCGGCCGCATGACCGGTCAGCGCAGCGTCTCGGGCCGGTCGTCATGTGGCAGGGGTTGGGTCAGGCCGACGCCGGAGCGTAGCGGAGGGGGCGGCATGACCGGCCAGCGCAGCGTCTCGGGCCGGTCGTCATGTGGCAGGGGTTGGGTCAGGCCGACGCCGGAGCGTAGCGGAGGGGGCGGCATGACCGGCTGAGCCGATGGTGCGTTCGGCGCGGTCCGGGCGGGTGACGCCGGCGAAGGAGATGAGCTTGAACCAGGCGGGGACGCCGCGGCGGAGGTCCTCCGGGCCCTGGATGTCGACGGCGCCGCTGCGCAGGGCGTCGGTCCAGGCCAGGTCGCCGAGCCAGACCTCGACCATGCTGCGCAGGTCGGCGGTCACCCGCACGGCGACGTCGAAGCCCGGGTCGGCGTCGCACACGTCGGCCTCGGTCGGGGTGAGGACCAGCCACCAGTTGCGCTGGGACGGCGCCACGGCGGGGAACTGGAACTGGATCACGGTCCGGCCGGCGGGGACCGCGTCGTGGTCGACCCGGTGGTGCATGTCCCACAGCAGGATCTTCGGGTCGAGGTCCTGCTCGCCGAGGTGGCCGATCCAGCGGATGCCCCACTCGCCGAGCGCGCTCACGATCGGGGCGAGCTCCCGCCCGGCGGGGGAGAGCCGGTAGCGGACCTCCGCGCCGGCCTTGTGCCGCTCGGCGACGCCGGCCGCGACGAGGTGCTGCAGCCGCTTCGACAGCAGCGTGGGTGACATCCGCGGCAGGCCGCGGCGCAGGTCGTTGAAGTGCCGGTCGCCGCCGACGAGCTCGCGGACCACGAGCATGGTCCAGCGCTCGTCGAGCAGTTCCATGGTCTTGGCCACCGGGCAGAACTGGTAGTAGGACGCACCCATGCCCGCACGGTAGATGTCACCTCGCCGACAAGTACAGATCCTGTACTAGTTCCGCCCGGAAGATCGTTCGTACCGTCGAAGACATGCAGACAGCTGAAATGACCGCCGACCAGGCGTTGAAGAGCAAGCACCGGGCCATGTGGGCGCTGGGGGACTACGCGGCCGTCGCCGCCGACGTGATCCCGTCGCTCGGGCCCGTCCTCGTCGAGGCGGTCGGCGCCGGACCTGGAACCCGGGTCCTCGACGTCGCCGCCGGCTCCGGCAACGCGGCGATCCCGGCCGCCCTCGCCGGCGCGGACGTGGTGGCCACCGACCTGACCCCGGAACTGCTGGAGGCCGGCCGGAGCCTCAACGACGGCCTGCGGTGGCAGGTCGCCGACGCGGAGGCGCTGCCGTTCGGGGCCGACGAGTTCGACACCGTGATGTCGTGCGTCGGGGTGATGTTCGCCCCGCACCACCAGGTGTGCGCGGACGAGCTGGTCCGGGTGTGCCGCCCCGGCGGGACGATCGGCCTGGTGAACTGGACCCCGCAGGGGTTCATCGGGCAGATGTTCGCGACGATGAAGCCCTACGCCCCGCCGCCCCCGCCCGGCGCGCAGCCGCCGCCGCTGTGGGGCAGCGAGGAGCACGTCCGGGCCCTGTTCGGCGACGCGGTCACCGACGTCGTGGCGCAGCGGCGGATGCTCCGGGTCGGGGTGTTCCCGACCGCGGAGGCGTTCCTGGACTTCTTCAAGCGCAACTACGGTCCGACCATCGCGGTCTACCGCGCGAACGCGGCCGACCCGGCAGCCGTCAGCGCGCTCGACGCGGCCCTGCTGGAGCTGGCCCGCTCGCACGACCTCGGTGGCGGCGCGATGGACTGGGAGTACCTGCTCTTCGTTGCCCGTACACCGGCCGAAAATGCTTAAACGACGCGCTGGCGCTGCCGGCCCAACCCGTCGATGGACAGCTCCATCACGTCGCCGGCACGCAGGTAGGGCTGGCCGGGGAGGCCCATCGCCACCCCCGCGGGTGTGCCAGTGTTCACGACGTCGCCCGGGTGCAGCACCATGAACTGGCTCAGGTACCAGATCAGGTGCGGCACGTCGAAGATCATGTCACCGGCGAGCTCGTCCTGACGGGCCTCGCCGTTGACCCAGGAGCGCAGGCGCAGGGCCGGCACCGCGACGTCGGATGCCGGCACCAGCCACGGGCCGAGCGGGTTGAACGTCTCGCATGACTTGCCCTTGTCCCACTGGCCGCCGCGCTCCAGCTGGAACTCCCGCTCCGAGACGTCGTTGCTGATCGCGTAACCGGCGATGCAGGCCGCGGCGTCCTCGGGGCGGTCCAGGTAGCGGGCCTGGCGGCCGATGATCACCGCGAGCTCCACCTCGTAGTCGGTCTTGACGCTGTTGCGCGGGATCCGCACGTCGTCGTCCGGGCCGACCACCGTGTCCGACGCCTTCATGAACACGACCGGCTCGGCGGGCGGCTCGGCGCCGGACTCAGCGGCGTGGGCGCGGTAGTTGAGGCCGATGCAGACCACCTTGCCGGGCCGGGCGACGGGCGCACCGACCCGGGCCGGGGGGTCGGCGAGCACCGGCAACGTGCCCGCCTCGAGGGCCTCGCGGACCCGGCGGATCCCGCCGCCGGCCAGGAAGACGCCGTCGATGTCGGCGGTCAGGCCGGACAGGTCGCGCGCCACGCCGTCCGCGTCGAGCACCACGGGTCGTTCAGCACCGAAAGGTCCCAGTCGGGCAAGCTTCATGAGCGGCCACGGTACGGAGTCAGTGGCCAAGTGGTCAAGCCAATCTTTGCCCGTCCGCCACAGTCGTTGGTTCCTCCGCCACGGTCATCGGCTCCTCCGTCGCGGTCTCAGGTTTCTCCGTCACGGTCATTGGTTTCTCCGCCACGGCGGCGATCCGCTCCAGGTGCGCGGCCATGGCGGCGCGCGCGGCGTCGGGGTCGCGGCGCTCGACGGCGGCGACGATCGCCTCGTGATCCGCGGCGGTCCGGCGCTGGACGCCCGGCCGGGTCGCGGTGATCGACCGGCTGGAGCGGCCCAGCGTGGACAGCGACTCGAGCATCGCGGCGAGCAGCGCGTTGCCGGCCGCCTCGGCGATGAGCCGGTGCAGCAGCAGGTCCGCCTCGAGCTGGTCGGCGCCGGCGATCGCGGCCCGCATCGCGGCCGCCTGCGCGGCGGTGGCCCGCCGGGCGGCGAGGGCGGCCAGGGCCGGCTCCAGCAGCAGCCGGGCCTCGAACAGCTCCCCGATCGTGCGCTCGTTGAGCGCCATCACGAACTGCATCGGCTCCAGCAGCGTCGCGGTGTCCAGCGCCGCGACGAACGTGCCGGCGCCGTGCCGGCTCTCCAGGATGTTGCGGCCGACCAGGGACCGGATCGTCTCGCGCAGCGTCGGGCGGCTGATGCCGAGCAGCTCGCACAGCTCCCGCTCGGCCGGCAGCCGCTGCCCCGGCGCGAGCCGGCCGTCGACGATCATCTCCTGGATGCTGCGGGCCGCGTCCCCCGCCGCCGAGGTGCGCCGCACCCTGGCAAAACCGGGGTCCGTCATGGGCGCAGCGCGGCCGTGACGAACTGGCCCGGCTCCACACCGGCCCGCGCGAGCACGGCGCCGTCGGGCCCCCAGATCGCCGAGTGCCCGGCGCAATGGTCGTAACCGTCCCCGGTCGACCCGGCGAAGCTGGAGAACGCCACGAACACGGCGTGCTCGAGGGCGATCCGCTGCCCGCGCGCGTCCTGCTCGTCCCTTTCGTGGTCGAACAGGCACATGGCCGCGACGTAGGCGTCCACGCCCAGCGCCACGGTGGCGGTCTGGTGCGCGGGGATGCTGGTGTCCTTGCAGGCGGCCAGGCCGAGCCGCCACCCGTCGACCTCGACGACCGCCGGTCCGGTCGCGGCGGGCCGGAACCGGATCACCTCCGACCCGCCCAGGTACAGCTTGCGGTACGCCACGTCCACCCGGCCCGTGTGCCCGTCGACGGCCAGGGTCGCGATGTTGGGCCCGTCGACCGGCGCGCCGACGAGGGCCAGGGTGCCGGTCTCCCGGCATGCGTCGATGAGCGGCGCCAGACCCGGGTGGTCCGTGGGCACGAGGTCGGCGTCCAGCTCATACCCGGTCAGCGACAGCTCGGGGAACACCACCACCCGCGCCCCGGCGCCGCGGACCATCAGGGCGTGTGCCGCGGCGTTGGCGGCCACGTCGTGCGCGACGGCCACCGGCTGCGCGACGGCGATGGTGAGGGTCTCCCGCATCCGTGGATCCTACGTGCCGGGCAGGTTGGCCTCGAGGCACTGCAGTGCGCGCAGGGTGGCGCGCTGCTCGGCGGCGCTGAGCCCGCTGACCGTGTCCGCCTCCAGCCGCGACCACAGCCGCTCGATCCGCTCGCGCAGCACCAGGCTCGCCGGGGTCGGCTCGACCAGGGTGGCCCGGCCGTCGGCCGGGTCGGCGACCCGGCGCACGTAACCGGCCCGCTCGAGGCGCTGCACGCTGCGGGTCATGCTGGCCGAGTCGGTGTCGAACTGGGTGGCGAGCTCGCTCTGCCGCTGCGGCCCGCAGTCCCACAGCATCATCAGGATCAGCTCCTGCCCGGGGTGCAGACCGACCTCACGCAGCAGTTGCCGGGCGTGGGCCTTGTGCGCCTTGGCCAGCCGCACGATGGCATGGCTGATCGGCCCGCAGACCGCGGCCGCGGGCAGGGTCCGGGGTTCGGCGGCCATGACACCAGGTTACCTGTTCGAGTCATGTGGCACCCGTCACCTCGTATCGGTGGAATGAACCACGTCCTGAGGCCATTTACCTGTGCGGAACAGCTAACCGAAGGAGATGGCCGCAATGAGCACAGCGTTCGAACCGGTCCGGATCGGCCGGCACACCGCACGCAACCGGGTCGTGATGGCGCCGATGACGCGCAACCGGGCCTACGGGCCGGGTGGCAGCCCGACCGAGCTGATGGCGACCTACTACGCGCAGCGCGCCGACGCCGGTCTCATCGTCACCGAGGGCACCCAGCCGTCGCCGATCGGGCAGGGCTATCTCAACACGCCCGGCCTGCACGCGCCCGAGCAGATCGCGGCCTGGAAGGTGGTCACCGACGCGGTCCACGCCCGGGGCGGCCTCATCTTCGCCCAGCTCATGCACACCGGCCGGATCGGCCACCCGAGCCTCAACCAGCTGTCGGCGACCCCGGTCGGCGCATCCGCGGTCCGCGCCGACGGTCGCGTCCTCACCGCCACCGGCCCCGCCGACTTCGTCACCCCGGAGCCCCTCGACGACAAGGGGATCCAGCGGACCGTCGAGGACTTCGCCGACGCCGCCCGCAACGCCGTCGAGGCCGGCTTCGACGGCGTGGAGCTGCACGGCGCCAACGGCTACCTGCTGCACCAGTTCCTGGCCACCGGCAGCAACCGCCGCGACGACGAGTGGGGCGGTGGCCCCGAGGGCCGGATCCGGTTCCCGGTCGCCGTGGTCGAGGCGGTCGCGGCCGCGATCGGCGCCGACCGGGTCGGCCTGCGGATCTCGCCGTCCAACCCGTACAACGACATCAGCGAGGACGACCACCGCGAGACCTACACGGCGCTACTGGCCGCCATCGACCCGCTGGGCCTGGCCTACCTGCACGTCGCGGAGGGTCCCGACGTCGAGTTCACCCCGCAGCTGCGGCAGCGGTGGAGCGGCACGCTGATCCTCAACCCGTTCACGCCCGGCGCGTACACCGGCCCGGACGCGCTGCGGCACGTCGAGAGCGGCGCGAGCGACCTGGTGTCCTTCGGCGCGCTCTTCCTGGCCAACCCGGACCTGCCCGAGCGGCTGCGGGCCGGCGCGGGTCTCAACGCCCCCGACTACAGCAAGGCCTACGGCGGCGACCACGCCGGCTACACGGACTACCCGGCACTAGGGCCTGCTTCATAAGGGATGGCCGGGCTGCGGCGGGTCCAGACGCCGCCTGGCCGCACGCCGGTCACATCCGGATACAACCCCGGTATCCGGACGCGCCCGGCGCACACCCAGCCGACGCCTGGACCTCGCCTCGCACCGACCCCCCTTATGAAGCAGGCCCTGAGCTGAGACCTTGACGTCCATCGATATCGATGATTGGCTGCGGGGGTGTCGATCCGTCGGTTCCTCACCCTCGCGGCCGGCGGCCTGACGCTGCTGGCCGCCGCCCCCGCGCACGCCACCCCGGGCCTGCCGGAGGCGCGGGCGGACAACGCCTGGTCGGCGTCGCTCGCCCCCACCGGCGACGACGACGTCAACGTCACCTGGTCCGGCAGTGCGCTGCGGCTCACCGACCCGGCCACGGCGCCGGGTGGGCAGCGGGCGCCGGTCGCGCAGGGACTGCTGCTGACCGCGCCGCACGTCCTGGCCACCCCGGCCGGCAGAGTCACCGCTCAGGTCACCGCGCAGGTCGCCGGCTCGCCGGCCGGGGTCGAGGTCGAGGTCCGCGGCCTGGCCGGCGAGCGGTGGACCGAATGGCAGACGGCGGGCGAGGTCCTGCCGGAGCCGGTCGGCACCGTGCAGGTGCGGGTGCTGCTGACCGGCGCCGCGACCGTCACCTCGGTCCGGTTGACCGCCTCGGCGGCGCCCGGCACGCCGTCGCTCGCCGCGGTCGGGTCCGTCTACCGGATCTACGCGACCCGCGAAGGGCTCGTCGGCGGCACCACCGCCAACGGCCACGTGATCACGAACCGCGACCACTTCGTGGCGCTGCCGTCCCGCCGTGGCCTGGCGCCGAAGAACACCGGCGACTACACCGTGCGGGTCTGCACGACCAGCGGCGCGCGCTGCGAGTTCGCCCCGGTCTGGGACGTCGGGCCGTGGAACACCACGGACGACTACTGGAACCCGTCGGCGACCAGGCAGTCGTGGAAGGACCTCCCGCAGGGCCGGCCGGAGGCGCAGGCGGCGTACCAGAACGGGTACAACGGCGGCAAGGACCAGTTCGGGCGGACCGTGGCCAACCCGGCCGGGATCGACCTCGCCGACGGCGTCTTCTGGGACGGCCTGCAGCTCACCACGAACTCCTGGGTCGACGTCGCCTACCTGTGGACCGCCGGCGGCCCGCGGGGCGTCGTCGGCAGCGGCCCGCTGAACATCCGCGCCGGTGCCGCGTCGACGTTCGCGAGCAAGGGGTACGCCGCCACCTACGCCCAGGTCCCGATCGAGTGCTGGGTGACCGGCCAGTCGATCGCCGGGCCGTACGGCACGACCACCCGCTGGGACCGGGTCGGCGCCGGGCAGTACATCAGCCACGCCTACATCGCCTCGACGTCCGGCGGCGCCGCGCCCGCCTGCTGACGGTGGCTGGGGCGTCAGCCGGCCCGCCGCCACAGGCGGGTCCGGCCGTCCGCGTCGACGCAGACCAGGCCCAGCCCGGTCGGCCGCGGCCCGCCGGCCAGGCAACGGACCTGGGCGCCGGGCAGCGTGCCGAGCACGTCGAGGCGGCCCAGGGTCAGGTCGACGACGCCGGCGGTGCCGCCCCGCTGCACGACCGGGGCGACCGAGCCGTCCACGCCAGGCAACAGCCGCCAGCCCGGCAGCGGCCGTTCCTGCCCGTCGCTCCACCGCACGATCCGCGGGCCGGCGTCGATCGCGTAGCCCGCCCCGGAGATCGGCTGCCGCAGTGCGCGGGCCGTCCACCGGATCCGGCCGGTCGCCGGATCGAGCGCGGCCGTCGTGCCGCCGTCCGTGGCGGGAGTGGTCACGCACAGCCACGGGCCGCACGCCGCCGTGGTCCCGTCCAGCGGGACGCTCCACGCCGGCCTCGGCGCTGCGTGCGGCAGCCCGGTGAGCCGTCCCGGCCGTCCGGGGTCGGGCTGGTCGGCCGCGATCACGCTGCCGCCCGCGGCGAGCAGCAACGAGGTCTCCGTGACGGTCCCGCCGCCGATGCGTCCGCCGCCGTTCATGGTGTACGTGTCCAGGGTGCCCGCCTCGTCGACCGCGGCGAACCAGTCCCGGCCGGCCACGACCAGCCGCCCGGCCGGGAACCGCACCGTCCACCGCGGCCGGCCGTCCGCCGGGTCGACCGCCGCGAGGCGCTGCACCCGGCGGCGGGCGCCACAGTCCGGGCCCTCGGCGAGCAGCAGGTCACCGGCGGCGGTCACCGCGTGCACCGCACCGCGCGCCGTCCACAGCGGAGCACCGGTGGCCGGGTCGAGGCGGTCCACGGACGGCGCGTGCTGCGGGTCGCACGGCTGGTGGGTGACCAGCACCGCATCGGCGACCACCAGGAGATCCGGGTCCGGGCCGGCCAGGGGGCGGCGCCAGCGTTCGGTGCCGTCGGACCAGGCGTACGCGGTCACGTTCCAGGCGAGGGTGCCGTTGCCGCGCAGCACGTAGAACGCGTCGCCGGCGCCGGCCAGCCGCATCGTGCCCGGCGGG
The DNA here is from genome assembly GCF_042653625.1 of Dactylosporangium cerinum. Classification (NCBI taxonomy): domain Bacteria; kingdom Bacillati; phylum Actinomycetota; class Actinomycetes; order Micromonosporales; family Micromonosporaceae; genus Dactylosporangium; species Dactylosporangium cerinum. Next base: position 119,105 of record NZ_JBHSIU010000105.1, on the reverse strand, counting down.
AGCTGGACCACGGGCGCCAGCGGCGCGGGCGGGCGCAGCTCGAGGACGGCCGGCACGACGGCAGCCAGGACGAGCGGCACCGCCCACCACGGCACCCGCCGCCGCCCGGCGGCGCGCGGCCGCACCGGCGCGGCGTCCAGGTCGATCACGGGTCCACGGTATGCGCAACCGCTGCCGACGGAATCAGTACATTGACGGCACCCGATGCAAGCGATCCCTCGTCTACACCCTCGCACTTCGATGCGAACCTCGCCGATGGATCCCCCGGCGATAGTGTGCGTTGTCAATATCATCACGGGCGGTCTGCCCGTTTCCGGTCCCGGTCACCCCGTCCGGTGCGGCAGACCGACTTGAGGAGGCTTCATGGTGCGAAAACGCCTGGTCACGACCGCGGTCGTCGTCCTCGCCGTGCCGGTGCTCGTCGCGCTGCCGGGTTCCCCGGCATCGGCGGCCCCGGTCAAGGCGCCTGCGGCGTCCAGTGCGAGCACGGCGTCCGACACACGGCACCTGACCCGCACGCAGTTCACGTTGGACGGCAAGCTGGTCGACCCGTCGAAGATGGCCAAGCCGGCGCAGCGGCGGGCACTCGCCGCGGGGGAGACCCCGGCCGTCGGCACGGTCCGTCAGTGGCTGGGTTCGGACGACTACCAGGGCCGGCTGTACCGCAAGGACTACGTCCTGCGCGGGGTCGGCGAGCACATCGAGGTCTGGGTCGCGGTCGACACCTCGTTCCCGGCGGGCGACTGCCGTAACGCGGTGCCGAACACGACCACGGTCACCGACGCTCAGGTGGCGAACTTCATCCACGAGTTCGACACCAACATGTACCCGAAGGAGACCGCCGCCTTCAGCACCCCGCCGGACCGGGACGGCAGCAACGCGCTGCTCGGCCCGGACGCCTCCGGCAACGGCGGCGTGTACACCGGCGGCGGCGAGAAGACGGTGACGCTGGTCGACAACGTCCGGGACGACAACTACTACACGTTCCCGGCCGCGACGACCTACATCGCCGGCTTCTTCTCCACGCAGTTCAACGAGCTGTTCGACCGCAACGTCATGACGATCGACGCGTACGACTGGGAGCACCGCACCGGTGCCAACCCCGTCGACGCGCCGTCCAGTGACGTGTGCGTCAGCCGCCCGGCCAGGCCGACCCTCTACGAGGGCACGTTCGCGCACGAGTGGCAGCACCTGCTGCTGTCCTACGTCGACCCGAACGAGACGACCTGGATGAACGAGGGTCTGTCCGACTTCGCGCAGACGCTCACCGGCTACGTCGACGGCACGAAGACGGTCTACGACAAGGGTGGCGACAGCCACCTGTACTGCTTCCAGGGTTACGGCCCGGTGCAGACACCCTTCAACCCCAACCCGCGTGACTGCGGTGGCTCCCAGAACTCGCTCAACCTCTGGGGTGAGGGCGGCAGCGGCGCCGGTGTGCTCGCCGACTACGGCAACGCATACCAGCTGATGTTGTACCTCTACGACCACTACGGCCAGGACATCATCGAGAAGCTGCACCGCGACGCCGGTCTGCAGGGTCTCGCCAGCCTCGACGCCGCGGTGAAGGCCGAGGGCGCCAAGGACGTGTACACGGTGCTGCACGACTACCAGTCGTCGGTGCTGCTGGACAAGCTCCTTGACGACTCGCGGTTCAGCATCGTGCTCGGTGCGGACAAGAAGAAGGTCACGTCGAAGAGCGTCCGCTCCTCGGTCAACCTCGCGAACACGCAGAGCTACAGCGTGCCCGGAGCGGCGCCCAACGGTGCCGACTACGTGCTGCTGCAGAAGAACGGCACGGCCATCAAGGGCAAGGACCTGCGGTCCTTGAAGTTCACGGGCGCCGCCCAGCTGCCGGCTCTGCCGCTGGCTTGGACGCTGGTGAACAACGACCCCGACCGGCCGGGCAACTCGGTGCTGTTCTCGGGCAACGCCAACAACACCGACGCCACCGCGGTCCTCCCGGTGACGGTCCCGGCCACCAACGCGACGCTGTCCTTCCAGGCGAAGTACGGCGCCGAGCTCGGCTACGACTACGGCTACGTCGTGGTCTCCACCGACGGTGGCACGACCTACACCGCGATCCCCGGTGACCGGACCGTCGACGCGCCGCTCGGGCCCGGCCTGAACGGCACGACGACCGGCTTCGAGGCGCACAGCTACGACCTGTCCGCGTACGCGGGCAAGTCGATCCTGCTGGGCTTCCGCTACGTCAGCGACGGCGGTGTCAACGAGGGCGGTCTGCTCCTCGACGACATCACCCTCGGCGGCACGCTGCTGAGCGACGGGTCCAGCCTGGCCCCGTTCGACTCGCCGACGGAGATCAAGCCGGTCGCGGTCAAGAACTGGCACGTCAAGCTCGTCGGCATCGACGAGGCGAACCACCTCGCCTGGCAGTTCGAGTTCACCGGGAAGAACACCGTCTCGCTGAACTGGATCCAGCTGGCGCTGCTGTCGCTGTTCCCGAAGGTCGTGGCGGTCGTCGCCTACGACGAGCCGACGGAGCAGGTCCAGCAGTACGCGCCGTACACCCTCACGGTGAACGGCGTCCTCCAGCCGGGCGGCAGTTCCTGACGCTGCGCGACATGTGACGGGCACCCCTGGAGTTCCAGGGGTGCCCGTTCATGTGCGGGGTGTTTACCAGCCCACGGCCACCAGCAGCCACTGCGGGTTGCCGTGCGAGATGAACGACGACTGGCCGGCGTAGTCGTCGTACGGGAACCCGTACGACAGCTTGTCGATGGCGTGGTCGTGCCAGAACTTCGCGTAGTAGTTCGCCGGCGCGGCCTGGTAGTACAGGCTCGGCGTCGACCACTGCGACTGCGGCAGCTGCCGCACGTGCCGGTTGAGCGCCGCGCAGTTCGCCGGGTCGTTGGCGAGGACCCCGGCGCAGCCGAAGACGTCCGACGTCGGGGCGTTGATGCCGTACTGCGAGGCGTAGGCGGTGAAGTAGTTCGCGTTGACGCCGCCGGTGCGGAACGTCGGGTCGCTGCCCGGCGCGATGATCCGGTACGGCGCCTGCGACTGGGCCAGGACGTCGAACTGGGCCGGGACCTCGTCGATGAACCGCTGGAACGTCGTCGCCCGGCTCTCGGCGAACGTCGCCTGGTCCTCGCCGACCTGCACGTCGTAGCCGTCGCGGGCGTGCAGCCGCATCGCCAGCTTCAGGCCGAAGGCGTCGACGCGGGTCGTGTTGCCGTTGAAGACCGCCGGCCCGACGGTGAACTCGATGAAGTCGTAGTACTGGCTGTTCGGGCTGCCCAGGTAGAAGTACATGCGGCCGGCGGAGTTGGCGGGCATGTCCAGGTAGGGCTGCTCGGCGATGCTGTGCGTCTGCCCGTTGAAGCTCCAGTACACCTGGCTGTCCGGGTACTGGCCGTTGGTGCGGTTCAGCACCTTGACCATGACGACGTTGCTCGGGTTCGGGATCGTGGACGTGTCGCCCCAGAACGACCCGGGCGGCTGCGAGCTCGGCGGCTGTGAGGTCGGCGGCTGCGACGTCGGCCCGCCGGTCGTGCGCACCTGGAACTCCCACAGCGAGTAGCCGTAGGCGGTGGCCCGCACGGTGCCGTTCATCCGCACGTACCGGGCGCTGCCCGACACGGTGAGGGTCTGGATGCCGCCGGTGCCGGTCGTGGTGGAGTAGGCCGTCGTCCACGTCGTGCCGTTGGTGGACAGCTGGATGGTGAACGACCGGGCGTAGGCGGCCTCCCAGTTGAGCACCACCTGGCAGACCGTCGCCGTCGCGCCGAGGTCGACCTGGATCCACTGCGGGTCGCTGAACGCGCTGGACCAGCGGGTGCCGGTGTTGCCGTCGGTCGCGAGGGCCGCGCCGGACGCGGCGTTCTCCGTCGACGACGCGGTCGTGGGGCGGCCCTGGGCGGCGTTCGCGGTCCCGCAGCCGGTCCCGCCGATCGTGCCGAACACCTGGAACTCCCACAGCGAGTAGCCGTAGGCGGTGCCCCGGGCGGTGCCGTTCATCCGCACGTACCGGGCGCTGCCGGACACCGCGAGGGTCTGGATGCCGCCGGCGCCGGTGGTGGTCGAGTAGGCGGTCGTCCAGGTGGTGCCGTCGGTGGACAGCTGGATGGTGAACGACCGGGCGTAGGCGGCCTCCCAGTTGAGCACCACCTGGTCGACGGCGGCGGTGGCGCCGAGATCGACCTGGATCCACTGGGGATCGCTGAACGCGCTGGACCAGCGGGTGCCGGTGTTGCCGTCGGTGGCCAGGGCGGCGCCCGATGCGGCGTTCTCGGTCGAGGAGGCCGTGGTCGGGCGGCCCTGGGACAGCAGCGGGCCGGCGGCGCTGGCCTCGGAGGTGATGGTGATGGCGGCGTACCCGGCGATCAGGGTCGCCACGAGCAGGCCGGCGAGGCGCCGGCCCTTCATTCTGTGCATGGTCTCTCCCTGGGTGGAGGGCATGGTTGACCCGGTTGGGGGCATGGTTGACCGCCGCCGCACCACGTCGATGCACCGGGAGGGCGGATGGCCGGTGCTGGCGGGCGTCGGTCGCAAAGCGGGAAGAGAGCGCTCTCTCGACACTTAGGGTGGTCGATCCGTGCGGGGGCGTCAAGAGTGGCGTTTTGAGGTTCGCCGATGGGGGCACGGGGCTGGGAGGGAATCCTGGGAGGTGCACCTTGTCCGACACGCAGTCTGCCCCGGCGCCGACCGGCGGCATCATCCGCAGTCTGATCCCCGCCCGGATCGACCGGCTGACCTGGGCCCCGTTCCACACCAGGATGGTGTTGGCACTGGGCACGGCCTGGGTCCTCGACGGCCTGGAGATCACCATCGCGAGCGCCGTGGGCGCGGTGCTCAACAGGCAGGAGACGCTCGGTCTCAGCAGCACCCAGGTCGGCGCCATCGCCACCGTGTACCTGCTGGGCGAGGTGTTCGGCGCGCTGCTCTTCGGCCGCCTGTCCGACGCCCTCGGCCGCAAGAACCTGTTCGTCGTCACCCTCGGCGTCTACCTCGCGGGCAACGCCCTGACCGCGCTGACCTGGGGCAACAGCACGCTCAGCCTGGTGTTCCTCTACCTGACGAGATTCATCGCCGGCGCCGGCATCGGCGGCGAGTACGCGGCGATCAACTCGGCGATCGACGAGATGATGCCGGCCAGATACCGCGGCCGCGTCGACATCGGCGTCAACGGCACCTACTGGGGCGGCGCCATCATCGGCACCCTCGGCACGTACATCCTGCTCAACCACATCTCGCTGAACATCAGCTGGCGGCTGGGCTTCCTGATCGGCCCGATCATCGGCCTGGCCATCTGGAACCTCCGCAAACACCTGCCGGAGAGTCCACGCTGGCTGGTCATGCACGGCCGCGAGCAGGAGGCCGAGGAGAGCATCGCCTCGATCGAACGCGACGTCGAGCGCTCCGGGCAGACCCTCGCCCCACTGGATGAGAGCAAGGCCATCGAGATCCGGACGTCCGCGTCGCACGGGTACCTGTCGCTGATCAAGGTCCTGTTCCGGCAGCTGCCGTCCCGGTCCGCGCTGTCGGCGACCCTGATGATCACGCAGTCGTTCCTGTACAACGCGATCTTCTTCACCTACACCCTGGTCCTGGCGAAGTTCTACGACGTCGACGCGGAGAAGACCCCGATCTACCTGATCGCCTTCGCCCTCGGCAACCTCGCCGGCCCACTGCTGCTCGGGCACCTCTTCGACTCGATCGGCCGGCGCAAGATGATCACCGGCACGTACGTGCTGTCGGGCGTGCTCCTGGCGATCTCGGCGTGGATGTTCAACGCGGGGATGCTCAACGCGTTCACCCAGACCCTCGCCTGGTGCGTCATCTTCTTCTTCGCCTCGGCCGGCGCGAGCTCGGCGTACCTGACGGTCAGCGAGATCTTCCCCCTGGAGATCCGGGCCCAGGCGATCGCGGTGTTCTTCGCCATCGCCCAGTGCTTCGGCGCCATCGGCCCGATCTTCTACGGCTGGCTGATCGGCGAGGGCGAGGACCCCGGCAAGCTGTTCATCGGCTATCTCATCGGTGCCGCGGTGATGATCATCGGCGGCGTCGTCGAATGGTTCCTCGGCGTCGACGCCGAGGGCAAGTCCCTCGAGGACGTAGCAGTCCCCCTCTCGGCGGTGACCACCCGTCCCCGCGCGACCGGCTGATCGTCGTTGACCTTGGACAATCTGACTGGTCATAGGCAGTCAGATTGTCCAAGGTCAACTCCGGAGCCCGTGGTACCGTCTAGTACCATGACCGGGACGGTGCTGCGGTGGGCCACGAAGCACGGGTTCGCGCGGATGGGGATCAACGCGGCGGCCCGCAAGGGGGACGTCCAGGCGCGGTACTTCGTCGATCCCGAGGTGCGCGAGGACCCGTACCCCTTCTATGACCGGATCCGCGAGCAGGGTCCGCTCGTCCGCGGCAGCCTGATGTGGGCCACGGCCCGGCATGACGTCGCGTCCGCGGTGCTGCGCAGCGAGGCGTTCGGCGTCGGGTTCAGTGACCGGCGGCTGCCCACGCCCGTCGCGCTGCTGTGGCGGCTCAGCCGGCGCACCGCGCCGATCGGCCCGGTCGACCCGCCGTCGATGCTGGTGACCGACCCGCCGGATCACACCCGCTACCGGCGCCTGGTCTCGAAGGTCTTCACGGCCAGGGCGATCGAGGCGTTGCGGCCCAAGATCGAGCAGACCGCCGAGGAACTGCTGCACGACCTGGGGCCGCGGTTCGACCTGGTGGAGCGCTACGCGTCGCTGCTGCCCGTCACCGTCATCGCCGACATCCTCGGCGTCCCCCTCGACATGCGGCGGCAGTTCCTGGACTGGGGCACCGCGGCCGCGCCGACCCTTGACCTGGGCCTGTCCTACCGGCAGTACCGGCGGACGGAGATCGGCATCCGGCGGAGCAACGCCTGGATGCGCGGTCACTTCGAGCGGCTCCGGAGGGCGCCCGGCGACGATCTGCTCAGCCAGCTGGTGCACCTGGAGGGGGAGCAGCTCACCGACGACGAGCTCCTCGCCACCGCCGGCCTGCTGCTCGCCGCGGGCTTCGAGACGACCGTCAATCTCCTCGGCACGGGTGCCGCGCTGCTCATGGCGCACCCGGATCAGCTCGAGGCCCTGAAGGCGGATCCGGGGCTGTGGCGCGGCGCCGTGGAGGAGATGCTGCGCTACGACTCGCCGGTGCAGAACACGGCCAGGGTCTGCCAGCGGCCCGTCGAGATCGCCGGCACCAGGCTGCAGCCCGGGCACGTGGTCGTGCCCATGCTCGGCGGCGCGAACCGCGACCCCGCGGTGTTCGCCGACCCGGACCGCTTCGACGTCACCCGGTCCAACGCCCGGGACCACCTGTCGTTCTCCGGTGGCGTGCACTACTGCCTCGGCGCCGCGCTGGCCCGCCTCGAAGGTGAGGTGGGCCTGAAGGCGCTGTTCGATCGGCACCCGGACCTCGCCATTGACGGCCCCCCGCGCCGCCGGCGCACCCGGGTGCTGCGCGGCTACGCCTCGCTACCGGTGGTGGCGTCAATAACTGTCTAGCCTCCGGCATGTTTCCGGAAGAACAACTGCGCCGCATTTCTGTGCGAGCGCGACATGAACGGCGGCGGCGAAACAATGCCGACGCAATTTCGTCACCGTTCATTCGATGAATTGCTATTGCCGCATCACACGGCGACCCGAGGATTCACGCCGAGGGACGACTGTGGGGTGGGAAGTTGCGCAAGTGCCTGGCTTTTGTCGCATTGCTGACACTGGTGGCGTCACTGGTCGGTCCGGTGCCGCCGGCTGGTGCTGCGACCCCACCCGGATTCACCACGCAACTGGTCCTCGGGTCGGGACTCGACGGTCCTTCGGGATTCGAGATCGCCCCCGACGGGCGCATCTTCATCCTGGAGCGCACCGGCAAAATCAAGATCTTCAAGGACGGCCATCTGCTCCCCGAACCCTTCGCTGACCTGCCCTCGGAGGCGTCGGGGGACCGGGGGCTCATCGGTGTCGCGTTCGACCCGGGATTCGGCGTCGCCAACCACTACGTCTACTTCTATTACACCGGGCACGACCTGCTGAATCACCTCGTGCGTTTCGACGCGTCCGGTGACATCGGCACCGACGGGCCGTACACCATATTTCAGACACAATCGCCGTCGCAGTTGCTGCACGTCGGTGGAAGCATCAGGTTCGGCCCGGACGGAAAGCTCTACTTCGCCGTGGGCGACAACGGCTATCCACCGAACGCACAGGATCTGACCAACCCACACGGCAAGATCCTGCGAATCAACCCGGACGGTTCCATTCCACCCGACAATCCATTCGCCGGGCAGCCCGGAAAACTCGGTGCGATCTGGGCATACGGCTTCCGTAACCCGTGGCGGTTCCAGTTCGACAGCGCCACCGGGCGGCTCTACGGCGGTGACGTCGGCGACTACACCTGGGAAGAGCTCAACCTCATCGTCAAGGGCGGCAACTACGGCTGGCCGGTCAACGAGGGCCGCTGCACGGCGACGTGCACCGGGTACGTGGAACCGCTGCACGCCTACAACCACGACGGCGGCAGCGGCGCGGTGACCGCCGGCCCGATCTATCACGGCAGCCAGTTCCCCGCCGAGTACCAGGGCAGCATGTTCTTCGGCGACTACTCGCGCGGCTTCATCAAGCAGGCGCTGCTCGACGACGCCGGCCAGATCACCCAGGTCAAGGACTTCGACCCGGACGCCGGCAGCGTGGTGGACCTGAAGGTCGGGCCCGACGGCTCGCTGTACTACATCACGTACTTCCCGGGCCAGCTGTACAAGGTCTCCTACAGCCTCGCCGGCAGCGCGCCGGTCGTGCGTGCCACCGCGGACTCCACCGGCGGGCAGCAGCCGCTGACCGTGCACTTCAGCAGCGCCGGCACCAGCGACCCGGACGGCGACGACCTCACGTATCACTGGGACCTCGGCGACGGCACCAGCAGCACCGCGCCGAACCCGACGAAGACCTACGCCACGATCGGCGTCCGCACGGTGACGCTCACCGTCTCCGACGGGCAGAACACCGTCGCGTCCAAGCCGATCGTCGTGCAGGTCGGCGCGCCGCCCACGGTCCAGGTCGCCGCGCCCGTCGACGGCGCCCGGTACAACTCCGGCGACACGATCACCTACAACGCGTTCGGCACCGAGGCCGCCGGCTACGACGTCAGCGACGGCGACATCAAGACCGAGGTGTTCCTGCACCACAACACCCACGTCCACCCGTTCCTGGGGCCGCTGACCGGCCGGGTCGGCACGTTCACGATCCCGGTGACCGGCGAGGCGTCCGCGGACACCTGGTTCGAGATCGCCGTGACCGTCACCGACCGCAACGGGCTCAGCAGCCGAAAATCGGTGTTCATCTACCCGCGGACGTCGCTGATGACGTTGCGCACCAACCCGCCGGGGCTCGGGCTGACCCTCGACGGGGTGCCGATCGCCACCCCGGACACCGTCCACGGCGTCGTCGGGTTCAAGCGGGAGATCGCCGCGCCGCCCTCCGCCCAGGGCACGGACGGCACGATGTACCACTTCACCGGCTGGTCCGACGGCGGCGCGATCCGCCACTTCATCACCACGCCGCCCACAGAAGAAGCGCAGCCGGCGACGTGGACGGCGAACTACGCGCCGTCGGCGCCGTTCCTGGGGGAGTACTTCAACAACCAGGACCTGTCCGGCGCGCCCGCGCTCACCCGGCAGGACCCGAAGGTCGACTTCATCTGGTCGGTCGAGCCACCGGGCCCCGGGGTGCAGGCCGACCACTTCTCCGCCCGCTGGTCCAAGACGGAGTTCTTCGCCGCCGGCCGGTACCGCTTCACGATCGCCTCCGACGACGGCGCCCGCCTGTACCTCGACGACCAGCTCGTCATCGACCAGTGGCACGACCAGGGCCCGACGGCCTACGACTACGTCGTCGACTTCGCTGCCGGGCAGCACCGGGTGCGGATGGAGTTCTACGACAACGTCGTGGACGCCAGCGCGAAGCTGTCCTGGGAGACCACTCCGGACCAGCCCCGCGACGTGTTCACCGCGGAGTACTGGAACACCCCGGGCGCCGGCACCGCACCGACGATCCCGGCGACCCGGCCGCAGCTCAGCCGGGACGAGCCGGCCGTCGACCACGACTGGGGCCTCGGCTCGCCCGACCCATTGATCGACGCAGACCACTTCGTTGCGCGGTGGACCCGGTCGGTGACGCTGACCGCCGGCTACTACGACTTCACCACCACGTCCGACGACGGGGTCCGGCTCTGGGTCGACGGGCAGAAGGTCATCGACCATTGGGCCGACCAGGGCGTCACGTCCTACCCCGCCCGGCTGGCGCTCGGCGGCGGCGCGCACACCATCGTCATGGAGTACTACGAGAACGCGGCCGGCGCCCTGGCCAGGCTCGCCTGGAACCGAGCCGGGGACCTGCCGCCCGCGCCGCCGTGGCAGGCGAGCTACTGGAACACGCCCGGCGCCGGCTCCCAGCCGTCGATCCCGGTCAGGGCGCCCGATTTCCAGCGCACCGAAACGGCGATCGAGCACCCGTACGGGGACGGCGGCCCGGGCAACGGGATCGGCGTCGATCACTTCGTCGCCGTCTACACCCGCACCGACGTGCTGCCGTCCGGGCTCTACCGGTTCAGCGGCGCCAGCGACGACGGCATCCGGGTGTACGTCGACGGCCAGCTGATCCTCGACAAGTGGCGGGAGCAGAACGAGGAGTTCACCGCCGACAAGCTGATCGCCGACGGCGGAGCGCACACGATCCGCGTCGAGTACTACGAGAACGCCGCCGGCGCCCGGCTGCAGTTCGGCTACCGCCGGGTCGGCGACGTCACCTCACCGCCCGGCTGGGACGGTGTCTACTACCTCGGCACGAACCTCGCCGGCGCCCCGGCGATGCTGCGCCAGGACCCCGCCGTCGACTTCGACTGGGGCCTCGGCTCGCCCGGCCCCGGCCTGCCGGCCGACGGGTACTCGGCCCGGTGGACCCGCACCGACAACCTCGCCGCCGGCGTCTACACGTTCAAGCTGCTCGCCGACGACGGCGCCCGGCTCTACGTCGACGGTGTGCTCGTCCTGGACGAATGGCGCGACCAGCCGCCGACGATGTTCGTGGTCCAGCGCAACCTCGCCGAGGGTGCCCACGTCATCGTCGTCGAGTACTACGAGAAGGCCGCCGGGGCCATCGCCCGGCTCAGCTACGACAAGACCGCCGACCCGCCGCCACCCACCCCGTGGACGGCGTCCTTCTACACCAACACAACCGCCACCGGAACACCCGTGCTCACCCGGCAGGACCTGGCCGTCGACCACGACTGGGGCCTGGAGGCCCCGGCCGAGGGCCTGCCCGCCGACGGGTTCTCCGCCCGCTGGACCAGGACCGACCACCTGGCCGCCGGCACGTACCGCATCACCGCCACCAGTGACGACGGCATCCGCGTCTCGATCGACGGAGCCGTGGTGATCGACGGATGGTCCGACCACCCGCCGACCACGTACACGTTCGAAACCGCCCTGGCTGAAGGCGATCACACCTTCACCGTCGAGTACTTCGACAGCGGCGGCGGCGCACTGGCGCGCTGTTCGGTCATCCGGTTGTGAACCTGTTGAAGGAGAAGCACGTGACCCCCACGGCCACGATCGTCATTCCCTGCCGACATGAGGAAGACAACGTAGGTCCATTGATCGAGCGGTTGGCGGCGGTACTGCACGGCGTCGAGCTGTTGTTCGTCGACGACAGCGACAACGAGCACACCGTCGACGCGATCGCCCTCGCGGCGGCCCGGCTCGAGCGCGACGACCTGCGGGTGCGGGTGTTCCACCGCACCGGCGGGCAGCGGGTCGGCGGGCTGGCCGGCGCGGTCGTCGACGGGTTCCGGCGGGCCCGGGCGCTGAAGGCCCTGGTCATGGACGCGGACCTGCAGCACCCGCCGGAGCTGGTCCCGGCGATGCTGGCCGCGCTGGACGAGGTTGACCTGGTGATGGCGAGCCGCTATTGCGAGGGCGGCTCCAGCGGCGGCCTCGACGGCCCGGTGCGCCGCGTCGTCTCGACCGGCTCCACGCTCCTCGCGCGGCTCGCTTTTCCGTTCGCGCTGCGCGGCGTGACGGACCCCATGACCGGATTTTTCGGGGTTCGTCTCGATAAAATGGACACCGACAAGCTGCGGTCACGGGGCTTCAAGATCCTGCTGGAGATCTTGGCCCGGTACCCCCGACTCCGCCGGACCGAACTGCCGCTGGACTTCGGGCAGCGGCACGCCGGCGCCAGCAAGGGCGACCTGCGGCAAGGGATGCTCTACCTGCGCCAGCTGCCGTGGCTGCGCCTGGTCACCTGGTTCGGCACCCCGGCGCTGCGCTGGGCCGCGCTGCTCGGCGTCATCGGCGCCGCCACCGTCGCGCTTGCCGTCTCACCACTGTCCGGCGCCGCCGTCCTGGCGTTGCTGGTGACCCTCGTCGCGTCGTACAACACCGTCGTCGGCGCCCTCGAGGTCCGGTGGCGGCTGTACGGCTGGCGCACCCCCGAAGCCGTCGAACAGATGCGGTGGCCGGCCGCGGTGCCCGACGAGATCAAGGAACGCTTCTCGATCATCGTGCCGGCGCTCAACGAGGAGTACGTCATCGCCGGCACCCTGCGCCACCTGCTCCAGCAGGACCACGACGACTACGAGATCCTCGTGTCGCTGTGCGACGGCGACGACGCGACGATCGCCGAGGTCCAGCGGGTCCAGGCCAACTACGACCCGCACGGGCGGGTCCGCACGGTCGTGCGCGCGTACTCCAGATCCAACAAGCCGCGGCAGCTCAACGCCGCGCTGGAGGTCGCGACCGGCACCGTGATCGGGGTCGTCGACGCCGAGGACGACGTCGCGCCGCAGCTGCTGACCCGGGTCAACACGCTGTTCGGCTGCACCGACGCCGACGTCGTGCAGGGCGGGGTGCAGCTGATGACGCTCGGCACCAGGGTCCGCGACTGGTTCAAGGTCCACAACGTGATGGAGTACTTCTTCTGGTTCACCAGCCGCATGTTCTACCAGGTGCGGACCGGGTTCGTGCCGCTCGGCGGCAACACCGTGTTCATCCGCCGGCCGATGCTGGAACAGGCCGGCGGCTGGCCCGACAACCTCACCGAGGACTGCGCGCTCGGCGTGCTGCTGTGCACCCGGTACAACGCCCGCGTGGTGGCCGCCTACGAACCGGAGCTCGCCACCCGCGAGGAGGTGCCGCAGACCATCGGCAGCCGCCGGTCCGGGTCACTGTTCTGGCAGCGGGTCCGCTGGAACCAGGGCTTCCTCAGCATCCTGCTCGAGGGCCGCTGGGCGACGCTGCCCACCCTGCGCCAGCGGGCGCTCGCCGGCTACATCCTGGCGACCCCGTTCCTGCAGGCGTTCTCCGCGCTGCTGCTGCCGCTGTCGATCGTCACGATCTTCTGGCTCAAGGTGCCCGTGTTCGTGGCGATGCTCATGTACGCCCCGTTCGTGCCGATCATCATCACCCTGGCGACGCAGATCGTCGGGCTGCGCGAGTTCGCGCGCGCCTACCGGCAGAAGGTCCTCTGGCGGCACTACGCGTTCCTGCTGCTCGGCGCGCCCGTCTACCAGTGGGTGCTCATGGGCGCCGCGTTCTGGGCCGTGTGGCAGCACGTGGACGGCAACACCACCTGGCACAAGACCGCCCACGGCGGCCACCACCGTCCGCTGGCTCTGGAAGGTACCCCCGCATGACCGCGGTCCTGGAAATCGAGCGCAGCCCGGTCCGCGCGCCCGTCGCCTCGCCGGTGCGGGAGTCGCGCTGGCGGCACCACCGCAAGTCGCTCTACGTGCTCACCCCGCTGCTGGTCCTCGCCGGGTTCGTCAACGGCTGGAACCTGCACGGCTGGCCCGGCCGCATCAACGACGACGAGGGCACCTACGTCAACCAGGCGTGGGCGATGCTCGACCACGGCGGCCTGTCCCACTACACCTACTGGTACGACCACCCGTTCCTCGGCTGGGCCATCATCGCCGGCTACGCGGGCGTCACCGACGGCTTCGACCGGGCACCCAGCGCGGTCATGGTCGGCCGGGAGGTCATGCTCATCTCCGCGCTGGTCAGCTGCGCCCTGCTGTTCCTGCTGGCCCGGCGGCTGCGGTTCAACCGCGCCTGGTCCGGCGTCGCCGTGTTCGTCTTCGCGGTCAGCCCCCTCGCGGTCTTCTTCCACCGCATGGTGTTCCTGGACAACCTCGCCACCATGTTCATCCTCGCCGCGTTCGCCGCCGCCGCCTCACCGCGGCGCAGCGTCGGCGCGGCCCTGTGGAGCGCGATCTGGTTCGCCTCGGCCGCGCTGTGCAAGGAGACCATCGTCATCCTGCTGCCGGCCCTGGTCTGGCTGCTCGTCCAGCACACCTCCCGGCGCACCCGCGTCTGGAACCTCGGCGTGTTCTTCGTGTCGTTCGGGGTGCTGGTCGCCTCCTACCCGGTCTTCGCCCTGCTGAAGAACGAGCTGCTGCCCGGCGAGGGGCACGTGAGCCTCAGCTGGGCGCTGTGGTGGCAGGTCTTCGGCCGCTCCGGCAGCGGCAGCCTCCTGGACCCGTCCTCCGGCACGTTCAGCCTGGCCAAGTCGTGGACCGACCTCGACCCGTGGCTGCTGCTGCCCGGGGTCGCCCTGATCCCGGTCGGGCTCGCGGTCCGCCGGTTCCGGCCGATCGGCCTCGCGCTGCTCATCCAGGTCGTGATGATGTGCCGGGGCGGCTACATGCCGTTCGCCTACGTCATCGCCCTGCTGCCCTTCGCCGCGCTGCTCATCGCGGGCGCCGGCGACGTCGTCTGGTCGCGCCTGCCCCGCCTTCGTCTGTCGTTCTCATTGGTGGCGGGGGTACTGGCGGCGCTGCTCGTCCTGCCCGGCTGGGTCACCACCCTGCGCGACCAGGCCTCGTTCGACGGCAGCGCGAACTCGCGGGCGGCGACCCGCTGGGTCATCGACAACGTGGGCCGCGACGCGGTCGTCGTCACCGACGACTACATCTGGATGGACCTGAAGCTCGCCGGGTTCACGAAACCGGTCTGGCTGTGGAAGGTCGACACCGACCCAGCCGTCATGGCCGACATCCTGCCCGCCGGCGCGGCCAGCATCGACTACATCGTCATGGCGGACCAGGCCGTCAGCACCCTCGCCGACCTGCCCACCCTTCACCAGGGGGTCGTCGAGTCGACCGAGGTGGTCCGCTTCGGGGAGGTCATCATCCGGAAGGTGCACGCGTGAAGGCCCTGCTGCGCATGGCCGGGTTCGGCGCCGTCGGTGCCTCCGGGGTCCTGCCCAACCTCGCCGTCATGTGGCTGCTCGTCGACCACTGGCACCTGCACTACCTGCCGGCGGCCGTGGTCGCGACCGAGGTCGCCATCTGCTGGAACTTCGTCCTCGTCGACCTGGTGGTGTTCCGCAGCCGGCGGGGCCGGCACTGGGCCGGGCGCTTCGGCCGGTTCGTGGTCCTCAACAACCTCGACCTGGCCGTCCGGCTCCCCCTGCTGGCGGTGCTGGTCTCCTGGGCCGGCGTCAACGAGCTGGTCGCCAACCTGGTGACCCTGGTGCTCGCCTTCGGCCTGCGGTTCGGCATCACCGACCGGTTCATCTACCGGCCGGCTGCCATCCCTTCGCCGGTTGCCGAGTCTGTCTGAGACGCTTTTGTGCCGCGGCCCCCGGATGCGGATCCGCCGGGGGCTGCGGCATGCTGTTGCCGTGGTCTTCGAACTGGGCACGGACGGCCCGAAGGTCATCGTCGTGGGCGTCGACGGCTCCGACACGTCGCTGCGGGCCGGTGCGTATGCCGCCGGCCTGGCCCGCCGGCAGGGTGCCCGGCTCGTCGTGGTCTACGTCGCCGGTGTGCCCACCGCCAGCGTCTTCGCCCCCGGGGCGTACGCCGCGGTCGAGCAGGCCATCACCGAGGCCACCGAGGACATGCGGCGGCAGGTCGAGGCGGGCTCGGTGCACGCCGGGATCCGCGCCGAGTTCGTCGCGGTCCGCGGCGACCCCTACTCCGAGATCGTGCGGGTCGCGACGGAGCTGCGGGCCGACGCGGTCGTCGTCGGCGCCTCCTCCCGGCTCGGCCACCGGTTCGTCGGTTCGCTCGCGGTCCGCCTGGTGAAGTCCGGCAAGTGGCCCGTCACCGTTGTGCCCTGACGCGCCACCTCATCGGCCGTCATGATAGGAGTGGTCCTGTCGAGCTGCGGGAACTACGTTGCGTGTTGGGCCGGGCGGGGGATTTGGTCGGGTGGGTTACGGTTGCTGGGAAAGCGGAATGCAGCCGCCGGCCGGGTGCGCAGTCAGGCTTGGCACGGGGTCAGCTCGCTCGGCGCAGGGTCAGCTCGGTGATCTCGCTCGAGGCGAAGGGCGATCTCGCGCGGGGCGCGGTCAGGCCCGGCGCAGGGTCAGCTCGGTGATCTCGCTCGGGGCGAAGATGCGGAACGGCGGGCCCCAGAAGCCGGTGCCACGGCTCGTGTAGAGCTGCGTGCGCGCCCCGTGCCGGGTCAGGCCCTGCACCACCGGCTGGTCGAGCCGCACCAGGTAGTGGAACGGCCACATCTGACCGCCGTGGGTGTGGCCCGACAGCTGCAGGTCGATGCCGTGCTCGACGGCGTCGACGATCTGCTTCGGCTGGTGGGCCAGCAGCAGCACCGGCAGGTCCGGGTCGGCGCCGGCGAGGGCGGTGGCGTGGTCGGCGCGGTGGCCCTGCAGGCCGGTGCCGGCGGCGGTGCGGTCGTCGACGCCGGCCACGACGAGACGGTCGCCGCCGCGCTCCACGACCAGGTGCCGGTTGTGCAGCGCCTCCCAGCCGAGCTCGCCCATCCGCTGCAGCCAGCCCTCGGCCTCGCCGTAGTACTCGTGGTTGCCCGTCACGTACACCCGGGCGTGGCGGGCCTTGACGTCGCCGAGCGGGGCGGCCTGCGCGGTGCGCTGCTCGACGGTGCCGTCGGCGATGTCGCCGGTGTGCGCGACGATGTCGGCGTCCAGGCCGTTGACGACCTCGGTGACGCCCTTGGACCAGCGGACCCGGTCGATCGGGCCGTAGTGGGTGTCGGTGAGCAGGACGACCTTCAGCCCGTCCAGGCCGGCGCCGAGCCGCGGGATGGCGACCTCCACGCGCCGGACCCGGGGCACCCGCATCGCCTCGACGTAGCCCCACAGCAGCAGCCCGACCGCGACGACCCCGGTGAACCCGGCCACCACCCGGGAGCGCAGCGGGTCGCCGACCCCGCCGGCGAGCAGGGCGAGGCGCAGCAGGTCACCGACGACCGCCCAGACGAACAGCTGCCACACCACGCCGAGGGTCGTGTCGGCGATCCGCGACGCCCAGTCGAGGTGCCGGCGGCCGTGGCCGAGCATCATCAGCACCGGGAACCCGACCAGCCCCACGGCGAAGACCACGGTGCCGGTGACGCGGACGCCCAGCGGCCACGCGTTGCCCGACTGCACCAGTGACCACCACGGCACGCCGAACAGCAGTGTCAGGACGGAGACGAGGGTCAGCGCGAAGATCAGGGGGCGCAGCAGCGACCGGCGCCGCGCGACAGGGACCGCTTCAGTGGTAGCCACGCTTCAGCATGGCACGCAGTGCCACCAACCGGCCAAGCGGTACCTGTGACGCTTCTCAGTGATACTTCCGGGCCGAGTTGTCCCGGTTCGCCGCGCCCGGGGTGTCCTCCCAGTGGCGGCGCAGCAGCTCCAGCTCGTGCCGGCGCTGCTCGGTGACGTCGCGCATGGTGATGACCAGGCCCCGGACGAGACGGTCGTCACGCAGGTCCCGGAAGCGGACCTCGACCAGCACGCGGGTGCCGTCGGGGCGGCGCAGGCTCCAGGTGTCGCGGGTGCCGTCCCGGCCGCCGGTCAGGGCCACGCCGAGGGTCGCGTCGACCTGGTCCCGGTCGCCCGGGCTGACGATCTCGCGCAGCGTGGCGAACGGGGTCGGCCAGATGCCGAGCAGGTCCGTCACCGACGGGCTGGTGTACCGGATCCGCTCGTCGTCGTCGAGGACCAGCACGACGTCGTTGGTGTGCTCGGCGACGGCTCGCAGGTAGTCGTCGCTGTCGCGGCGGCTGGCCGCCTCGGTGAGCGCGATCCGGGCCAGTGCGAGCGCGGCCTGCCCGGCCAGGACGGTGACCGCGTCCTGGACGACGCGCAGGTCCCGGCGTTCGGCGGCGATGTAGAGCACGGCCGCGTCCAGGGGACAGACCAGCACGTAGCCGAAGTCGCCCAGCCGCTCGTGCCACAGCGGTGGGGTGAGGTGCAGCGGCACGACCCGCGGCGTGGACAGCTCGTTGAGTGGCAGCAGGTCGGTGAGGCTGGAGTCCACCACGATGACGTGCGGGGTGTCGGCCGGCAGCAGCTCGCGGACCGCGGTCCGCACGGCGACGGCGACCGCCCCGGCGTCAGTGACGCTGACCAGGATCGTGCCCGCGTGCCGCAGGGTCCGCTCGCGGCGCAGCCCGTCGGCGTGCCGGCGCACGGCGTCGTTGAGCCTGGTGACCAGCAGCGCGAGGCTGATGCCGAACGCGACGGCGATCACCGGGCCGTCGTGGACCGGACCGGTCAGCGCCTGGCCCACCAGGACGACCGAGGCGACCCCGACGGCGGCGAGCAGCGGCACCATGCCGAGCCCGCGGGCCGGCTCGTCGCCCGACGGCGGGGTGGCCGGCGGATCGGTCAGCCGCACCATCGACGGCAGCAGCGCGGCCGCACCCCAGGTCGCGTACAGCACGACGTAGGCGAGGTCGGCCGGGCCGCCCGGCGCCAGCCCGCCGTCCGGCTGGGCGATCCCGTACGCCACATCGCCGACGAGCATCCCGGCGGCGCCGGCGGCGAGCAGGACCGCCGACGGGTTGCGCGGCGCGGCGCGGACCAGCCGGACGGTCACGACCAGGACGATCACGTCGCCGAGGGTGAACGCGGCCTGGATCGACCACTCGGTGGCGGTCACCGGGCCGGTGCCGAGCCGCGGGCTGACGATGAACACCCACGCGGCGAGCAGTGCGGCGCCGCCGACGGCGAGCAGGTCCAGCAGGCCGGCCCGGCCGCCGAGGGCGGACGAGGTGCGGGTCAGGCCGATGAGCGCGGTCGCCACGAGCGGGAACATCGCCAGGTAGCAGAGGTTGGCCAGCGGCGGCGGGTCGGCGCCGGCGTCCACCATCAGTCCGAACAGGAAGTCGCCGGCCATCATCGCCACGAGCGCGCCGGCCAGGGCCCACCAGGGCCCGGGGCGCTGCGGCTGGATCCGGCGGATGCCGAGCACGATCGCGCCGGCGCCGCACAGGCCGATCCCGGCCCAGGCGATGGAATCCAGGTCGGGCGCGACGAACACCACGGAGCCCAGCGCCGTCATCAGCACGCCATACACCGTGGTGATCAGGACCTGTCGTCTGCCCATCGACACCCTTACCGTATGTAGCGTCCTCTATATCACATCGTGGCCGGGCGGCCAAGATCTCGATGGTCGGCGAGCAGTTGCGGCGTCACCCACTCGTGGCGCTGCCGGGCCTCGTCGCCGACCATGCCACGGCTGGGCATCTCGGCCAGCAGCAGGATTTCAAACTGCAGCCGGCACAGCATCAGCCGGCGGCGCTGCGTTGCGGTGAACGTGTGCGGTCCGGCGCCGCCGTAATAGCCGCGCAACACGGGATGTTCGGGCAGTTCCTCCATCCGGCGGCCGATGGCGGGGGAGACGAAGTCATACAGCGGGTCGCCCCAGAAGTACCGCTCGCCGTCGACGAGCCCGGTGAGCCGGGCGCCCTCGCACAGAACGTTGCCGTCCCACAGGTCGAAGTGCACCAGCGCCGGCCGCTCGACCTCGTCGAGGGCGTCGCCGTGCCGGTCGATGGTGGCCAGGATCTCGTCCGCCGGGACCGGCAGCGGCACGCCCCAGTCCGCGGCGTCGGCGAGGAGGTCGGCGGTCATCGCGGTGAACGCGGCTCGCCACGTCGTCGCGGACGTCCGGCCGTCCCCGTCGTATCCGAAGTGCCCGCCGGTCACGGCGTGCAGGTGCCGCAGTGCCACGCCGAGCTGCTCACGGACCGTCTCGGCGGCGCCCTCGCCGGGCAGCTCGGTCAGCGGCCGGCCGGGCAGCAGCCCGACGACCACCACGTCGTCGTCGGCGTGGAGCACCGGCGGCACCGGCACGTGCGGGGTCGCCACGCCGACCGTCCGGTAGTAGCGCGCCTCGGCCGCGATGACGCCCTGCTCGTAGCGCAGCAGCGGCACCCCGGCGGGCGGCCCGACCTTGACCACGACGTCGCGCCCGTCGTCCAGCGTCGCCTGCCACACCGCGGCGAACGTCCCCCCGCTCAGCGGTCCACAGTGGACGGCGGTCAGTCCGAACCGCTCGCCCAGCAGGGTGGTCAGGTCATCGGCGGTGAGCAGGCGCTGGGTGGGGCTGGCGGCGTTCGGCACCCCAACACTCTAGCGAGGCCGAATCGCCCCGGCGCGTCGAGATCAACATAGGCGTTGATCATTTGACCTGTTAAATCTGATATTGACAGCGATGGGGGGTAGTGGAGACGACCTTGCAGGCCATAGCGTGCACGAAACGCCTGACTCAATGGGGAGGCCAAGTGAGGAAAAGGCTCGCGAGTTTCGCCGTCGCCGGATTGGTGGGTGCGGCCCTGGTGGCGTTGCCACCGAGTCCCGCCACGGCGGCGCCGGCCAAGGAGCTCAGCGACGGCATCAAGCGCCAGCTCGCCGCAGGCATCCAGGTGGTGCCGAAGCAGCAGTCGACGCTGAAGGCCCCGCAGAACGCCGTCAACCCCTACACCGCGCTGCTGCGCGACAACAGCAAGGTCGACAAGTACTACTGGTCGGAAGTGGCCAGGACGCAGGCCGCCGCCCGGGCCAACCTGAAGAAGAACTCGCTGACGGCGGCGGCGACGTCACCGCTGCTGCACGACGAGGCGGAGCCGCGCAACACGTTCGGCTCCAACGACAGCCACGCCACCGCCGAACTGGTCAAGGGCTTCGGGACCGGCAAGAAGGTCAACAACCGGGCGCGCGTGCTCGGGCAGCTCTCCCCGGAGACGGTCGGCCTGACCACGGTCTCCGCGGGCGCGGAGGACAACGGCGCCATCCCGATCGCATCGGACCTGCTGTTCGGCGCGGGGCGCAAGGGCATCGCAACGAGCGGCGACATCGGTGACGGCCCGCACGGCAGCGCCGGCGACGACACCGGGGACTTCGACTTCATCAAGGTCACCGCGCTCGCGGGCCAGCAGCTGCTGGCCGGGACCGACACGCCGAGCGGGTCGCTCGACACCGTCATCGGCCTGTACGACGCCGCCGGCGTGCTCGTCGGCACCGACGACGACGGCGGACCGGGCCTGGACAGCCTGCTCGACTTCACGATCACCACGTCCGGCACCTACTACCTGCTGATCTCCGGGTTCGGCACCGGCACCGTGTTCCCCGCCGACCCGTTCGACTCCGGCAGCGGGCTCGGGTCCGGCAGCGAGGGGCCGTACCTGCTCAACGCCTCGCTCGCCTTCCCCGACCGGGACTTCTATGCCGTCGACCTGCTCGCCGGGGACGTCCTGGGCGCGTCGGTGACCGGCGTCGGCACCCGGCTCACCGTCCGCGACCCGTCTGGTCGGACCGTGTTCGGCTCCGAGCAGGACGCGAGCTTCATCTACGCGCCGTCCTCGCCGCTGCCCGGCGGCGGCAACGCGGTCGTGTCGCAGGTCGCCGCGACCACCGGCCGGTTCACCGTCGAGGTGGGCGGCACCGCCGGCCTGTACGACATCACCCTCGAGGCCTACCGTCCCGGCCCCGAGGCGCAGGACAACGGCACGGTCCAGACCCTCTTCCTGGACTTCGACGGCGCCCGGATCAACACCGCGATCTTCGGCGGTCCCGGGGTGCGCACCCTCTCGCCGCTGGCCGGCTTCCTCGGCAAGTGGGGCCTGACCGCCGCCGACGAGAACAAGGTGATCAACGAGGTCATCGCCTCGGTCCGGGAGAGCATCATCACCGACGCGAAAGCCCGCGGTACCAACCCGCGCTTCGGGTTGAAGATCCTCAACAGCCGCGACGACCCGGACCCGTTCGGCCAGCCGAACGTGCACCGCATCGTCGTCGGCGGCACGATCGCCGAGTCGGGCATCGACACCATCGGCATCGCGCAGTTCATCGACCCGGGCAACTACGCGAACGAGGACAGCGCGATCGTCCTGCTGGACGTGCTGAGTGACCCGAGTGGAGCGGCGTCGCTCAACACGTACATCACCCCCGCCAGTAACAAGATCAAGTTCATCGGGCGGGCCCTGGGCAACGTCGTCGCCCACGAAGGCGGCCACCTCTACGGCAACTTCCACACCGACCCGCTCAACTCCACCCCGAACCTCATGGACGCCGGCGGCGCGTTCCCCGGCCTCTTCGGGGTCGGCCCGGACAACGTCGGCGGCACCGCGGACGACGTCGACTACGACTTCGGCGACGACGAGTTCTTCCCGAACGAGGGCCTCTTCGGCACCGAGGACACGCTGAACACCACCGCCTGGGGCCTCACCAAGGGCAAGGCGAAATGACCCGTTAGCTGGGTCACCAACCGGAAGATCCGCGTCCACGGTGGGGTTCTCCCCATCGTGGACGCGGACGTCGTTGTCATCGGCGCGGGACAGGCTGGGCTGTCCGCGGCGTATCACCTGCGCCGGCTCGGCCTGGACTTCGCCGTCCTCGACGCCGACGACGCGCCCGGCGGCGCCTGGCAGCACCGGGCGCCGTCCCTCGGCGTCGGCGACCTGCACCGCATCTTCGACCTGCCGGGCCTGCCCTTCGTCCCGCCGCCGGACGGCCCCGCCGCGCCGGTGGTCGCGGCCTACTTCGCCGAATACGAGCGGCACTTCGAGCTTGACGTGCGGCGGCCGGTGCGGGTCCGCGCGGTCACCCCCGGCTTCGTCGTCGCCACCGACGCGGGCGACTGGCACGCGCGGGCGATCATCAACGCGACCGGCACCTGGACCCGGCCCTACATCCCGGCGTACCCCGGTGCCGGCGACTTCCAGGGCCGGCAGCTGCACTACGCCGCCTACCGCGGGCCGGCCGAGTTCGCCGGGCAGCGGGTGATCGTCGTCGGCGGTGGCAACTCCGCCGTCCACGTCCTGTCGGAGCTGCCCGGGGTCGCCGCGTCGATCCGCTGGGTGACCCGCCGCCCACCGCAGTTCCACGACGGCGAGTTCACCGAGGACCGCGGCCGCGCCGTCATCGCGTCGGTCACGTCCCGGGTCGCCGCCGGGCTGCCGCCGCAGAGCGTCGTCAGCGTCACCGGCCTCGGCTACACCACGCTGGTCCGGGCCGCGCTCGCCAAGGGCGCCCTGGACCGCCACCCGATGTTCGACCGCCTGGTCCCCGGCGGCGTCATGTCCGGCACGTCGTTCGAGCCCGCCGACGTGATCATCTGGGCGACCGGTTTCCGGGCGGCGCTGAGCCACCTGGCGCCGCTGCACCTGCGGGAACCGGGCGGTGGCATCCGCCTGGACGGCACGGCAGCGGTCCGGGAACCTCTCGTCCACCTCATCGGCTACGGGCCGTCCGCGAGCACCGTCGGCGCCAACCGCGCCGGCCGGGCCGCGGCACTGGCCCTGGCCGCGACGGTCGGCCCGGGTCCGCGGACCCCGCACCACGTCAGCCGATGAGCGGACCCGCACCACGCCAGCCGATGAGCGGACCCCGCCGCGTCAGCTGATGACGGGGGTGGCCGGGAAGAACGGGTTGCACGCCTTGAGGCCGCCGTTGATGCCGAGCCGCATCGACCTCGTCCGTTCGGCGAGGGTGCCGTGGTCGCGGTCCGGCCCTTCGGCCGACGCGATCTTGCGGAGCAGGGCGTCCAGGTCGTTGAGGTCGTCCGGGTACTCCAGCCATCCCTTGCCGTCAGCGAACCGCACGAATGCTCCGGCGATGCAGTCCGCCTGGTTCTCGTGCCGGATGCCCTGGGCGGCGGTTGACGGCAACGGGACCCTGGCCGTCGTCTGGATGTGGTGTCCGACCTCGTGCGCCAGCCCGACCACCGCTCCGGCGTCGCCGGTCTCCCGGTAGAACTCCCACAGCGAGTCCTGGCCCAGATAGACGCTGTCGTTGGCGGGACAGTACTCGTAGGCCGTGTCGTCCGGCCCGCCGCACGGGCCGCTCGCCGTCATCCCGTGGCGGAGATAGTAGTAGTGCGCGGGCCTCGGCATGTTCTTGTAGCTGCCGGCCATGAACTGGTCCACGAACTTGATCGCCTCCTTGTAGAAGGCCTCCATCCCCGAGTACGTGAAGCAGTGCTCGAGCGAGTTGTTCGGGCAGCCCGCCGGTGTCGAGGGGCGGGTCGTGCGGGCGGGTGTGGTCCTGGTCGAGGCGGTCTTGGTCGAGGTGGTCCTGGTCGAGGTGGCTCTGGTCGGTGTGGTCCTCGGCGCGGGCGTGTCCTCGTCGTCGTCGGCATGCGAGCCGGTCCGGTCCGAGGCGGTCGTCGCGTCGTCCGCGTGATAGGCCGGTGCGGACGCACTGCCACCGCTACCGCCGCCGCATCCGGACGCGAGCGCGACGAGCACGGCCATGGCGGCGACCAGGCCACCTCGCCGTAAGGATGATGTGCGGAAAGCCAGGTTCATGGTGCGCGCCCTTCTGCGTGTCGTGTCCAGTTGGACGCTCGGCGACCCACGAATGTGCCCGCCGGCAACTTCGTGGGCGCAGGCGCCGGGCGGTGGTCGTCCAACTCAGGACAGTCCGCCGAAGCGGTGCGGTGATCAGCTCATCTGAGCGCGTTTCCCGGTCGTGTCGCGACCACCCTGAGGCTGCCCACCCGGGCGCCGGGCGGAGTCCAGCGACGCGACATGACGGAGACGGCAGTGACAACGATGGTGGAGGCTCCTGCGGCGGACGACGACTGGTCGTTGATCCGGCGGAGTGCGGAGGGTGACCTGTCGGCCTTCGAGATCATCCTCGCGCGGTACGACGCCGACCTGCGCGGCTTCTGCCGGCGGTTCAGCCGTGACCCGCACGACCTGGCCGACCTCCAGCAGGAGGCCACGCTGAAGGCGTGGCGGGCCTGTGGCTCCTTCGACGCCCGGTCGAGCGTGCGGACCTGGCTGTACCGGATCGTGGCCAACACCGCCATCGACGAGCACCGCCGGCGCGTCCGCCGGCCGCAGCCGCTGGCCGAGCTGCCGGAGCCGCGGCCGACCGGCGCGTCGCATGAGTCGACGGTGGTGGAACTGGACGCGCTGCGGCACGCGCTGCACCGGCTGCCGGAGCACTTCCGGATCGTGGTCACGCTGGCGTACGGGCACGGCTGGGCCCCCGCGGACATCGCGGCCCTGTGCAACATCTCGGCCGCGACCGTGCGCACCCGGCTCTCGCGGGCGCGGGTGCTGCTCCGGGCCTATCTGGCCGAGGACGACCGCGTCTGAACGGCGGCGGGAACATCGGGCCGCCGGCGACCGTCCAATCCGCGGACGAGGCGGAAGACGAAGCGGAAGAAGGAGTGTGCCCGTGGCCGGCTGGACGCTTGCGATCGACCTCGGTGGGAGCTGCATGGCGGTCGCCGGCCGGCGCGGTGACCGGATCGACACCGTCGCGGCCGACCTGCCCTCCCTGGTCGCCAGGGCGCCGGACGGGCTGCTGCGCACGGGCGAGCAGGCCGTTGCCCTCGCCGCGTCGCATCCGCACCTGTGCGAACCGGATCCGATGCGTGCGCTGACCCGGAGCCCGGCGGTCGTTCGCCTCGGCGGGGCCGACGCGGACGCCGTCGACCTCGTCGCGGCGGTGCTCGCGCACGGGGCGGGCGTGGCCCGGGCCCAGTTCACCCAACCGCCGTCGGCGACCGTTCTGACGCACCCGGCACTGTGGACCGCGTCGGCGCTGCGACAGCTGGCCACCGCCGCCGTGCGGGCCGGCCTGCCCGAGCCGCGCCTGGTCGCGGGACCGGTCGCGGTGGCGGCCCACTACGGCATGGACGCGACCCGCGACGGCGCTCATGTCGCCGTGTTCGACCTGGGTGACGGCCTCGACGTGGCCGTGCTGCGGCGCACCCGGACCGGGTTCGCACTGGCCGGCCCGCCCGGCCGGATCGCGATCGGCGGCGCCGACTTCGACGACGCGCTGGTCGAGCTCGTCGCTGACCGGGCGGTCGACGCCGATCCGGCCACCTGGGACCTGCTGGCCCACGATCCCGGCGAGCGCTGGGCGACCGCCCGCGACCGGCTGCGGCAGGACGTTGCGGCGCTGCGGCGGACCCTGTCCGGGCATGAGGTCGCCGACCTCGGTCTGCCCGGCTTCGACCGGCCCGTCAGGGTGACCCGGCCGGAGCTCGAGGCCCGGCTCGGCCCGATCGTCCGTCGTGGCGTCGAGGAGCTCCGGGCCACCGTCGAACGGGCGGGCCTGTCCGTCGCCGACCTCGCGGCGCTGTACCTGGCCGGCGGCGCCGCGCGGACCCCGATCGTCAGGCAGACCCTCGCCGCCGAGTTCGGGCTCACCCCCGGCGACGGCGACGACCCGGGCAGCGCGGTCGTGCTCGGCGCACTGCGCCGGCCGACCAGGCCGGCCGGGCCGCTGACCGTGGCGCCGCCGCCGGTGGCCGTCACCGCGGACGCGAGCCGCCGGGCCGGGCGCTTCCCGGCGGCCGGGCCGCTCGCCGGCGCGCAACCGCCCACGGTGCGGCGGGCGGCGGGGTGGCGGCCCTGGCGGACCCGCGTCGACGCATCGGCGACGACGATGGCCTACGCCGCCGGCCGGTTGTATGTGGGCGGCGGCGTCGTGTGCGCGATCGACGACTACTCCGGTGCCGTCCGGTGGACGTCGCCGCCGGTGCCGAAGCTGCAGACCCTGGCCGCCGCGGGTGACGCCGTCTACGGATACGACGGCGGCCGGGTCCTCGCCCTGGACGCCGCGACGGGCCGGCCCCGGTGGGCGTACCAGGTGACGGGCGCGGTGCTGGCCCACCCCGACGGGGTCCTGGTCGGCACCCGCGCGGACGTGCGGAGTCTCGATGCCGGTGGCCGTGAGCGGTGGCGGCGGGCGCTGCCGGGTGAGGTCAACGCGTTCGCTGCGCCGGGCGACGGCCGCCTCTACGCCGGCACGGCCGACGGCCGGGTGCACGCCCTGGCCGAAACGACCGGCGACGAACTCTGGACGGCCGGGATCGCGGGCGGCCCCGGCCGCGCGCTGTCGCCGGCCGTCGTGGCCGACACCATGTTCGTCACCACCGCCGACGCGGTGTGGGCGCTGGACCCGGCGTCCGGCGAAGCGCTGTGGAGCGGGGCCACGACCGAACCCGCGGTCACCGTCCTCGCCACCGCCGACACCGTCTACGCGGTCGCCGCCGGCGTGCACGCCTTCGCGGCCGGGGACGGTGCGACCCGCTGGCGGACCGGCCCGGGACAGCGGCTCGCGGCGGTGCCCTCGGTCGGTGGCGGTGCGGTCTGCGGGCGCGTCGACGGCGCGATCGTCTGCTTCGACGCGGTGACGGGCCGGCCCCGGTGGGCGCACCGCACCGGCGCGGCCCACGATCCGGTGATCGCCAACGGTCTGGCGGTGCTGGCCTACGGCGACATACGCCCCGCCGGGACGGGCCGGACCACCGTGGCGGGCGTCGACCTGGCCGACGGCCACCGTGTCTGGAGCGGCGGGCCGGCCGGCATCGTGGTGCTCGCCCCGATGGTCGTCGCGGACATGGTGTTCCTGCTCGTCCGGGACAACCAGGGCATGGGGGTCTGGGCCGTCGACGGGCGCACCGGCGAGCACCCGGACCGCATCGGTCCCCCGGAGGACCGGGCGCCCACTGACCCGTCGCGACCGGCACCCTTGACAGCTTGGTGATCCTGACCGAACAGATCGGATTCGCGGTGACGGCTGGAACTGCGGCAGGTGCGTTCCTACACTCCCGGCATGGCCGAACCGGGCGGTGCGGTGTGGGCACCGCGGCAGGATCCGAGCGACGACGAACTGGTGATGCGCAGCCGCACCGGTGACCGCCACGCGTTCGACAGTCTGGCCCGGCGCCACCAGCAGCAGATGAAGGCGGTCTGCCGCCGCGTCACCGGCAACGAACAGGACGCGTCGGACGCGCTGCAGGACGCCCTCACCAACGCCTGGCTCAGGATCGGCGCCTTCGACGGCAGGTCGCACATCGCCACCTGGCTGCACCGGATCGCGGCCAACGCGGCGATCGACGAGGTGCGCCGGCGCGGCCGCCGCCCGACGCCGGCCGTGGACACCGAGACGTCGATCGTGGCGCCGGCACCGGTCGAGGACGCCGTCACCGATCGGATCGCGTTGAACTGGGCGATCGGCAAGCTCGCCCCGCAGTTCCGCGCCGCGATCCTGTTGCGCGGGTTCCACGGGCTGTCGTACCGGGAGATCGCCGAGTTGCGCAACGTGCCCATCGACACCGCGAAGTCGCAGATCTCGCGGGGACGCCGGGCCCTCCTCGCCTTCCTGCAGGCATGAACGAGCCCGGCCCGTTACGGGACCAGTTGCGCTCGCTGTGCGCCGGCGTGCTCGCCGACCTCGGCGCCGATGAGCAGCGGGGCCGGGTCGAGGCGGTCGCCCGCAGGCTGGCCGAACCCACACTGCGGATCGCGGTCGGTGGCCGGCTGAACGCGGGAAAGTCCACATTGGTCAATGCGCTGCTCGGCAGCCGGCTGGCGGCGACCGGGAGCACGGAATGCACCAGGGTGGTGACCTGGTTCCGGCACGGCGAGCGCACGACGGTCGAGGTGCAGCCACGCAGCGGCCCGGCCTACCACATCGCACCGACCCCGGATGGCCGCATCCCCGCCGACCTGGGGCGTCCGGCGGCCGAGCTGCGATCCGTCACGCTGTGCACGCCACACCCGGCGCTGACCGCGTACACGCTGGTTGACACGCCCGGGCTGGACGCGTTGTCCGGTCTCGACGACATGTCCATGGCCGCGTTGCGGGAATGCGACGCGCTGGTCTTCGTGATGCCGCATCCGGGTTCTCGGGAACAGGAGGCGCTCGAGTCGTTCACCGCCGCGACGTCGGCCGCCGGGCTGTCGTTGGCCAACGCGGTCGGCGTGCTGAGCCAGATCGACCGCCTGGGCACCGGCGAGGGCGATCCGTGGCCGCAGGCCCGGCGGGTCGCCGGGAGATACGCCGGACGGCTGCGGGCGAACGTCTCCGACGTGATCCCGGTGGTCGGGCTGCTGGCCCAGACGGCCGCGCTCGGCGAACTCGACCCCGGCGACGCGGACCTGCTGCGGGCCGTCGCCGCCGCGGTGCCGGCGCCGGCCCGGCGGGCCCGGCTGCTGTCGGCCGACGCCTTCATCGACGACAGCGGGCTGCCCGGCGACGCGGCGGGGCGCCGCCGGCTGCTGGCGCTGCTGGGCCGCTACGGCATCACCGCGGCGCTCGCGCTGTACGACGAGGGCGGCTACCCGGTCGAGGTGGTGACCCGGCGCCTCGGCGAACTGGCCGGGCTCGCCGC
This sequence comes from Dactylosporangium cerinum, assembly GCF_042653625.1. Classification (NCBI taxonomy): domain Bacteria; kingdom Bacillati; phylum Actinomycetota; class Actinomycetes; order Micromonosporales; family Micromonosporaceae; genus Dactylosporangium; species Dactylosporangium cerinum. Next base: position 89,714 of record NZ_JBHSIU010000105.1, on the reverse strand, counting down.
GGTGCGGTCGGTCATCGAGGACAGGTTCGTGCCCGCCGCCGACATCCTCCGCACCGCGGGCGCGATGGCCGCGCTGGACCTCGTCGCCTGGTCCGATCCCGGCCGTGCGGCAGCGATGGCCGGGCTGCGCCAGCGACTGGCCGAACTGCGCGCGCACCCGACCATGCGGTTCGTCGCGATCACCGCCGCGGTCGCCGATCTGCGTTCGCTGGGGCTGGACGACCAGGCGGAGCGGGACCTGCTCGACCTGGCCCGGGGCACCAACGACGCACAGCGGGTGGGCCTGGACGCCGATGCCGCCCGTCCCGCGGTCGCCGCGGCGGCGGACGAGCGGATCGCCCGGTGGCGCCGTCGCGGCACCGGCGGTCTGGGGAACACCGCCAGGCGGGCCCAGGTGTCGCGGATCGCATGGGAGGCGTTCGAAGCGATTCTCTACGCCGATCGTGGTGCCTGAGCGGGCACACCGCGTCGGGTGCGTTCGTCCAACAGTGTGGTGCCGGCAGGGATTGGGCGAGGGCCCGGAAGGTGGAAGATGCGCGTACATCCGTTGGCGGCCGACGTCGCCGAGGTGCTCACGGCGGTGGCGGCCGCGGCCCGGGAGGCCGATGACGACCTGGCATCGAGCCGGATGGCCGACATCCCGGCCATGGACGGCCGACCGGCCGGGGTGGTCGTGGTCGGGGAGAAGAAGCGCGGGAAGAGCTCGCTCATCAACGCCCTCGTCGAGCGTCCGGGCCTGCTGCCGGTCGACGCCGATGTGGCCAGCTGCGTGCACGTCGCGGTCGGCTACGCCGCCGAGCCGGTGGCCCGCGTCGTGGACCTCGCCAGGCCCGACGGGTTCACCATCGCGCTCGACGAGGTGGCCGAATACGCCGGGCTCGATCCGGACACCCAGGAGATCCGGCGTCCGGACGTGTCCTACGTCGAGATCGGTCTGCCGCACCCGACGCTGGTGGGGCTGAGCCTGACCGACACGCCTGGCGTCGGTGGCCTGGTCGCCGGGCATGGCGCGATCACCCTCGCCGCCGTCGAACAGGCCGACGCCATCGTGTTCGTGGTCCATGGCGGCACCGAACTCACCGAGTCGGAGCGTCAGTTCCTGGAGCGGGTCGCCGGGCGGGTGAGCACCGTGCTGTTCGTCCTGGGGCAGATCGACAAGTACCCCGACTGGCGCGCGGTGCTGGAGACCAATCGCCGGCTCCTGGCCGAACACGCACCGGCGTTGGCGGAGGCGCCCTGGTTTCCGGTCAGCAGCCTGTTGCGCACCGAGGCGTTGGAGTTCGACACCGCCGCGCCCGACAAGGCCGCCGCCCTGCGCGCACAGAGCCGGTTCGACCCCCTGCTGGCCGCGCTACGGGAGCGCGTCGCGGATCGCACGGCCGTGCTGCGCCTCAGCAATTCGCTGCACTCGGCCGCGGGCGTGCTGCCGGAGCTGATCGCCGGGGCCGAGATCCAGCTGGCCACGCTCCGGCCGGACCCCACCTTCGCCGAGGACCTCGCGGTGGAGCGCGAGCGGCTGCGGTCGGTGACCGAGGAGGGCGCGGCCTGGCGCAAGACGGTCGCCGCCCGGTTCCGTGCCCTCGAACAGGAACTGTCACTGGACTTCAACCGCGGACTCAACGACGTCTCGGCCGCAGCGTCGTTGCGCATCAACGACGCCGGACCCGAGATGATCGACCAGCTGCCGGCCGACCTGCTGGCCGGGGTGCACGCGCTGTGGTCCACCATCGACACCCAGCTCCGGACGAGGGTGTCGGCGATCGTCGCGGAGACGGCCGCGGCCCTTCCGGCCGCGGCCGGCGGCGGCCTGAGCATGCCGGGGCGCCTGCGGGAACTGCCCGGGCTGGAACGCGGGGAGCACGGCAAGCTCGGCCTGGCGAGCGCCGTCGAGTACAGCATGGGCTCGGCCGGCGTCGGCCTGCTGACCGCGGGTCTGGTCAGCGGCATCGGCGCGCCCTTCGCCGGCATCGTGGCCGGTCTCGGTGCCGCGTACTTCCTGCAGAAACGCCGCAAGCTGCGCGAGCAGCTCAGCCGCGACCGGGCCGCGGCGACCCGCCATCTCAACGTCGTCATGCGCGAACTGCAGGTCGAGTTCACGCCGGCGCTCAAGGCCGCGCTGACGGCCATCCACGACACCATGGAGGCCGCGTTCACCGAGCGGCTCACGCAACGCCGCCAGGAGTTGCAGGCGGCCGTCGAGCGGCACGAGCGCGCCGGCGCGCAGTCCGAGCACGACCTGCGCGTGGCGCGAGCCGACGCGGCGGACCGGGTCGAGCGGCTTGTCGCGTTGGCCCACCGGGTCGAGCGGCTGCAGGACCAGCTCACATAACCAGCGGAAGAAGCCAACGGAAGAAGCCAACGGAAGAAGCCAGCGGAAGAAGGAGGTGGACAGCGATGTCCTACGACGAGGACGAGGACGAGAAGACCTGGAACGACGGTGCGTACACCGCCGACGATGTCATCGAGAGCGCCGATCACACCGGCTACACGTCGGTGTCGGACTACGTCAGCGGGGAGGACGGCCTGACCCCGGACGCCCACTAGCGGATGACCGCACCGGGGGTGGATCCGACGATCGACCGCAACGTTGCCTCCGGCCGGCGTGATCCACTGACTGACCGGACGAACTTGTCGGCCCGCGCTCCGGCGTACGGTCTGGCAAAGCCTGTCCGCGGTCGGGACGGAGGGCCGGACACGGGCGGGGTGCGATGGTCGGACGGCAGCGGTCCGGGTCGTGGATGGCGCCGCCCGCATCCGCTTGGCGCGGTGGCAGCGTGCTCGCCGGGTTGAGCGAGGCGGACCGCTCGGCGCTGCTGGCGTTGGGCTCGGTGCGGCGGCACGCCGCGGGGTCCGTCCTCATGCACGAGGGGGACCCCGGCGCCGACCTGCACGTCATGCTGCACGGGTGCGTCAAGGTGGTGGGGGACACCGACGACGGGCGCACCACGCTGCTGGCCGTGCGGGTGCCGGGCGATCTCATCGGGGAACTCGCCGCGCTGGATGGCCGGCCCCGTTCCGCGACCGTGATCGCCGCCGCCGCGACCATGACCCGCAGCGTCGACCACGACACCTTCGAGGCGTTCCTGGCCCAGCGGCGTGGCGCGGCGACGGTCGTCCAGCGCAGCATCACCACCAAACTGCGCGAGGCGACCCGGTTCCGCACGGAACTCGGCGGGGCGTCCGTGCCGGTCCGGATCGTCCGGGTGCTCCACCACCTGGCGCAACTGCACGGCCGTGCCGTCGACGGCGGGCTGCTGGTCGACGTCCCGTTGAGCCAACCGGAGATCGCGGCGCTGGCCGGCGTCTCGGCACCGGGCGCGCGCCGGGCGCTGACCGACCTGCGCCGCAGGGACATCGTCTCGACCGGCTACCGCCGGCTCCTGGTCCGCGATCCGGCCGCGCTCGGTGCCCTGGCGGCCGACACCGGCCGGGAGCCAGGAGCCCACCAGTGACCCGGCCGGCGGCGATCCGCCAGCTCTGCCTGGTGGTCGACATCGAGGGGTACAGCCGACACACGACGGTCGACCAGGTAGACGTGCAACGGAGTCTGCTCCAGGTGATGACCTACGCGTGCGCCAACGCCGGGGTCGGTGTCGCGCCGGATCACCGCCAGGACCGTGGCGACGGCCAGCTGCTGCTGTTGCCGGCCGGCATCGACGAGTCCAGGGTGCTGGTCCGGCTGATCGGCGGGCTCAGAGACGCGCTGTTCCAGGTGAACCGCACGGTGAGCTGGGGCCGGATGCGACTGCGGGCGGCCCTGTCGCAGGGCGCGGTCCAGGTCGCCGCGACGGGCTTCGTCGGCACGGCCGTGGTGGCCGCGAGCCGGTTGGTCGACAGCGGTGAGCTGCGCTCGGCGCTGGCCAGGGCCCGCAACTGCGACCTCGCGGTCATGGTGGCCGACGACCTCTACGCCGATGTGGTCGCCCAGCACCACCCGGGTATGGCGCCGAGCGAGTTCCGCCGGGTGCAGGTCGCCATCCCGAAGAAGGCGTTCCGGGCGGTCGGCTGGGTGTACCTGGCCGCCGAGCCGGCCGTCGATCCCGGCGTCGTGCTGCCGGCGGTGGCCCGGCCGGCCCGGCCGTGGCGGGCGGGTGCGCTGGGCCTGGTGCTCGGGGGCGGCGGTGGCCTGCTGCTCGGCGCGAGCGGCGGCCTCGACCTGCTGGCGTCCGACGACGACCACCATCGCGACCCGGTCGGCCATCCGGTGGCCACGGACGTTGCGCCACCCGACGTGGGCGATGCGCACCAGGGTGGATACGACGACGACGGCGGCTTCGGCGCCGACCTCGGCAGCCACGGCTACGACGACCACGATCCGTGGACCTGACCTTGATCTCGACGAGAGTGCGGAGTTGACGTGGAGCACCCGCTTTCCGACCGCCTCGCGGCCGCCTGCGCGGAAGCTGCGGCACGGGTGCGGTCCGACGCCGCCGTCGCCGCGGTGGCTCGGGCCCGTGCCCGGCTGGCAGACCGGACGCTGCGCGTCGCGGTCGGTGGACGCGTCAACGCGGGCAAGTCGACGATCGTCAACGCCATGCTCGGCCACCGGCTGGCCCCGACGGGGTCGACGGAGTGCACGAAGATAGCGGCCTGGTTCGAGTACCACCACCAGGACCAACTGGTGGTGCACTGGCGCGACGGGCGGCCGCCCGAAACGGTGCCGGCGAAGCCCGGCGGCGGAATCCCGGACGACCTGCCCCACTCGCACACCGAGGTCAGTCACTTCGTCGCGCGGGCGACCGACCGCCGGATCGGCCGTGAGTTCGTCATCGTCGACACGCCCGGCAGCGATTCGCTGTCCGGCCTGGACGACTACTCGATGGGCACGATCCGGCAGGCCGACGCGCTCGTCTACGTCACCGAGGACGCCGGCGAGGTGAACAGGGCGGCGTTGGAGGGGTTCCGCGCGGATGTCTCCGGAGCCCATCTGTCCCGGCAGAACGTCATCGCCGTGCTGTCCTGGGTGGACAAGATCGCCGACCATGAGCCGCCCGAGCGCCGGCGGGTGGTGGCCGCGAGGATGGCCCGGCGGGCCGCTCGTGACCTGCGTGCACTGGTCTGCGAGGTGGTGCCCGTCGCCGGGCTTCTCGCGCAGACCGCGCGGGGCGCGGATTTCACCGAACTGCACGCCGCCGCACTGCGACGGCTGGCGGCGGCCGATCCGGTGACCCGCGCCGATCTCCTGCTCGCCGACGAGATGTTTCTGGACGGGGCGCCCGAACTGGGTGTCGACCGGAGCATGCGGGCCGACCTGCTGCGGCTGCTCGACCGCTACGGCGTCGAGGAGGCGTTCAACGCGATCGACCGCGGTGCCGTCGCGGCTTCGGCCATCCTCGCCGGACTGGAGGAGGTCTCGGGCATCAACGATCTGCTGTCGGCCATCCACCGTCGCTTCCAGGCGGCGGCCGACCCCGTCCGGGCCGGTGCGGCGGCGGCCGCCCTCGAACGCGAGCTCGCGGCGGCCCGCCGGCAGATCGCCACGGACCCGGCCGAGCGCGCGGCCGTGGCCGACCTGTTGACCGTGGTGCGGACGATCCGGCGGGACCCCGCCACGCGCATCACCGCGCTGCTGGCGGCGGTTTCGGCCTACGAGACCGGTGCGCTGCCCCTGGACGGCCGGGCCGCGGACGAGTTGACCCAGATCGCCCACGGCGAGACGCCGGCGCAACGACTGGGCCTGCCGGGCGACGCGTCGCCGGGTCAGGTGCGGGCGGAGGCAGGAGCGCGCATCGACCGGTGGCGGGCGGTGGAGTATCAGCTGCCGCCACACTCCTCGCCGCACGCCACCGTGGTGCTGGAGGTGCTGGAGCAGCTCTTCCTCGACGCGGGGCCGGCTCATCAGGCCGGCGCCGGAACATCCGGCGCGGCCCGTTCGTCCAATGGTTGACGGCCTGATCGGGGCCTGGAGCGCAGTGAGGACGGAGCCGGACATGCGGGGCGTGGAGCCAGACGTTTGGTCGTTCATGGGACGGGTCGCCGCCCTTGCGGAGGAACTCCAGGACCCGGACCAGGCCGCCGCCCTGCGGGCGCACGCGGGCGGTTCGAGCGTCGACGGCCTGACCGTGGTGGTGGCCGGCGAGAAGAACTGCGGCAAGAGCTCGCTGATCAACAGCCTGCTCGGGCGGGAGGGGCTCCTTCCGGTCGACGCCGACGTGGCGACGAACGTCTACATCGCGGTGGCGCGGGCCGAACCCGAGGAGGCGGTGGCCTTCGGGCCGGGCCATCCGGACGGGCTGGCCATCAAGCTGGATCAGGTCGCCGAGTACGCCGCCCTGGACCCCGACGCGGACGAGCGGGTCTCCCGTCACCCCGACATCGAACGCGTGACGGTCGGGGTCGACTCGCCGTTGCTCGCCGGCGGACTCACGCTGATCGACACCCCCGGGGTGGGCGGGTTGGTCGCCGGGCACAAGGCGGTGACGTTCTCCACGCTGAGCCGGGCCGACGTCCTGGTGTTCGTCATGAACGCGAGCGTGGAACTGCGCGCCTCCGAGGTCGCCTTCCTGGAGCAGGCAACCGCCCGCATCGGCACCGTGATCTTCGTGCTGACCGGCATCGACAAGTACGCCGGGTACCGCGACGTCCATCTGCGCAACGTCGCGTTGATCAGCAGGCACGCGCCCCGGTTCATCGACGCGCCGTGGTTTCCGGTCAGCAACCGGTTCAAGATCGAATCGGACCGGGCCGCCGCTGCCGGCCGGTCCGAGGCGGCCGCCGCCTTCCTCGAGCGCAGCCGGTTCACGCCGCTCATCGAGGAGCTCACCCGGCACCTGCCGCAGCGGGTGGCGCGGGGACGCCTGCGGCTGACGCTGGCCGGCGCGAGCCAGGCGCTGGATCAGCACGAATCCGCGCAGCGGGCGCTCCTGCAAGGGTTGACGAGCCCGGCTGACCTGGTTGCGAGCCTGCGGTCCGAGCGGTCCGAGCTCGCCCGGCTCCTGGACACCTCGGCGCAGTGGCGCGAAGACCTGGCGAGCCGGCTGTCCGCGCTCCAGACGCGACTGGAACGGGCCGCGCAGGCCGCCCTGCACCGGCTGCGGAGCGAGGCCGAGGCGCAGCTGGCGGCGGGCGGGCAGGACCTGACCGCCGAACTGCCCCGCAGCCTGCGCGACGGCGCGCAGGCGATCTCGCTCGACCTGGAAACCGCGCTGCACGGCGAGACGGTGGCGATCCTGGCCAGCCTGGCCGACGACCTCGGCGCGCACGGCGGCACCGTCGTCGCGCCGGAGCTGCCCATGGGCGTCAACCTGGTCACCGTGCCGCGGTTCGTCGCCGGCGGCCAGCGGCCGGTGGACCAGCCGTACAGCGCCGGCGACGGACTGGTGCCATGGCCGGAGGCCGGCGCCGCTCCCGGGGTCGGCCCGCTGCCCGTCATCGGCGGTCTCGGCATCGGCGGCGGTGGTCTTGTCATCGGCGGCCATGCGATCCCGGCGCCGTCGGCAGAGCTGAAGCAGTACGGCCGGCAGGCGGTGCTCTGGGGTGCGCGCAAGACCGGGGAGACCTACCGCGGGATGTCCGGCGGACAGAAGGCGACCATGGCCGTCCTCGCGGTGGCGGGCCTCGCCGCACTCGTCGGCGGGGCGTTCGCCGTCTTCCGCAGCATCGGCAACCAGCGCCGGCGCGACGAACTCGACGCCTACGTGGACAGCACGATCGCGCACCTGCAACACGAGATCAGGGCCGCCGTGCACCAGACGGTGGACCAGCTCCGGGCCGACCTCGACCGCCGGGTCGGTGACCGGCTGCGTCGCCGCGGCGCGGAACTCGATCGGTTGCTCCATCACGCGGAGGAGGACCGGCGCGCCACCGACGCCGACCTCGCGCCGCAACGCGCGCAGGTGGGCCGGACCCTGGAGCGCATCGCCGTGCTGCAGGACGAGTCCGCCCGGTTGGCACTCCGGCTCGACCAGCCGGACGAGTGAGAGGTGTGGAATGACGGAATCGCCACCTGAGTCCGCCGCGGACCGGATGCGTCGGATGCGCCGGAAACTCCAGGACATCGCCGACGCTCCCGGCAACGAGGCCACCGCCCGGTCGGGCGTCCACCGTTCGCTGCCCGGGTTCGCCGGTCAGGTGAACGCGGCCAAGGAGCCGGCCCGCGCGTTCCTGGAGGAGATCGGGCTGCCGGCCCCCTCCACGGACGTCCTGTCCTACGCCGAGGTCGTCGGCTTCTTCCGGACGCACCTCTCGCCGACCGACGCCGGGCAGGAGGGCGTGGTGCTGCGCAAGCGGCTGCGTAGCGGCGACCTGTTCCATCTCGCCGTGGTCACCACCGACGGGGAGCCCGTCGTCGACCCCGCCACCGGGCAGAAGATCAGCTACGTACCCAAGGCTCGTTCGTGCGACCCGGAGCTCACCGAGCTGTTCGGCGACCGCGACATGATCATCTTTGACTAGGCCTGAGGAGCCCCGCTCGTGGAATTCATCTTCGTCGCGGTCATCGCGATCATCATCATCTGGGCGGTCGCGGCGGCTCGCGCCAAGCAGCGGGAGCGGGAGCGGCGGGCCGCCGGCTGGGGCGCGCTCCTCGTCGGCATCGCGGCCGTGGCCGTCGCCGTGGCGGTGATCACCTGGGCGGAGATCGAACGTTGGATCGAGAGCAACAAGATCGCCGGTGGCACCGCCCAGATCGTCCGGCAGAACAAGGCCGGCAAGAACTACACCAGGGTCTCCATCCGCGACGCGGTGGGCGTCGAGCAGAAGAGCAAGGAGTTCTCGTCGAACCGGACGGACGCCCAATACGAGCGGCGGATGCAGGGAATGTCGACCATCACCGTGAACACCTGAGGAGCCGGCATTGACTCAGGTGGATCGCACCCCTCGGGTGCTGTTGCCCGAGGGGCTCCCTGAGGAGGCCGCCGCGCAGTTCCGCGGGCGGGTCAGCATGGCCGCCAGGTCCCTGCTCGCCGCGTCCGGGCGGGACCGGGTCGACCTGTCGGTCGGCTTCGGTCCGCTGACGACCGCCGGGCCCGGCCCGCAGGTGCCCGGTGACGGCGGTCAACGCGCCACGGACGACGAACTGGACCTCGGCCACCGCATGTCCTACTTCACGCCGGTCCGGCCATCGCACCGGCTCGATCAGCTGGTCCTGCCCAAGGACACGCTGGAGCGGCTGCACATCGCCGTCGACACCGTCCGGTTGCGGGGGAAGGTGTTCGACGAGTGGGGGCTGCGCAGCATCGAGCAGCACCCGCGCTCGGCGATCAACCTCCACGGCGCGCCGGGCACCGGCAAGACCCTGGCCGCCCACGCCCTGGCCGACCATCTCCGGTCACCGATCCTGCTCACCCGCACGTCGCAGCTGGAGAGCAAATATCACGGTGAGGGCGGCAAGTACCTGGCCGCGATGTTCGAGGCGGCCCGCCGGCACAACGCCGTCATCTTCATGGACGAGGCCGAGTCCATGCTGTCGCGCCGGTTCGAGAGCGTGAGCCAGGGCTCGGAACACGCCACGAACACCTTGCGCACGGAGCTCATCCAGCACCTGGACGCCTTTGAGGGGCTGGTCATCTTCGCGACGAACCTCGCGCACACCTACGACCCGGCCTTCCAGAGCCGGCTCCAGCACGTGCACATCCCGATGCCGGACTACCGCGCCCGGGTGGAGATCTGGCGCCGCCACCTGCCGGACGGGCTGCCCGGGGCGAAGGCGGTCCCGGTCGAGAGCCTGGCGAGAATCGACGGCGTCGTGGGCCGGGACATCCAGCGGGCGGTGATCGAGGCGGCCGTCACGGTCGCCCGGGAGCAGCGGGCGACGGTCACCGAGGCGGATCTCACGCTGGCCCTGCGCCGCATCATCGAGGCCCGCGCCGACTGGCGCGACGGCGACGAAGCGGCGCCGGCGGCCGTCCGGCGCCAACGACTCAAGCGAACACGCAAGGGGAGACCGCTGTGAGCTGGACGCTCTGCATCGATCTGGGCACCTCGTTCACGACCGCCGTGATCGCCGACGAGGACGGCTGCAAATTCGTGGAGGTCGACGGCGGCCGGCGCATGCCGTCGGTGGTGAACGTGGACCAGGCCGGCCGGCTGCACACCGGGCGGCAGGCGCACGCGATGGCGGCACTCGACCCGACCGGCGCGATCCGGTCGCCGAAATCGGCCCTCGCCGCCGGCGAGCACGCCGTCGTCCGGAGCCGGGACGTGCGCACCGTCGACCTGGTCGCGGCCGTGCTGCGACGGATCGCGGACGAGGCGGTGCGGACCCGGTCCAGCCCGCCGGCGCGGCTGGTGCTCACCCATCCGGCCGGGTGGGACGAGGGCGGGGTGCGGCGGCTGACCGCCGCGGCCCTCGCCGCGGGACTGCCGGATCCGAGCGAGCTGTACCTGTCCGAGCCCGAGGCGGCGGCCTGCTGGTACATGCATTCGGCGGGGCAGGACATCCCGCTGGGTTCCGCCGTCGCCATCTACGACCTCGGCGGCGGCACCTTCGACGCGACGGTGTTGCGGCGCAACCACGACGGCGCGTTCGACTTCGCGGGCATCGACGGCGAGCCGTGGCTCGGCGGCCAGAACTTCGACAAGGCGCTCGAGCGCGTCATCCTGGACAACGCCCGCCACATCGATGCCGGTGCGTACACGCGGGTGTTCGGGTCCGGCTGGGCCGACCCCGCGGACGCGTTCGCCTTCCGCGAGGACGTCATCCGGGTGAAGGAGGAGCTGTCGACGGCCCAGTTCTCCGACGTGCGGGTGCGGGGGTTCCCGGCGGCGATCCGCGTCACCCGCGGCCAGTTCGTCGAGGCGATCAGCCCGGACCTGGAGCGGAGCTTCGACGCACTGGTCAGGGTGGTCGAGACGAGCGGGATCGCCGGGAGCCGGCTCGCCCACATCATGCTGTCGGGCGGATCCAGCCAGATCCCCGTCATCTCGGAGCTCATGACCCAGGTCTTCGGCCGCAGCCCGCAGACCACGTCCGACCCCAAGGGCGTGGTCGTGCTCGGCGCCGCCGCCTACGGGCAGTTGAAACTGATGGAGCAGCAACTGCACCGGCCCGCCGCGCCGCAGCAGGTGCAGGTGCAGCCGCCCGCAGCGGGCGGGCGCGCAGGCACGCCCTGGTATGAGAAGGAAGCGGCCATCGTCGGGATCGGGGTCGGCGCGATCGGTGTCCTGGGCGCCATCCTGGGGGCGATCGACCGGCACCGCTCGACCGTCAGGCTCTACTGAGGTCCGCCCGGACGGTCAGGGCGGCGGTGCGACCGACGCCCGGGACATGAGCGGCATGTCGATCAGGTGGGCGCCGGCCGTGCGGTCGGGGTCGAGCAGGAGTTCGATCCCGCGGCGGCCCATTTCGAAGTGCGGCAGCGCGACCGAGGTCAGCTGCGGCCGCAGCCACGACGCCAGGTCCGAGTCGTCGAACGCGACCACCGACAGGTCCTCCGGGATCCGCAGTCCCGCCGCCGTGGCCGCCTGGTAGACGCCCATCGCGACCCGGTCGTTGAGGCAGATGAACGCCGTCGCCCGGGTGCCGGTGGTGAAGAAATGGCGGACCGCCTCGTACGCCGGCTCGGGCCACCACGCCGACTCGATCGTGCCGGCCACCCGGGTGCCCGCGGCCGCCAGGGTCTCGTCGATGCCGGCGCGGCGGTTGCGGGCGGCGTACACGTGGTCGGCGGACTCGCCGACGATGTGGATGTCGTCGCGGTGGCCGGCCGAGAGCAGGGCCGCCGCGGCGGCGCGGCCGGCGGCGAGCTCGTCCGGGATCACGCTGACCGCGCGGCTGCCGGCGATGCAGTTGACCAGGACCACGGGATGCCCCCGCAGCGCGGCCGGGAGGCGGATCTGGCGGGTGTACATGGCGGCGTAGAGGAACCCGTCGACGCCGCGGTCGAGCATGTCCTGGACCAGGCGTTTCTCGGTGGCTGGGTCGCCCTCGGTCTCGCCGATGAAGAGCAGGTGCTGACGGGTGAGGGCGGTGGCGGTGCTGCCGCGGATGATCTGGCCGGCGAAGGCGTCGGTGGCGATCGTGTCGGAGACCAGGCCGATCGTCTGGGTGACGCGGGTGCGCAGGCTGCGGGCGGTGAGGTTGGGCCGGTAGTCCAGCTCGCGGGCGGCGCGCAGGACGCGCTGCTCGGCGTCGGCGGAGATGCGCATGTCGCGGCGGCCGGTGAGGACGAAGGAGGCGGTGGTGCGCGATACGCCGGCGCGCAGCGCGACGTCGAGCAGGGTCACCCGACCGGCCGGCATCGGCAGCACCCCCTCGACGGTCCGGAGATCAGATTGACGTGTCGCAGTTCGCCACTTTGACAGGTGTCACCTGCCGGCGCACGGTCAACCGAGGCTGAATGCGTTTAGCGGGAAGTGCGGGGTGTCACACGATCAGATGGCGGTGCCGCCGTTGCCCTTGAGGGACCGGGTGATCTTCTTGGGCAGCATCACGTAGCACCGCGCGGTGCGCAGGCCGGACGCCCACTCGTCCTTGTCGGCCATCATCCAGTACCCGTACCTGACGTCGGCCTTGTCCAGGACGCTGTCCGGGCTGCCGGTGAAGGCGCGGACCTGGGCCCAGCACCGGTCGCTGTACGCCGTGTCCATGGCCTTGCTGTCCGCCGGGTAGGTGGCGATCGCCGAGATGACGACGCCGACGAACTCCGTGTCGTGGGCCGCGGTGCATGCGGCCGGCGTCAGGTCGCTCCAGCTTTCCTTGGTGCCGACCTGGTTCGTGCAGCCGAGCAGCATGGAGCCGCCGGGCTGCAGGGTGCCCTTCAGCGTCTCCTTGCGCGGATCGAGGATCCCGGCCTCGGTGCGCAGCGCGGCGACGTCGCACCGGAAGAACCGCGCGCCGCCCTTCCACTGGCCGCTCGTCGGCGGGTACACCAGCAGCCGCAGCCGGCCGCTGGCCCAGGCGCCGCCCAGGTACTTCGTCGCCTCCTCCTCGCAGACCTTGTACTGGTCCGCGAGCTGCTCCAGCGACGGCGCCCGGTCGGCGTCGGCCTGCGCGCCGGTGAACTGCCCGACGTAGGCGGTCTCGATGACGTGCGAGTTCTCGCACGGCGCCTGCACCACGCCGCCCGGCACATCGACGATGTCGTAGACGTCGGAGGCGTCGGTGCGCCAGCAGTCGCCGGTCGCGGGCACGGGCACCTTCGCCTCGCCCAGCATCGACCAGTCGTCGACCAGGCTCTTGTCGGTGCCCGCGGGCACGCGGGCACATGCCGCAGCCGACGCCAGCACCAGCGCCAGCACGACAACCAACCGAAAACGCGACACGACCGTGCCTCCCACGCGAGATGTGCGAGCGCAGTGTGTCAGCAGTTGATCATTGTGACAAGAGGGTTGCTCAGACCGCCTTGGAGCCGTTGCCCTTCAGCGAGCGGGTGATCTTCTTCGGCAGCAGCACCCAGCAGGTCGCGTTGTGGTTGCCGGCGCTCCACTCCTCGGCGCTGCCGGCGTGGCGCGGGTACAGATACCGGGCCTTGGCGGTCGCCAGCGCGTTGATGCCGCCGCTGGTGTACTCACGGATCTTGTCCACGCACAGCGTGTCGAACACGGTCTTCGCCGCCTCCGAGGTCGCCGGGTACGTGCCGGACTTCGCCGTGATGAGGCCCATGGACTCCACGTCGTGCGGTGCGGTGCAGACCACCGGCGTCACGTCGCCCGTCCAGTCGACGCCGTTGTCCAGCACCGCGCAGCCGTCCAGCCGGTCGCTGCCGGGCTTCATGCTGTCCTTCAGCGTCGCCACACGGCTCTCCAGGTCGCCGTGGGCGCCCTTGAGCGACGCGACGTCGCACCGGTAGAACCGGGCGCCGCCCCGCCACTGGGTGCTCGTCGGCGGGAAGAGCAGCATCCGGGCCCGGCCGAGCTGCCACGAGGCGCCGAGGAACTTGGTGACCTCAGCGTCGCACGCGGTGTAGATGTCGGCCATCTGGTCGAGCTTCGGCGGCGAGTCGGCCTCGGCGAGGGCGCCGGTGAAGTGCCCGACCTGCACGACCTCGCCGATGTGCGGGCCGCTGCACATCGCGACCGTGGTCGACGCCGCCGTCATTCTGAACACGGAGGTGGAGGTGCTGGTCCAGCAGTCACCGGCCTTGGGCTCGGGCACCTTGGCCTCGCCCATCATGGCCCACTCGTCGACGATGTCCTTGTCGACCCCGGCCGGCACCTTCGTGCACCCGGCGACCACGACCAGCGTCAGTGCCAGCACGGCACCCAACCGAAAACGCACCACGTTTCTGCCTCCCCCGCAAGACGCGCGCGTGGGCAGTGTGTCAGCCGCCGATCGATGTCACAAGCGCGAAAGGGGGACTACACGCCCGTCACCGCCGGGAGTGTGCCGGCCGTCACGGCCGCGACCAGAGCGGCGTGGTCGGCCTCGGTCTGGTCGGCGTAGGCGACGGCGAACGCGGCGAACCCCGCGTCGAACTCGTCGCCGTCGGCGGTGTCCGGGGCCCCGCAGTAGCCGGACAGGGTGCGCGGATCGATCGACTGGGCGTGCGCCCGGGCCAGGACGACACCGCAGACGCGGGCGTAGTCGTCGAGCTGGCCGGCGCGCAGGGTCGTCGGGTCGACCGAGCCCTTCATGTTGCGGAACTGGCGGACCAGGTAGGGCCGCCCGTCGATGCTCGTCCAGCCGAGCAGCACGTCGCTGACGGTCTGCATCCAGCGCTGGCCGCGCACGATCCGCTCGCCGGCGTGCCGGTCCGGCACCGGCGGCAGATAGGGGGCGAGCGCCGAGGCGCGGGCCTGCTTGATCTGCAGGACGAGGGCCTCGTCGCCGTTGCCGTGCAGCAGCACGACGTAGGAGCGGTAGCCGACGCTGCCGAGGCCGACGATGCGGTGCGCCACGTCGACGACGGCGTAGCGGCCGAACAGGGTGCGGATCTCCTCTTCGAGGGTCGCGGCGTAGCCGTCCAGGGACTCGATGACACCGAAGGCGTCGGCCGACTCGAGTGGGACCAGGATCGGCGGGGCGGGGGTGAAGCGCCACGCGTCGTGCTCGAGGCGTTGCGTGAACTTCTGCGCCACGCGGCGGCTGGTGTTCTTCTTCGCCTTCTTGCGGACCCGGTCGAAGGTGTCGGCGAGGTCGCCGATGCCGAAGTGTTCCAGGGTCGAGTGGTCGGTGGTGAGGTAGTACGCGTCCAGCAGCGGCATGTCGGCCAGCTCGGCGAGGGCCGTGCGGTAGCCGGTGGCGCAGTCGCGGGCGGCGTCGCGGCACTCGTCGTCCGGCAGCCCCGCCTCGCGGCCGGCGCTGACCAGGCTCGTGGCGAGACGCTTGAGGTCCCAGTCCCAGGGGCCGACGACGGTCTCGTCGAAGTCGTTGACGTCCATGACGAGCCGGCGCTCCGGGGAGGCGAAGAAGCCGAAGTTCGCGGCGTGCGCGTCGCCGCAGATGTAGCCGTGCAGCCCGGTGTCGGCGGTCCCCGCGGCGAGATCGGCGGCCATGACCGCGGCCGAACCGCGCAGGAACGCGAACGGTGAGCTGATCATCCGGCCGATGCGGATCGGCACGAGGTCCGCGACGCGGTCGGCGTTGGACGCCGCGATCGTGCCGACCGGGTCGCGGTCGGCGGCGGTCCGCAGCTCGGTCAGTGACTTGACGGGGCTGCTGGCGCGCCGCTGGATCCCCTCGGCGCGCAGGGCCTCGGGCGCGGACCATCCGGTGGAGCCGATCATGCCCTTACGGTAGCGGCCGGACGGGCTCAGGGAGCTGTCGGATACAGGCCACGTTCCCGGGCCGCGAGCCTGGTCAGGCCCAGCAGCGCGGCCAGCGACGGGGTGGGCACGTCGACCGTGGCGGCGATCTCGCGCACCACGGTGAGCATCGCGTCGAGCTCGATCGGGCGGCCCGCCTCCGCGTCCTGCAGCATCGAGGTCTTGAACGCGCCGAGCTTGCGGGTCACCGCGTTGCGGTCGGTGGGGCTCTGCTCGACCGGGCAGCCGATCCTGGCCCCGATCTCGGCGGCCTCGCGCATGACCGCGTGGGCGAACCCGTTGACGAGGTCGTCGTCGAGGATCTTGTCGGCGGTCGCGCCGGTCAGCGCCGAGATGGGGTTGACCGTCATGTTGCCCCACAGCTTGTACCAGATGTCGGCCTTGATGTCGGCGGACTCCCGCACGGAGAACCCGGCCCCGCGCAGCACGCCCGCCGCCGGGCCCGGGTCAGGACCGGCTGCACCTCCACCGCGTGCGGCGCCGAGGATCAGCTCGTTCTCGGCCTTCAGCTGCACGACGCCCGGCGCCGGCACGCTCGCGCTGAGATGCACGACGCAGCCGACCAGCGAGGAGACCGGGATGCTCGCGGCGATGCTGCCGGTCGGGTCGACGCTGTGCAGCCGCCGCGGGTGCAGGAACCACCACGGCACGCCGTTCAGCGCCGCCACGACCACGGTGTCCGGACCCAGCAGCGGCACCAGCGACGGCGCCAGGGCCGGCAGCGAGTGCGCCTTCACGGTGAGGAACACGAGGTCCTGCGGACCCAGCCGGGCCGGGTCGTCCGAGGCGGTGACGTGGACCGTGCGCTGGTCGTGCGCCTCCCGCAGCCGCCACCCGTCGGACCCGATCGCGGCCAGGGTGGCGCCCCTGGCCAGGACCGACACCGGCAGCCCGGCCGAGGCGAGCCGCACGCCGATGACCCCGCCGACCGCGCCGGCGCCGACGACGCAGATCTTCACGCCGGGTCCTCCAGCAGGTGCGCGTCCAGCGCGGCGAGGTGCGCCTCGGACAGGCCCGACTCGAGCAGGTAGCCACGCACGGAGCCGTGCCGCCGGTGCACGTCGCCGAGGAACAGCAGCATCGCCTCGGCCGGGGACACCAGGTAGCGCGCCGGCATCGTCGCCATCTCCGGGTTGACCCGGCGCATGTGCTCGGTGAACCGGTCCGTCGCGGCCGCGGTCAGCGCGTAGTCCTCGGCGATGTCCTGCTCGGCGACGCCGAGTGCGGCGAGGGTGAGCGCGGCCACGACCCCGGTGCGGTCCTTGCCGGCGACGCAGTGCACGACGACCGGCGCGTTGTCGGACTCGGCGATGACAGCGACCGCGGCCACCATCGCGGCCGCGCCGCCGTAGGCGATGTCGAGATAGCGGTTGGCCAGCCACCGGGCGTCGCTGGGCTCGTCGTTGTCGGTCGCGTCCTCCCACTCGGCGTGATCCGGGTGCAGGTGGTGGTAGGTGAGCCCGGCGAACTCGGGGACCCGGCCGTCGCGGGCGACCTCACGCGGCCGCCGCAGGTCGATGACGGTCCGCACGCCGAGCGCGGTGAACGACGCCGCGTCGGCCGGGTCGATCCGGCTCAGCGAGTCGGAGCGGAAGAGCCGCCGCCAGCGCACCGTGCGGCCGTCGCGGCCGCGGTAACCGCCGAGGTCGCGGAAGTTGAACAGATTCGGGTGGTCGTAACTGCGCACGCTGCGACCCTATCCGGTGTGCCGGTAGGCTTTCGTCACGTGGATCCCGCCCGGCCCAAGCCTTCGTCGAAGTCCAGGGCTCTGGTCACCGAGCCGCTCGGTGCGCTGCTGACGAGCGTGCCGAAGAGCCGGCCGAGTTGGCTGACCGTCGTCAAGACCACCGTCGCGGCGACCGTGGCATGGGTCCTCGCCCGGCATCTCGACGACAACGCCGCGGTGCTGTTCGCCCCGATCGTCGCGATCCTGACGCTGCAGGCCAGTGTGTACGGGTCCGTCGCCACCGGCCTGCAGCTGCTGTTCGCCAACCTGGTCGGCACCGCCCTGGCCATCGGCTGGGTGCAACTGCTCGGGCTCACCTGGTGGTCGCTCGCGCTCGCCGCGTTCGCCGCCCTCGCCGTGGCCCGGCAGATCACCAACACCCCGCTCGCGCGCAACCAGCTCACCATCGCGATGGTGGCGGTGCTCGTGCTGGCGCCGGTCGCCAAGGGGTACGGGCAGTGGCGCTTCGTCGACGTCGCCATCGGCAGCGTCGTCGGGCTGCTCGTCGCCGTGATCGTGCCGGAACGCCCGCGCGTGCGGCAGGCCCGTCAGGCGCTGGACTACTGGGCCGCGACGTGCGTCACGGTGCTGGAGGACATCGCCGCCGAGCTGGACCGCCGGGCCGGCGGGCCGGTCCTGGCGCCGGCCGAGCGGCACGACTGGATCCCCACGTCGCGGGGGCTGTCGGAGCTCAGCGCCGCCGCCGCGGCCGAGCTCGCCGGGGTCGAGGAGACCGCCCGGCTCAACGTCGCCGCCGGCCGGCTCCGGCGGCGGCTCGCCGACCTGCGCGACGAGCAACTGTTCCTGGTCCGGATCACCCTGCAGGTGCGCGGTGTGTCGCTGGCCACGGACCGGCTCTACGACCGGGCCGGGCAGCCGCCGGCCCTGGACCGCGGCACGCTCGCCGGGCTGCTGCTGGCCCTCGCCGCCCTGCTCAAGGACTGGACCGACGGCGGCGAGACCGACGACACGCGGCTGCGGGCGGCGCTGATCACCGCCGTCGAGCAGGTCCACACGGTGTTCCCGAGCGCGGTCGCCGTCCTCGACTCCGTCAGCCTCCTCGGCCGGGTCGACCAGCTGCGCCAGGACCTCGGCGGGCAGGACGCCGCCGCGCTGGTCGACCCGGACACCTTGCCGCGATCGTGACTCCCCGCGCCGCACCGGGCATGATAGGGCAGGCTTACCTCGGTCGAGCCGGGTTCTGGAGGGCGTGGACGGTGCACAACGGGGACGAGTCTCTCGCCGACCTGCTCGGCGGGCGACGGGCCGCGCTGGACAGCGTCGCGCCCGTCGTCGGCTTCGCGGCGGGCTGGCTCGCCGGCGGGCGCTCGATCGCGCTCGGCGCGGGGATCGCGGTCCTCGTCGGCGCCGCCGTCGCGGCCTGGCGGCTGCGGCAGCGCCGGGCGCCGGCCGCGACCGTGGTCAGCCTGCTGCTGGTGTGCCTCGGCGCGATCGTCGCGCTGCGGACCGGCCGGGCCGAGGACTTCTTCCTGGTGCGGCTGCTGACGAACGCCGCGAGCGCGCTCGCGTGGGCCGGCAGCATCCTGGTGCGGTGGCCGTTCCTCGGGCTCATCGTCGGCACCGTGCTGGGGCAGAAGACCCGGTGGCGCCGCGATCCGGCGCTGCTGCGGGCCTACCAGGCGGCCAGCTGGGTGTGGGTTGGCCAGTATCTGGTGCGCCTGCTGGTCTTCGTGCCGCTGTGGTGGGCCGGCCAGGTGGTGTGGCTCGCCACCGCCCAGGTCGTGCTCACCTGGCCGCTGGTGGCGGCGTGCCTGGCGGCGAGCTGGTGGGTGTTGCGCCGGGCCCTGCCGGCGGCGCACCCCGGCCTCCGGCACCCCGTGCCGGCGGCGTCGGACGCCGGGGTCAGCAGTCCGTGAGGGGCGATCAGGGCGCCTTGAGCGCGATCACGGCCTCGTCGACGGTGTCGGTCAGGGTGAACACCCGGTCGAGCGCGGTCAGGTCGAAGATCCGCCGGATGCGGGCATGCGGGCAAACCACTGCGAATCCGCCCGATTCGGTGTCCCTCAGCCGCTTGTGCACCGACACGAGGACCCGCAATGCTGTGGAGTCGATGAACTCCACCTCCGACAGGTCCAGCACCAGCAGCGTCGCGCCCTCGTCCAGGCAGCGGTGCACCCACGTGTGCAGCGCCGGTGAGGTCGCCACGTCGAGGGCGCCGGTGGGCGTGACCACGACACACCCGTCGACCGTCTGGGTCGCGATGGCGTCGGTCATGTCCGCTCCTGCTGTCGGTGCGTCAACGGTGGTCCCCCTCGGTGCGCGGATGGTGCTCGGCCCTGAAGGGGCGGTCCGGGCGCACCGCGCGTTACACCCGGTCGGTGCCGCCGGTGCGTGACACCGACCTTGCCGGGCCGTTGCGGGCGGCGGCCGACGGTGACGAGACCGGGTTCGCCGTGCTGTGGCGGGCCCTGCAGCCGGCGATCCTACGGTACCTGCACGCGGTGTGCGGGGATGCGGCGGAGGATGTCGCGTCGGAGACCTGGCTCCAGGTCGTGCGGGACCTGCCCCGCTTCGCCGGTGACGCGACCGCGTTCCGGGTGTGGCTGTTCCGCATCGCCCGGCACCGGGCCATCGACGACGGCCGGCGGGTGTGGCGCCGCCGCGAGGAGAGCCGCGACCAGGTCGACGCGGGCCGTCCCGCGCCGGACGCCGCCGCCGAGGTCATCGAGCACGCGGGCACCGAGTGGGCGCTGCGGCTCATCGGCGAGCTGCCGCCGGACCAGGCCGAGGCGGTCCTGCTCCGCGTCGTCGCCGGGCTCGACGTCGCCGGCACCGCCGAGGTCCTCGGCAAGCGCCCCGGCGCGGTGCGCGTCGCCGCGATGCGGGGGCTGCGGCGGCTGGCCGCGCACCCGCAGGTCCACTCCCGCCGGATCGCTCTCGGCCCGACCGGTGCCGACCTGCCGCATCCCCATCTGGAAGGTGCCTGATGCGCGGCTGGTGGCGGCGCCGGACGCTGCTCAAGGCCGAGGCGCAGCGGCTGCTGGACGGCGGGTCCGGCGACTCGGCGGTGGCCGACCTGCTCCGCGCGGCGTCCGGCCCGGCCCGGCCGGACGAGCTGGCGGGGGAGCGGGCCGCGGTCGCCGCGTTCCGGCAGGAGTACGCCGCCCGCTCCGCCGCGGACGCCGCCGCCGTGGACGGCACGGGTCGGTCCCGAGGGGCCCGGCGCTCAGGCCGCCGGGTCGTGGTGCTCGCCGCCGCGCTCGCCCTCGGTGCGCTCGCGGGCACCGGCGTCGCCGCCGGGGCGGGCCGGTTGCCGGCGCCGCTGCAGCGGGCCGCGCACGACTGGATCGACCAGGTCCCGGAGCCCGGTCCGGACCCCGACCAGCAGCAGACCGTGCGCGCCGGGTCGCCCACCCCGCAGGTGTCGCAGCGGCCGTCGACCACCGCCGGACCGTCCCAGCCCGGCACGTCCGGCACGGCCGCCGCCGCCGACGTCAAGAAGCTCTGCAAGGAATGGGAAAAGGTCCGCGACGACCCGCACCGCAAGCCCATGGACCCGGCGGATCTGCGGGCGTTGACGGCCGCGGCCGGTGGGCCGGAGCACATCGAGCGGTTCTGCGGACTGACCCCGAGCAGTTCCGCGCCCGTGGCGCCCGGCCCGCCGGCGGCCAGCAAGTCGAAAAAGGCGAGCCGGCGCGGAAACGCGTGACGTGATCGCGTGCCCGGCGTTGAGCACCACGACGACGGATGACCGCGCGACGGGATGGACGCCATGGACGGGACCACCGAACAGCTCAGCATGACCGCCGCCGAACTGTCGTTCCTGCTCGCGAGCGGGGGGCAGCTGGGGGAGGCGCCCCGGCTGCTCGGGCTGACCGACGCCGACCGGGCGGACGCGGTGCTCAGCGCCGGCCTCGGGTCGCTGCTCCTGCGCCACCTCGCCGCGCCGGTCGAGGGGCAGAAGCTGGAGCTGGCCCCGGCGGTCGCCGCGGTCGCCGCCGGGCTGCACCGCCCGCGCGCGTTCGTCCAGGTCGGGCTGACCGCGGAGGACCACGCCGACGGGGCGCTGCTGTTCGAGGCGGAGATGACCCGGTTCCTGGTCGCGGCCCGGGCGTACCGCTGCTACGACATCACGCCGATCGGCGCCGACGTCGACGTGCGCGAGCCGCTCATCGCCATCGCCGACCGGTTCCTGCACCGGCACCGGCCGGCCGTCGCCACGTTCAACGCCTCGACCGCGCAGGCCGTCGCCCGCGGCGCCGCCCCGTCCCGGGCGACCCTCGCGTCGGCGACGGACGGCTCCTGGCGCTTCGTCGGCAGCGACGCCACCGACGCCACGGCCACCGTCGTGGAGACCTTCGACGAGGCCGCCGCGCTCATGCGTGACGAGCTGGCCAGGATGCTGCCGGTGTTCCAGCCGCAGCCCTGACGCCGACCTCGAGGACGAGGAGAACCTGGTGTACGGCCCCTGCCAGGAGTATCACTCGGGCGAGGTCGCCGGTGTCGTCGCCGACGGCGCCGATCTGGCGGCCGGCTGCCCCGCCGTGGCCGCCGGCTACCTGTCGCTGACCGAGGCCGAGCTGCGGGATCGTGGCGACCTGAAGGTGCGCTGGTTCGAGGACGGCTCGGAGCTGTGTCTGCTGTTCGAACCCGAGGACCCGGCCGGCCGGCACGACACCCTGCGCGGCACCGTCAAGGGCCTGGGCAGGGCGCCGCTGCCGCGGTGAGGGTCAGTCCCAGCCGTACGACGCGCGCAGCCGCTCGGCGACGAGGTCGAAGCGCTGCCGGTCCAGCACCGCACCCTCGCGCCGGATGCCGTGCTCCTCGACGGTCAGGACCCGGTCGAGGCGGACCCAGCTGGGCCGCTGGTCGCGGTCCCACGATCCGGGACCGAGTGCGAACCAGTTGCGCTGCCCGTCGCGCTCGCTCTGGCTGGACAGCATCAGCCCCACGAGCGACGTGCCCTTGCGCCCCACCACGAGGACCGGCCGGTCCTTGCCCTGGTTCGGGTCGTCCTCGTACTGCACCCACGTCCACACGACCTCGCCCGGGTCGGCGGCACCGTCCAGCTGCGGGGCGTACTGCAGCAGTTTGTCGCTGACGTGCTTCGGCGGCGGCCCGGGCTTGTGCAGGGTGGCCTTCGGGCGTTCCTGCTGGGGCGCCGGCGCCCGGCGGCTGCCCAGTCGGGTTGCCAGGCTCTGAAGAAGTCGTTTCACGCCGACGACCATAGTCCCGATCATCTGGACGGGCCCGTCGGCGGCACGGGAGACTGTGGTCCATGTACGACTTCGATGTCCTCGTGCTCGGTTCCGGCCCTGGTGGGCAGAAGGCAGCGATCGCGGCGGCGAAGCTCGACCGCCGGGTCGCCATCGTCGAGCGGCGCCACATGATCGGTGGTGTCTGCATCAACACGGGCACCATCCCGAGCAAGACCCTCCGCGAGGCGGTGCTCTACCTGACCGGTCTCAGCCAGCGGGAGATGTACGGCCAGAGCTACCGCGTCAAGGACGACATCACCGTCGGCGACCTGGGTGCGCGCACCCAGCACGTGATCGGCCGGGAGATCGAGGTCATCCGCAGCCAGCTGGCCCGCAACCGGGTGAAGCTGCTGCAGGGCACCGGCGTGTTCGTCGACCCACACACCCTGTCGATCACCGACGAGCACGGCCACTCCTCGACCGTGTCCGCCGAGAAGATCATTCTCGCCGCCGGCACCCGCCCGGCCCGCCCCGACAGCGTCGACTTCGACGACATCACGATCATCGACTCCGACGGCATCCTCAACATCGACAAGATCCCGGCGTCCATGGTCGTCGTCGGCGCCGGCGTCATCGGCATCGAGTACGCGTCGATGTTCGCCGCTCTCGGCACCAAGGTCACCGTCGTGGAGCGCCGCGACCGGATGCTCGACTTCTGCGATCTGGAGATCGTCGAGGCCCTCAAGTATCACCTGCGTGACCTGTCGGTCTCGTTCCGTTTCCGCGAGTCGGTCGCCGCGGTCGAGCGGCACGGCCGCACCGCCGTCGCCGTCCTGGCCAGCGGCAAGCGCATCGCCGCCGACGCCGTCATGTACTCCGCCGGCCGGCAGGGCGCCGCCGACCAGCTCGGCCTCGACAAGGCCGGCCTGGAGGCGGACAAGCGCGGCCGGATCACGGTCGACGAGCACTTCCAGACCGAGGTCCCGCACATCTACGCCGTCGGCGACATCATCGGCTTCCCGGCGCTGGCCTCGACCTCGATGGAGCAGGGCCGCCTCGCCGCCCACCACGCCTGCGACGAGCCGGTGCGGGGCATGCAACTGCTCCAGCCCATCGGCATCTACACCATCCCCGAGATCAGCTTCGTCGGCCGCACCGAGGACGACCTCACCGACAGCAACATCCCGTTCGAGGTCGGCATTTCGCGGTACCGCGAGCTCGCCCGCGGCCAGATCATCGGCGACTCGTACGGCATGCTGAAGATCATCGTGTCGCCGGAGGACAGGAGCATCCTCGGCGTCCACGTCTTCGGCACCGGCGCCACCGAACTCGTCCACATCGGACAAACCGTCATGGGCTGCGGCGGGACGGTGGACTACCTCGTTGACGCGGTCTTCAACTACCCGACCCTGGCCGAGTCGTACAAGGTGGCGGCCCTGGATGCGATGAACAAGATGCGGTCGGTGTCCCGCCTGACGGCCTGACGGGCGACTTCCCCATGATCCGGTAGACCTTGTGTACCCAGGGGTGCACAAGGTCTACCGGATCATGAGAAGCGGTGCACTGTGGCGCAGACCACAGACGGTGGAAACAACCTCAGCCCGACCCGATACGGTTCCAGACAGGAAGGACAACCGGGGGAAGGCACGGATGCGACACGTACGGCGAATACTGGCCGCCACACTCATCGTGGCCCTGGCCGGGTGCACGGACGACAAACCTGCCGAGGACCCGTTCGCCGCGTTCGTCAACGGCTGGCAGCGGGCCGACTTCACCGGCGTCGAGCTGCGCACCCCAGCGGGGCAGCCGCTGCCCGCCGACGCGGCCAAGCAGCTGCTCGCCGACACCGAGGGTGACCTGGGCGCGCGGCGGCCGGTGGTGACCCGGCACGGGAAGGCGGCGGTGCGCAAGAACGACGCCGACATGCGGGCGGGGGTCGACTGGACGTTGCCGGACGGGCGGCACTGGGCCTACGAGACGAAGCTCGAAGCGCGCCGGATCGACGGGAAGTGGGCGGTCTACCTCGGGCCGGCGGTCGTGCACCCGGACCTGCCGGACGGCAAGAAGATGACGCTGCGCTCGGCGGCCGCGACGCGCGGGGTGGTCCTCGCCGCCGACGGCACGCCGATCGTGTCGGACGTGCCGGTCGTGCACGTGGGGATCGAGCCCCGGCTGGTCCGTGACGTCGACGCGCTGGTGCAGCGGCTGGATCTGGTGTTCCGGTCGGTGCGGGTGTCGGTGGACGTGTCGGCGCTGCCGGGGCGGATCAAGGCGGCCAAGCCGGACGCGTTCGTCGAGGTCGTGACGCTGCGGAAGACGGACTACACCGAGATCGAGCGCGACCTCGCCGCCACGGACGGGGTCGCCACGAAGCCGGGGACGTTGTCGCTGCCGCTGACCCGCACGTTCGGGCGGGCGCTGCTCGGCACGTCCGGGCCGGCGACGAAGGAACTGATCGACGGCAGCGGCGGGGCGCTCAAGGCCGGCGACATCACCGGCCTCACCGGGCTTCAGCGGCGGTACGACGTAGCGCTGCGCGGCACGCCCAAGCTGGAGGTCGTCGCCGGGGACAAGGTGCTCTACGCCGCGCCGGCGGTCGACGGGGTGCGGGTGCGCACGACGATCGACGTGAAGACGCAGCAGGCCGCGGAGGCCGCGCTCGCCGGCACCGCGAAACGATCGGCGCTGGTCGCGGTCGGCGTCAAGGACGGCACCGTCCTCGCCGCCGCGAACGGGCCCGACGCCGCGGGCTACAACCTCGCGTTCCAGGCCGAGGTGGCGAGCCCGCCGATCGGGGTCGACGGCGGCGCCGCCGGGTTCGGGGTGGCGTGGAAGCTGGGCGCGGACATGTTCACCGGACGGGTCACCGAGGCCGGCGTGGTCGGTTCGCCGCTGGTGTACGCCGCAGCCGCCGCCGCCCTCGCGAGGGGGCACTGGCGCCAGCCGGTCCTCGTGACGGAACCGTCGCCGGGCCCCGCCGCCGCGGACGGTCCCGCGGTCACCGGCACGCTGACGGTGCCGGGGATGTCGGTGGTGGTGCGCGGCGACGTCGCGTACTGCGTCTACGTCGAAGGCGCCGGGCAGGACGTCACCGGGCCGATCGCGGACGCCTTCGGCAAGTCGCTGAGCCGCTGAGCGGACCGCACCGGAAATCGGGAGCCGCTGAGCGGACGGCTTGGTAGCGTGCCGCGCATGCCGTTCGGTTGACGCACTGCCGATCCCGCCGGCCGGTTCGCGCGGCGCGCGGTCGGGTGGGCCCTGCTGTCCGACGCGCTGCCGCTGTATCCGCTGTACGCGCTGCTGTTCACCGACACCGGGCTCGGCGACGGGCAGATCTCGCTGCTGTTCACGCTGTGGTCGGTGGTCGGGCTGCTCGCCGAGGTGCCCACCGGGGCGCTCGCCGACCGGTTCTCCCGGCGGGGTGCGCTCGTCGCCGCGGGGGTGTCGCAGGCGGTCGCGTTTGCGCTGTGGACCGCCGCGCCGGGCATCTGGGTGTTCGCCGCCGGGTTCGTCATCTGGGGGATCGGCGGGGCGCTGTCCAGCGGGGCGCTCGAGGCGCTGCTCTATGACGGGCTGGCCGCCGCCGGTGCCGAGGACCGCTACGCGCGGGTGTCCGGTCAGGTCGACGCGGCCGGGCTGATCGCACAGGTCCCCGCGGCCGGTGCGGCCGTCGTGCTGTTCCCGATCGGTGGTTATGCCCTGGTCGGCTGGGTCAGCGTCGGCATCTGCCTGTGCGCGGCACTCCTGGCGCTGCGACTGGACGCACCGGAGCAGACCACCCCGGACGAGCCGCAGGGATACCTCACGACCCTGGCCGACGGGATCGGGCAGGTGGCCCGCGTGCCGGTGGTGCGCACCGCGGTCCTCGCGCTCGCCGGCCTCGCCGGACTGGACGCGATCGACGAGTACTTTTCGATCCTCGCCGCCGGCTGGGGCGTGCCGGTCGGGGTGAACCCGTTGCTGGGCCTGGTCGTCACGCTCGGTGGAGCGGCGGGGGCCGGGCTCGTGGCGTACACCCGGACGCCGCGGCACAGCAGGCAGGCGGGGCTGCTCGCCGGCGCCGCCGTCGCCCTCGCCGCGGCCGGAGCGCTGCGGCTACCGGTGGGGATGGTGCTGGTCGCGGTCTTCTACGGGTTGTACCGCTACGTGCTGGTCCTGGTCGACGCCCGGCTGCAGCACGTGATCGAGGGCGCGTCCCGGGCCACGGTCACGTCGGTGGCGGCGCTGGCCACGGAACTGTCGGCGCTCGCGCTGTTCGGCGCGTGGGCCGCCGGGGGAGTGCTGCTCGTCGCCGCGCTCACCCTGCTGCTCGCCGTCGTGCCCCTGGTGGGAGGCCGCCGGTGACGGCCCCCCACCACGGGTTCAGGAGCAGGTGGTGCCGTTGAGCTTGAACGCGGCCGGGGCGGTGTTCTGGCCGGAGTAGCTCGCCTGGAAGCCGAAGCTGGCGGTGCCGCCGGCGGGCAGGGTGCCGTTCCAGCCGCCGTCGCGGACGGTGACCGCGGTGCCGCTCTGCGCGGCTGTCGCGTTCCAGGCGTTGCTGATGCGCTGGTCACCGGCGAAGGCGAAGGTGAGCGTCCAGCCGCTGACGGTCGCGGGACCGCGGTTGGTCACGGTCACGGTCGCGGTGAAGCCGTTGTTCCACTGGTTGTCCACCCGGTACGCCACCGAGCAGCCGGTGCCGGTCTGCGACGAGGACGACGGCGACGCTGACGGCGACTTCGACGGCGACGCTGACGGCGACTTCGACGGCGACGCTGAGGGAGACGCAGAGGCTGACGGGGACGTCGGCGGCGTCGAGGGTACGACACCGTTCAGCGCCAGCTGGTAGGCCAGATCCGGCACGAACTGCCCCGCGCCGGCCGCACAGCCGTCGGCCTCGCCCGGCGGCTTGACCCACACGAACGCGTCGACGCTCGCCTCGCCGGTGCTGGTCGTCGGGCCGACGCCCACCCCGCGGCCGGCCGGGTCGCACCACTGGCTGCCGTTGGGGCCGCGGCCGTTGCGGCTGGTGTCGACGACCTGGTGCAGGTTCGCGGCGCCGATCGCGCCGAGGATGCTGCGGCCGTACGCGACCTCGTCCGCGGTCGTGCGGAAGTTGGACACGTTGCTGTAGAAGCCGTCGGCGTTGCGGACACCGGCGGCGACGAGCCGTCCGGCCTGGTCGCCGGCGGAGTTCCAGGCCGAGTGCCCGGCGTCGAGGTAGACCTTCGCCTGCGGGTTCGCCTGTTTGATGGTGGTGACGGCGCTGGACAGCGCGGCGGCGCGGGCGCCCACGCCGGCACTGTCGAGGCAGGTCTGCAGCGCCAGGGAGTCCGGCTCGAGCAGCACGACCGCGGTGCGGGTGCCGAGGCCGGCGGCGAACGCGCGCACCCACGCGGCGTACTCGGTCAGCGTGGTGGTCCCGCCGGCGGAGGCGCCGCCGCAGTCGCGGTTGGGGATGGCGTAGGCGACCAGGACCGGGATCTGCCCGGCGGTGTTGGCGGCGCCGACGTAGCTCTGCACGGCGGACGTGGTGGTGGCGGTGTTCGGCTGGGTGAACCACTTCGCCTGCGGCTGCACGCCGATCCGGTCGCGGATGAGGGCGGCCCGCGAGTCGCCCGGGTTGGCGGCGAGCCAGCGCAGCACCTGCGAGTCGGGGTCGCGGTAGAACGTGCCGGTGATGGTGCCGGCGCTCGCCGACCCGCCACCGGCCAGCCAGAGACCGGCGGTGCCGGTGATCACGGCGGCGATTGCCGCTGGGAGCCAGCGTCTACTCATACGGGTCCTTCCAGGGTGCGGGAAGGCAGACCGTATGGTTCGTCATCGCGGCCGGTCCATGGTGCGGGCCCGGGCCGGGCGCCGACCAGCGTGGATGTGCCGGGATGGCGTGAAAGTTACGTTTTGCCGAATGAAGTGAATGAATTCGTGAACGATCGCGCAGCGTAGATGCCTGACAGCGGCCCGTACGGCGGCAGGTACAACGAACTCCACAAACCACTCGATTGCCGCAAAACACCTGGTCAGCGTCACATGGCAGGTCCCTGCAAGGTATTCCTCATTCGGCAGCAAACAATCTACGGTGAGGGCAGGCCGATGGCTCCCTTCGCCAAAAAGCCTAAATGGGACTGACCCCGTGCCGATGGGGCGTTTACGGGTGTCACTGGGTAGCGTCGGGACGCCACCGTGACGGTCGGGAGGGATGCGTGTCGCCGCGTAGGGTGCTGGCCGGCTACTGCGTGATCATGGCTGCCCTCGTGGCGGCCAACTTCGCGCTGCCCGCGCTGCACCTGATCCTGTGGTCCGCGATCGGGCTCACCAGCGTCGCGGCGATCGTCACCGGCGTGCGCCTCAACAAGCCGCGCAGCCGCGCGCCCTGGTTCCTGCTCGCGGGCGCCGTCGCCTCGTTCATCACCGGCGACCTCATCGCCGACGTCCTCACCCGGCTGCTGGACCGGCAGGGCTTCCCGTCCGTCGCCGACGGCTTCTACCTGGCTGTCTACGTGCTGATCGCGGCCGCGCTGGTCGGGCTGATCCGCATCGGCGTGGCCCGCCGCGACCCCAACGGGCTGTACGACGCGGTCACCGTCACCGCGGGACTCGGGCTGCTGTCGTACATCTTCCTCATCCGCCCCTACGTCGAGAATCCCGCGCTGTCGGTGCTGGAGAAGAGCTTCTCCATCGCCTACCCCCTCGCGGACATCGTCGTGCTCGCCGTCGGTGCCCGGCTCATCACCGCGGTGCGGCGCAGCCCCGCCCTGCTGCTGCTGGCCGCCGGCGGCATCGGGCTGCTCAGCGCCGACGTCGGATACGGGCTGAAGCAGCTCAACGGCGTGTGGGAGACCGGCGGCCCGGTCGACCTCGGCTGGGCCGCGTTCTACGTGCTGTGGGGCGTCGCGGCGCTGCACCCGTCGATGCGGGAGCTCACCGAACCCAAGGTGCACCGGGCGGGCGAGGAACACTTCGGCCGGCTGCTGCTGCTCGGCCTGGCCCTGTTCATCGCGCCGTGCGTGCTGTACTTCGAGATGCGCAGCGGCGAGGTCCACGACGCCAACGTCATCGCCGCGTCCTCGGCGTTGCTGTCCGGCATGGTCCTGCTCCGGCTCGGCCGGGCCGTCAACGAGCAGCGGCGCACCGTGCAGCGGGAGCGGCGGCTGCGCCGGGCCGGCGCGGCGCTGCTGATGGCGACGGACGAGCCCGGCGTGACGGCGACCGTGCGCACCGCGATCGCCGAGCTGCTGCCTCTCGGCCGGCCGCACCGGGTCGTGCTCGCCCCGGCCGGCAGTGCGCACGATGGGGGCACCGTGTCGATGCCCTACACCCGCACCCTGGAGCGGTCCCTCGCCGACGAGCTCGGCGACTTCGAGGTCACGCTGTGCTGCCCCCTGGCGCCGGTCGAGGGCCGCGAGTCCGGGCGGGCGCTGTTCATCGCCGCCGACGAGGTTGCGCTCGTCGGCGTGCAGGAGGCCGCGCAGATCCTCGCCACCCAGGCCGCTCTCGCCCTGGAGCGGATCGCGCTCGGCGAGGAGATCGGCCGGCGCAACAGCGAGGCGTACTTCCGCACCCTCGTGCTCAACACCGCCGACGTCATCCTCATCGTCGGCGACCACGACCAGATCCGCTACGCCAGCCCGTCCGCGCGGGCGCTGTTCGGCAGCGACCAGCTCGACGGCACCCCGCTGCCGATGGCGTTCGCGAAGGAGAGCCTCGTCGAGGTCGACCGCCGCCTGCACGACCTGCGCACCCGCGGCGTCGACCGGCCCGGCGACGACCTGCGCGTGGTCGGCGCCGACGGGCGGCCGGCCCTGGTCGAGGCGACGTTCCGGGACCTGCGCGGCGAGCCGACCGTCGGCGGGGTCGTCGTCACCCTCCGCGACGTCACCGAGCGCAGCCGGTTGCAGGCGGAGCTGTACCAGCGCGCCACCTTCGACGCGCTCACCGGCCTGCCGAACCGGGAGGTGTTCCTCGGGCGGGTGCAGGAGGCGGTCAGCTCCGGCGCGGAGAACGGCGCGACGGTCGGCGTGCTCATCATGGAGCTCGACGACTTCAAGGTCGTCAACGACACCCTCGGCCACAGCGCGGGCGACGCGCTGCTCGTCGCGGTCGGCAAGCGGCTCACCGAGGCGTTGCGCGCCGTCGACGGCTCCTACGGCGCGGCCGGCACCGTCGCCAGGCTCGGCGGCGACGAGTTCGCCGCCCTGGTCCGCCGGGCCGGCACCGCCGCCGACGTCGAACGCGTCGCGGAGAAGGTCCTCGCCAGCTTCGCGACCCCGTTCGAGCTGCCGCACGGCGACGTCACCGCGACCGCCAGCATCGGCGTCGCCACGACCGCCGAGGCGGCCGACGCCCAGGACCTGCTGCGCCACGCCGACCTCGCCGTCTACGTCGCCAAGGACGCCGGCAAGGACCGCTGGCGGCGCTACGAGTCGTCGCTGCACAGCGCCGTCGTGGAGCGCCACAAGCTGCGCGCCGACCTGGACCGGGCCATCGCCGACGGCGCGTTCCTGCTGCACTTCCAGCCGATCGTCGGCATCGGCGACGGCCGCACCCACGGCTTCGAGGCCCTCGTGCGGTGGAACCACCCGACCCGCGGCATGGTGTCCCCGGCCGAGTTCATCTCCGTCGCGGAGGAGAGCGGCCTGATCGTGCCGCTCGGCGCGTGGGTGCTGCGCAACGCGGTCGAGGCCGCGGCCCAGTGGCGCCTGCTGCACCCGGGCGAGGACGTGTACGTGTCGGTCAACGTCTCCGCCCGCCAGTTCCGCGGCCGTGAGCAGGGCTTCGCCCGGTGGGTCCTGGACGAGATCGACCGGATGGGGCTGCCGCCGGCGAGCCTGCTGGTGGAGATGACCGAGAGCCTGCTGCTGCACGACGACGGCGAGGTCACCGCCGAGCTCGCCGAGCTGCGCGCGGCCGGGGTGCGCATCGCCATCGACGACTTCGGCACCGGCTTCTCGTCGCTGTCCTACCTGCGGCGGCTGCCCGTCGACGTGCTGAAGCTCGACAAGAGCTTCATCGACACGATCGCCTCGTCCGCCGAGCAGCACGCCGTCGTCGATATGATCGTGCAGCTCGCGGCGATTCTGCAACTGCAAATTGTAGCTGAAGGTATCGAGACCGAGGCCGAGCGTGACCTTCTGGTGGCAATGGGCTGCCATCTCGGTCAGGGGTACTTGTTCTCGAGGCCGTTGAGCTACGGTGACGCGAGTCAATGGTTGTTGGAGGAAGCGTCGGGGCTTCAACGGGGAAGTCGGACGGCGGCCTGAGGCCTTCGGAGGACTTGTGCTCAACCATCTCGCTGCGGCGGTGGACGACGACCCCCGCTACAGCGGCATCGCTCACCTGCGTGCCAGCACCCGCTACTACGACGCCGTGATCGACGAGGTCGACGGCCGCCGGATCCGGGTCGGGGGGCACTGGCTCACCGACTGGGCCTCGTGCAACTACCTCGGCTTCGACCTGGAGCCGCAGATCATCGACGCGGTCGAGGGCGAGCTGCGCCGGTGGGGCACCCACCCCAGCTGGTCGCGGATGCTGGGCAATCCCGCGCTGTACCCGCAGATCGAGGAGCGGCTCGCCGGCCTGCTCGGCGCTCCCGACGCCCTCGTGCTGCCCACGATCACCCAGATCCACCTGTCGGTGATCCCGATCCTGGCCCAGCAGGGCACGCTCCTGGTCGACGCGCGGGCACACAAGACGATCTGGGACGGGTGCGTGCACGCCCGTGGTCTGGGTGCGACGTTGAAACGGTTCAAGACGCTTGACGAGCTTGCCTCGCTGCTCGCCACGGACCTGCCCGGCCCGGTCCTGGTCTGCATGGACGGCGTCAACAGCATGACCGGCAACATCCCGCGGATCGGCCGGTACCTGGACCTGTGCCGGGCCCACGGTGCCGTCCTGTATGTCGACGACGCCCACGGCTTCGGCGTCATCGGCTCGCGGTCGGACGAGGAGACCAGCCCCTACGGCACCGGCGGCGACAGCATCGTGCGCTACTTCGGTGAGTCCTACGACGACGTCGTGCTCGTCGGCGGGTTCTCCAAGGCGTATTCGTCGCTGCTGGCGTTCCTGGCGGTGCCGACCGTGCTGAAGAACCGGCTCAAGGCGGCCGCGGCGCCGTACCTGTACTCGGGGCCCTCGCCGACCGCGTCCCTCGCCACCGTGCTGGCCGGCTTCGACGTCAACGCCGAGCGCGGCGACAAGCTGCGCGCCGACCTGTACCGCATGTCGACCCGGGTGCTGCAGCACGTCCGCGGCCTCGGGATCTTCACCCCCAACATCGACGACACGCCGATCATCGAACTGCCGATCGCCCTGGACCGCGATCTGGTCGAGGTGTCGGAGCTGCTGTGGCAGCGCGGGCTGTTCGTGACCCTGGCGCCCTACCCGGGGGTGCCCCGCGACCAGGTCGGCTTCCGGGTGCAGGTCACGGCCGCCAACACCGACGCGCAGATCGACGAGCTCAACGCGGTCATCAGCGAGCTGGCCGCGGCCGAGGTGTTCCAGTCGGCCCGGGAGACCAGCGCGAGCTGAGCCTCACACGCTCCGGGTCACCAGCACCGGACTGGCGGCGTGGTGCACGATGAGCTGGGTGCGGGGGTTGGGTCTCGGCTGCTCGTACCAGCCGACCCGGTGCGCGCCGACGACCAGCAGCAGGGCGGTGCTCGCGGCGGCGGTGAGCGCTTCGAGGACCGGCTCGTCGGACCCGGAGAACCGGGCGTCGACGTCGCGGTGGCTGCGCAGCCACGGCGCCAGGTCCGCGTAGACGGCGCTGTGCGGCCGGGCATGCCCGGCGTGCACGGCGACCAGCGGCACGTGCCGGGACCGGGCCTCGTCGTAGGCGAAGTCCAGGGCCCGCCAGCCCGACGGCGACCCGTCGACGCCGACCACCACCGGCGCGGAGCCGGGCAGCGCCGTTATCGGGTCCGCGCCGGGGCCGGCCCGGTCCGCGGAGGGCGGCCCGGGCCACAGGTCGGCCGGGATGCGGTCCTCGGTCAGCCACCGCTCGCCCTGGTTGACGACCAGGACCGGGCAGTGCGCGAACGCGGCCAGGTGCGCACCGACGGAGGAGTTGAGCAGGCCGCCGTCGTGCGGCCGGCCGCCGATCGCCACCAGGCTCGCGGCCCGCGACTGCTCCTGCAGCACCCGGGCGGCCGGCCCGCCGACGGTGACCGTCTCCACCGCGATGCCCGGTTGCCAGCCCCGCGCGTCGGCGGCCGCGTCGAGCACGACCCCCTGCCCGTCGGCGGGGCCCTCCCAGCACAGCGCATGCACGATCCGCAGCGTCCGGTCGTGCCGGGCGGCCTCGTCGGCGGCCCACCGCACCGCGCCGAGACTCGCCATGGACTCGTCGACGCCGACCACCACTGGTCTGTCCATGCATCCAACGTCCCTCGCCGGACGGGCATCGACCAACCGGGTTAATCCTCTTTTTTCTTCCGGCGGGTGGTGCGCTTGCGCGGCTTCGGGTTACCGGAGGCGAGCCTGGTGTACGTCAGCATGTTGGCCAGCCCAATGCCGATCGTCGCGAACAGGACCTGGATCGCGAGCTCCCACCAGCTCCACTCGACCTTCCAGACCTTGGCCAGCGCCTTGTCGTCGACGTTGACCAGCTCGGCGACCAGCGTGCCGAGCAGTGCGGCACCCACACCGATCAGGAACGTGATGAACAGCCCGATCGACTGGCGGCCCGGCAGGACCAGCCGGCCGAGGACCCCCACGAGCAGGCCGATCGGGATCGCGCTCAAAAAGTCGTTGATGTGCATGGCACTCGCGCTCCCCTCGCGTTGGATCAATCGACCGGCACCGTACACGTCCCGAGCGACATCCGCAGTGGTGGGAGTGACCTACCTGCGCCCGCCCATCTGCCACGGGTGGATCTCCACCTCGTCGTACCGGCCCGGCAGGACGTCCCCGGCGGTGACGTGTGCCGCCTCGACCAGCACCGCGGTCCCCAGCCAGCCGCCGTCCTCGTGCGAGAACAGCTCACCGCGGGCCAGCATGCCGCGCGTCGGCGCCGCGGCCGGAGCGGGCCGGGTGCCCGGCGTCGCGTGGCCGATGAGCAGGAATCCCTCGCCCGCGCCGGAGGCGTGCTGCCACATGGTGCCGCCGAGGGTGTCCTCGTAGCGCAGCAGCAGCACGGGATCGTAGACGCCGCCCTGGAAGTTCGGCTCATCGAACGCGAACGTCCGGGCCG
The DNA here is from genome assembly GCF_042653625.1 of Dactylosporangium cerinum. Taxonomy (NCBI): domain Bacteria; kingdom Bacillati; phylum Actinomycetota; class Actinomycetes; order Micromonosporales; family Micromonosporaceae; genus Dactylosporangium; species Dactylosporangium cerinum. Next base: position 55,015 of record NZ_JBHSIU010000105.1, on the reverse strand, counting down.
CGGCGAGGTCGGGCAGGTCGACGATGTGGATGCTGCCGGTCGCCTCGGTCCGGTCCTCGCTCAGCGTCGGGCCGCGGGCGGTGAGCTCCTTGACGTAGCCGTCCATGTACGCCCAGTGCTTCTCGAGGAGCTCCATGCGTAGCGGGCCGGTGCCCGGGCGGTCCACGCCGAAGACGAAGTGCAGCATGGTGCGGGAGTCTCCCATGCACCCCGGCAGTGCCTCACGCCGACCGGCAGCAACCCGGTCAGGACGGTAGGTGCGCGGCCAGGACCGTGCTGCCCTCCGGATCGGTGTCGGTGATCAACCGGCCGCCGTGCCGCGCGACGATGGCCCGGCACAGCATCAACGCCGTCGAGTCGTGCCGCACGCCCTCGCCGGTGACCGTGGAGGACGTGAAGAGCCGTTCGCCGCCGCGGCCGCCGATCGGCACCGTGACCCGCCAGCCGCTGTCGGTGGGCGCCACGTCGACGGTGAGCAGCGCCCCCGGCTCGGCGGCGGCCAGCCCGATGCCGATCATCGCGTCGACGAGCCGCCGCAGCAGCACCCGCTCACCCTCGATCGTCGCGTCGGACGCGCCGCCCGCGGTCAGGTGCTCTGCCGGCGGAGCCTGGCCCGGTCGGCGAGGCGGTGCGACACGTCCCGCAGGACGAGACAGCGGCCCTCGTGTGCGGTGCCGGGCAGCAGCTCGCTCCAGCTCCACTCGGCGACCAGGCCGGGGCGCGGCGACCAGCGGTCGGTGTCGCTGCCGGTCATCGCCGCGGCGACGGTGTCGCCGACCGTCTTGCCGGTCGTCGCGTCTTCCAGCAGGTCCCGCGTCGCCTGGTTGGCCGCGACCACGGTGCCGTCGGCGCTGGTGATGAGCAGTCCGGTGCCGAGCTGGTCGAGCGCCGCCGAGAACAGCTCCGGATCGACCGTCATCACCTGACCACGCTTTTCGTCGGTTTTGTCCTCTTGATGCGTTTAAGTGACGGCCACCCGACCGCGCGTAGCGATTGACACCCGCCGACGGCCGCCCATACGGTTCGAGCCACAATGACGCACCTCGGCGGATCGTCCAAGCTGCTCAGGGCCATGAACGACGCGGCCGCCCTGAGTCATGTCCTCGAACGCGGCCCACTCACGCGCGGCGACCTGCGTGAGCTGACCGGCCTGTCCAAACCCACGATCTCCGAGGCGCTGCGGCGGCTCACCGAGGCGAAACTCGTCACGGTCGTCGGGTATGTCAGCGCCGGCCCCGGCCCGAACGCCGAGGTGTACGCGGTCAACCCCGACGCGGCGTACTCCGTGGCGCTGTCCGTGCGGGACCGCACGGTGTCGGCGCCTGATGCCTCCGACCTGTCGGGCTCACTGCCGACGGTCAGCGCGGCGGTCACCGATCTCGCCGGGACCGTCCGCGGCCGGCTGGAGCTCGCCGTCGACTTCACCCGCACCGACCCGGTGTCCGCCGTCGTGGACGCCGTCCAGGACGTGTGCAAGGAGGCCAGGATCGCGCCCGACCCGGTCGCGCAGGTGCAGATCGCCGTCGCCGGGTCGTACGACCCCCGCACCGACGTCTTGCACCACGTCGAGGTCCCCGGCTGGGGCCGCCCCGGGCTCGTCGACGACCTGCGCAGCCGCCTCGGCGTCCCCGTCGGCGTCGACAACGACGTCAACCTCGCCGCCGTGGCCGAACGCGCACACGGCGCCGGCCGCGACGCGGAGAGCTTCGCCCTGCTCTGGCTCGGCGAGGCCGGCCTGGGTCTGGCCATCGACCTCGGCGGCACCCTGCTGCGCGGCGCCCGCGGCGGCGCCGGCGAGATCGGGTACATGCCGATGATGCTGCCCGGCGTCACCGGCGGCCGTGGGTTCACCGGCCGGGTCGACTTCCAGGACCTCGTCGGCGGTGGTGCCGTGCTGGACCTCGCCGCCGAGTACGGCCTGCAGGAGAGCACCGCCGCCGGCACCATGGCCGCCGCCGTGGCCCGGGCGTCGGAGCGCGACGACGCCGCCCGCAGCTTCGTCACCACCCTCGCCGGCCGGATCGCGATCGGCCTGTCCGCCGTGGTCGCGGTGCTCGACCCGCCGCTCGTGGTCATCGGCGGCGAGGTCGGCCAGGCCGGCGGCCCGGTCCTGAGCGCCGCGGTGGCCACCGCGCTGGCCGAGGCCGCGCCGCTGGAGACGGCGATCGCGACCAGCACCCTGGACGACGACGCCGCGCTGCTGGGCGCCCAGGAGGCCGGCCGTTCCTCCGTCCGCGACGGCATCCTCGCCGCGCTGCGCAGACCCGCCAGCTGAGCGAAGTCAGGTCCAGGTGGCCGGGGCGGTGCCGTACGCCGGTGGCAGGTGTGGCCAGGTCAGCGGCGTGCCGTCGAGCGTGCCGGGCGGGGTGACGCCGGTCCAGCCCGCGCCGAGCGGGGCGAGGAACGCGGCGACCGGCGTGTCCACCGGGGGCGACGGGTCGACGGGGGTCTCGAGGAGCCATCGGGCGGTCCGGGCCAGGGAGAGCTCGAGGTGGGCGGCGACGCCGGTGCGCTCGCGGGACGCGAGGGCGCTCAGGGCGCCGGCGGCGGCGAGGTAGCCGGTTGCGTGGTCGAGCAGCTGGCACGGCAGTGCGCCGGGGCGGCCGGTGTGGTCCCTGGTGAGCCAGCCGATGCCCGAGGCGACCTGGACCAGGCTGTCGAAACCGCGGCGGGCGCCCCACGGGCCGGCCGTGCCCCAGGCGGACAGCGTGACCACGATCGTGCCGGGGTGGCGGTCGGCGACCTGGTCCGGGTCCAGGCCGAGGCGGCGCATGGCGCCCGGGCGGTATCCGGTGACGAGCACGTCGGCGCCGGCCAGCAGGCGGTGCAGCGTCTCCAGACCCGCGGGGGTGCCCGCGTCGAGCGTGGTGCTGGCCTTGCCGACGACGCCGTCGACGGCGTGCAGCGGCAGCTCGGGGCGGCCCGGGGCATCGACGCGCAGGACGTCGGCGCCGAGGGCGGCGAGCATGCGGGTGCCGACCGGGCCGGCGATGACCCGGGTCAGGTCCAGCACCCGGATCCCGGCCGCGGGAAGGGACCGGCCCGTAGCGTGGCCTGCGGTGGGCCGGGGGTGGCCGGCCTCGCCGAGCGGCGTGCTGCGCACCAGCGGCCCGGACGGACCCCCGGCCGCCGCACCGTCGAGGGCCGCTGCTGACCACCCGTCCGGCCGCCCGTCGGATCTCTCGGCCTGGCGCCCGCCCAGCGGCTCGGCCTGGCGCCCGGTCGGTGGGCCGTCCGGCCACCCGGCCAGGTGCTCGGTCGGTGGGCCGTCCGGCCACTCGGCGAGCCACTCGGCTGGGTGGCGGGCGGCCACGGCGAGGCCGCCGGCGGCGTACACCAGGCGCTCGACGTCCAGGGCGGACCGGGCCGCGATCGCGCCGGCCACGCCGGCCTCGCCGGTGTCCAGGGCGGTCAGCAGCGCGGCGCGGTGCCACGGGTAGTTCGCATGGGTGCGGACCCAGCCGTCGGCGGCCGGCCAGAGCCGTGACAGCGGGGCGAACCCCTCGATGCCGCGCCCGTCCGGGCCGCGCAGCAGCACCTCACTGCGCACGGCGGCGGCGACGTGAGCGGTGTCGAGGGCGACCGCCGGGCGCCGGCCGGTGCGGGCGTGGGCGAGGTCGGCGGCGGCGTCCAGGCACATCGTCACCGCTGTGGTCGCGCACCCGGCGACGGCGAGGGGCGCTGCCAGCACACCAGGGACAGCGGGACCGGAGAGGTTCATCCTGGCAATTCTCGCTCGACACCCCGCGGCGCGGGAGCGCATGCTCGCGGACACGATGGGTGCTCTGGACATGGTCGCCGCGCGGGTCGCGGCAGGCGCGACGGTGCAGTTCCGGCCGAGCGGATCCTCGATGGTGCCGCTGGTGCGCAGCAGGGACCTGGTCACGGTCAGACCGGTCGACCCGGCGAAGGTCGAGGTCGGCGACATCGTCCTGGCCAAGGTCGCCGGCACGGTCTACCTGCACCTGGTGTCGGCGATCGACGCCGCCGGCGGGCGGGTGCAGATCAGCAACAACCGGGGGCGGATCAACGGCTGGACCGGGCACGCCAAGGTGTACGGCATCTGCGTCGCCGTCGAAGGTGCTCGCCGGCCCCGCGTGGACGGGAAGATCCGCCAGTAAAGTCGGACAACGGTTGTCAGGTTTTGCTGGCACGGTCAACGCCATGAACACACCACTGAAGGGCAAGGTCGCGCTGGTCGCCGGGGCCACGCGGGGCGCGGGCCGGCAGATCGCGGTGCAGCTGGGGGCGGCGGGCGCCACCGTGTACGCGACGGGACGCACCACCCGGCAGCAGCAGTCGGAGATGGGGCGGCCGGAGACGATCGAGGAGACCGCCGAACTCGTCACCGCGGCCGGCGGCGTCGGCATCGCGGTGCAGGTCGACCACCTGGTGCCGGAGCAGGTGCGGGACCTGGTCGCCCGCATCGACGCCGAGCAGGGCCGCCTCGACGTGCTGGTCAACGACATCTGGGGCGCCGAGGGGCTGTTCACCTGGGACAAGCCGCTGTGGGAGGACTCCCTCGAGACCGGCCTGCACATCCTGCGGCTCGCGGTCGACACCCACATCATCACCAGCCACGCCGCGCTGCCGCTGCTCATCCGCCGGCCCGGTGGGCTCGTCGTGGAGGTGACGGACGGCACCCTGGAGTACAACGCCGACAACTACCGGGTGTCGTTCTTCTACGACCTGGCGAAGATGTCCGTGCTGCGGCTGGCGTTCGCGCAGGCGCACGAGCTCAAGGCGCACGGCGCGACCGCGGTCGCGATCACGCCCGGCTGGCTGCGCTCGGAGATGATGCTCGAGCACTTCGGCGTGACCGAGGCCAACTGGCTCGACGCGACCGCCAAGGAGCCGCACTTCGTGATCTCGGAGACACCGGCGTACCTGGGACGCGCCGTCGCCGCGCTCGCCGCCGACCCCGACGTGGCCCGGTGGAACGGGCAGTCGCTGGCCAGCGGGCAGCTGTCCGCCGTGTACGGGTTCACCGACGTCGACGGCAGCCGCCCCGACTGGTGGCGGTACTTCAAGGAGGTCCACGAACCCGGCAAGCCCGCCGACGCGACCGGCTACCGGTAGAGCGCGGTCAGCCGCGCTCCTGGTAGAGCGCGGTCAGCCGGGCTCTTGGTAGAGCGCGGTCATTCGCGCCGCTGCCGTGCGCATGAGGTCGCGCAGTGACGGCGGGTCGAGGACCTCGACCTCCGGGCCGAGCTTCAGCAACTGGGTGTAGGCGACCTCGACCGACTCGACCGGCAGTTGCAGCACCACCCGGCCCTGCTCGTCGGCCGGGTGGTGCACCGCCTCCCGCACGGCGAGGGCCTCGACCGAGTACCGCAGCAGCCACAGGCCGTGCGGCGTCACGCGGATCGTGACCCGCTCGGCCAGGACCTGCCGGACGAAGTCGTCGGCCCGGGCCGCCCAGAACCCGGGCAGGTCGAACGCCGGGTCCCGGGTGAACGCGGCCTCCTCCGTGGTCAGGTCCACGATCCGGTCGACCCGGTACACGCGCAGGTCGTCGCTCGTGCTGACCCGCCCGACGAGATACCAGGCGCCGTTCTTGAGGACCAGGCCGTACGGTTCGACGGTCCGGGTGACGATGTCGCGCCGCCGGTAGCGCAGCCGCACCACCCGGTCGTCCCAGACGGCGCGGGCCAGCTCGGCGAGCCACGGCGGCGGCTGCGCCGGGTCCTCGAACCAGCCGGGCACGTCGAGGTGGAAACGCTGCCGGGCCTGGCCGGCGGCGTCCCGGATCGGTGCCGGCAGCGCCGCGGCGACCTTCAGCTCGGCGACGGCGAGCACGTCACCGAGGCCCATGTCGCGGGCCGGTCCGGGCAGCCCCGACAGGAACAACGCCTCGGCCTCGGCGCGGCTGAGGCCGTTGAGCTTCGTGCGGTAGCCGTCCAGCAGCCGGTAGCCGCCGGCCCGGCCCTGCTCGGCGTACACCGGCACGCCGGCGGCGGACAGGGCGAGGATGTCGCGGTAGATGGTCCGCTCGGACACCTCGAGGGCCTCGGCCAGCTCGCCGGCGGTGACGGTGCCGCCGGCCTGCAGCAGCAGCACGAGCGAGATGAGCCGGGAGGCGCGCACGGGCTACTCCGGTGCCGGTTCCGGGTCCCGTGCCGGTTCCGGGTCGGCGGCCGGCGGGTTTGCGGGCGGCGGGTTCGTGGCCGGCGGGTTTGCGGCCGGCGGATTCGCGGGTGGCGGGTTCGTGGCTGCCGGGTCTGCCGGCGGCGGGTCGAGGGCGTCGACGACGCGGCGGATCTCGTCGGGGGAGCCGTCCAGCTCGACGACCGTGTCGCGGTGGCGGATGCGGACCCGTGGCGGCCGGGGGCGCGAGCCGCGCCACGACGCCACCGCGACGAGCAGGCCACCGAGCGCGATGCCGTTGCTCACCACGGCGCTGATGATCTCGAACGCGGCGCCCATCTCGCCGGGGCGCGGCGGCGTCGGGGTCAGGGTCACCGGCACCGTTCGGCGGATCTCGTCGTCGCGGAGCCAGCGATACAGCATCCGCAGGGATTCCTCGTCGTCGACCTCAAGGCTGATGTCCACGCCCGCACCGTACGCCATGTCTCGGTGCGCCAGGTGGGGGCGGCGCACGTTTCGCCAGGGCGTGCGGCGCTGGTTTGGTGAGGTCACGCTAAGCTTTTTCGAGTGAACGACCTGGAGCAGCACCCCGCCCGGCGCAACACCCGCCAGCGCGACGCCGTGATGACGCTGCTCAGCAACGTCGACGGGTTCCACAGCGCGCAGGAGCTGCACGTCATGCTCCGCGAGCGCGGCGCCAACGTCGGCCTCACCACGGTCTACCGCACGCTGCAGCTGCTCGCCGAGACCAACGAGATCGACGTCATGCAGGTGCCGGGCAGCGACACCCGGTACCGGCGCTGCAGCGACCGCCACCACCATCACCTCGTCTGCCGCGGCTGCGGCCGCACGGTCGAGGTCCTCGGCCCGGCCGTCGAACGGTGGGCGGACCGCGTCGGCGAGGAGCACGGCTTCACCGACGTCAGCCACACCCTTGAGATCTTCGGCACGTGCGGGCGTTGCGCCAGGTGATCGCCGCGGGTGATCGGGTAGGCTGAGGGCGCGCGAAGGGGAGTAGTCCTCCAACTGCGTGGTCGACATACTGGGGCGCTAGCGCTCCCGGCCACGCGGCCTCGTTGCTTCCGGCCCAGCCGGAGCTCCGGGGCGGACGAGACCTTCGACTCAGGCTGAACAAGCCGGGTCGAGGTCGTCCGTGCCCTCCTCCCGGTCCACCGGGAAGGTTTTCACTGCACATGAGCGGTTTCCTCGCTGCCCTCGCCATCAGCTTCGGTGTCATCTTCGTCGCCGAGCTGGGCGACAAGTCCCAGCTGATGGCGTTGACGTTCGCGACCAGGTACAAAACCGTGCCGGTCCTCATCGGCATCACCATCGCCACCGCTGTCGTGCACCTCGTGTCCGTCGCCGTCGGGTACGGCCTCGGCGCCTCCCTCCCCACCGGCTGGATCTCCCTCGTCGCGGCCGTCGCCTTCTTCGCGTTCGGCGCCTGGACCCTGCGCGGCGACTCCCTCACCGACGCCGAACGCGACAAGGCCTCCCAGCCCACCACCCGCTCCGCGATCGTCGCCGTCGGCGTGGCGTTCTTCCTGGCCGAACTCGGCGACAAGACGATGCTCGCCACGATCACCCTCGCCACCCAGCACGGCTGGTTCGGCACCTGGCTCGGCTCGACGATCGGCATGGTCGCCGCCGACGCCCTGGCCATCGTGGCAGGCCGGATGCTGGGCAAACGCCTCCCGGAACGCACCATCAAGTACGGCGCGGCGATCCTGTTCGTCCTGTTCGGCGCCTGGCTCCTGGTCGAAGCCCTCCGCGAGCTCCTGTAACAAGCCTGCCCCATGATCCCGTGCACCTTGCGGGATCATGGGAATTCGGCGTCGCCGGTGGCCAGGAGGAGTTCGATCGCGAACTCGGCGTCGGCCTGGCCGACGGCGAGCCCGACCCATCGGTCCGTGCCGGGTGGCCGCCAGACGGACAGCCGCAGCGTGAGCATGCAGAGCCGGGCCATCGGCTCGGGCACCTCGTCGTCGCTCCAGAGGTACGGCTCGAGGTCAACCACCTGGGGCTCGCCCCAGCGGGCCGTCAGCCCGGCCGCCAGGTCCTGGAAGGCGGCGTCGATCTCCGCCTGGGCCGGCTCGACGACCTCCTCGCTGCGGTCGTCCCAGAATTCCTGGCTGGCCTGCAGGACGTACACGTGGAAGCCGGGTCCGCTGGACTGCGATCCGTCCCGCGTGCCCTCGCCCGGAAAGGGCTGCGCGAGCAGCCGGTCGACGATCGCGAGCCGGTCTTGCACGATCATGGGACGAGGCTAGTCCACGCCCGCGAGATCCGGTGCCGTCGAGCGCGGAGGGGTGCTGGAAGCGCAGGAGCGCAGGGTGGGCGGCGAGGCCGGCCCGCGTCGGTTGTCCGGGCGGGCGGCCTCGCGGCCAGGGTCGTCGGTCGGGCTGGGCTACCGGCGCTTGGTGGGCTTCACGATCCGGTCGGTGCCGACCTTGTCGCGCAGCACCTCGGGCACCAGCACCGAGCCGTCGTCCTGTTGGAACTGCTCGAGGATCGCCGGGAAGATGCGGCTGGTGGCCAGGGCGGAGCCGTTGAGCGTGTGCACGAACCGGTTGTTCTTCGAGCCCGGGACGCGGTAGCGGATGCCGGCGCGGCGGGCCTGGTAGTCGCCGGCCCAGGAGACCGAGGACACTTCCTTGTACTTGCCGGTGCTCGGCATCCACACCTCGATGTCGATGGTCTTGCGCATCGAGGCGCTGGAGTCGCCCGCCGCCAGCAGCGACCGCCGGAAGTGCAGGCCGAGCGAGCTCACCAGGTCCTCGGCGTAGTCGACCATCTCCTCCAGGGTCTTCTCGCCGTCCTCGGGGGAGGTGAACTGGAAGATCTCGACCTTGTTGAACTGGTGGCCGCGCACGGTGCCGCGCTCGTCGGAGTGCGAGCCGGCCTTCTCGCTGCGGTAGCAGGGGGTGTAGGCATATGCCTTGTGGGGCAGGTCCGCCGTCTCGAAGATCTCGTTCTGGTAGGCGCCGAGGATCGCGGTCTCCGAGGTCGGCAGCAGGAAGCGGCCGCGCTCGTCGCCGTCGGTGGCGATGTGGAACACGTCGTCGTAGAACTTCGGGAACTGGCCCGCGGCATAGCCGGCCGAGTCGAGCAGCAGGTGCGGCGGCAGCATGAACTGGTAGCCGGCGGCGAAGTGCCGGTCGATGAACCAGTTGACCAGGGCCCATTCGAGGCGGGCACCCCAGCCGGTGTAGATCCAGAAGCCGGAGCCGCCGAGCTTGACGCCGCGCTCGAAGTCGACGAGGCCGAGCTCGTTGGCGAGGGTCACGTGGTCGCGGACGTTGTCGATCTTCGGTGCCTCGCCGAAGACCTTGACGACGACGTTGGCCTCCTTGCCGCCGGCCACGACGTCCTCGGCGGGCAGGTTGGGCAGCTCGCTCATCACCGTGGTGAGCTGCTCCTGCACGGCGGCGAGGCGGTCCTCGAGCTCCTGCAGCGCGGCCTTGGCGTCGCGGGTGGTCGGCTCGACGGCCTGACCGGCCGCCTTGGCGGCGCCGAAGGCGCGGGCCTCCTCCTTGCGGCGGGCCCGCTCGGCGTCGATGTCGCCGATGAGCTCGCGGCGCTGCTTGTCCAGCTCGGCGATCGCACTGAGCGCGCGGGACACCTCGGACGGCTCGAGCCTCTTGGACAGGGCGGCCTCGACAGAGGCCCGGTCCTTGCGAATCAACTCGATGTCGAGCATGGTTGCCGCGCACCTTTGGCTAGGGTTTTCGGGACACCACGGATGTTACCGGGTGGGTCCGACGGAATTTCCGACCGCCGCCGCCACCCACCCCGGGGATCAAGCCGCCGCCAGAAGGCGACGCGGCGGCGAATTATGCTTGCCGGCATGTCCGGAACAGCCCGGGAATCGATCTGGACCCGGCCCGACCGCCGGTCCCGGGGTCCGGTCCCGCAGCACAGCCGCGCCGAGATCGTGGCCGCCGCGACCGCCCTGGCCGATGCGGGCGGCCTCCCGGCCGTCTCGATGCGCGCCGTGGCAGCGGCCCTGGACACGGGCGCCGGCTCGCTCTACCGGTACCTCTCCTCCCGCGACGACCTGCTCGACCTCATGGTGGACGCGGCCCTCGGCGAGCTCCCCGTCGACCGTCCGCTGCCCGGCGACTGGCTCGACAGCCTCGTCGGGCTCGCCCGTGACCAGCTGGCGCTGTACCGCCGCCACCCTTGGCTCAGCGAAGCCACCCGCCGCCCGGGCGCGTTCGGCCCGCGGACCGTCGACTACTTCGAGCGCTGCCTGGCCATCATGGCGCCGCTGCCGAACGCGCCGGGCGCGAAGATGGAGGCGGTCGCCGTGCTGACCGGGGTGGTGGCCCTGTTCTCCGTGCCGGCACCCATGAACCCGCCGCCCGACGACCCGCAGGCCATGGCGCGCAAGCAGGCCGGTCAGCTGTTCGCCCTGGTCGACCCGGGCCGGCATCCGCACCTGGCCGCGGCGTTCACGACCCCTCAGGACAACGCCGACGCCGGGCCCGACCTGTTCGAACGCACCATCCGCGGCGTCCTGCGCGGCCTCCTGATCAAGCCTGTCTGAGCGGCGCCGCCGGGGGAGCGTCCACGGCGCAGTGCCACGGCGTCTCCGCCGGCACCGGCGCCTTCGGGTTGCGGATCGTGACGGCGGCCACGGCCCCGGCGAGCAGGCACAGCGCGGCGCAGATGAGCACCGCCGTGTGGAAACCGGCGGAGAGCTCGTCCGGGTGGAGGTACGCGGACCCGGTTATGCCGGCGGCGGCGGGCAGCACGGAGACGGCGATGAGCCCCGCGGCCCGGGCGACGTCGTTGTTCACGGCCGAGGCCATGCCCGCGTGGCTGGCGGGGGCGGAGGACAGCGCGGTGGAGGTGAGCGGGGCGACGGTCGTGGCCAGGCCCAGGCCGAGGACCACGACGGCGGGCAGGACCTCGGTCAGGTACGACCCCGACCCGGTGATCCGGGCGAACAGCGCCATGCCCACACCGACGAGGACGGGTCCGGCGCTCATCTGCAGGCGCGGGCCGATGCGGGCGGCGAGGGCGCCGGAGCGGGCCGACAGCAGCAGCATGATGACGGTGATCGGCAGCAGCGAGACGCCGGCCTCCAGCGGGCTGTAGCCGGCGACCTGCTGGAGCTGGATCGGCAGGAGGAACAGGGCGCCGCCGATGGCGCCGTAGATGACGAAGGTGACGACATTGGTGGCGCTGAACTGGGGTGAGGAGAACAGGTCCAGCGGCAGCATCGGATGGGCGGTGCGGCGCTCCCACCAGACGAACCCGGCCAGCAGCAGCCCGCCGGCGACGAGGCTGAGGGGATTGGACTCGATGAGGCCGTAGGTGAGGCCGACCAGGCCGAGGGTGACGAGGGTGCCGCCGGGGACGTCGACGCCTCCGGTGGCGGTGGTGTCGCGGGACTCCGGGACGTGGCGCCAGGCGATCAGGACGACGGCGGCGGCGATCGGGACGTTGATCGCGAAGATCAGCCGCCAGGACGCGGCGCCGACGAGCCAGCCGCCGAGGAACGGGCCGATCGCGGTGGCGACGCCACCCAGGCCGGACCAGGCGCCGATGGCGCGGCTGCGGTCCTCGGGGCGGAAGGAGGCCTGCAGGATCGCGAGGCTGCCGGGAGTGAGCAGCGCCGCGCCGACGCCTTGCAGGCCGCGGGCGGCGATGAGGGTCGGCGCGTCGGGCGCGGCGCCGCACAGGACCGACGCGACGGCGAACCAGATGACACCGATGAGGAAGACCCTGCGCCGCCCGTACCGGTCGCCGAGGGCACCCGCGATGAGCAGCAACCCCGCCAGGGCGAGGGTGTAGGAGGTGACCACCCACTGCAACGTCTCGAGGTCGGTGTCGAACGAGCGGCCGATCGCCGGCAGCGCGATGCCGACGACGGTCGCGTCGATCGCCGCGATGCCGGAGCCGAGGATGGTCGCGGTGAGGACCCAGCGACCGGTCGCGCTGCCGTACGAGAGCGTTGCCATGCGAAGAAGTTAGCCCGGCCCGAGTGAGCGCGGCGGCCCGCACCGGCGGCAGAGTCGGGGAGGAAGGAACAGGGAAAGGAGGCGGCAGTGCATCTCACACCTCGTGAGCTGGACAAGCTCACGATCCTCACCCTGGCGCAGATCGCCAACGCCCGCAAGGAACGCGGGCTGAAGCTCAACCACCCGGAGGCGGTCGCGGTCATCGCGGCCGAGGCGCTGGAGGGGGCGCGGGAAGGGGCGAGCGTCGAGGAGGTCACGGCCCGGGCCCGCACCGTGCTGTCCCGCGACGACGTCATGGACGGGGTGCCGGACATGGTGCCGTTCATCCAGGTCGAGGCGGTCTTCACCGACGGCAGCCGCCTGGTCACGGTGGACGGGCCCATACGATGAAGGAGCTGGGAGCGACGTGCTCGTCGAGCAGATCCGTGGCAACCTCGCCGACGGCGCGTGGCGCCCGGCCAACACCGACGTCCTGCGCCTGGACCAGTGGGAGGCGCAGAAGCGCCGGCTCCGCAAGCTGACCGACGGCGGCGTCGACGTCGCGCTGTCCCTGGACCGCGACAGCCGGCTGCGCGACGGCGACGTGCTGTGGGCCGACGAGGGCGGCGAGTCGGTGATCGTGGCCCGGCTCGAGATCGGCGAGGTGATGCTCGTCGACCTGCCGCGCCGCGACGCCGACGGCGCGCTGCGGGTCGCGGTGGAGCTCGGCCACGCCATCGGCAGCCAGCACTGGCCGGCCGTGGTGAAGGGCGGGCAGGTGTTCGTGCCGGTGACCCTGGACCGCACGGTGATGGACTCGGTGATGCGCAGGCACGCGTTCACCGGGGTCAGCCACCGGTTCGTGCCGGGCGCCGACGTCATGCCGTACCTGGCACCGCAGGACGCCGACCGGCTGTGGGGTACCAGATGAAACCCATCTGCCGCATCGGCATCGCCGGACCCGTGGGCAGCGGCAAGACCGCCCTCATCGAGGAGCTCGTGCCGCGCCTCGTCCAGCGCCGCCTCAAGGTGCTCGTCGTGACGGGGGACGTCGCCAGCACCGAGGACGCCGACCACATCCGGCTGGCGCTCAAGGGCATCCTGCCGGAGGACCGGATCGTCGGCGTGCCGGCCGCCGTCCGCAGGGACGCGGTCGAGGACCTGGAGTCCCGGTTCCCGGACACCGACGTCGTGCTCATCGAGAACGGCGCGGCCGACTTCGTCGTCCACGTCATCGACGTGGCCGCCGGCGACCGGATCCCGCGCAAGAACGGGCCCGGCATCAGCCGCTCCGACATCCTCGTGGTCAACAAGACCGACCTGGCGCCCTACGTCGATGCCGACCTCGGCGTCATGGCCGCCGACGCGGCCGTGCAGCGCGGCGGCAAGCCGGTCGTGTTCACCAACTGCCGCACCGGGTTCGGCATCCCGGAACTCACCGAACGGATCCTGGAGGGCGCGCTGTTCGACGTCGGGGTACGGGTCTGACACCGGGCGCTCAGTGGCGGTACCCCTTCACCTTGACCTTGAAGCTCATCGACGGGCCGGGCGTCGGCGCGGTCTTGGTGACGAGCGTGTAGCCGGGCGGGTCGAGCTCCAGGTCGAGGCGGTGGAACAGGCGCGCCATCGACAGGGCCATCTGCACGTCGGCGAAGCTCTTGCCGAGGCAGGTGTGCGGCCCGCGCCCGTACGGCGAGTACGCGCCCGGCTGCAGGTGCTCCGCGCGGGGCTTGGCGTAGCGGTCGATGTCGAACGTGTCCGGATCCGGGAAGTACTCCTCCATGAAGTGCGGGACGGTGGTGCCGATGTACACCATCTCGCCCTCCTTGATGGTGTGCCCGGCGAACTCGAAGTCCCGCGTCGCGGTCCGGGTCAGCGCGACCGCGATCGGGTAGAGCCGCATCGTCTCCATCAGCGCGTACCGGATCGACGGGATCCTGCTCAGGTCGTCGTCGGTGATCGGGCCGTCCGCGAACAGGGCGTCGGCCTCGGCCTGGACCCGGGCGAGCACCTCGGGGTGCTTGAGGACCGAGTAGATGAACGCCGCGGTCGTGTTCGCCACCGTGTCCAGTCCGGCGACATACGGGCCGGTGAGCGCGAGCACCAGGTCGTTGGCCGGCAGGACGCCCTCGCGGTTGAGGTGCACGTCCATGAGGTCCTCGACCAGGTTGCGCTCCTGCGCGGGCTTGCTGCCGGCGGTGGCCCGCAGGTCGGCGACCATCTTGTCGCCGAGCTCGAACACCCGGGCGCGGGCCTTCTTGTAGCGGGGGTTCTTCAGCAGGATCTTCGGCCGCTGCCTGGTGACGAGCACGTTGAGCACGTACAGCGTCATCGTGCGGATGTCCGGCACGTACTCCAGCGGCGCGTTGCCGGTCAGGATGATGCCGAGCTGGTCGGTGACCAGGTACTGCAGGGCGTGCACGACGGGGACCGACCCGCCGGCCCGCCAGTCACGTTCGATGACCCGGTCGGTGATCTCGACGAGCTCGTTGCCGCGGCCCTTGATGGCGTCGCGGGAGTAGCCGCGGCGCATGATCTCGCGCAGCTCCTTGTGGCTGTCGCCGTCCTCGCCGAGGATCGTGCGGGTGCCGCCGTACTCGTCGAGGAAGCCCTGCCAGAACTCCTTCGACCGCAGGCATTCCCGGCCCTCCTTGGAGCCCATGAAGTTGGCCGCGTCGGCGCCGGCGATGACCGGGTAGGTCTTGTTGAACAGCTTGATCCTGAAGACGGGGCCGTTGTCGCGGTACGCCCGGGCGAAGAACCGCCCCGGGTCCTTGGCCATCTCCAGGACGTTGCCGACGACCGGTCGCCCCTTCGCGAGGGGGATCGGCCGGGCCGCTGCCGGGGCTGTTTCGGTGACAGTCATGGGCGTCGACCCTCCGTGGAATCGGCAAAACGATGCGGATCATATCGAATGTTGTCGGTCCGCGACGTCCCTCGTGTTACCCGCCGGTGACGATCGGTGTGCACCATGATCAGTATGCGGTTGCGGCGGTGGGCGGACGGCGACGTCGAGGCGTTCTACGACATCTACTCCCGGTGGGAGGTGATGCGGCACCTGGGCGCACACCCCCGGCGGGTGGTTGCGGACCGCGAGGAGGCGCTCGCCCGGCTGGCGCGGCTGCAGGGGCGGGAGGACGGGCCGAGAGGGTATTGGGCGATCGAGGAGGATGGTGTACCGGTGGGAACGGTGCTCCTGCTTCCGCTGGACGCGTCGGACGAGGTCGAGATCGGCTGGCACCTGCACCCCGGCCATCAGGGCAAGGGCCTGGCCACCCGCGCGGCCCGGGAGTTGCTGTCCCGGACCGGCGGGCGGGTCCTGGCGCTCACCGACCAGGACAACCTCGCGTCGCAGGCGGTCGCGGTCCGGCTCGGCATGACCGACGAGGGGCTGACCGACCGCTGGTACGGCATCACCGCCCGCCAGTTCGCCATCACGCTCGGCTGAGCCGTTCACGCCCGGCTGAGCCGTTCACGCCCGGCTGAGCCGTTCACGCCCGGCTGAGCCGTTCACGCCCGGCTGAGCCGTGACGCCCGGCTGGGCTGTTACGCCCGGCTGAGGATCAGGTGGGTCGCCGAGTCGGAGGCGACCATCCGGGTGCAGGTGAGCCCGTCGGTGAGGCCGTCGGCGAAGAGGCGCTCGCCGCGGCCGAGCACGATCGGGATGATCGCCACGTGCAGGTGGTCGACGAGCCCGGCGCGCAGGTACTGCTGGATCGTGGAGACCCCGCCGCCGACCTGCACGTCGAGGCCTCCGGCGGCGTCGGTGGCCTGCTCGAGGGCGGCCTCGATGCCGCCGGTGACGAAGTGGAAGACGGTGCCGCCCTCCATGGTCACGCTGGGCCGGGCGTGCCGGGTCAGGACGAAGACCGGGTGGTGGAAGGGCGGGTCGGCGCCCCACCAGCCGGCCCAGGACTCGTCGGCGGCCCAGGGCCCGCGCACCGGCCCGAACATGTTGCGGCCCATGATCGTGGCGCCGATGCCGGTCCGCCCCGCGGCGATCATCTCGTCGTCGACGTCCTCGCTGCCGCCCTCCTCGCCCATCATCTGCCGGCCGGTGCGGGTCTTGAACAGCCACTCGTGCAGCTGTTCGCCGCCGACGCCGAGGGGGTTCTCGGGGGACTGATCGGGTCCGGCGCCGTACCCGTCGACGGAGATGCAGAAGTGGTGCACGCGCAGCATGGCTGTGTCCTCCAGAACAGTTCCAGAAACGGTGTCACCTACTGATCGCAGCGGGACGCCCGTAATCGACACCCTGGACAAAAACTAGCCTCCTAGGATGCCGTACGCGCCGTGGCCCCGGTAACCATGCGTTTTTGACAATCATTGTCAACAGTCGCCAGGATGGGGATCATGTTGCGTCGCGCCGTCCTCGCCGGCCTCACCGCCGGGTCCCTGTTGCTCAGCATCGCCGCGTGCGGTGGCGACGAGCCGAGCCCGCAGCGGCAGCAGGACGGCCGGCTGAAGATCGTGGCGGGGTTCTATCCGCTGCAGTACATCAGCGAGCGGATCGGCGCGGAGAACACCGCCGTCACCAACCTCACCCAGGCCGGCGCCGAGCCGCACGACCTGGAGCTCAAGCCCACCCAGCTGGCCCAGATCACCGACGCGGGCCTGGTGGTGTACCTGGCGGGGTTCCAGCCGGCGGTCGACGAGGCGGTGAAGCTGCAGGCGAAGGACAAGGCGTTCGACGTCGCGTCGGTGGAGTCGCTGCAGGCCGGTGGGGACCTGGACGGAGGGCACGGCGACGACCCGCACGTGTGGCTCGACCCGATCCGGTTCGCCACGATCGTCGGCAAGCTCGCGGACCGCCTCGCCGCCGTCGACCCGGCCAACGCCGACGCGATCAAGGTCCGGGCCGGGCAGTTGCAGGACGAGCTGCGCCGGCTCGACGAGGACTACGCGGCCGGGCTGCAGACCTGCGCGCGGCGCGAGATCGTGACCAGCCACGCCGCGTTCGGGTATCTGGCCGCCCGGTATCACCTGATCCAGGTGCCGATCAGCGGCCTGGACCCGGAGGCGGAGCCGAGCCCGCAGCGGGTGTCGGAGATCGCCGCCCTGGCCAGGCAGAAGGGCGTGACGACGATCTTCTTCGAGGCGCTGGTCAGCCCGAAGCTGTCGGAGACGGTCGCGAAGGAGATCGGGGCGAAGGCGGCCGTGCTGGACCCGATCGAGGGCGTCGAGGAGGGCAACGACTACATCTCCGTCATGGTGCACAACCTCGTCGCGCTGCGTGACGCGCTCGGGTGCAGCTGAGTCATATGCTTGGCCGGGTGCGTCGCCCATCGAGACTCCTCGCCGCCCTGACCGCGACCGCCGTCCTGGCCGGCTGCACGTCGACGGAGGGGCGGACCCTGGTCCCGCAGCCGCCGCCGCAGCAGCTGGACCCCGGCAACCTCGACGGCACGTCGACCCCGGTGGCCGACCCGTTGTATCCGGCGTATGGCAACCCGGCGATCGACGTGCTGCACTACGGGCTGGCGCTGACCTGGGCGCCGCAGACGAAGACCCTCACCGGGAAGGCGACGGTGAAGCTGCGGGTGCTGCGGGCCGAGCCGTCGTTGCGGCTGGACCTGACCGGCCCGTACACCGTGACCACCGCGACGATCGACGGCGCCGAGGCAGCCGGCCGGGTGGCCGACGGCAAGCTGACCGTGGACCGGGCGTTGACCGCCGGCACCACGATCACCCTGGTCGTGGGGTACGCGGGGACGCCGGCGCCCGTGCCGATGCCGTCGCACCGCGGCGACGCCGAGCCGCTGGGGCTGACGGTCACCGCCGACGGCGGGCTGTGGACGATGCAGGAGCCGTTCGGCGCGTCGACCTGGTATCCGGCCAACGACCAGCCGTCGGACAAGGCGCTCTACGACATCTCGGTCACGGTGCCGGAGGGCTGGGAGGCGATCGCCGGCGGCACGCCCGGGCCCGTGCAGGGCAGCACCTTCAGCTACTCCTCGACGCAGCCGGTGGCGACCTACCTGACCACCCTGGCGGTGGGGGAGCGGTATGAGCAGGAGCGGCTGACCGGCCCGAACGGCCTGCCGATCACGCTGTGGACCAGGCCCGGCACCGACGACCGGCTGCTGCCGGTGCTGCGCCGGGCGCCGGAGCAGCTGCGCTGGCTGGAGGCGCGGTTCGGGCGGTACCCGTTCCCGAGCGCCGGCGCGGTGATCGTGCCGTCGCGCTCGGCGATGGAGACCCAGCAGATGGTGACGATCGGCGGTGACGTGCTCGGCAACTCCAAGAGCGTCACGCCGCTGGACGGGATCATGCTGCACGAGTACGCGCACCAGTGGTTCGGCGACGCGGTCAGCCCGGCGAGCTGGAAGGACGTGTGGCTCAACGAGGGCTGGGCGACCTACGCCGAGGCGCTGTACACGGCGGAGCGGGACGGTTACGACATCGAGGACTGGGCGCAGCGGGCCCGCAAGAGCGACGCGGACGCGCGGCAGCGGCTGGGGCCGCCCGGCAACCCGCGGGCCGACAGTTTCGCGGAGGGCAACGTGTACGTGTGCCCGGCGCTGATGCTGCACGAGCTGCACAAGGCCCTGGGCGACCAGGCGTTCTTCGCCCTGGCGCGGGCGTGGGTGTCGCAGCACGCGGGGACGGCGCAGGACCGGGTGGCGTTCACGGCGTTCGTGAACCGGCAGACCGGCCGCGACTTCACCGCGCTGATCAACGCGTGGCTGGACTCGCCGACGACGCCCGCCTGACCTGCAGGCCGGCCTGGCGGCCGGCCTGGCGGCTATTCGTGCAGGCCGCCGGCGACGACGTGGATGAAGGCGGCCTGCACGTCGCTGGTCTGCATCGCGTTGTCGACGTAGGCGTCGATGGGTTTGAGGGCTTCCTTGAGCTTGTCGGCGGATTCCTTCTTGCCGAGCACGACGATGCTGACCTTGACGGGCTTGTTCGGGTCCTGCAGCGCGGTGAGCTTCTGCACGAGGCTCTGGACGGCCTGGGTGTTGGCGCTGTCCCTGTTCTGGTCGTCGGTGAGGATCAGCACCTGGTTGAACATGTCGTCCTGGAAGTCGTCGCGGACGGACTGGTAGCCGGCGACGATGGCGTCGAAGAGGCCGGGGCCGGACTTGTGGGCGGCGAGCTTGGCGACCTGTTTGCCGAACGCGGCGCGGCTGGCGTCGTCGAGCCGGTCGGTCGGCATGAGCTTGCGGTAGCCGGGGGTGCCGGGGTTGACCTCCCACAGGCCGAGGCGGGATCCGACCGGCATGAGGCCGGCCAGGACGGTGCAGCCGTCGCGGAGGACCTCGAGCGGGCCGGCCTTGTTGCCGGGCGGTGGTGAGGAGCCGGCGGTGGGGCTGCTGACGCTGTTGGTGGCGAGGTCGACGATGATGAGCAGGTTGCTGCGCCGGTCCTCGGGGTCCCAGGTGGCGAAGACGTGCTGGACGTGGTGCGGCTGGAGGACCTCGAAGGGTTTCGCGGTCGGCTCGGGCAGCACGTTGGCGCCGTCGAAGATCGGCCGGAGGTTGTCGGGGCCGCGCAGGCCGGCGTCGGCGATGGCGCGGCTGCCCTCGGGGCTGGTGAACGCGGCGTAGAGGCGGCGCAGCGCGGCGGCCTTCTTCGGGTCGGCGGCGGCGGTCGCGGACGGCAGCCAGGTGTAGCGCAGCAGCGCGGTGTGGTCGCTGCCGATGATGTAGCGCCGGTCGGACTTCGCCAGCCGCAGCGTGGCCAGCAGCGCGTACTCGGGGATCAGCCCGACCTCGCCGACGGCGTCGGGGATGGCGGCGAGGTCGTGGTTGACGGTGCGGGTGACGCCCAGGACGTTGGTGAGGACGAGCGAGGACGCGTCCATGCCCTTGTCGAGCCAGACGGCCTCGCCGACGGCGCCGGCGGCAACCATGCCGTCGCCGGACATCGCGGGGTTGCGCACGACCATCCTGACGCCGGAGTTCCTGGTGTTGAGCAGCCCGGCGAGGGCGAGCCAGCTGCCGCCGCCGGCGTTGATCCGGTCGCCGGTCGCGGGGTCGGTGACCATGTAGATCGGGCTCGTCGCCAGGGTGGCGTATGCGTTGAGGGTGCCCTTCTTCGCCAGGTACTGCGGCGGGGCGATCACGTCCCAGGCGGCGTCGTCGGGAATCCACAGGTCGGCGCGGCTCTGGCTGAGCTGCCCGCCGGCGGGGCGGCCGTCGGTGCTGATGGTGTCGACGAGGATGCAGTTGTCGCCGCCGCGCAGGGTGCGGCCGGCGGCGGAGACCACGGTCGCGAACGAGGAGGCGGTGACCACGTGCAGGGTGGTCGGGCAGCCTTCCTCGGCGCCCTTGGCCGCGTTGTTGCGCAGGACGTACCACCCGGCGCTGCCGACGAGGCCGACGGCGAGGAGCAGGACGAGCCCGCGCAGCAGTGCGCCGAGGCGGGGGCCGGTTTGGTGCTTGCCCATCGTTTGGGACCATCCGCGAGGTCAGAGGGGGTTCCGGGGAGGTGACCGACGGAAAGTATGCCATTGAGCAAGGAAGATGCCGGTCCTGCTCGACCGTCCGTCCGGCACCCTGAGCCGTTCAGCCAGGTGGCCCGGCCGGACGGTCATCGTCCGTCCGGCGGCCGGGGCCGTGGACGGCGATCGCCCGGATGTCCACAGTGGACACGGTAAACACGGTCTGAACAGGGAATAGACACCCGGGGATTGCGTATGCAGGGCACACTCGGGGTGTGAAAAGGACCGGATCGCTGATCGTGGTGGTGGCGCTGCTGGTCATCGCCGGCGCCGCCGTCGGCCATGTGCTCGGCCGCCGCGCCGACACCCGCGAGCTGACCGGCGTGATCGGATCGGAGAAGACGGCGTTCTTCGCCGACCCGGCCGTCAAGCAGGCCCTGGCCGGGCACGGCATCAGGCTGCGCCTCGACCCGGCCGGCTCGCGCCGCATGGCCGACATGAACCTCGGCGGCTACGACTTCGCGTTCCCCGGCAGCGCACCCGCCGCCGTCGAGATCACCCGCCGCCGGACCCCCGCCGCGGCGCCGGTCGCGGTGTTCAGCTCACCCCTCGCCGTCGCCGGCACCAGCCCGATCGCCGACCTGCTGCAGAGCACCGGGCTGGCCCGCCGCGGCGCCGGCGGCCACCGGGTCCTGGACCTGAAGGCGTTCGTCGCGGCCAACCAGCGCGGGCTGCGCTGGGATCAGATCCCCGGCAACGCGACGTTCCCGGTCGCCAAGGCGGTCCTGGTCGCCACGACCCGGCCCGCCGACTCCAACTCCGCCGCGCTGTTCGCCGCCGTGCTCAACCAGGTCACCGGCGGTGACCTGGCCGCGGTCACGAAGGTCTTCGCCGACCAGGGCGCGGTGGACACCACCACCGACGAGCCGTTCGAGAGCTGGCTGAGCCGGGGCAAGGACTTCGCGCCGCTGGTCCTGGTCTACGAGGCCCAGTTCCTCGACCGGGGCACCGGCGCCGATCACGTGCTGCTCTACCCGTCGCCGACGATCGTCAGCGAGCACACCGTCGTGCCGTTCACCGCCGCCGGCGCCGACCTGGCGAAGCTGCTCTCCACGGACCCGCAGCTGCAGCGGCTCGCCGCCGCGCACGGGTTCCGCACCGCCGGCGCGCCCGGCCCGGTCGCCCTCGGCGCCGCCGACACCATCCCGTCCCCGGACGAACCCACCCTGCACGCGCTGCTCATCGCGCTGGAAGAGAGACTGACATGAGGAAGCTGCTGATCGTGGCCCTCGCCGCCACGTGCGCCCTCACCGCCTGTACCAAGGAACCCCAGGCAGCGAAGGGGGAGCCGCCGTTCCTCAAGGGCGACGGGACCCTGCGTGTCCTGGCCGGCAGCGAGCTCGCCGACCTCCAGCCGATCCTGGACGAGGCGGCCCGCGCCACCGGCGTCACGGTCAAACTGACCGCGACCGGCACCCTCGACGGCGTCGAGTCCGTCGTCAACGGCGGCGCCGCGAAGCAGTACGACGCGACCTGGTTCGCCAGCAACCGCTACCTGCAGCTGCACCCCGACGCCGCGAACCGCACCGGCACCGCGACCAAGATCGCAACCTCGCCCGTCGTGCTCGGCCTGCGCAGGTCCGTCGCGCAGCAGCTCGGGTGGCTGGAGACCCGCCCGACGTGGAGCGAGATCGCGGTCGCCGCCGGCGACCGCCGCTTCACCTACGGGATGACGAACCCGGCCGGCTCCAACTCCGGGTTCGCGGCCCTCGTCGGGGTCGCCGCCGCGATCGCCGGGACCGGCGCGGCGCTGACCGCCGACCAGATCGGGCCGATCACGCCGCGGCTGCGGGCGTTCTTCGCCGGGCAGAGCCTCACCGCCGGCTCGTCCGGCTGGCTGATGGATGCGTACCTGCGCGCCGCCGCCGAAGGCCGGCCCGTGGACGGACTGGTCAACTACGAGTCGGTGATTCTGTCCCTGAACGCCTCCGGCAAACTCGCCGAGCCGCTCACCGTGATCTACCCGGCCGACGGGGTCGTCACCGCCGACTACCCGCTGACGCTGCTGACGGGCGCGTCGGAGCAGGCCCGCACCAACTACGCCGCCGTCGCCGACTATCTGCGCCGGCCCTCGGTCCAGCGCACGATCATGACCCGGACGTGGCGGCGCCCGGCGGTGCCCGATCCGTCGCTGACGCTCACCGCCGAGTTCGGGCCGAAGAGCGGCAACCTGCCGGAGCTGCCGTTCCCCGGCCGGCTCGACGCCGCCGACGCACTGATCGGGGCGTTCGGCGACTCGCTGCGCCGGCCCGCCCGCACGATCTACGTGCTGGACCTGTCCGGGTCGATGAAGGGCGAGCGGCTGCAGGGGCTCAAGACCGCGCTGAGCGGGCTCACCGGCGCCGACGCCAGCCTGTCCGGGCAGTTCAGCCGCTTCAACGGCCGGGAACAGGTGGTGCTGCTGCCGTTCAGCAGCCGGCCCGGCGCGGCGACGACGTTCGAGCTGCCGGAGGCCGGGTTCGAGCCGGTGCTGGCGCAGATCCGCGGCCACGTGGACAAGCTCAAGGCCGAGGGCGACACGGCGATCTACGACGCGCTGCTGGCCGCGTACGCCCTGGCCGGGTCCGGCGGCGACCGGTTCACCTCGATCGTGCTGCTCACCGACGGCGAACGCACCGCCGGGGCGGACCTCGCCGCGTTCCGGGCGAAGGTGCCGCAACTGCCCAGGGTGCCGGTGTTCACGGTGCTGTTCGGCGAGAGCAACACCGGCGAGATGACCGAGGTCGCCACGCTCACCGGCGGACGGACCTTCGACGCCCGCGCGGCCGGTGCCCTGCCCGCCGCGTTCAAGGAGATCCGGGGCTACCAGTAACACGCTGTTCAAACGCCGGTAGTGGTGAAACGTCGGGCGAGAGGGTACATCAGTGGAATGGCTGACCTCTCGCTCGACGACTACCTTGTCGAGGACGACGACGATGACGATCCCGTGCTGCTGCGCAAGGACGGCCGGCCGATCGACACGTGGCGGGAGGACTACCCGTACGACGAACGGATGACCCGCGACGAGTACGACCGGACCAAGCGCCTCCTGCAGATCGAGCTGCTGAAACTGCAGAACACGCTGAAGTCCCGCGGTGAGCGGCTCGTCATCCTGTTCGAGGGCCGCGACGCCGCCGGCAAGGGCGGCACCATCAAACGGTTCATGGAGCACCTCAACCCGCGCGGCGCCCGGGTCGTCGCGCTGGAGAAGCCCAGCGAACGCGAGCTGACCCAGTGGTACTTCCAGCGGTACGTCCAGTACCTGCCCGCCGCCGGGGAGTTCGTGCTGTTCGACCGGTCCTGGTACAACCGGGCCGGCGTCGAACGGGTCATGGGCTTCTGCACCCGCGCCGAGTACCTGGAGTTCATGCGGGAGGCACCGGAGCTGGAGCGGATGCTTGTGCGGTCCGGGATCAACCTGGTGAAGTTCTGGTTCTCGGTGTCGCGCAACGAGCAGCGGACCCGGTTCCTGATCCGGCAGGTCGACCCGGTCCGGCAGTGGAAGCTGTCCCCGATGGACCTCGCCTCCCTTGACAAATGGGACGATTACACCGAGGCGAAGGAGGCGATGTTCTTCTACACCGACACCGCCGACGCGCCCTGGACCGTGGTCAAGTCCAACGACAAGAAACGCGGCCGGATCGAGGCGATGCGGCACGTGCTCAACCGGTTCAACTACGACGGCAAGGACGTCGGCCTGGTCGGCACCCCCGACCCATTGATCATCGGTGCTGCCGCGCTGGCGGACGAGGCATTGGACGACGCACCCGGGCTCTAGGGCCTGTGTCGAAGTAGGAGTCGGTGCGAGGCGTGGTTCCAGGCGGCGTCTGGGCCCGCCGCAGCCCGGCGCCTACTTCGACACAGGTCCTAGTGCCAGGTCGTGTTTGTCCATACGCTGTGGAGGTGTCGGAGTGGCGCGAGAACCCGTCGTGGCGGCTCGGTGATCATGTCAGCGTCACCTATGCGGCCGACGACGAGTGCCGCGACCTGCTGACGGGTTTCGTGACGACCGGCCTGCGCCCAGGTCAGCGCGTGGTGGTCTTCCTGGACGCCGACGACGTGGACCTGGCCCGGCACCTCACCGAGGCCGCCCCCGCCGCCGCCCCCGGGCAGCTCATGGTGCTCAGGCACGGCACCGGGTTCGATGTGTCCGGGCCCACCCGGGTCCAGCAGATGCTGGACGGGCTGACCGCCGTGCGGGACCAGTCCTACGCCGAGAACTACCAGGGGCTGTTCGTCGCCGGGAAGATGACGTGGACGCTGCGGGCCGGGTTCGACACCCCCCAGCTGCTGGTCTACGAGTCGGCCGTGAACCGGTTCTTCGGTGACGGCCGGGTGGCCGGGCTCTGCCTGTATGACCGCCGCCGATTCGCCAAGGAGGCCCTCACCGCCATCGGCGCGGTCCATCCCGGGCCGCTGCTGCGCTTCAGCGTCGGCGGCTGGGGCGCCCACCTGCGGCTGTCCGGCGAACTCGACGCCTCCAACGCCGGCTCCCTGCCGTCCATCCTCGGCCTGGTCACCGAGGTCGACAGCACCGTCCTGCTCGACGCCAGTGACCTGCGGTTCCTCGACGCCGCCGCGGCCGGCACCATCGTGCGGTTCGCCGCGTCCCGCCCCACCCGGCACACCGTGGTGCGCTGCACCCGCGGCGTCCGGCAGACGCTGAGCCTCGTCGGCGCCGACACCGTGCCGACCCTCGTGCTTCGCGAGCAGGTCAGCGGGGTATGACGGTTCGCGTGCCAGGTTTCCCCCGCGGTGTCGCGACCTACTACGAGACGTCCGGCGGCGAGCGCGTCGACATCGACCCGTCCGTCGTGGAGACGGTCCTGTCGCTGCTCGGACCGCCCGCCGTCCCGCACCCCGCCGCGCCGGTCGTCCCGGCCGGCCCGCTGCCCGAGGTGCCGCGCACCTGGGGTTGGATGCTGCAGCTGTACGGGCTGCGCTCCGCCGGCTCCTGGGGCGTCGGCGACTTCGCGGACCTGGCCGAGTTCACCCGCTGGGCGCGATCCGCCGGCGCCGGCGCGGTCCTGGTCAACCCGCTGCACGCGGTCGCGCCAGTCGACCCGCTGCCGGCCTCGCCGTATTCGCCGTCGTCGCGGCGGTTCGTGAACCCGCTGTACCTGCGGATCACCGACCTGCCGGAGTACCGCGACGCGCCGCCTCCGCTGCGGGCGGCCGTCGACGCGCTGCGGCCGTTGTCGTCACCGGACGGGCTGATCGACTACGACGGGGTGTGGCGGGCGAAACATGCGGCGTTGACGCTGCTGGCGCCGGGTTCGGGCGCAGTTGTTTTGCAACGCTCCGACCTGACCGACTTCGCCGTGTACTGCGCGCTCGTCGCCGACCACGGCCCCGACTGGCGGACCTGGCCGGTGGAGCTGCAGCGGCCAGGCGCCGCCGCCTACGCCGTCGCCGACCCCGCCGCCGTCGCGTTCCACATCTGGCTGCAGCGGCGGTGCGCCGAACAGCTCGCGGTCGCCAACGCCGCCGCCGAGGGCATGGCGGTGGGCATCATCCACGACCTCGCCGTCGGGATCGACCCCGGCGGCGCCGACGCGTGGACGCTGCAGGACGTCATCGCCGCCGGCGCGAAGGTCGGCGCCCCACCCGACGCGTTCAACCAGCAGGGCCAGGACTGGGGCCTCGCGACGTGGAGCCCCGACCGGCTCGCCGACACCGGCTACGCCGCGTGGCGGACCCTCCTGCGGGAGATCTTCCGGCACGCCGGCGGGCTGCGCGTCGACCACGTCGCCGGGCTGTGGCGGCTGTGGTGGGTCCCGCCGGGCCAGTCCCCGGCGCAGGGCACCTACGTGTACTACGACGACGCGGCGATGCTCGGCATCCTCGTCGAGGAGGCGAAACTCGCCGGTGCCGTCGTCGTCGGCGAGGACCTCGGCACCGTCGAGGACGTCGTCACCACGACCCTGCAGGACCGCAACATCCTCGGCTCCGCGGTGCTGTGGTTCACCCGCGACGACGACGGCCGGTTCCTGCCGCCCGGCGACTGGCCGCACAACGCGCTCGCCAGCATCTCCACCCACGACCTGCCGACCGCCGGCGGGTTCCTGTCCGGCGAGCACGTCCTGGCCCGCGCCGAGGCCGGCGTCCTCACCCGCGACGTCAAGGTCGAATGGGCCGCCTTTTCGAAGGAACGCGCCGCGCTGCTGGACCTGCTCGACGCCGAAGGGCTCACCGGGCCGGACAGCACCGACGAGGAGATCGTCCTGGCGATGCATCAGCTGCTGCTGCGCACCCCGTGCCGGATCGTGCTCGCCTCCCCGTACGACGTCCTCGGCGAGCCCCGCCAGCCGAACCTGCCGGGGACCACGTCGCAGTACCCGAACTGGCGGATCCCGCTGCCGCTGTCCCTGGAGGACCTGACCGTCGACGCGCGGATGAAGCAGATCGCGGATTTGTTCAACTCCTGACGCTTTTCAGTGCCTGAGGCTTTTTCAGTGGCGCGTGCTTGACGGCGTTGGCCAATATGGGTGCCCGGAATCCCACGATCAGGGAGCGGGCGGATGTCGAGCGGGAACAGCTACCTCAACCAGGTTGTCGCACAGCAGGAGCGGCTCGAGGCGGACCTGCGGTCCAAGCGCAGCGCGCCGGCCCCGGCGGCGCAGGCCCCGGCCCCGGGCGGGCCGACCCGCGGCGGCGGCCGGCAGCAGGCGACCCAACCGGCGCCGAACGCGGTCGAGGTGCGCGTCACCGGGTTCGGCCGGTGGAAGACCGTGATCGTCCCGCCGAACGCGTTCGTCGTGCACACCCGCCGCGGCCGCAGCGAACCGCTGCACGTGGGGCTCGGTGTGTCGTTCCGGTACAACCCGGCGACCGACTCGTACCTGGTCGTGCCCGGCGCCATGCAGACCATCCTGATCAACGCGTTCTGCATCTGCCGGGAACTGCAGGGCGTCCTCGTCCAGGCGTACGTGCAGTGGATCATCGAGGACTTCTCCACCGCGTACCGCAAACTCGACTTCGGCGACGTCGAGGACCCGATGCGCCTCGTCAACCTGCAGCTCAAGGAGCAGGCCGAGGCCGCCATCAAGGACAAGGTCGCCACCCTCGGGGTCAGCGACGTCCTCAGCGACAAACAGCCGATCATCGAGGAGCTGACCGCCCGGCTGCGCGCCGTGGCCGAAGGCACCTCGTCGGACGCCTCCGCCGGGCTCGGCCTGCGCATCGTCACCGTGCAGATCAAGGAGGCCGTGGTCAGCTCGTCGCGACTGTGGGAGAACCTGCAGAAGCCGTACCGCTCCGAACAGGGTCGCATCGCCCGGCTCGCCGAACTCGCCGCCGACGAGGCGATCGGCACCCGCGAGCTCGCCGCGTCCCGGCTGCGCCAGACCGAGCAGATCGAGAGCGACCGGGAGCTCGCCGAGCTGCGCGCCCGCAACGCCGCGGTCCAGTTCGACCAGGAGTCCGGGGAGCAGCTGCGCCGCTCGCAGCGGCAGGAGGAGGACAGCCGGGCCCTCGCGGACCTGCAGGACGCGACGACCCGGCACGCGATGGCCCTGGAACGGCAACGCGCCGCGGAGGAGGCCGAGATCGGCCGGCTCCGCATCGAACGCGAAACCGAACTGCGCCGCCTCACCGTCAACGGCGACCTCGCCATCGACGCGATCCGCGCCCAGGCGGTGCACGAACAGGGCCTGCTGGAACTGGAACGGATCCGGCTGCGGGCCGAGATCGACAACGCCCAGTCGGTGGAGAGCATCCAGGCGAAGCTCGTCGACGCCCTGCCGGAGATCGTGGCGAAACTGCCGAAACCCGCGGAGCTGCGCGCCGTCACCATCGGCGGCAACGACACCAGCAGCGTCGGCGGCCTGCTCGCCGAGCTCGCCGGCGTCGTCGGTGCCCTGCAGGCGACGCTGAAGAAGCCGTAAGGCGGGTGCGGCGGGCGACTCCGGGTCGCCCGCCGCCGGCCTCAGATGGTGAACGTCAGCAGCCAGTAGTATTCGAGTTCGACGATGTCCGGGTCGCTGCCGTGGCCGCGGGTGGCCTCGCGGAGCTGGGTCGCGGTGGGGAAGTTCTTCAGGATCTCGGTGGCGGTGCCATCGGGAAGCTGCCGGCGCTGGAACGTGTTGCCGGCCTCATCGGTGCGGGTGACCGGTTGGCTGCTGCCTTCGACGTACCGGTTGTCGACGATCACCACCGTGGACCCCGGCCGGAGCCGTGCGCACACGCCGCTCAGGAACCGATCGGTGTCGCTGCGGCGCAGATGCGACCACCAGAACCCGGCGAACGCGGCCGTGAAATCCCCGGCGACCCGGTCGAGGGCGAACGCGTCGGCCCGCCCGAAGCGGACGTTGGCCTTGGGATACTCGCGGGCGGCGGCGATGGCCAGCGGGGCAGGGTTGTAGTCGGTAGCGACGACGGTGTTCGCGGTCGCCGAGACGAACTGCGTCCAGTATCCGGTGCCGGCGGCGATCTCCAGCACGTCGCGGCCGGCCAGGGCGGCGGGAATCAGGTGTTGCAGGGTGCGGATGTCGGCCTGCCGTTCCGGTCTGGCGTACACCGCGTCGTAGTGCGGTGCGCGGCGCTCGTAGTAGTCCGCCATTTCCACGTCGACGTCGGTCACGGTCAATCATCCTGCCCGGGTTGCCCAGCGCCCGCAGACCTGACCGGCCGTCGGGTGTTGCCCGCGCATTCCGGCCTGTGGGAAACCGTGACTCCGTGGGAGCCACTTTTAACCAGGTACGCAAGATCGCTGCTACGGCCCGGTTTGGTGATCGATGGAGTTCGTTCTTTCCCCGGGCAGCGGTGCCGGCCGCACCGAACGCGCTCGACGGACCTGGATCATGTGAGGTCGGAGGCCGGCGAGCAGCACCGCAACGACGACACGGACCGGGACCGCGCCAGCCGTCCCGGATGGCCTGCCAGGGCCGTGCGAAGCCATCGAGCCCCGAGGACCGACACCCGGATCCACTCCACGCGGATGGACCCTCACCAGCAACCGGGCGCTGCCGCAGGCTCTTGGGGGACAACCACCACCAAGGCGCCGCCGCTGGGGATGATCCTGCAACCGTGATCGAAGTCGCGGCCCAGTCGGGGTCATGCAAACACACCGGCGGCCGCGACCGCGCCCGGCCCGGACCATCGCGCTCAGCCTGGTCCGTCGCGTCCTTGCCCTGCCCTGCGCGTCGTGCTCAGCCCGGCCCGTCGCGTCCTTGCCCTGCGCGTGGTGCTCAGCCCTGCGCGTGGTGCTCAGCCCTGCGCGTGGTGCTCAGCCCTGCGCGTGGTGCTCAGCCCGGCCCGTGGTGCTCAGCGCTGCCCTGCCCGTGATGCTCAGCCGATCGGTGTGAACGGGCGTTTGCACCGGCGCTGGGCTGTCGGGTCGAGCCGGCGCCACAGGACCGCTGCGATCTTCCGGCCGTCGGGCAGGGTGTGTGCCACGGTGCCGTCGACCGGCAGGAACCCGGACGAGGTCAGCCAGCGGCGGCTCGCCTCGTTGTCGGGCTCGCACTTCGCCCGCAGCTCGACGATGCCGAAGTGCTGATGGGCGAACGCGCAGACCAGCTCGAGGGTCTCCCGGCCGAACCCGAGCCGGCGGAACGTCGGATGGACCAGGCCGCCGACCTCCATGAACCCGTCGTTGCCGCGGCCGAACCCGATGCTCGCGACGACGCCGCCGGTCAGCGGGTCGCGGGCGACGAACTCGGCGCCCTCGTCGGCGATGACCATCGGGTCGGTGTTGTCGCGTTCGACGACCGGGCCGGCGGGTCCCCAGCCGAGCCGGAAGCTGGCCTCGGCGTCGGTGAGTTGGGCCCAGACGTCGATCAGTTCCTGCCGCCGGGGAACACTCAGCTCCAGCCGCGCGGAACTCGCGGCGTGGAACCCGCCGAAGCCGCACCTGAGCGCGGGCGCCGCTGCCTTGCCGAACATCTCCGAAACGCTACCCGACCGGCGCCGGTCCGCGGCTGCCACACTTCGGCTGAGCCCGGACCAGCGTCGGCCTTCCGTCTCACCCGACCGTACCCCAACCCACCTAATCCCCCGAGCGTCCCATCACCCACCGTAACGCCCATCGGCGTGGTGGCGAAACACGCGGGTCAGGTCAGGCGGAACACCTGGGCGGTGGAGCCGTTGCAGTCCCAGATCTGCAGTCGGGTGCCGTTGGTGACGGCGCCGTTGGGGGAGTCGAGGCAGCGGCCGGAGGCGGGGTTGCGCAGGGAGCCGTTGGTCTGGGGTACCCATTGTTGCGCGCCGCCGCCGTTGCAGTCCCACAGCTGCACCAGGGCGCCGTTGACCACCGACCCGCCGGTGACGTCCAGGCAGCGGCCCAAGGTGCGCAGGGTCCCGCCGGACGGGGTCCAGTGCTGGTCGGCGGCGGAAGCCAGGCAGTCCCACAACTGGACCGCAGCTCCATTGACCCCGACGTCGTCGCCGGAGACGTCGACGCACTTGCCGCCGGGGCCGGTGATCGTGCCGGTGGTCAGGCGGAACACCTGGGCGGCGGAGCCGTTGCAGTCCCAGATGCGCAGCCGGGTGCCGTTGGTGACGGCGCCGTTGGGGGAGTCGAGGCAGCGGCCGGACGCCGGGTTGCGCAGGGAGCCGTTGGTCTGGGGTACCCATTGTTGCGCGCCGCCGCCGTTGCAGTCCCACAGCTGCACCAGGGCGCCGTTGACCACCGACCCGCCGGTGACGTCCAGGCAGCGGCCCAAGGTGCGCAGGGTCCCGCCGGTCGAGGTCCAGTGCTGGTCGGCGGCGGAAGCCAGGCAGTCCCACAACTGGACCGCAGCACCGTTGACCCCGGAGTCGTCGCCGTTGACGTCGACGCATTTGCCACCGGGGCCGGTGAGGAGGCCGCCGGCGGCGGGGGCGGGGCGGGCCTCGACGCCGGCGGAGGTCATCGTGACGCGCTGGATGGAGCCGTCGGCGTTGAAGTACATGCGGTCCAGCGCGGTGTACCGGGTGCTGTAGTTCGCGTTCTGGTACCGGTGATAAACCAGGTACCAGTCGTCGGTGCCCGGGTACTGCAGCAGGCCGTTGTGGCCGGGGCCGTTGTAGGCGCCGGCCGCGGACAGGATCTGGCCGCCGTAGGTCCACGGGCCGAGAGGGCCCGGGCCGGTGGAGTACTGCACGTTGTAGGTGTTGTTGGCGTAGGAGCCGTTGGAGTACTGCAGGTAGTAGCGGCCGGCCCGTTTGAACACGAACGGCGCCTCGGTGAAGTTCTGCGGGCGCTGGACGGTGACCGCCCCGTTGACGGAGATCATGTCGGCGTTGAGGCGGAAGATGCCCATGGTGCCGCCGCCGGCTGAGCCGCCGAAGTACAGGTACGCCTGGCCGTCGTCGTCGACGAAGACCATCGGGTCGATCGCCTCGATGCCGTTGTAGAGCTTGCCCTGCACCAGCGGGGTGCCCTTGTCGCGGCAGGGGCCGACGGGGGAGTCGCACACGGAGACCGACACCGACGTGGCGATCGCCGTGTAGAAGTAGTACTTCCCGTTGCGGTACACCATGTCCGGCGCCCAGGTGCGGGTGTCGGTGGAGGCCCAGGTGACGGTGGCGCGGTCCAGCACGACGCCGGCGTCGACCCAGTTGGTGAGATCGGTGGAGCGCCACGCGTGGAAGTACCGGCCCGGCGCGTCGGTCGAGCCGCCGCTGGCGGTCGTGTACACGTAGTAGGCGCCGTTGAACAGTTCGATCGACGGGTCCGGGTGGTCCCCCGGCAGGATCGGATTCCCTGACGTGGCGGCCAGCGCAGTCGGCGCGGGCGTAAAGCACGCAAGAGCCGAGACGAGCAAAGCCACCAGCAGGGCGAGGACACGTTTCATGGCAACACTCCTGACGCGACACATGGCGGTGTGTCGATGCCCGATTATGCGCACACGCGACGGCTTGTGAAAGATCCTGTTGGAAAATGTTCTGCTTGACGAGGGCGTACACCGGGCGGTTAAATAACCGAGAGGTTAGATAACCAAGTGGTGAGGTAACTGATGGTCACGGATCAGCTCAGCATCACCTTCGCGGCGCTCGCGGACCCGACGCGGCGGGCGATCCTCGCCCGGCTCACGCGCGGCGAGGCGACCGTGAAGGAGCTGTCCGCACCGTTCGCCATGAGTGGCCCGGCGATCTCCAAGCACCTGCGGGTGCTGGAGCACGCCGGCCTGATCAGCCGCGGCCGCGAGGCGCAGTGGCGCCCGTGCCGGCTGGAGGCCGAACCGATGCGCGAGGTGACGGAGTTCGCCGAGGAATACCGGCGGTTCTGGGACGAGAACTACGCACGACTCGACAGCTATCTCAAGACCCTGCAACAGAAGGACGGCACCGATGACGACGACCAATGACCGGCCCGGCGTGACCACGTTCGAGCTGCCCAGCGACACCGACATCCAGATCCGGCGCACGGTCGCCGCGCCGCGCAGCCTGGTCTTCGACTGCTACACCAAGCCCGAGCACCTGCCCAACTGGATGGCCGGCCCGCCCGGGTGGAGCATGCAGGTCTGCGAGATCGACCTGCGGCCCGGCGGCGCGTTCCGCTACGTGCTGCGCGGCGAGGGCGCCGCCGAGCTGATCCTCAGCGGCACGTTCCAGGAGGTCGAGCGCCCGCTGCGGGTCGTCAGCACCGAGTCGTGGGGCCCGGACTGGCCGCAGACCCTCAACACGCTGACGTTCACCGCCATGGGCAGCACCACCATGATCACCACCCTGGTCCGGTACCCGTCGAAAGAGGCGCGCGACGCGGCCCTGCAGTCCGGGATGAAGGAGGGCATGGAGGCCGGCTTCACCAGCCTGGAGACCTACGTCCAGGGCGTCGACCTGCCGCCGGCCCCGGACATGCGCCTCGAGCTGGTCCCGGTCCCGGTGTCCGACGTCGACCGTGCCCTGGCGTTCTACGTCGACCTGCTGGGCTTCAACCTCGACCACGACGTGCAGCCACCCGGCACCGGCGCGCGGATCACGCAGCTCACCCCGCCCGGGTCGGCGTGCTCGATCCTGCTGTACAAGGACCTCCCGGGCCTCGACCTGCCCGTCGGCACGCTGCGCGGCCTGCACCTGGTCGTCACCGACATCCACAAGGCCCGCGAGGCCCTGCTCGCCCGTGGTGTCGAGGTCGGCGGCGTCGACGACCTGGGCGGCGTCTACTACGTCGCCTTCGCCGACCCCGACGGCAACACCTGGCTGCTGCAGGAGATGCCGCCCGGCGCCCGCCGCCCCGAGGGCTCCTGACGCACGGTGCCATAGGCTCGCCGGGTGCCGATGACCTTCCCGTCCCACGCCGCGGCCGTGCTGCCGTTCAAGTTCGCGCGGCGGCGCTGGTTCGACGGGGTGGCGCTGGTCATCGGCTCCGCGGCGCCGGACTTCCCCTACTCGATCGCGCCCTACGTGCAGTACAACGCGCACACCTGGCTGGGCCTGCTGGTCTTCTGCGTGCCGGTGACGGTGCTGCTGACCTGGCTGACCCGCCGCGCCGCACCGGCCGTCGTCGCGCACCTGCCGGCCTGGACCGGCGACTACGCGGCACTGCGGCAGCATCGTTTCCCGGTGTACGTCACGTGCCTGTCCGCCTGGATCGGGGCGTGGTCGCACCGCATGTGGGATCTCGTCAGCCACGCCGGCGTCCCGGCCCGCGGCACCCAGGACTGGACGTTCCTCAACGCCGAGGCGTTCGCCGGCCAGCCCTGGTGGCGGGTGCTGCACTACGGTTCCACGGTCGCCGGCGCGCTGCTGGTGCTGGCCGCCGCCCGGCACATGCACCGCACCCGCTGGCTGCTCACCGACGGTCCGGCGGTCCCCGGCCCGGCGAACCCCCGCCTGTTCTGGACGGTCGCGGCGGTCGTGTGGGTGCCGGGTGCGGCGGTGCAGCCGTTCCTTGCCTGGTTCACCGAACCCCAGGCGATCATCGTGCGCCTCCTGGAGGTCGGCTGCCTCGGCCTCCTCGCCGCGGCCGCGGCCGTCAGCGCCCGCGGTGCGCGTCGCTCTCGGCACGCCGACGAGCACTACAGTCGGTGACGCGCCAAGTCGTTGGTTTGGTAGCCAGGTGTAAGGTCGGATCAACCGGAACGCCGACGCCGAGTCGTGCTCTGATCAAGCGTGGAGCCTCGGACCGGCCCGCCTTGGACCGGCAATCACGAACGCCTCACGCGCGTCAGACCGACTGTTCACGTGCTGGCACCGGCCGGCTGGCGGTGGTCAGAGGATCGCCGCGGACTCCGCGGGCAGAGTCAGGGTGCCGGCCTGCAGCACGACGGTGTCGTCGGTGCTGAAGAGCAGGCAGTCCGCGGACAGCCGGACGGTGCGGGGATCGGCGGTCAGGTTCGCCACGACCACGTGCGGGCCGCGGCGGATCAGCAGCACCCCGTCGTCGTGGGTGACCTCGACCAGGTCCAGGCGCGGGTCGGACAGGGCCGGGTGGCGCTTGCGCAGGGCGATCAGCGACCGGTGCACCGCCAGCATCTCCGGATCCTGGCCGGACCAGTCGAGGTGGGAGCGTTCGAAGGTCGCCGGGTCCTGCGGGTCGGGGACGTCGCCCGGCGGCCAGCCGTGCTCGGCGAACTCGGCCCGCCGGCCCTCCCGCACGGCGGAACCCAGGTCGGCCTCAGGATGGCTGGTGAAGAACTGCCACGGGGTGCGGGCGCCGAACTCCTCGCCCATGAAGAGCATCGGCGTGAACGGGGACGTGAGCAGCAGCGTCGCGCCGACCTTGAGCAGGCCGGGCGACAGCGTCGCGGTCAGGCGGTCGCCGGTGGCGCGGTTGCCGATCTGGTCGTGGTTCTGCAGGCAGACCACGAACCGGTGGCCGGGGATGCGCCGGGTGTCGACCGGCCGGCCGTGCACGCGCTTGCGGAACGAGGACCAGATGCCGGCGTGGAAGAACGCCCGCGTCCACACGGTCGCGAAGCAGGCGGGCGAGCCGAAGTCGCCGTAGTACCCCTGCCGCTCGCCGGTGAGCAGGGCGTGCAGGGCGTGGTGGACGTCGTCGTCCCACTGGGCGTGCAGGCCGTAGCCGCCGGCCTCGCGGGCGGTGACGAGCTTGGCGTCGTTGAGGTCGGACTCGGCGATCAGCGACAGCGGCCGGCCGACCGCGGTGGACAGGGCGTCGACCTCGACGGCGAGCTCCTCCAGGAGGTGGGTGGCGCCGCGGTCGACGAGGGCGTGCACGGCGTCGAGGCGCAGGCCGTCGGCGTGGTAGTCGCGCAGCCACTGCAGGGCGCTGTCGATGATGAACGCGCGGACCTCACCGGAGTCGGCCTCGTCGAGGTTCAGTGAGCGGCCCCACGTGTTCGCGCCGGCGGACAGGTACGGACCGAACGACGGGGTGTACGCGCCCGACGGGCCGAAGTGGTTGTAGACCGCGTCGATGATGACGCCCAGGCCGGCACCGTGGGCGGCGTCGACGAACCGTTTCAGGCCGTCGGGGCCGCCGTAGGACTCCTGGACCGCGTGCCAGCCGACACCGTCGTAGCCCCAGTTCCACTCGCCGTTGAACGTGTTGACGGGCAGCAGCTCGACCAGGTCGACGCCGAGGTCGCGCAGGTAGGGCAGCTTGTCGATGGCGGCGTCGAACGTGCCCGCCGGGGTGAACGTGCCGACGTGCAGCTCGTAGATCACGCTGCCGGGCAGCTGCCGGCCCGTCCATTCCCGGTCGTTCCAGGTGTACCGGTCGTGCTCGTAGACCTGGCTCGGCCCGTGCACGCCGGCGGGTTGGCGGCGCGAGCGCGGGTCGGGCCGCACCGGGCCGTCGTCGAGGCTGAACCCGTAGTCGGTGCCGTGGCCGGCGTCCGGCAGGGTGAGCGTCCACCAGCCGCCGTCGCCGGCCGTCATCGGCAGCGTGGTGCCGCCGGTCGACAGCGCGGCGGTGCGGGCCGACGGGGCCCAGACGCGGAACTCGTGCACGGGCTACTCCCTCACCAAGAGCGCGACGGGATATGTCGAGAGGATGTCGCCGATCCGGGTGGAGCCGATGCGGCGGCCGGTCAGGACGTCGGTCCAGGCGCCGCCGGGCAGCTTGAGGTCCTCGCCGTCCCAGCCGCCGGCGGCGGCGAGGCGCAGCGGCAGCCGGGTGGCGACGGTCAGGGCGCCGCCCCGGTCGAAGGCGACCACGTGGCCGCTGCTGTCCCCGGTGACGTCCACCGGGTGGTAGCGCTGGAACAGCTCCGGCCGGTCCCGCCGCAGCCGCAGCGCCCGGCTGGTGACGAGGAGCTTCGCCACCCCGGAGGAGTCGACGGGTGGCGGTGCCGCCGCCGAGTCCAACGCAAGCAGGAGGTCGCGGCGTTCGGCGAAGTCGACCGGGCGCCGGTTGTCGGGGTCGACGAGGGAGTCCTCCCACAGCTCGGTGCCCTGGTAGACGTCGGGGACGCCGGGCATGGTCAGCTGCACCAGCTTCTGGCCGAGGGCGTTGGACCAGCCGTGCGGCCGGATCAGGGTCACGACCGCCTCGACGTCGGCGCGCAGCTGCGGGTCGTCGTCGAGCAGCCGCACGGCGGCGGCGAACCGGGCCTCGAACGCCTCGTCGGGCGCGTCCCAGGAGGTGGAGCGGTTCGCCTCGCGGGCGGCCTTCGTCAGGTACGCCTGGAGCCGGTCGGCGCCGATCGGCCAGGCACCGACGACGGTCTGCCAGAACAGCGCCTCGAACGACGGGTCGGGGATGCCGGCACGGCCGAGCAGCGGCGCGAGCAGGTCGGGGACCCCCGGGACCGCCTCGGACAGCACGGCGAGGCGGGCCCGGACGTCCTCGCCGCGTTTCGTGTCGTGGGTCGACAGGGTCGTCATCCCGGCCGGCCAGTCCTCGAGGCGGCGGGCCGCGGCGGTGTGGAACTCCTCCGGCGGCACCCCGAACCGGGACGGGTCGCCGCCGACCTCGTTCAGGGCGATGAACCGGTTCCAGCGGTACATCGCGGTGTCCTCGACGCCCTTGGCCATGACGGCGCCGGTGAGCTGCTGGAACCGGGCGCACAGCTCGTCGGCCGGGTCGGTGAGCCGTGGTTGCAGGTCGTCGAGGGCGCCGGCGAGGTCGGGCCGGCGGCGTTTCGTCTCCGCGACGGCCGCGTCGAAGTCGGCCCGGCCGTACGGCAGGTAGGTGCGGTACACGTGGAAGTTCGCGGCGAGCTCGCCCAGAACGACAGCGGATCCCGGTGCGAGGGCGTCGAGGCGGCGCAGCTCGGCCGGGAACAGCCGCCGGGTCACGTCCAGCTTCTGCTCGTGCGCCTCCTCGGCCCAGTCCTGGCCGTCGACCGGGGGAGCGCCGTCGGGGTCGACGAACAGGCCGCAGACGTCGCCGAGGGCGTCGTAGCCGGTGGTGCCGTCGACCGGCCAGTGCGGCGGCAGCGGCTCGCCGCGTTCCAGGATCTTCTCCACCACCAGCCACGCGTCCGGGGCGCGTTCGCGCAGGGTGTGCAGGTAGCCGTCGGGGTCGCGCAGGCCGTCGGGGTGGTCGACCCGGATGCCGTCGACGTCACCGGCGGCCACCCAGCGCAGCACCTCGGCGTGGGTGGCGTCGAAGACCGCCGGGTCCTCCACCCGTACCCCCGCCAACTCGGTCACGGCGAAGAACCTGCGGTAGTTGAGCAGCTCGTTGCCGCGCCGCCAGTCCACGAGCCGGTAGTGCTGCCGGTCGTGGACGTCCTGCGGGCTGCCGCCGGTGGTGCCGGGCGCGATCGGGAAGCGGTGCTCGTAGTACCGCAGCTCACCGCCCTCGATCGACAGTTCGGCGAGGTCGGACGCCGCGCCGAGGACCGGCACGACGATCGGGCCGGCTGACCAGTCGATGTCGAACCAGTCCGCGAACGCCGAGGAACGGCCGTGGGTGAGGACGTCCCACCAGGCGGGGTTGGCGGCTGGCTGGAACAGGCCCATGTGGTTGGGCACGATGTCGACGATCAGGCCGAGCCTCTGCTGCCGCAGCGCGCCGGCCAGGCGCCGCAGCGCGTCCGGGCCGCCGAGCTGCGGGTTGACCGCGGTCGGGTCGACGACGTCGTAGCCGTGCGGTGAGCCGGGCGTCGCGGTGAGCAGCGGCGCCGAGTACAGGTGGCTGACCCCGAGGTCGTGCAGGTAGCCGGCGAGCCCGGCGGCGGCGTCGAGGTCGAAGTCGGGCCGGACCTGCACCCGGTAGGTGCCGGTCGGGAAGTTCGCGACCACGGCGGTCACACCGTCCGGTCGAGCACGACGAGGGACCGGTCCGGCACGACGAGGGTGCCGCCGGCCGTGTAGGACACCCCGCCGCGGGCCGAACCCGGCGCGGTCGCGATCACCAGCTCCCACTCCTTGCCGTAGTCCGGCTGCGGGATGACGAAGTCGACGGGCTCGTAGTGGGCGTTGAAGCACAGCAGGAACGAGTCGTCGACGTGCCGCTCGCCGTGCGAACCCCGCTCGGTGATCGACTCGCCGTTGACGAACAGCATGAGGGCCTTGCCGAACTGGTTGTCCCAGTCCTCCTCGGTCATCTGCCGGCCGTCGGTGGCGAACCACGCCACGTCCGGGATCGGCGTGCCCTCCTCCCGCGCCACGGGCCGGCCGGTGAAGAACCGCCGCCGCCGGAACACCCGGTGCCGTTCGCGGAACGCGGCCAGGCCGCGGGTGAACGCCAGGAGCTGTTCGTCGACGTTGTGCCAGTCGATCCAGCTGATCTCGTTGTCCTGGCAGTAGGCGTTGTTGTTGCCGCCCTGGGTGCGGCCCAGTTCGTCGCCGGCGCCGAGCATCGGCACCCCCTGGGACAGCATCAGCGTGGTGAGGAAGTTGCGTCGCTGCTTGGCCCGCAGCGCGTTGATCTCATGGTCGTCGGTGGGGCCTTCGACGCCGCAGTTCCAGGACCGGTTGTGGCTCTCCCCGTCGCGGTTGTCCTCGGTGTTGGCGGCGTTGTGCTTCTCGTTGTACGACACCAGGTCGTTGAGCGTGAACCCGTCGTGGCAGGTGACGAAGTTGATGCTGGCGAACGGGCGGCGGCCGTCGTCCTGGTACAGGTCCGCCGAGCCGCAGATCCGGCTGGCGAACTCGCTGAGCGTCGCGGGTTCGCCGCGCCAGAAGTCGCGGACGGTGTCGCGGAACTTGCCGTTCCACTCCGTCCACAGCGGCGGGAAGTTGCCGACCTGGTAGCCGCCGGGGCCGACGTCCCACGGCTCGGCGATCAGCTTCACCTGGTTGACGACCGGGTCCTGCTGCACGACCTCGAAGAACGTGGACAGCCGGTCGACCTCGTAGAACTCCCGCGCGAGGGTGGAGGCGAGGTCGAAGCGGAAGCCGTCGACGCGCATCTCCGTCACCCAGTACCGCAACGAGTCCATGATCAGTTGCAGGGTGTGCGGGTTGCGGACGTTGAGGCTGTTGCCGGTGCCCGTGTAGTCGGTGTAATACCGGTTGTCGTCGTCCTCGAGCTTGTAGTAGTGGCCGTTGTCCAGGCCCTTGAAGCCGAGCGTGGGGCCCAGGTGGTTGCCCTCGGCGGTGTGGTTGTAGACCACGTCGAGGATGACCTCGATGCCGGCCGCGTGCAGTGCTTTGACCATGCCGCGGAACTCCTGGACCTGCTGGCCGCGGTGCCGGCGGGCGTAGCCGTGATACGGGGCGAAGAAGCCGATCGTGTTGTAGCCCCAGTAGTTGGACAGGCCGAGCTCGACCAGGCGCTGGTCGTGCACGAAGTGGTGCACCGGCAGCAGTTCCAGGGCGGTGACGCCGAGCCGGCGCAGGTGCTCGATGATCGCCGGGTGGGCGATCCCGGCGTACGTGCCGCGCAGCTCCTCCGGCACCTCGGGGTGCCGCATCGTCAGGCCCTTCACGTGCGCCTCGTAGACCACGGTGTGGTGGTACGGCACCCGCGGCGCGGCGTCGTTGGCCCAGTCGAAGTACGGGTTGACCACGACCGCCTTCGGCATGAACGGCGCCGAGTCGGCGGTGGACATCTGCTCCGGGTCGTTGAAGTCGTAGCCGTAGACGGCCGGGTCCCAGGAGATGTCGCCGTCGATCGCCTTCGCGTACGGGTCCAGCAGCAGCTTGTGCGGGTTGCAGCGCAGCCCGCGGGCCGGGTCGTACTCGCCGTGCACCCGGAAGCCGTATCGCTGCCCCGGGTCGATGCCCGGCAGGTAGGCGTGCCACACGAACGCGTCGACCTCGACGAGCTTGATGCGCTCCTCGACGTCGTTGTCGTCGAACAGGCACAGTTCGACGCTGGAAGCCACCTCGGAGAAGATCGCGAAGTTCGTGCCCTGCCCGTCGTACGTAGCACCCAACGGGTACCGGTTGCCCGGCCAAACCTGCATCTCAGCTCCTGCTCTATCGGCCGGCACCGGTGTCTGACCGGGGCCGCGTTGCCACAGTGTTACGTGCGTCGAAAGTTCACGCGCGGGTACGCGCGAAGCTGGCTGCCATATGCCCAGTGCCGTCAATAATGAATCGTGCCCGAAGGCTGATCGGATTTCCGACAGCAGCCTGACGAGGGGCGACTTTGTCGTTGGGGTGAATCACACGGGAATTCTGCCGTGGCGCGCGTTTCAACCGAGGGGGTTTGGATCATAGTTGGGCACATGCCCCCGGGATCGGTCATGACCGTCGGCCCCCATGCCTGCAGCTCGGCAACCGGGTTCGAACACGAATGGCTCGTCGCCGACGGGACCGGCGGATACGCGACCGGAACGGTCGCGGGTCTGCGCACACGCCGCTACCACGGCCTGCTCGTGACACCGCAGCGACACCTCGCACTCGCCGCGCTCGACCCCGTCATCACCCTGCCCGGTGGCGCCGTCGTGCGCCTCGCCGTGCACGAGTGGGCGTCCGGCGCGGTCGACCCGTCGGGGCACCACCACCTGGAACATTTCGAGCTGGCGGACGGCGTGCCCCGGTGGCGCTGGCGGATCGGTGAGTTCGTCCTCGAACGCGAGCTCGCGATGACCCACGGCCGCAACAGCGTCGCCGTCGTGCACCGGCTCGTCGCCGCGCCCGCCGGGGCGTCGGTCGAGCTGTCGCTGACCGCGTTGTGCACGTGGCGGCACGCCGACGCCGAACGCGACCGGACCGCCGGGGCGCCGGAGGTCGCCGTGGTGCCCGGCGGCTTCACCGTCGACGGCGCCTACCAGGTCAGCGGGCCGGACTTCCGGCCGATCGGGGAGTGGTACCTCGGCGCGTACGCCCGTGAGGAGGCCGCGCGGGGGCTCAGACCGGTCGAGGACCTGTGGGCGGCCGGCACGTTCCAGGCCACGCTGGTGCCCGGCGGGATCCTGTCGGTGTCCGCGTTCTCCGGGGACCTGGACCTGCCGCCGCCGGCTGCCCCGGTGGTGGTCGCCGACGCGCGGCGCCGGGCCCGGAAGGTGCTGCGGACCGCCGCCACCGCGGGCGCCCGCGACGGCGTCGACAAGGCCCTGGCGCTCGCCGCCGACACGTTCATCGTCACCTCGCCCGACGGGTCGCCCGCCGTGATCGCGGGATACCCGTGGTTCGGCAGCTACCTGCGCGACACCATGACCGCATACGAGGGGCTGTTCCTGGCCACCGGCCGTTTCGAGGAGGGCGCGCGGCTGCTGCGTGCGCACCGGGACCTGCCGGCGCAGATGCGGGCCGGTGCGTTGCAGGATTCCGACGGGCCGCTCTGGTACGTGCATGCGGCCGAACGGCACATCGCCCGCACCGGCGACACCGACCTCGCCACGGAGCTGCTGCCCGTGCTGGAGGGGGTGATCGCGGCGTACACCAAGGGCACCAGCGACGGCGTGCGCGTCGACCCGGCCGACGGGCTCCTGCTCATCGACGCCGACGAGTCCGGCCTGACCTGGATGAACGCCCGGCTGCCCCGCGGACCCGTCACGCCGCGCGACGGCAAACCCGTCGAGCTCAACGCGCTGTGGGCCAACGCCCTCGGCGCCGTCGGCGCGCTGCGGGAACGCTGCGGCCGCGACGCCTCCGTCGTGCACGCCCGCCGCGACGCGGTCAAGGCGCAGGTCATCAAGCGGTTCCGCGCCCCCGACGGCTGGTTCTTCGACGTGGTCGACGCGCAGCCGGCCGCCTACCCGAAGGGCGGCGGCAGCGTCCACGACGACGCCGTCCTGCGCCCCAACCAGCTGCTCGCGTTCAGCCTGCCGTACGCGCCGGCCGCCGACGAGGCGCACCTGCGCTCGCGGGTCCTGGACGCGGTCGGGTCGGCCCTGCTCACGCCGCTCGGCCTGCGCAGCCTCGCCCCCGCCGAATACGGCTACCACGGTGCCCACCGCGGCGGGGTGGTCTCCCGGGACACCGCGTATCACCAGGGGACCGCGTGGGTGTGGTGGCTCGGCCCGTACGTCGAAGCCCGCCTCGCCGCCGGACTCCCGGTCGACGGGCTGCTCGCCGCCGTCGAGGCGCACCTCGCCGAAGGCGGCCTCGGCTCGGTCAGCGAGATCGCGGAGGGTGACGCCCCGCACCGCCCGACCGGCGCCCCGTTCTCCGCCCGCTCCGTCGCCGCCGTGCTGCACGCGAGGGCCGTGATCAGGGAGAACCGCAAGTTGCAAACCGCATCTTCTGGGAAGAGCGGAAAGATGAAATTGGCCCGCGATGCTGCTCCGCGCAAGCGCCGGAACGCGCTACGGTGACAGTCGGCGACGAGAGGTATCCGCTATGCGCGTATTGATGATCGCCTGGGACGTCCAACAGCCGTCGACCGATGATGCACCCCGCGGGCGCATCGCAGCTCTGTCCGCCGCCCTCGCGGCCGCAGGTCATGCCGTGACCGTCGTGACCAGGTTCTCGCGTGATCTGCCGGAGATCGCTGTCCATGGCGGCGTCAGGGTCGTGCGCGCCGCGCCGCTGACCGGCGCCGGGCCCGACGGCCGCCTGGACCAGACCATGGCCGTCAACCATCTGCTGGCCGAGGCCGCGCTGCGCACCGTCCCCGCCGACGGCTACGACGTCATCCACGCCCACGACTGGCTCGTCACCCACGCCGCGGTGACCCTCAAGGAGGCCCTCGGCCTGCCGTTCGTCGCCTCGATGCAGGCCACCGAGGCGGGCAGGCACCAGGGGTATCTCACCGGCGAGGCGAGCCGCTCCGTGCACTCCGTCGAGTGGTGGCTCGGCTCCGAGGCCTGCCGGGTGATCGTCCCGACCGCTTATCTCGGCTGGGAGGTCCAGCACCTCTTCGACGTGCCGGCCGAACGCGTCGACGTCGTGCCCAACGGCATCGACCCCGACATGTGGACCGCCACGCCCCGCGAGGTCCTCGCCGCCCGGCTCCGCTTCGCCGGTGAGGGCCCGCTGCTGGTCTACGCCGGCCGGCTCATCGCCGAGAAGGGTGTCCAGGACCTCCTCGAGGCGCTCCCCGCGATCCGCGACCGGCACCCCGGCACCCGCGCCGTCGTCGCCGGTGACGGCGACTACCGGGCCGCCCTCATCGAGGAGGCCCGCAAGCGCAAGCTGCACCGCGCCGTCAGCTTCCCCGGCCACCTCGACCAGCGCACCCTCGCCGCGGTCCTCGCCGCCGCCGACGCGTTCGTCATGCCCAGCCGCTACGAGGCCACCGGCACCGTCGCCCTCGAGGCCGCCGCGTCCGGCGCCGCCCTGGTCGTCGCGTCCACCGGCGGGCTCGCCTCGATCGTCGAGCACGGCGTCACCGGGGTCCGCTTCCCCGTCGGTGAACCCGACGGGCTCGCCGACGCGGTCAACGCGCTGCTGCAGGACCCGATGTTCGCGCAGAACCTCGCGTCGAAGGCCCGGCAGATGGTCCGCGACCGGCACTCGTGGCACGCCACGGCGTCGCGCACGGCGGCCGTGTATGCCGCAGCTGTCGCCGAGGC
The DNA here is from genome assembly GCF_042653625.1 of Dactylosporangium cerinum. Classification (NCBI taxonomy): domain Bacteria; kingdom Bacillati; phylum Actinomycetota; class Actinomycetes; order Micromonosporales; family Micromonosporaceae; genus Dactylosporangium; species Dactylosporangium cerinum. Next base: position 10,865 of record NZ_JBHSIU010000105.1, on the reverse strand, counting down.
GCCGGCGTTCGAGGCGCGGCGGCAGGCCGCGGTCGCCGGCAGCGGCCTGCCGGTCGTGTTCGTGCCGCCGGGCAACCTGCTCGCCGACCCGCCGGCCGTGCCGGTGGGCGAGCGGCCGGCGCTGCTGGTCCGCGCCGCCGCCGACGAGGCCGCCTGGCAGGCGGGGGCGTCCGCGGCGCGGGAGGCGTTGCGCGCCGAGAGCGGGCTGTGGCTGGATGCGGCCGAGCGGGAGGCGGCGGATCGGGCCGAGGCGGCCCGGGCTGCCTCGGCGCCGTTCGACGTGGTCCTCGCCGCGGTGGAGCGCCGCTGAGACTTCCCCATGATCCGGTGGACCCTGGGTATCCAGGGGTGCACAAGGTCCACCGGATCATGGGACGTCACGTGTGGACGGCCAGCCACTCCTGCAACGGCGCGCACGAGCGCAGGAACTTCACCACATGGGTCTTCGCCTTGGCGGTCCCGAGCCACGGCGCCGGCTCGAACTGATGCCAGGCGATCAGCCCCTTGTGCCGCAGCAGATCCCCCCGCGGATGATCGCGGGGAAACCCGCGCGGCACCGACTTCAGCTGCTCGTGCGACGTCACCGACGTGCCCTGGGCCTCCAGGTCGGCCGCGATCGACGTGAGCGGGACGCCGCTGGAGTCGTCGGCGACCGCCTGGCGGTACTTCGCCAGCCGCGGCGAGTCCATCATGTACGCCCCGGCACCCGCCGCCAGACCGGCCGCGGTCAGCTGGAGGTAGCCGCCACGTTCGAAGGACGCCGCGCACGAGGTCTTGTACGGGGACCTGTCGGCGCTGAACCGCACGTCGCGATACGGGCGGAAGATCTTCGCCGGGCCGAACTCGGCCTCCAGCTCGGCGAGGAGCTCGGCCATCGGGGCGCGGACCTTGTCGTCATAAACAGCCTTGTTCGCCGTCCAGTACGTCTTGGAGTTGTCCGCCTCGAGGCCGTCGTAGAAGTCGAGGGCCTCGGCGGGCCAGCCACGGAACGCCACGCACCGCAGTCTACGTGGACATGACGAGATGGGCGTTGGCGCGCAGGTGTGACACCAGCTCCGGCGGTGCCGAGGCGGGGGAGCCGGCCGTGAACGGCGGCTGCGGGTCGTACTCGGTGGCGAGCTGGATCGTCTGGGCGACGGCCGGACCGGCGATGGTGGCGGCGAGGGTGAGCGCCAGGTCGATGCCGGCCGAGACGCCGGCGCCGGTGACGTACTTGCCGTCCCGCACGACGCGCCGCGGCGACGGGGTCACGTCGTAGGCGGGGAGGCGGTCCAGGGCGAGCCAGTGCGACGTCGCCGTGCGGCCCCGCAGCAGGCCCGCGGCGGCCAGGATGAGGGAGCCGGTGCAGACCGACGTGGTCCAGGTGGTGGCCGGGTCGACGGCGCGGAGCCAGTCGTGCAGGGCGGTGTCCGAGGTCTGCGCGGCGACGTGGGGGCCGCCGGGGACGAGCACCAGGTCCGGGGCGTCGCAGTCGGCCAGGGCCCGCTCGGCGACCAGCGACAGGGCGCCCGTGTCGGTGCGGACCGGGCCGGCGTGCACCCCGGCGAACGTGACGCGGGCGCCGGGGAGGCGGGACAGGATCTCGTACGGGCCGACGGCGTCGAGCGCGGTCATCCCCTCGTACACCACGAAGATCATTTGCATGAGAAGCGCTCCTTGTAGTCGGTCGGGGTGACGCCGAGGGTCCGGATGAACGCGCGGCGCATGGCCTCGCTGGTGCCGTAGCCGCAGGCGCGGGCCGCGTCCTCGACGAACGCGCCGTCTTCGAGGTGCCGGCGGGCGGTCTCCAGGCGGACCCGGTCGACGTAGCGGCCCGGCGGGGTGCCGACCTCGGCCGCGAACGCCCGGCTGAACTGCCGGGGTGACAGGTTGGCGAGCCTGGCCAGGGCGTCGACGCTGAGGTCGCCGGACGGATGTTCGGCGATGTGCCGCTGGACCTCCCGCAGCGGGTCCCGGCTCGCGACCTGCGCCTCCAGTTGCGCGCTGAACTGCCGCTGCCCGCCGGGCCGGCGCACAAACATCACCAGGTGCCGGGCGATCTCGAGCGCGACGTCGCGGCCGTGGTCCTCCTCCACGACGGCGAGCGAGAGGTCGATGCCGGCGGTGACCCCGGCGGACGTCCACACGTCGCCGTCGCGGACGAAGATCGGTTCGGTGTCGACGGCGACCTGCGGGAACCGGCGGGCGAGGGAGTGGGTGTACTGCCAGTGGGTGGTGGCGCGCCGGCCGTCGAGCAGCCCGGCCTCGGCGAGCAGGAACGCCCCGGTGCACACCGACGCGACCCGCCCGGCGGCCGGCCCGGCGGTGCGCAGCCAGTCGACGAGCCGCGGGTCGCCGGTGCGGGTGCCGGCGCCGCCGGGGACGATCAGCAGGTCGGGCGGGTCGGTGCCGGCCAGGTCGACGTCGGGGTGCAGCCGCAGCCCGCTGGAGGTGCGGACCATGGCGCCGCTGATGCTGCCGGTGTGGATGGTGTAGGACCCGGGCCGGGCCGTCTCAGCACCGGCGAACACCTCGACCGGCCCGGTGACGTCAAGGCTCTGCACCCCGTCGAAGAGGACGACGAGCACCCGTTGCGCTGCCATGCATCCGATCGTCGTCGCACCTCGGGAGTGTCCGCAACGACGCCGACCCCACCTTTCCTGCCACGGCCCTCCCGTGATCCGGAAGACCTTGGGCACCCCTGGGTACACAAGGTCTTCCGGATCACGAAAACACCGGCCGACCTGGGGTCGACCGGTGTGTGATGGGTTGTGCTGGTGGGGTCAGCCGGCGCGGCGCCGGGCGCGGCGCATGGCGAGTTCGTCGCCGCCGGTCTGGGCGAGGTCGTCGGCGTGCGCCGGGACCTCCTCGGCGGGGGTGGCCGCCTCGGCGGGCAGGTGCGACAGGGTGCCTTCGATCTCCTTGAACGCGCCGGAGATGGCGATGCCGAACACGCCCTGGCCGCCCTGGAGCAGGTCGACGACCTCTTCGGGGGAGCGGCACTCGTAGACGGTGGTGCCGTCGGAGATCAGGGTGATGCCGGCCAGGTCGGCGACGCCGCGGGAGCGCAGGGTTTCGATCGCCTTGCGGATGTTCTGCAGTGACACCCCGGCGTCCAGGAGGCGCTTGACCACCTTGAGCACGACGATGTCGCGGAACGAGTAGAGCCGCTGGCTGCCGGAGCCCGCCGCGTCCCGCACGCTCGGCACGACCAGCCCGGTGCGGGCCCAGTAGTCGAGCTGCCGGTAGCTGATCCCGGCGGCGTGGCAGGCGGTCGGACCGCGGTAGCCGACGTCGTCGGAATTGACGAACGCACTCACCGAAACGGTGTCAGCAGCATGACCGGGTATCCCGGGATCGGGCGGCTGTTGCATTTGCACCCACCTCCAGCGTCAACACCCGCAACCCTATAGCGCACCTTGAGGGTCTGCGGGGAGGTAACGCCGCGACACGCCGCGTGTCGGTGCGCCGAATTTTCCGCGCGTCACCACTGTGACCATTTGTCCCGGTTTGGAGCCCCTGCTGGTGCCGCTGCCGGGACGTGGTCGCAGTGCCGAACCTACCCGGCGAAGTCCTCCGGGCGGACCTGCTCGAGGAACTCGCGGAACTTCTCGACCTCGTCCTCCTGCTCGTCCGGGATGACGATCGCGGCCTCGGTGAGCACCTGGTCCGCGCACCGGATCGGCGCGCCGACGCGCAACGCCAGGGCGATCGAGTCACTCGGCCGGGCGGAGACCCGGACGTTGTCGCCGATCACGAGCTCGGCATAGAAGATGTTGTCCCGCATCTCGACGATCTCGACCGCCTTCAGCGGGGCCTTGAGCGCCGCCAGCATGTCGCGCATCAGGTCATGGGTGAGCGGGCGGGCCGGCTTGACCCCCTGCTGCTCATAGGCGATCGCGGTCGCCTCCACCGCACCGATCCAGATCGGCAGGTAGCGGTCGCCGTCGACCTCCTTCAGCAACACGATGGGCTGATTGGTAGGCAGCTCCACGCGAACACCGACCACATTCAGCTCTCGCACTGCCCGCCTCCGTGTCGACTTGCCACTCCCTGCACGGTACACGGACCGGGGGGTGGTCGTGCCACTCGCGCCACCGCCCAAGTGCGCTCAGTGGCGAAGATCGCTCCGGTCGAGGGTGTCGGGGAGGGTGCCCGGACGATGTCCAGCGGTCATTTCCCCAGGATCTCCCGCAGCCCCGCCCGCACCAGCGCGGCGTGCACCCGCTGGGTCAGCGCCGCCAGCTCGTGCACCGTGTCGGCGGCCCGGACCCGCGACGCCGGGCCGCTCTGCCGGGTCATCGGGGTCACCAGCTGGCTGAACAGGCCGATCTCGCGGTCCGCGGCGGCCCGGTACGCGCGCAGGTGGCGCGGCTCGACGCCGAACTCGGCCAGCCGCGCCGCCGCCGTGGCGACCTCCAGGGCGTCCGCGTCGTAGCCCCCGCCCGCCCGCGGGCGCAGCAGCCCGTGCTCCTCCAGCGCGCGCAGGGTGGCGTCGCCCAGGCCGGCCTTGTCGAGCAGTTCGTCCCGGCTGAGGCGCACCTCGGCGGGCGCCTCGGTCGGCATCGCGGACTGCGACACGTCGGTCAGCGGATCGCCCATCGTGGCGAGATGCTCGCGGATCACCCGCAGCGGCAGATACTGGTCGCGCTGCGCGGTCAGCACGTAGCGCAGCCGCGAGATGTCGGTCCAGGTGTACTTGCGATACCCGGCCGGCGTCCGCCGTGGCTCGACGAGACCCTCGGTCTCCAGGAACCGCAGCTTCGAGATGGTGATGTCGGGGAACTCGGCGCGCAGCTGCGCGAGCACCTCACCGATGCTCATCAGCCGCTCCCCGCGGCCGGTGCCCTGGGCACCGCCACGGGCAGCGTTTTGAGGACCGCCACGGTCAGTGCCGTCGCGGTCCTGCGGTGTGTCCCAGGCGGCTGCCGTAGCCCCCGTCATCGCCTCAGCTCTCGTCGGGGCGCGGTCCTGCCACGAACACGAGGCGGAACTTGCCGATCTGGACCTCGTCGCCGTTGCTGAGGGTCGCGGCCTCGACCCGCTCGCGGTTGACATACGTGCCGTTGAGGCTGCCGACGTCGCGGACCGTGAACGTGCCACCCTCGCGGTGGAACTCGGCGTGGCGGCGGGACACCGTGACGTCGTCGAGGAAGATGTCACTGTCGGGGTGACGGCCGCTGGTCGTCACGTCGTGATCGAGCAGGAAGCGCGCGCCGGCGTTGGGTCCGCGGCGCACCGCCAGCAGTGCCGTGCCCGGCGGGAGCGATCCCGACACGCGGGTGGGCACCACGTCGTCGTCCGTGCCAGCGATGGCATCCTCAATGGCGCCAAGGTTGAGCGTGGACGTGACGTCGAGCGGGGGGAACTCGTCGTCTGGGCGCGTCATGGAACCACCTCACGGTCGTCTTCTCGGGTGTCCTCCGATGCGACAGGCCGATGCATACGGTTGACTGAGCGAGCCTAGTCACGCCCGAAATCACGGGTCAACCAGACGCGCGGCAGCCTATCGCCGTATTTCCTGTCGATGGTCGTCGGACTTTTGTCTTCTGGTGCGCGTCGCTTTCGCTCTTCGTCGAGCGGCTTCTGTGCAGCGGTCCAGCTCAGCTGCTCGCGGTCAGCTCCCGGTATGCCGCGGCGTCGAGCAACGCCTCGACCGCGGCCGGGTCGTCGGCCTTGAGCTCGACGATCCAGCCCGCGCCATACGGGTCGTCGTTGATCACCTCGGCCGCGGTGTCGAGCGCCGAGTTGACCGCGACGACCTCACCCGACACGGGCGCGTAGATCTCCGACACGCTCTTCGTGGACTCGACCTCGCCGAACGCGTCGCCGGCCTGCACCGTCGTGCCGACCTCGGGCAGCTGCACGAACACGATGCCGCCGAGCTCGTCCTGGGCGTAGTCGGTGATGCCGACCTTGAAGGTGCCGGCGTCCGTCGGCGCGAGCCACTCGTGCTTCGCCGTGTAGCGCAGATCCTCGGGAATCACGTCGGTCCTCAATCGTCAGGCGGGCTTTGCGTACTTCAACTCACCGGCAGTGTGCAGCGCGGTCACGCGCACGGGATCCGCTTCGCGCACCAAGACCGTACCGCCGTGCTGCCGCACGCTGTCCACCACCCCTCCGGGGATGTTCAGCGCGGTGCGCATGGTGTCCGGTCCTCCGATGACCATGATCGTATACGGTGCGGCGAGACTCAGCCCGGCGACCACCAGCCGGTCGTTGTCGCCGTCGGCGAACCAGGTGGCCGCGACGATGCGCACCGTGCCGCCGTCGTGCCCGTTGATCTGCATCGCCTCGGCCCCGGCGCCGCGCAGCTCCTCGACCGCGTCGAGGATCACCTCCGCCTTGACCTTCTCCGTGCCCGGTGTGATCTCGATCGACAGCCCCGGCCCCTCCGCCGGCAGCGTCCCGGCCAGGATGCCCAGCTCGTCGGCGCGCTTGCGGGCCTCGGCGAGCGCGGCGTCGCGCCCCTGCGCGCCGGAGTCGAGCTGCCGCCGGGTTTCCTCGAGGTCGCTGATCTCCCGCCGCAGCCGGTCCTGCTGCGCGTCGAGGTCCGACAGGATGCGCACCAGGTCCTCGGGCCGGGCCGCGGCGAGCCCGGCGTCGGAGTTGCTCGCCTTGAACTGCACCGAGATCGCGAACCCGAGCAGGGCGATCAGCAGTGCGATGACCAGTCCGGTCCCGCCGCGCTGCCGTCCGCCCCGCCCGGCAGGAGCGGCGCCGGGCGTTTCCGCGGCGGTGTCGTCGGGCTCCGCATCCCCTTCGGCCTCCCCGGCCACATCGGATATTTCGGAAATGTCATCTGAAAGGGGGAGCGGATGTGGAGATCGGGAACGACGGGCGGACCTGGTCGGCGCATCCGGGTGCTGCTCCTCGGGCACCTGGTCCGCGTCGTTGTCGTCCGCGCCGTTCGCGGCAGGGGTGTCCGTCACGCGCGGAAGAGGTGTCGGCGGATGGCGGCGGCGTTGCCGAAGATGCGCACGCCCAGGACGACCACGACGCCCGTGGAGAGCTGGCCGCCGACGCCGAGCTGGTCGCCCAGGTAGACGATGAGCGCGGCGACGAGCACGTTCGACACGAACGAGATGACGAACTGCTTGTCGTCGAAGATGCCGTCGAGCTTGGCCCGGACCCCGCCGAACACCGCGTCCAGCGCGGCGACCACGGCGATCGGCAGGTACGGCTGCAGGCCCAGCGGCACGGTCGGCTCGAGGAAGATCCCCGCTGCGACCCCGATGGCAAGCGCGATGACCGCGATCACCGGCGACCTCCAGAGGGTGATGGTGAAACTGAGGGTGACGAAACCGAGGGTGCGGGCGGGTGGGCGTACCGCAGGGGTGGTTCTGGGGCGGCGGCCAGGGTGAGATTCTTGCGGGCCTTCACGCCGAACTGCATACGGTAGTTGTCCACGTACCGGCGGAAGCGCTTCGCGGTCGCGGAGGCGGAGAAGGTGTCGGCGAGGTCGGGCGGGCCGATCGCGGACACGTCGTAGGGGCTGGTCACGGGCTTGAAGTCGACCAGGATGACGCCGCCGGCGGCGCGGATGGTGCTGGTGGCGGTGAGGCGCTGGCCGTTGACCGCGATGGCCTCGGCGCCGGCCTGCCACAGGCCGTTGGCGACGTCCTGCAGGTCCCGGTCCAGCACGATGCCGAGGTTCTCCTCCTCGGTCTTGCCGGTGACCGGGTCGACCTGCGGGGGAGCGTCGACGACGCGGACCACGACCCCGTCGCCGGTGACCTTGCCGGTGCCGCTGCGGGCGGCGAGCCCGCGCAGCTGGGCGGCGCCGGACGCGTCGGCGAGGGCGTCGTCGCGGGCCTGGTCGACCTGGGTCCGCAGCACGTCGACCTGGCGCTGCAGGTCCTCGACGGTGCGTTGCCGGGAGCGCACGTCGGCCACCAGGTCGTCGCGGGCCCGGCTCGCCGAAGGCGCCTCGGCCACCGCCTGGTGGTACGCGACGGCGAGGAGGAAACCGACGGCGGCGAGGGTCACGGCGCGGGCGGTGCGGCCCCACCGTGGCGGTGGTTCGCCGGTCGCGGCGCGGCGGGCGGCGGCCTGTGCGTAGCCGGGGTCCAGCGGCGTGCGGAACAGGTCACCGAGCAGGTCGTCGCGGCGCGCGAAGGTCACGACGCGAGCCGGCCGGCCCGGATGTGGATCGAGGCCTGGATGAAGTAGAAGACGGCGGCGACCCAGTACAGGACGATGCCCCACCACAGCAGCGCCCAGCCGCTCGGCAGCGCCCACGGGCGGGCCGCGTCGCTGAACCTGGCCAGGAGCATCATCGGGAAGCCCATGAGCAGCACCGCGGTGGCGGTCTTGCCCACGTAGTGCACCGGCGGCGGGCCGTGGCCGAGGATCCGCAGGACGACCAGGCACAGAATCATGACCGCTTCGCGGGCCAGCAGCGCGATGGTGAACCACCACGGCACGACGTCCTTGAACGTCAGCGCGAACAGGGTGGCCAGGATGTACAGCCGGTCGGCGAGCGGATCGAGAAGCTCGCCGAGGCGGCTGACCTGCTTGAGGCGCCGGGCGGCGAAGCCGTCGACCCAGTCGCTGAGGCCGCCGACGACCAGCACGACGACCGCCCAGCCGGTGGCGTCGGTGGCGAGGAAGAGGTACAGGAAGAGCGGCACGCCCAGCAGGCGGGTGAAACTGATCAGGTTCGGCACCGTGAGCACCGGGCCGAGGCCCCGCGTGCCGCTGGTAGTAGTGCCTTCGTCGCGGTCCACCGTCCGCCCGCTTTCCCCGATCAGCTGTTCGACGCCCGGAATGCTAGCAGTTCACGATCGTGGTCTCGCGCAGGCGCGGCGAGGAGTGCGACGATCGTGCGATGGTGCAGGCATCCGGGGTGCGGATCGGCTGGGACGACCTGCCGTCGACGATTCACGCGGCGGTCGCCGCCATCCTCGGTGGGCCGGTGGTGGAGGCGGTGTCGCAGGTCGGCGGGTTCTCGCCCGGCACCGCGGACAGGGTCCGGCTGGCCGACGGCTCGCGGGCGTTCGTGAAGGCGGTCAGCGCCGCGCAGAACGCGCAGAGCGTGCGGATGCACCGCACCGAGGCCAGGGTCACCGCGGCGCTGCCGGCGGACGTCCCCGCGCCCCGGCTGCTCGGGTTCCACGACGACGGCACCTGGGTCGCGCTCGTCTTCGCCGACATCGACGGCCGGCAGCCGCACGTGCCGTGGCAGGACGACGAGGTGGCGGCCGTCCTGGACGCCCTGCGGCGCCTGGCGGTCCCGGTGTCCGGCCTGCCGACGCTGTCGTCGTTGCTGGCCGACAACTTCGGCGGGTGGCGCCGGCTGGCGGCGGACCCGCCGGTGTCGCTCGACCCGTGGGCGGCGGCCAACCTGGACCTGCTCGTCGAGCTCGCCGACCGCGCCGCCGCGGCGGTCGCCGGGGACCGGCTCGTGCACGTCGACATCCGCGCCGACAACCTGCTCATCCGCCCGGACGGTTCGGTCATGGTCGTGGACTGGCCGGCCGCGGCCGTCGGCGCGCCGTGGTTCGACACGCTGTCGTTGCTGCTCAACATCCGGCTGTACGGCGGCGAGATCTCCGACTCGGTCCTCGACGTGTTCGAGCCGGACCCGGCCGACGTGACCGCGGTGGTCGCCGGCCTGGCCGCGTTCTTCACCGACCGGGCCCGCGAGCCCGACCCGCCGGGCCTGCCGACGCTGCGCCGCTTCCAGCAGGACCAGGCCGACGTGATGCTGCCCTGGCTGCGTGCCCGCCTGGACGCCGGCCTGGCCTGACTACTGCGGACGTTCCTCGTCGCGGCGGCGCAGCTCCTCCTCGCGGCGGCGCAGGTCGGCCTCCCACTTGCTGAACATCTCCTCGTCGTCGCGGCGGGTCCGGGCGATCTCGCGCAGGAACGCGGGGTCGTCGTCCGGTGCCACGGCGCGCGGCCGCTCCCGCTCCGGGAAGCCGCTGCCGGGCCGCCACTGCCCGCCGGCCCGCACGGTCTGCGGGCGGCCGGCGACGTACCAGGCGATCCAGCCGACCGGGGAGAACAGCAGGATGATGAAGACCCAGGCGACCTTGGGCAGGTTGCGGATCCGGTCCTCGTCGGAGGACAGGCAGTCGATGAGCGCGACGACCAGCATCACCAGGTCGATCAGGAACAACAGTCCATAGAGGCGAATCACGACGGCCATGATGGCAGCCCTGGCCGCCGTTGTCTGTCCCCGGAAATGGGATGATTCGCGCCTGTGGAACCTGAGATGACCCTTGCCGCCACTGTCGCCGCCCGCTGCCGCCTGACCGGCACGTTCGTGCTGCGCTCCGGCCGGACCGCGACGGAGTACTTCGACAAGTACCAGTTCGAGGCCGACCCCGTGCTGCTCGACGCGATCGGCGCCGGCCTGGCCCCGCTGGTCCCGCCGGGCACGGAGGTCCTCGCCGGCCTGGAGATGGGCGGTATCGCCGTCGTCGTCGCCCTCGCCCGGCACGCGGGCCTGCCGTGCGCGTTCGTCCGGAAGGCCGCGAAGCCCTACGGCACCAACCGTCTCGCCGAGGGCACCGACCTCACCGGCCGCCGCGTCCTGCTGGTCGAGGACGTCGTCACCTCGGGCGGGCAGATCGCGATCTCGGCCGCCGAACTCCGCAACGCCGGGGCGGTCATCGAGCACGCGGTGTGCGTCATCGACCGCCAGGAGGGCGGCACCGAGGCCCTCGCCGCCGAGGGCATCACCCTGCACGCCCTGCTGACCAGGCAGCAGCTGGACGCCGCCTGACCGGCCGACCCGTCGACACGGATGGCGGGGCCGGTATCGCGCGAGACTCTGCGATCACCTAGTGCTGTGACCGGCCAACGTTTCCGGTCACAGGCCCTAGTAGTGCTTTGTCATAATTTTCGGCATTGGGTGATGGTGGATGCCGGTTTTGGGT
>NZ_JBHSIU010000104.1:0-15130 GCF_042653625.1 Dactylosporangium cerinum | reverse complement strand
TGCCTCGCTTTCGCGAAACAGCAGCTCACGCCATGTGCGATGAGTATTGGCACGGTACAGGGTCAGGCAGGCCCGGATCAGGTCGGCATGCTGTGCCGATCCCTGGATGCGGCGCAGCAACTCAACCCGCTCCAGCACCTCAGCTGCGCTGGCCACGCGCAGCTCCGCGGGGACGAACACACCGGCGAGTGCGAGCTCTGCGGGGGCGAGCGGCAGGCAGCCGGCGGTGACGGCTTCGAACAGCCGGGAACTCATCGCGCCGACAGCGGCATACCGCGGCGGCATCAGCAGCATGGTGGCCAGCGCCTGACGATGCTTGGCGGCAACGTCGGAGTACGCGCACCGGCCGGTGAACGTGACGTGCGGCCACTGTCGGGTGTTGGCCCATTTGCCGGCGACCTCGTGTGACACCCTGACTGCGGCTGGCGCGAAGTATCGGCTGAATGCCAGGTCACGGTCGTACTGGTTGCCGACGTAGATCAATGACGTCGGCCGGTCCTCGGCGGCCAACGTGAGCGGGTCGGCGGTGTCGAGTAGGACGTCTGGCACCGGACACGGCAAGGTGATGACGCCGGGCACCTGCCGTAGAGCGAAGTCGGCAACGGCGACGTTGGGCCGGGTCCGCAGCGTGTCGCGGGGGTCCAACTGCCGGTCGAGGTCCCAGATCAGCGTGGCCAGCCCGAGGCTGCGGGTGTAGTGCTCCAACAACGCGCGTTGCCGATGCAGGTCGCAGGTGTGCCCGGCGCTGCCGCACGGCGTATCGTTTCGGCCGCGCAGCCGCCAGCGCCACTCGAGCATCAGCACGTCGAGGTCAGGCAGGCCGTCGTCCCACCGGTAGCTGTCACGCAGGTCCTCGCCTGCTTCGATGAGATCACGGTTGGCCTGGAGAAATACGACCTGGTGGCCAGACGCGATCAGCGCGTCGATCAGCGGCCTACGGAAACTGCGGGCGCCGTCCGGGGTGTCCAGGATTCCGTTGCCAAGGAATCCCCACATGCTGTAGCCGATCCGCATCATGACCTCCATTCCTCGTGTCTGGTCTGGCTGGGTGTTGCATCGCCGGGTGATGCCGTCGGCATCATTGGTGCGGCGGCTGCGAGTTCAGCGGGCTTGGGCATGCGCTGGCAGGCGTGGTGGTGGACGTGGTGAATCCGCTGGTCAGGTACTGCCGGTACACGGCCGCCGGGTGGGCGCGCACCAAGCCGACCCCGGCACCGTCGAGCGCAGGGTCGGTACTGGCGGGAGGGCCTGCGACGGCGGTCCAGGCAGCCTGGAGTACGCCGGTGGACTCGTCGAAGGCGAGCCCGAACCGCATCGGTGCGCCGAACGCGTCCGTGTACGGCAGGATCACGTGGACTCCGACCTGGCCAGCCCGGTTGCGGGCATGCTCATGGACGAGAAGCCCCGGCAATTCGGCGAGCAGACGCAGCACTGTTGCCCGCACCGGTCGGCGCAGCGCCTGCTCTTCGGCGAGGCCAGCAACGCCGGCCATGACGTCGACCGGCTTGTTCTCACCGGCCGCGGCCCCGGCGAGCAGTAGCTTCAGGACGGAGGTGCGGTCTGCCTGTGCTGGAACAACAAGACCTTCGATCAGCCGGCCCGTCCAGGTCGTGTCTCCTTCAATCAGGAGGCACCCGTTGGTTTCGTCCAAGGCGAGACGCCGCCCGTTGCCCTGGCCGTCCTGCCACAGCTGGACTCTTCGCACCACGATCGGCGCCGGACCACCGCCCGGAGCGACGATGTTTGCCGGTGCCCAGCTGCGAACCTCCACATAGGAATACGCACCGGGATCGGTGTCAGCGGCAGCGTTGGTCACGGTTGCAGCCAACCGAGTCAGTACCACGCTTGCTGCCTCGATCGGTGAGGTGGCAACCGGGTGCCCATGCTCTGCACCGGTCGGCGTCAGCAGGCTGGCGCCGAACGCGAGCAGCGTCGCGCCAGCGGCCGTTGCCGCTGGCCAACGACGTTTCGACACCTGCGCGTTCATCGTGGTTCTCGTACTCCTTTTCCGCGCCTGACGTGCGATCGCCGGCGCCGCAGTTCAGCCACAGGGTCGGCCGATCCGGCAGGACCTGGCAGAGGGGTGCTGCGGCGCCGGGCGCACCAAGCCCGCACACCACGTTCGCCGCGGTCGGCGGGCGTCGTCACGGCAACCGGAATCGGTGCTTGATCACAACGACGACCCGACCGTCAGGGCTTCGCTCTCGGCATGGCGCCGGTCACGGGTTGGTCCTGGACTCCGCCGTCGCGGCGGCGTCACGGCTTCGGCACCGTCGGTACCGCTCGTCCGCGTCGCGCGCGCCAGGGCTCTGAGCCGCGACAGGATGGTTGGGATGCTCGGCAGGTCTACAGCGGTGTGCCATTCGGTCACGCCGGTCCGGACGAAGCCGCGGTCGGCGATGCCCGCACCGAGCCCGGGCAGGTGTGCGCAGCCCCAGATCATCACGACGTCCTGCTCAGTGCTCCAGAGGCCCTGCAGCGCGACTTCGTTGCGCTGGTCGATGAGCACCACGTCGGCGCCGTTGGACGGTCTGCGGGTTCCGGACACGCGTTTGGCGTTGCTCCACACGGCGACCCTGAAGGCGACAAAGATGAAGTGGAGTCTCAGCCGGAGCCGCTCGATGGCGCGCGGATCGCCGGCGGGTCGGTCGAACGCTTTGATGCCGCGCATCTCGCCGCGCAGCATCGTTTCCGTCCCGACCCTCCGGGTGATCTCCAACATGTCGAGGTCGGCAATGCGCCAGCGGTCCGGGCAGTCCAACGCGTCGGCCTGCCGCGCCAGGCCCAGCTCGGTGATCCGCTGCCGTTCCAGATCCTTCTTGAGCTCAAACGTGGTCAGTACGGTGCGTTCTTCGTCGGTCGCGTCCTGCTCGTCATAGGGCAGCAGCGACGCGCCCTCATACTGCACCGCAGCGCCGCCGGCTTCCAGGTCGTCGATGACGGTACGCAGCGCGGCGTAGTACTCGGCGTCGCCCATGTGCACGGTCCCGATCATGGTGATGCGTCGACCGGTGGTGGGGTGGGTGTAGTGATGGACCGGTGTCTGCAACGTCCCATGGGTGAACCGGAGATAGTCGGACTTGGTGGGCAAGGATCCTCCTGGGTCGGGTTGGGCGAGGGGTGCGCAGCCCGGTGCTGTGCCGGGTTGTCTGGCGTCAGACGTGCCACGGCGGTGCGAGCACCGACGAGCGGCGTAAGCGATCGAGCATGCAGCCGGTGCCCGGGATCCGGGCCAGCAGCAACGTGATTGCCGGGTCGCCGGTATGGGCGCTCCACTCGTAGGCGAGCAGTTCGCCGGTTGACCGGTTGCCGACAAGGTCGACTGCTGTTCCTTCGCGGGGTCAGCCTGAATCCCCAGCCGGGCCAATGCTGCAGGTCGATGCGAGGGCCGGTGCTGGTGATGCCTGGCAAGCCTGCGAGGACCTGCAGCAGCGCGGCGCGCTGTGGCCGCTCGAGGTACCGGACGCCGACCCGCTCGAGCATCGCGGCGGTGACGTGCTGTCATGCGTGCTTCCGGAGGCTCGGTCGGTCGATGCGGGCCAGGTCGAGGGTGAAGACAATGAGGTTGTGGTCGCTGGCGACGCCCGTGTCGACCTGCCAGTAGTCCGCGATCGTCGGTGCCAGCGCGGCAGAGACGTGGGCTTGATCGCAGCGGATACCGCCGTGTCCTGTGGGCTGCAGCAGTGCCGGCGTGCCGGCGTGCCGGCGTGCCGCGTTGCCGCGCGACGTGGGCGGCGACGTCGGTGAATGCCCCGTCCCGCAGTGTCTGACCCACGATCGTGTTGGCCTGCCACGGTTCGGTGTCGCGGCCGCGGCGTAAGCAGCGAGCCATCCGGTTGTGCGGCGGGACGGTGGTCCAGTCCGGTTCGGGGTCCCCGATCGGGAAGTGGTTGATGTCGCCGCCCAGCAGTCCGAAGCCGCCGTAGCGGTAGACGCGGGATCCGACCAGCGACGCCTCAGCGGCGGCCTGCTCCGCGGAGGTCGGAATCAAGTGGGTGCTGATCGCGACCAGCGGCACCGGCGGTGGGTCCTCCAGGCCGAGCACCTCGAACCGGGGCGCGCAGTAGCCGTGGTGGAGCCGTGTCGCGTAGTACGTGTCACAGGCGATGAGCCGCAGCCGCCGCGGATCCCAGGCGACCGCAGTCGGTAGCCCCACGGACGGGGCGACCTCCAGCTGCAGGTCGAGGTCTAGGGCGGCCTGGGCGACTTGGCCTGGGTCGGTCAGCCAGTCACATTCCTGGAGCAGAACCAGCTGTGGATGGACACTGCGGATGGCCTCGACGAGGGCGGGCCATCGGCCTTCCGCGGGAGCTCGATGCTGCACGTTCTGGCTGGCAACAGTCAGCATTCGCGGTGCCGCGTGACCGCTCGGTGGCAAGGTCACGACCGCCGCCTGGATGTGGTGCCTGCGGCGTCTGTTGCTGGTTTGCCGGCGACGAGGCCGTAGCAGCCCACCTCGGCATCGGTGGGTCGCGGCGGCGGTAGTCCTTCGGCACGCCAGCTGGCGACGGACACCAGTCCGGGGTCGACCATGTCGAGGCCAGCGGCGAAGGCACCGATTTGGTCGCGGGTCCGAGCATGGAACGGAACGCTGTCACCCTTGGATAGGTCGGCAAGGCCGGCGCGCTGCTCGGTGGTCATGAAGTCGGTGGTGGCGTGGCTGAGGACCAGGTAACTACCAGGGGCAAGCGCCGACAGCAGCTGCTCGACAACCTGGTGCGGCTGATCTGCATCGGTCAAGAAATGCAGGACCGCGACGAGCAGCAATGCAACGGGTTCACGAAGGTCAAGAGCAGCGAGCAGGTCAGGGCGAGCCAGGATGTCGGCGGGGTCGCGCAGATCGGCGTCGAGGTAGGCGGTGCGGCCTTGGGATGTGGAGGTGAGCAGCGCGCGGGCGTGGGCGATCACCATCGGGTCGTTGTCGACGTACACGATCCGGCACTGCGGGGCGACGCTTTGTGCGACCTCGTGGACGTTGTTCACGGCGGGTAACCCGGTGCCCACGTCGAGGAATTGACGGATTCCGCGGTCGGCGGCGAGATGTCGCACAGCTCGGCCGAGGAACGCACGGTTCTCCCGCACACCGGTGCGGACGTTGGGATGCGCGGCGGCGATTCGGTCGGCCGATGCCCGGTCGGCGGCGAAGTTGTCTTTGCCGCCGAGCCAATAGTCGTAGCGGCGGGCCGGATGAGCGACGGTCGCGTCCACCGTCGACGGCACCGCGACGGCTTCGACCCGCGATGCCGACGGCGTCGCGGCGGCGGAGTGGAACGGCATCATGTCGGGTTCTCCAGGTGCAGGTTGGTCGCGGCCAGCCCAGAGGTGGTGGCGTAGATCGGTGCTGCCGCGGCGAGGGTGAAGGGGATGTAGGCCGTTGCCACGGCGAGGCAGTGCTGCGTGTCCGGCGTCAGTCCGGTGGCACGCAGGCTGAGTGTTGCCGTGTCATTGGTGACGTCCGCCTTCAGATGGTGTGGTAGTTGGACGCAGGCAACGGCTGAAGTCCGTGAGATGCCGCCAGGCGCCGGTGGTGTGGTCGTGGAACGCCGGAACGGCGCACCGGCCGTCGCAGCCGGCCGGGTCCAGTGGCGGTAGGGCGGCGTCAACGGGAGGGCTGGCGAGGATGCGCGCCACGCCTGTGAGCTTCGTGACCGCGGCGAGGTCGCCGACGCTGACCGCTGCCAGCGCACTTGGCCATAGACCGACACGCTCCATCGACACGCGCGGCCTGTGGCCAATGGAGGTCATCGGCCGGTCACCGGGTCGTCGATGCCGACCGCGCACATGGATCGCCGTACGCAGGGCCACACGGATGGCCGAAATGCCGGCCACACGGCTGGCAACAGGAAGCGCCACGTGTTCGCCGCAGTGGTGAACGGCCAGCCGTGCCGCCACGAGCCACGATCCAGGAGCAGCGCAACGGGGGTTCTGTGGACCGCCCTGAGGGGTTCTGGGAACTCCGGTGGCCAGGTGTGATCGTCGGCGTGCCGCACCGTGATCAGCGCAGCGAACAGCAGCACCGTAAGTACCGCAGCGACGCCGGCGCTGAGAGCCAGCCGGCGTTGGGCACTGGTGGAGGCTTCCCGGTTGGCGGTCGCGGCACGTCGGGCGATCCAGGCCTGGGTGCTGGCAGCTGCGCCGGCGATGCGCATCCGGCTCGGCTCTCGACGATCGTTGCCGGTCACCGGTTGCTCCAATCGTTGAGGTCGCCCGCAGCGGCGGTGTGCTGGCAGCTGAGATAGGTCGTGCGTCGCCCGCGCTGACCGCCGTTCACGACCTGGTCACCGCGGCGACCAGGTCAGCGCACTGCGCCTCGGGCCGGTGCACACGAGGCCCGAGGGTGAGAGCGACCGCGGCCGTGCCCTCGACGGTCGTTGCGCTCACCAGGCCTGCACGTCCCAGTTTTGCCAGCGAAGTCTGCAGGCCGGCCGTGCGCCGATGGGCGCCGAGGGCATAGCGGCGGAGGCTGTCGCGGTCGGTGACCGCGATGGGTGCCCCGCCGGATCCCGGTCTCGGTTCGGTCGCGGCGGCGGCGAGCTGGTCGGCCACGGGGCCGAAATGCGCGCTGTGCTGCTGCCGGACGCGGCAGCGCCACGCGGCCAGGTACGCGGCCGGGTCACGGTCCGGGTCCGGGTGCCCGTCGCTGGTCAGCCGGTCCGGGGTGAGCGCGGTCGCCAGGTCGACATCGTGCAGGACGACCCGGCAGCCGCGTCCGTGGCCGACACCCAAGGGCTGGCACATCCAGCCGGTGTGGCGGTCCCGGACCAGGTCCTGGGCGGCGTCCTGAACGGGGTCGACGTGGACGAGTTGCCCGGCTCGGAGGCTGTACAGCGTCGTGCCGACAGCATCGGCAGGTGCACGGACGACATCGACCGTGTCCAGGATCCGGGTGGGTGCGCGCAGGGTCAGCATGCGATCGCGTCCTCAGGGTGTTCGGCGTCATGGTGTGGGGCAGACGAGTGCTGGCCGGATGTGTGCCGGTCAGGTCCGTGCTGGACGGGCAGGTGCCGGCTGGTGGTGTTGCCGCGATCGATCAGGTACTCGGCGGCGAAGCGCTGGTAGACCTCGAAGTGCTTGCCGGGCATGCAGATGACGTGCGTCCAGCCGTCGTCCCGCGCCAGCTCCGGCGGTGGCACGGGCCAACGCGCCCGCAGCTGCTCCGACGGCGCCGGCAGCACCACGGTGAACCCGAGCGGATGCCGCCACGCGGGCACGTCCGCAGCCGAAAACAGCTCCACCAGCGCGGCCGCGTTGCGCCGGCAGGTAGCGGCCCGTTCGCGCAGCCCGTGGATCCCGAAGCCGCGGAGGGCGGCGAGTATGAGCAGTGGGGTGTGCCCGGACCGTGACCCGGCCGGGGTCAGGTCCGGGGCGCCGGTGTAGGTGGGTGTCTCGTCCACGGCCGGGCAGCGGTCGGTGCGGAGCAGCACCGCGCCGCATGGCATGGGGACGCCGAGGTACTTGTGGCCGGAGACGTTGAGGCTGTCGGCGCCGTCGGCGAAGTCGAACCCAGGCCGTTCGGCCGGGTCCAGCATCGCCAGGGGTATGCCGGCCAGGGCCGCGTCGGCGTGTACCCACCGCTGGGAGGCGGGGACGCTGGCGGCGTCCAGCGCGGCGTGGATGGCCGGGACGTCGTCGACGGCCTCGACCATCGTCGTGCCGATGGTCGCCACCACCACGACCGCCGCATCTTCCGGACGCTGCGCAACCAGTTCGGTGAGCGAGGCAACGTTCATCACGCCGTCCAGGCTGGCCGGCACCACCTGCAGTGCCATGCACAGCTCTTCGGTGAGCTTCGCCACGCACGTGTGCGCCGCGGTGGAGGCGTAGACGACCACGTGGCGGCGGAACCGGCGGCGGGCCTGCAGCAGCGCGGCCTTGATCGCCTCGGTGCTGCCGCTGGTCACGAACCCTGTCACCAGCTCGGGCGGGCACCGGAACATGGCGCCGAGCTCCCGGATGAGCTGCTGCTCCAGCGACAGGGTGTGCCCGGAGAACCCGGTGGTCGGTGCGAACGGGTGCCCGACGTTGTTGAGGGTGACGTCGAACAGGCGCAGCACGGTCGAGGGGTCGAAGTCGACGGCATTCGGGTAGCCGATGTCGAACTCGGCCCCGGCGAGCCATCGCTGGTGCAGTTCCCGGATGTCGGCGAGGGTGAGAGGTCCGGCACTCATCAGCGCCATGCCGGCCACCCCCAGTAAATAATCCGGGTCAGTTCGGCCAGGAAGTGCCACACGTACGCGGTCGGATCGGTCGGCCAGATGCTGTTCAGAGCGACCTTGGATTCCCACGGTAGGAACGGTGGCCGGCCGTCGGGGTTGAGTGACGTGCTGGCCTGCCGGTCGATGCGGTGATACTCCTTGCTGGCGTGCCGCATGACCCTGATCCGGCCGCCGTCGGTGAGCTGGATCAGGACCTCGCTGGGGACGTCGTCGCCGGACATGATCCGGCCCTGCAGCCGTTTCCACGGGCCGTAGACGCTGGTGTCCAACGTCGACAGCGCCACCCCGAGGAACTCCGGCTGTCGCCGCAGATCCTGCGGCGTCCATCGCTCATCGGCCTGGTTCGTCAACTGCGCCCGCACGTCGAACCTCGGCCCCTGCTGCCGCCAGCCGCGGTGCACGAGCATCGCCATCTCCTGCAGCACCGCCGCAGGGTCCGCGACCCTGTCGCTCAGATGCCACGTCCGTACGTCGGCGCGTAACTCGAGCCGCAGCATGCCTTGGTGTTCGAACGGCACGGCGAACAGCAACACCACCAGCGTCGGGCTCACCGGCTTGTTGTGTCGCAGCTTCCACGCCGCCTCGGCATGGTTCGCGGTGATGTCGGACAGGCGGCGGACGACCGCCCACCGCAGATCAGCCACCGCCGACCGCTCACCGGAGTCGAGCTCCGCGTCTGGGCGGCGCGGCACCGTGTCGACCAGGTCCGGTGATGGAGGTGGCAGGTCGAACGGATGCCGCGGCCACGGCATCCCCACCAGCCGCGGCCCTGGCGGTTCCTCCGCCTCCTGCACCTGCTCAGCCGACATCGCCAGCCCGGACGCGGACTGGACGGGAGCAGTCGCTGCACCAGCTGTAGCGATCCCGCCAGGGACGGGTCCGGGGTACGCGGGCGGAGTCGCCGGTGCACCGTCGAAGTACTGCAGTGCCTCCCGGTGACCGGCCTGTGCGAGCCGCTGCCCGGTGCTGTCACGTTCGCTGCTGTCGTCACCTCGGCCCGTGACTGCGCTGTACTCGGTCCCGGCGTATTCCGTCCCGGCGGGCTGCTGAATTGGGCGTTCATCGTTGCGGGTTGCCGAGGCAAACCACGTGGTGTCGGCGCCGGTCGAGGCGGTGCCGCGGGCCACGCCAGCCGTCGGCTGCTGGTCGGTCGCGTCGGGATCGGCTGCAGGCGGGACCAGATACAGCGGGCGCCGTGCCGGCTGCTGCGAGTAGGTCGAGTGGTTGCCGGGATGCGGTTGAGGTTGATTAGACACGGAAACCCACCTGCTGGTCCGGGACCATGACCTCGTCCGGGCGGCCCCTGCCGACCGCGGCGTACCGGTCCGGCCACACTCGCCGCACCCTGCGCGCGTACCAGAGGCCGGCCACGATCGTGGCCAGCACCAGCGCCGGGATCACCGCCTGCAACCCGACGCTGGTGACGCCGAGCAACGCGGCCTGGTTGACCACGATCACCGCCACCAGTGCGCTGCCGACGATCGCGCCCAGCACCGGACCAGCGGTCCGCACGATCAGCGGATCGCGGCCGAGGCCGCCACCCTTGCGGAAGTACAGCACGGTCGCGATCGACACGCCGACCAACGTCACCAGCACCCCGACCGCGGCACCGGACGACAGCCAGATGAACATCCCGCCGATCGGGTCCACCCGCAGCAGCGCACATACGCCGATCACGGCCAGCGCGATCCCGCTCTGCAGCAGCGACGCCGGCGCGGTCGCTCCCGCCATCCGCCCGCCGAGACGCCCGACGTCGGCGAGCCAGGCCGGGATCACCCCTTCACGGGCGATCGCGTGCACGTACCGGCCAATCACCTGATGGAACGCGAGCGCCGAGATGAAGAAGCTGGTCAGCATCAGCAGTTGCGCCAACGCCACCATCCCGGCGCCGTAGCCTTCCGCGACGATCGTGAACGGGAACCCGCTGTGGCCGGCGTTGCGGGCCTCATCGATGATCTGGTCCGGGCCGGTCCACACCGGCAGCGCCCACGCCATCGCGCAGTACAGCACCGGCAGCACCAGCAACGTCGCCACGGTCGCGTGGACCATCGTCTTGTCGGTCTTGCCCTCCTCCGCGTACGCCGCCCCGCTTTCCACCCCCACGAACGCAGCGACCGTCAGGGCGAACACGCCACCGACCGTTGCCCGCTGATCCCACAGCGCCGCGACCATCAGCGGTGCGGTGCTGACCTGCCCGTCGTGGGGATGGGTGAACGCGGCCAGGATCACCGCGCCGATCATCACCAGCTCGGCCACGCCGACGATCGCGATGAACGTTTTGCCGAGGGAGAAGTTCGCCAGTCCGAACACCGCCACCAGCGCCCATGCGGCCAACGCCCAACCCGTCCAGTGACCGACCCCGGTCAGCTCGGCGGTGGTCGCGCCGAACAGGCCGTACAACGAGATCTGGATCGCGTTCGTCGCCGCGAACATCAGCACCCCACCCGCGATCCCCCAGCTCGGGCCGAGACCCAACCCCAGGAACGCGTACGCGGGCGCCGCATTGCCCTCGCGGTTCGTCATGGCCAGGTAGCCGACCATCAACAACGCCAGGGCCCCGCCGACGACCAAGAACGCGAGGGGTGCGCCGAGCACACCGGTCGTGGCGTACGTATTGACCACACCGCCGACCAGCACCGCCATGGGCGATGTGGCACCCACCATGAACTGCAGCGCGTTGAAACTATTGA
This sequence comes from Dactylosporangium cerinum, assembly GCF_042653625.1. NCBI lineage: Bacteria > Bacillati > Actinomycetota > Actinomycetes > Micromonosporales > Micromonosporaceae > Dactylosporangium > Dactylosporangium cerinum. The sequence goes on along the minus strand of NZ_JBHSIU010000104.1, from coordinate 4,224 downwards.
TGTGCCTGCGGATCAAGCCTGCTGCCGGACGCATACCCCGCCACCCCCAGACATCCCTGGCATCCCATACAGCGGCGCCACCGTCGGGCATCCCAGCGAGTTGCATCCCTGCTGGTGTGCGGTGAACGCCGCCCAGGTAATCGGCGCTACCGTCACCGCAAGGGGACGGAACGGACTCCCCCGCCAGAACCTTTGCGTACGGGCGGCACGCCGCCACACGTGCGACAGACTCGCCGTAAACTGCACGAAGTCGTGACTCACCGGTCGGCCGCCAGCGCTGGGCCAATCGACCCGAACCGCAAATCCCTCACGATCAGGGTCAGGCCGGCCCAGTCGGCGCAGGCCGCCGGGCAGGCTGCGTGACACCACGTTCCGCGACGAGGGTCTCGTCGGTGGCATGTGAATCTCCCCAGGTCTCGTGTTTCGTCATGCTGCGCGTCGCGGTACGGCAGATGCAGGCACAACGGTTTGGTCGTCTGTACACCGACGAACTGCGGATGGGCGGGCTGATCCTTTTCAGAACCGCATCAAGGCGCCGTCCAGCAGCAGCCAGGAGCAGCACCGTGCGGGGACGCGCGGCGGAGTAGTGGCGTGCCGGCCGCCCACCGGCACGCCACCACCCGGTTCGAGCGCGTGAAGTCCTCCGTCAATCCGAACTCCATGTGCGCCCCTGGAGCTGGATAACGGCGGCGACGGGTTCGCGGGCAAGGCCGGCGCGGCTCGCCTGACCTTCGATCATGTCGATGAACTGGTCGACCCCTCGTCGAAGGTTCCTGAGTCTGTCGATGCGCTCCTGCCAGTCCGAGCCCGTCGCACCGTTCTCGATCGATACCGCCTGCACGCCGTCTCCGATGAGCATGGCGTACTCACCGTCGACCACCTGGAGGGCGACGTCGAGCGAGCGAGGATCGACCGTCAGGACGACCTCCAGCCCCTCGTCCTCTTCACTGCTCACCATCTACCTCCATTGGCCCGCCACGTGCCGCCGAGCGTCATCAGTGGGATCTCCTGGGACCGGCGCGTCGGCGAGTTCCAGTTGAACTCCGCCTGCGGGTGCGCCTCCTCGAACGGCTGCCCCTGGCACCTCTCGAACTTGCCTCGCCATACGAGCTGGCACTGGCGGCACTCATGTCGCCATCTGCGCAGGCTCCATACTCGGTCGTGCATGACACCTCCGGTGCATTGATCGGTAGGCGCCCCGCAGCGTGGGAGCGCCTCCCGTCTCTCGCAGCGACCTTTCTCGCGACTACCGACCCCGGGATGAGGCCGGACCCTGCGTCTTTGCAGGGGCGCCGGCTGCAACCGCACGCCCCCTTCCCTGACCGCTGAACCCGTGATAAGGCCGGACCGGGAGCTGTCGCGGTGCTCACGCCTCGCGTGACAGGGACGTTATGAGCTGAGGTGAGTCGGGGGGAACAAGATTGCTCGAAATTCCTCAGGGACGGTCGCCGCAGGATTGACCCGTCAAAGGCATTGACCGAGACTTGATCCCCTCCCACGATGGAAGCCGTCCGAGGAAACTGGAGCAACTTGCGAGGTTTGGGAGAGGCCATGCGGCTAACGTTCTTGGGTAAGGAGTCACAGGGTGGGCAGTCACCCACGCTTTACGCCACCGACCGACAGACGTACGTCGTGCAGGGCTGGCGGGTACCGGGAGAGGCAACGAGTGTGGAGATCCCGCACGGGCTGCTGCGCTTCCTGGAGGCGGAGACCGACCTGGCGGCTGCGTTGCGGGATACTGGCGCCAACACGTATTGCCTGAGCGGCGCTCCGGTCACGGACGAGGCCGCGCTGGCCCAGATGGATCTACCCGCGCACGAGACGTGCGTCGAGGTCGGGAAGGCAAAGAGGGTTGCTCACTGACGAAGAGTTCTACGCACTGTTCCGTGACTGCAAGCGCTCGGCGCTCCACCTGGAGATGCGGGACAAGTACGGACTCGACTCCGAGGAGGGTCCGTTCCAGCGGTTCGTGCGCGGAGAGCCCGACGACTACGACTGGCACGCTCCTTGGCTCAAGATCGTTCGCGATGCCACCGCAGCGGGCAAGAAGATCGGCCGCGTTCGAATCGTGACGGTCCCACACAGCGACTACACCCGATGGAGCATTGCCAACTCTCCGCTGAACATTGAGGCGGGCGAGGATCTTCGCTGGCTGCCCCGGCACGGGGTTGGCGACATCGAGTTGCCAGCACAAGACTTCTGGTTGATCGATGACGAGCGGGTGGTGTGGACGCCCTTCGACGACGAAGGGCGCTACCTCGGCTCGTACGAGGAAGAAGACCCTCGGCTTGTCTCGCAGTGCCGCTCCGCATGGGGAAGGGTGTGGGCAATCGCGATTCCGCATCGCGACTACGTGTGAGCAGCACTGTCCATCAGGCCCGGGAGTCTCTCGGGCATCAGCTTCGTGACATTCGCAAGGATGCGGGTCTCACCGGTCGGCAGCTTGCCCAGGCTGCCGGCTGGTACCCGTCGAAGGTGTCGAAGATCGAGTACGGTCGACAGACGCCGTCCGAGGACGACATTCGTCACTGGTGCCGAGAGTGTGGCGCGGCCGATCAGATCGACGGGCTCATCGCCGCAGTACGACACATCGAGTCCATGTATGTCGAGTGGCGGCGAACACTCCGCGCGGGCACGAAGCGCCGCCAGGAAGCCTCCATAGCCCTGGAGGCTGAAACTAAGCTCTTCCGCTGGTTTGAGCCCGTGATCATGCCGGGCCTGGTCCAGACGGCCGAATATGCCGCCGCCATGCTCTCGGCACTGGTCGATTTCTGGCAGATCCCGAACGATGTTACGGCCGGGGTCGCCGCGCGAATGGAGCGTCAGCAGATCCTGTACCGCGGCGTTCACCGCTTTCACTTCATTGTGGCGGAGCAAGCGCTCTACACCATCGTTGGCGATCCCGCCGTCATGGCGGGCCAACTAGACCGCGTGCTGACGATCATGAGTGTTCCGCGAGTCCACCTAGGCATCGTTCCAGCTCGTCACGCGTACACGGCTCCGACCCACGCCTTCTGCATGCTCGATGATCGGGTCGTGTTGGTCGAAACCATCTCGGCTGAACTGACCGTTACTCAACCGCGCGAAGTAGCGCTGTACTCTCACGCCTTCGAGGCGCTGACCAGGTCCGCCAAGTACGGGAATGCCGCAAAGAGCATTATCGCGGACGCTCTCGGGACTTATCGCTGAGCATGCTTACATGTGCAGGATCTCGAAAACCGTTGCCATACAAGGGCTTCAGCTCACCTTTGGCTAGATTCTTTATGCAGCAACGGTTCTAGCGAACATCCATAGTGGACTGCCTCATGCGAGCGGGCACCGTTGCGTTGCTCGATCGGGTGACGCAGTGAGTCCGATTGCCTGCCGGCTCAGATGGCCCTGGCGAGCTCGGTGAACGCTGCGGCGACGCGGAGCCCACGCGGGGCGTCGACGCCGAGTTCGTAGTTGCCGCGGCGGAGGTTCTGGATGAACGCATGTCCGGCGATGATCGTCTGCGCGGTCCGGTCGGTCCGTAGGCCGCGCATCGGTCTGAGCCGGTGCGGGTCTGTTGCGTTAAGCGTTCCCCTGGTCAGGCAAGCTTGAGCGGTGAAGCTCTCGAACCGCCGGCGTCCGGTCCTAGCACCGCAGTCTGCGTTCGCCGGGTTCCGGTTCCCGCCGGAGGTGATCGTGGTCGCGGTTCGCTGGTACCTGCGGTATGGCCTGTCCTATCGCGACGTCGAAGAACTCCTCCTCGAGCGCGGTGTCGAGGTCGACCACGTCACCGTCTTCCGGTGGGTGCAGCGGTTCACGCCGTTGCTGGCCGACGCAGCCAGGTTCTGCCGGCACGCGCCCGGCGACAGGTGGTTCGTCGATGAGACCTACATCAAGGTTAGTGGTGTCTGGCGGTACGTCTACCGCGCCGTGGATCAGTACGGCCAGGTCGTCGACGTACTCGTCTCTGTACGCCGCGACGCCGCTGCGACCCGCCGGTTCTTCGGTCGAGCGTTGGCCACGTTGAAGGTGATGCCGAGCGAGGTGGTCACCGACGCGGCGCAGGTGTACCCGGCCGTGCTCGACGAGTTGCTGCCGTCGGCGTGGCATCACGTCGAGCGGTACGCCAACAATCCGATCGAGGCCGATCAAGCGAGTAGCCGGGGGGAGTCTCACCCCCCGGCCCTCTCAAAACCGTGCGTAAACCTCTCGATTTACACGGCTCCCATCACCCGGTCTTGTGGTCGCACGCCG
>NZ_JBHSIU010000103.1:0-2845 GCF_042653625.1 Dactylosporangium cerinum | reverse complement strand
AGGTCATCGACCCCAGAGTTCGCACCGGAATCCCGCAACATTTCGTGGAACTCTATATCTCCGGTCGCGAGCAGGTGTTCGCTCGGTGAGGCGATCGACTCGAACCCGGTGCGGTTGGTGCCCGAGATCAACAGGCCGTGACCGGTCCGTGCTGCGAGCAGCATCCGCCGTTCCCCGACGGTGAGCCCGAACGCGTCACCAACAGCGTCGATGGCCTGCGGGGCCTGTTTGAGCAGGATCTGGGTGGCGGCGTTGGATACCACGGCCATGCCGAGGTCGGTGCCGAGGATGTCCGCCACGTCCTGGGTGATGACGGTCAGGCCGGCGTTGCGTTTCCGGCCGGCCTTGCTCATGGTGAACAGGAACCGGGCGCCCTCGCCGTCGCGCATGAGCAGCCACGCCTCGTCCACGACGACCAGGCGCCGCATCGCGTGGCATCGGGTGCTGGGGGCGTCGACACTGCGCCAGATCGCGTCGAGGGCCAGGAGTGTCCCGACGGTGCGCAGCTCATCGGCCAGGTGTCGCAGCGACCACACCACGAGGTGCCCGTCGGGCCGGGTTGTGGTCGCGCCGTTGAACAGGTCGGCGAACGACCCGTCGACCCACGGTGCGAGCCGCGCGGCGAGCTGCGCCGCGGCCGGGTCGTCGTCGCCGCGCAGCGTGGCGGCGAGGTCGGTCAGGAGCGGAGCGCGGCGGTGGTGGGTGGCGGGGTCGGCGGTGATGCCCGCGGCGCGGTAGGTGGCGAGGATCGCGCGGTCCAGGGCGGCGCGTTCGGTCGGTGGTGGCTGGTGCCCAAGCAGGACCGCGATGAGGGTGTGCAGGAACAGTCCGCGGCGGGTGAGCACGTCGGGGCGGGTGTCGCCGACCGGCAGATCCAGGGGGTTGATTTTCACGCCGGGCTGGCCGAGCCGTATGACGGTGCCGCCGACGGCGTCGGCGAGGCGCAGGTACTCGTCCTCGGGGTCGACGATCGACACGTGCACGCCCTGGTACAGGTTGCGCAGCACGTCGAGCTTGACGAAGTACGACTTGCCGGCACCGGAGCGGGCAAGGACGACGCTGTTGTGATTTTCCTGGACCCACCGGTCCCACCACACGATGCCGGAGCTGTCGGGGTTGATGCCGTAGAGGACGCCGCCGGTGGTGGCGGGGTCGCCGGGTAGCGGCGCGGGCAGGTCTGCTGAGGCAAGGGGAAATGCGGCTGCGAGGGCCTGGGTGTCCATGGTTCGCAACAGCTGCAGGGAGTCGGTGGCCAGGGGCAGGGTGGTGGTCCAGCCGGGCAGGTGCCGCCAGGTGGCCGGCTGGACCTCGATGAGGGTGGACGCGGCGGCGGCCTTCACCTGCGCACACGCGTCGAGGAGCTCGGTCTCGGTGCGCGCGTGCACGGTCAGGTACAGGCCGACCCGGAACAGTCGCGCGGCGCCCCTGGCGAGGCGTTCGGCGAGGTCGGCGGCGTCGTCTGCTGCGGCCTCCACGTAGGGGTCGGCCAGTTTGCCTTTCTCTGCGTCGGCGCGGCGGGAGGACTCGAACCTGGCGCGTTGGGTACGCAGGCGCTTCGCCGCGATCGGTGCTGGGAGCGGGTCGATGTGCAGGGCGAGGTCGAGGCGGCCGGGCCAGGACAGTAGCGGTTCGAGCCAGGCGGGGCCGACTTCGGCGGGGTAGCCGGTGACGACGAGGGTGGCGGCGTAGCCGTCGCCGACGTGGAGCATCCGGGGGGTGACCTCGACCGAGGCCGGGGCTACGGTCGCGGCCAGCCCCGCGGTCTGCGGGGTCGCCGCGGCGGGTGTGGTTCTGGTGAGCAGGTTCATGACGGTGTCCTTCTGTGTGGCTTCGGTGCCGCCGTCTTGGCCGCAATCCTGGGCGCGGTCTTCGGCGTGGTCTTCGGCGTGGTCTTGGGGGCTGCGGCGGTGATGACCGCGTCGGGGGCGGCGAGCCCGCCGGGTCTGGGGGGCCGGTAGGGGTCCGCGGCCGCGGCGATTGCGGCGGTGACCGCTGCACCGTCGAGGGCGCGGGTGGTGACGCCGAGGCCGGACAGGGCGCGGACGGTGTCGTCGGCGCGGCGGCGGGCGGCGTGCTCGCCGCGTTCGCCGCGGCCGGCGCGGGTGACGATGAGGACCTGCCGGCGCAGCGGATCCCGGCGTTCGGCCAGGTCGGCCAGGAACTGCGCGTGGTCGGTGCATGCCGCGGCGAGCGCCGGGTCCGGGAGCCGCTCGGCGGCGCGGGCGAGGTTGCGGGCGCAGGAGGCGAGGTCGACCGGCTGCGCGGAGACCACGATCTGGGTGGGTGTGGCGAGGCTGTTGAGCCACCGGCCGAACGTGTCGATCAGCGCGGCCTGCTCGTCGGCGGTGCGCAGCGCGAGGTTGACACTGGTCGCGGCGACCATCGCCGCTGTCATGCCGCCGGTCCGGTCGGTGAGGCTGATCTGTCCGTCGGCGCTGATCGCGTCGGCGGGCAGTTGCAGCGGCGCCGGCAGCATCATCTTGCTCGGCGGCACCTGCACCCAGTCCGGGGCCTTGGCGGTGGTGTCGGTCGTGGTCAGCGCGCGCGGGCTGCGGGAGTGCCGCAGCCCGGCGAGGAGCCACACGTCCAGGGGCAGGCCGTCGCGACGGCCGACGGCCAGGCCGAAGACCAGCCCGCCGAGCACGACGAACGCGCCGATGAGGCCCGGGATCGGCAAGAGGGTGTGCAGGGCGTTCCACGCGCCGTAGCCGAGAAGCGCGGCGACGGCGAGGATCGCCAGCTGCCGGAACGTCAGCCCGTAGACCACTTTGTCAGGTGCGTCGACGTCGGCGGGGATACGAGCTCTATACCACTCGTCTTCGGAGTTCTTCGTCGGACTCATTGG
>NZ_JBHSIU010000102.1:0-19934 GCF_042653625.1 Dactylosporangium cerinum | reverse complement strand
GTGGCGTGCTCGACCAGGCTGGCGACGCGGTCAGCGAGCATCTGCATGAACTCGATCAGGTCGAACCCCCCGACGAGGGTGTCGGCCACCTCGACAAAGATCGTCGCCAGGCGTTGTTCGGATACGGTCGTCATGGCAGCTTCCTGGCCTTTCCCGCGGTCCTGGTGGTGACACTGCTCATGCAGAGTCGGTGTCGAGACGGAGTTGGTGGGCGACAATGTCGGCGGCCACGTCGCTCAACGACCGGTCGGTGGCGTAGGCGTAGGCCCGGATTCGTGCCAGCGCCTCCGCGAGCGAAGAGCCCAGTTGGACCATCACCATGCCTTGGGCCTGGAACACCTGGGCGCGGTGCTCAAACGCCTCGTCCAGCTCATCCAAGCTGCGGCGCTCGAATGCCTCGTCCAGCTCATCCTTGCGGGTGGCTCGTTCCTGGCCGTCCAGCAAGGTTGTCACGACCTGGTCAGCAAACATCAGCGCCTGGCCCAGCTCCGGTCTGGACATCGACCCGGAACGGCTACGGAACACATCGAGGACACCGAGGCGAGCCGCCCCGACCTGCAACGGAAACGCGAACACCGCCCGGACTCCGGCATCCAGAACCGCGGTCGCGTACACCGGCCATCGGCTCATCGCCCCGTCGGCCAGATCGGGCACCAGAACGGGGCGACCGGCAGCGGCCGCGTCGATACACGGGCCCTCACCGAAGGTGAACTGCAACTCCTCGAGCCGCGCGGCGTTCGGATCCGACGCCGCGGCCATGCCATGAACACCATCGGAGGCCATCAGACTCAGCCCGACCCCCGAGGCCGAAAGCGCCCGCGCAGCGTCGATACAGACCCTTTCCAGCAGCTCCATCGTGCCGCCCACCTTCGGGAATAGCCGGTGCCGCGTCCGACGCCAGTGCGCTACCGTGGCCCGAGCCGATCACGGCAACAGGGCGGTGGATCACAGCCCCCCGCGGCGCAGTAGAAGCCGCACCGGCGACTGATCCTGTGGCCCTGTCGTCCGGAGAATTGCCGCAGCCAAGCGCGTGCCGGGCGATCGGACGCCGGACCAATATCACTCCTCGTAACGCTACCCCCACATGATCGCCACGCCAACGACGGCGACGCGGCCGTGAAGGTCGGGGAGGCGGCCGCAGATCGGACTGCGTACCCCGCCTCGGTGACGACCGCGACCTTCTGCTCGCGGCGCTTCGCCGACCGATCGCGCGTAGGGTGAGTCTGTCGCTCGGGACCCTGGTGGCCGTCCGCCCGTCGCCGTCTTCGACACGTATCACGAGCCCGGACCCCCGCCCCTCCGTTGACGTGGCACTCCGAGCCCAACCTCTGCCGCCCGCGCCTTCGTCGCGTTCCGCCGGTTGCGGACCGACCGCCGCCCGCCCGTACCGCACAGGCAGCCTGTCCCGTCGAGCTGGAAGACACCCGCATGGACGAGTTCCAGACCATCGTCTTCGTCGTGCTCATCACGATCGGTGTCATCGGCTTGGTCACCGCCTCATGCGCAATTCGCATCCTCCGGCCGTACGAACGCGGCGTGGTGTTCCGTTTGGGCCGGTTGCACGGAGATGGTCGCGGTCCCGGGCCGACCCTTATTGTTCCCGGTATGGACCGGCTGACCAGGGTCGACCTGAGGGTCACCACGGTGAGCGCGGCCGGCCGGGACGTCGTCACCCGCGACAGGGTTCCCGTCGGCGTCGACGCCGTCATCTGTTTCCGCGTCGTTGACCCGGTCAAGGCGGTCCTCAATGTCGGCAACTGCCGGCACGCGGTCTCCGAGATCGCGGAAGCCTTGCTGCGCACCGCTGTCAGCCGCGCCAGCCTCGATGATCTCCTGTCCGATCGCGACGACGTCAACATCGATATCATCCACGCCATCAACGCCGTCACCGAAGGTCCGTGGGGCGTGCAGGCCCAACGAGTCGACCTCAAAAACGTTGTGCTCCCCGAGTACGTCAAACGCGCCATGGCGTGGCAGACCGCTCACGAACGTCGGGGCCCTGTCATCGGCGCCGGCCGACAACACGAGTGGGCCCCGACACCGGCTGAATCCACTGCAAGCCGCAAGCGCCGACAACTGCCGGTCATGGTCGACGGCGCCCGGACTCGCCGCCAAGCATCACAACACTCCGCCGTACGTTCCCTGTGGGACTGCTGAACGTTCGATCACGACGGATGATTGCCCGCGGCCTCGTCCGGTGCGAGTGGTCCGGCTGACGGTCATCCCGGCCGACCGCGTGCAGGTGGTGCAGCGCCTCCCGGTGCGAATCCACCGGGCTGGTAACCACGTACGGCAGGCCGCGGCTGAGGCAGAACGCGCGCAACCACCGATTGAGCACGGCGATCACGCTGCCGGGGCCTGGAGCGACCGTTGCCGCTGCAACACTCAGAGCCAAATACCTTGCCTGGATGAAGCGCCTATATCGCTATAAATTGTGGCGTTTATCGCGGATCGCAAAAGATCTCTGCAATATATACCAAAATTAGCTGGCGCCGATCTCGGATGCAGGACATCGTGGGGCTTGTGACACAGACAATGCACAAGACCGACCAGGAACTGAAGACCGCCGTGACCGAGGAACTGCAATACACCCCGAGCATCGACGCATCCGGCGTCGAAGTGCAGGTCAACGACGGAACGGTGACGTTGTCCGGCGAGGTCGCCAGCCTGCCGGAGCGGCTCGCGGCGAAGCACGCCGCCATGCGGGTCGGCGGCGTCAAGAATGTCACCAACAAGACGTCCGTCCGCGCTCCGATCACCTCCGGCGTCAACGATCAGGACATCGCCCAGGCCGCCGACCAGATCCTCGCGTGGGCCGTCGACGTCCCGCCGAACGCGGTCACCGCCGACGTCCGCAACCACAAGGTCACCCTCTCGGGTCAGGTCACCTGGGAGTACCAGCGCAACGCCGCCGCGCGGGCGGTCACCTTCCTCAAGGGCGTCACGCGGATCAGCAACGAGATCTCGCTCGAGTCGCCGCCGCCGACCGCCGGCACCAAGGCAGCGGTCGAGGCCGCGATGCGACGCAACGCCGAGCTGAATCCGCGGCGGATCACGATCGACCTCGACGGATCCGAACTGACGCTGCACGGCAGCGTCGGGTCGTGGTCGGAGCGGCGCGAGGCGGAGCGATCCGCCTGGAGTGCCGCCGGCGTGACGAGCGTACGGAACGAACTGCACATCGCGTCCTGACCCGGCTGTGATCAACGGCTGCGAGCGCAGCCGCGCCCGCAGCCGTTGGACATGATGGATTCCTTCCGATGTCGGTGACGTCGTTCTCGGTCACGCCGTCGGCTCGACCGAGGCGAGGAAGCCGACCCGGAGTCGGTTGAGGGAGCCCCTCAACAGCCGGGAGACATGCATCTGCGAGATGCCGAGCTCGGCGGCGATGGCGGCCTGGGTCATCTCGTCGGAGAACCGCATGGCGAGGATGCGCCGCTCACGCAGCGGCAGCGCCGCGACGAGCCGGCCGAGCTCCCCATGTGACAGCCGCTCGTCGATGCGGGCGAAGCGCGGGTCGATGCGGCCGATCAGATCGACAAGTTCGGCGTCGTCGTTGCCGGTGTAGGACCCGCTGAGCGACTGCAGGCGGTACACCTGCGAGGCGCTGATCGCGTCCGCGAGTACATCGACGTCGACGCGCAGGTGGCCAGCGAGCTCGACGGCCGTCGGGGTGCGACCACGCAACTGCTCGAGGTCGCCGGTCGCCGCTCGGAGGCCGAGGACCAGTTCCTGCGTGGCGCGCGGGACATGCATGCCCCACACGGTGTCCCGGAAATGCCGTTTGAGCGCACCGACGATCGTAGGAAAGGCGTAGCTGGCGAACGGCACGAGCCGGTCCGGGTCGTAGCCGTCGATCGCTTTGACCAGTGCCAGCGCGGCGACCTGCGCGAGGTCCTCGAGGCGCTCGCCCCGACCGTCGTAGCGCCGCGCCAGCCGGTTGGCCAGCGGCAGGTTCGCTTCGATCGCCCGTGCACGCAGCGGTTCTCGATCAGGATGACCGGCCGGTAGATATCTGAGGGCACGGAGCAGCTCTTCCGTCGTCACCACCCGATCGGCCCGAAGACCTCGTCGTGCGGGGGCAGCGATGTGGACGGTCGGTGCCATGAGAAGAGTCATAGGGATCAACGCCCCTTTGGGGGTCAGGTCGCGGCGAGCGTTCGGGATGCCCGCCGTGACAGTTCGTCGGCGCGGACGACCCGGTGGCTGACCAAAACTCGGAGTGGTACCGGAAGGTGTTCTCGAGATCGCGGTGCCGCCGGCCGAAGCGGTCGATGCCCTGGTGCAGCAGCCGGTCGGCCTCCTTGTCGCCGAGGCTCGCGACGCGCTCAACCAGGGCGTGCGTATGGCGGCGGCGCGCCCTGCCATCCGGCGACACACCGCGCCGACCAAGTGCGCACCACATCCGGACCGGGACGCTGGCCCTCGCCGACGCCGGTGACCCTGACGACTCCACCGGACCCGCCGCCGGCAGCGGTCAACTGCGCGGCCGGCGCCAACGGGTCCGAGCCTGCCGACCCATACAGCTCGGCAGCTGCGGCGGCGACCTGACGGGCCAGGAACGCGCCGAGCTAGCCGACAGTGTCGCCGGGAACACAACGTGGTGTGCTTGTCCACGCCGATCGCGACGATGCTCTGCGGTTGCGTAGCCGCAGCGCAACAGGTTGAGCCGCTTGGTGTCCGCGCCGCTGCCGAGCGCGTCGGCCGCCAGGGCCTCACCTTCGGCTGTGATCACAATTCATACATTTGGCACGAGAGACGACCTCGATCAGTGGATGCGTCCATCAGCGACGGACTATCAGCCACCGGGGTCCGGAGCAGCGCCTTCACCCTACGCCTGTTCAGTCGATCGCACACGGCCCGGAAACGACCGGCACGCGGCCAGATCGCATGTGTCCAAGCGATCGGTTGGCAGGTCGATCTTCTCCGACAACCTGACCCAGGCCGAGATCGCCGCGCGAATCGCGATGTCACACCCGATTGGCACGCGGCCGCTACGCGCCAGTCTCGGCCGCCCTACCTCGCCCTGCGTCTCGGGTCGATCGATCCGACACGGGTCACCTCGTCGGGACGACCTCGATGACCTCGTCGCATGGGCGGCGCGGTGCCGACGGTACCGCGGGCGCGCTCTCGTTGACGCCGAGCCGGACGGTCAGTTGCGGGTACCCGGCCGGTGCGGCCACCCCGCGCAGTACCGTCCGCGCACCGGGGACCTCGACCGCGTCGCTCATCGCCGACGACGCCACCCCGACGGTTGTGGCGGTGAGCAGGACCGTGCTGAGCGCCTCCCCGGTGCGCAGCCAGTCCGTCCTGGTGTCTTGCGCGGTCGCGAACGCCAGGTAGGTGGTGTACCGGTCGTCGCCGGGGCCGGGAGCCAGGCCCGGTGTCGCGCCGGGAGCGACATCGTGTGCCGGCCCGGTCCGTGTCACCTTCGGGACGGCCGCCGTCGCCGGCACACCGTCGCGGGTCGTTGGGGCACGGTGGGTCGTCCAGGTGGCGATCTCGTCCTGGTAGCCGAGGTCGCGTTGCTCGACTGTCGCCGCTGACCGTGCGGCGAGTGCGCGGAAGCCCACCTGTGCCGGGTCGAACGCGTGCGTGCTGACCTCGAACGGTTCGGTGGTGTGCCGCAGCAGGTCTATCACCTCGTCCGGTACCGGCCGGACGCCCAGGAACGGACGCCGATCGGTGCAACGCGTACGCAACGCATGATGCAGGCGCATGTCTTCGGCTGTCACCTGGTGCGGGCCGGTGAGTGTCAGCCTGGCGAGCAGGTCCGGGTCGGCTGGATCGTCGATCCGTTCCACAGTGGCCGCGGCCCCGAGGACGGCGAGCACGACGGTGGCATGGTGCAGGACCGCGCCGCAGCTGACGATCATCAACCGGCCCTGCGGGTCGGTGGCGGTCAACTGGCGGGAAGAGTCCGCGTGCAGCTCGAGGGTGTTGCCGCGGATGCGCCAGCGCCACGGTTGAGAGTTCTCGATCGACGGGGCCAGACACGCCACGCGGGCCGCCTCGTACAACACATCCTCGGCCGACAATGACGCCGGTTGCTGCATCTCACCCATGTTGCGCCTCCATTCGCGTGCGCCTCCCACTGTGCTACCGGGATGGAGGTCGGCCGGTCGTGACCGCAGGGTCCGGACGGATGGGATCGCCGACACAAGCGCCGACCGCCGCGTCGGCACGCGACAACACGTCGCGAGTTCAACGGTACCTCCGTGCGACACCACCCCATCCCCACGTTGGCGTCACCGGCATGAACACCACCGTCCAGCACGTGATCTTCGGAACCGGCGCGATCGGCCTCGGCAGGCTCGACGCCCTGCGCCGTCGGGGTGAGCGCGGAAGACGCCCGCGACGCCGAAGCGGGTGACCGGGTTGTCAGCGTAGGCTGGCGAGTGGCAAGCCGCCGAGGTGTCGGAGGCGGCCTCGTGGTCAATTCGTCGGCGCTGCGGTGTCCGGGTGGGTCGCAGCGATGAACACCGATCGCCGGGCGCGGCTGTGGAGCCTGATCGTCGAACACGCGTCCGTTGGACCGGTCACGGTCGAGCACGTCTGTAGAACGCTATTGCGGCTACCGGTGTCGACAACGCCGGCGTCACGAGGGTGCGACGGTGTGACCGGTGGCCGCGAACTCCGACCGGCGCTGACATGACAGAAGACGCAGCCGGCTTGTCCAGATCGCCGTCCAATTCTGGGTACTGATGGCCGCCGTGGCACCAACGCTGAATGATCAGGGTAGGCTGAAACCGACCAGCCGTTGAGGAGTCAGTCGCGTTCGATCCGGTCTCTTGTCTTGCGCTGCCCGTCCGTTGCGGCCGCCCAAACCTTTGGGATATCGGAGGCGGCTCTCATGATCTCATCGTTGGTGCTCAGATGTCCGGATCAGGCAGTGTGGTGAGCATCGACCGCAGGATGCGGCTGTGGAGCCTCGCCGCGGCATATGCGGGAGGTGAGTCGGTCACGGTGGAACATGTGTGCATTACGGCAACCTCTGCCACCGGGACAGACGGCGCTGCCATCGCTGTAGCGCTGACCGCCACCCCCCGCGAAACCATCTACAGCAGCAATCGGCTCGCCTCGGAGGCGGAAGAGCTGAGTCTCATCCTCGGCGAGGGTCCGTGCGTGGACGCGCTCGCCGGCGGTCTGGCGCTGGTTCCCGATCTCAGCACCACCCACTGCCTGGCGCGGTGGCCGGTCTTCGCGCCGGCGGTCGTGGCAGCGGGTGTACGTGCGATCTTCGCGCTGCCGTTGCAGGTGGGCGCGATCCGGCTCGGTGTCCTGGACCTCTACCGCGCCGAACCGGGCGACCTGCACCAGGAGCAGTTGCTCGACGCGTTGACGCTGGCGGACACGGCATGCGCACTCCTGCTTGACGGCACCGGGCATGGCGCGCCGCAGGCACCGGGCCGGATCCTCGAACCGGCCGGACTGCAGCACCCCGAGGTGCACCAGGCCACCGGGATGATCAGCGTGCAGCTGGGGCTGTCGGCGGCCCTCGCCCTTGTCCGGCTTCGTGCCTACGCATACGTCAATGACCGGCGGCTGCGGGACGTCGCCCGCGACGTGGTCGCCCGCCGTCTACGATTCGATCCCGAGGGCTCCGATGACAGCGGTCGATCCGATGGTGACTGAGGCAACGCCGTCCGGGCGGCCCGGTCGGTCCGGTCGGTCCAACGATGCAGGTGGCCAGCAGGCCGGCGGCATTATGCTTGACGAGGGTGCTTGAGATGTCCAGGACCACGCTTGCCGATGTGCTCGTCGAGATGGCAGACACGCTCGTCGACGATTTCGATGTGATCGATTTCCTGCACGTGCTGACCGAGCGATGTGTGCAGCTGTTGGGCGTCTCGGCCGCCGGGATCCTGCTCACCGATCAGCAGGAAACCCTGCAGCTCGTGGCGGCCTCCTCGGAGCGGACCCGGCTGCTGGAGCTGTTCCAGCTGCAGACCGACCAGGGACCCTGCGTGGACTGCTTCAACACCGGGCAACCGGTGTCGGTCCCCGACCTTCGTTCCGCCGGCCGCTGGCCCCGGTTCACGGTCGCTGCCGCCGAGGTCGGCTTCACCTCGGTCCACGCGCTGCCCATGCGCCTGCGCACCGAGGTCATCGGCGCGTTGAACCTCTTCGGCGTCGAGCCCGGCGCACTGGACGACGGCCGGCTCCGCACCGGCAAGGCGCTCGCCGACGTCGCCACCATCGGGCTGCTGCAGCAACGCGCCATCCGTAGTCGCAGCATCCTCACCGAGCAGCTCCAGACCGCGCTGAACAGCCGGGTATTGATCGAGCAGGCCAAAGGTGTACTGGCCGAACGCCTGCGCGTGGACCTCGACCAGGCCTTCGCCCTGCTGCGTCACGCTGCCCGCAGTCGCAACCGTCACCTGTCCGAGCTCGCACAGGCGGTCGTCGACGGCACCGAGGCCATCCCGGATACTCCTGGGGCGAAATCCAAGCACTGACCGGACGTTGGCTACCGCATCCATGATTCGAGAATGGCTCCGGGCGGATTGCCGCCCGGAGCCCATCTATCCCTCGAAGAAAGCCTCAACCCGTTTGCTGTCAACGTCCTTGACAAGTGCGGCGTCCGCCCGTGCGGCGTTTTGCCGGCGAAGCAGACGTTTGATGGCCGACGATTTGCGGCTTAGTGCCATGCCCGGCTGCTGCGCTCGAGATCACGTGTGGCGTCTTCGTGTCGCTCATCCGGTCGATTCGGCCATCGACCGCTGGTCTACCGGCGGGTGCGCTGGCCGACTGGTTCGTCGGCCGGCGAGGACGGCGGTGCCGTTCGAGGTCCGGCCGCGGCACGACGCCGGCTGAGCATCCGCAGTTGCACGATGCGCGCCGTGCCTGGCAGCGCCACGAGCAGGATGCCGAAGACGGCCGCCAGCAGCAGTGCCACTCCCATCGGCAGTTGCCCGTGCGCGCCGAAGAACGACACCTCCGCGCGCTGACCGTTCTGCAATAGGAAGATCAACAACAGGAGCAGGACCAGTGCGAAGAGCACCGCAGCCACCCAGACCTCGCCCACCCGGGAGTGCGGGGTCGCCCTCGGGCGCGGCGGCGCGGCGGCGAGGTCGGCGCGGCTGTCGTGTCCGTTGATCGGCTGAGGGGTGCCCTGCGAGTGCTGCGGTGCGGTCATCACAACCGCCGCCTTTCAGATCAAGACTGCGATGCCCCTGCGGGCGGGAATAGATGGCGGCCGGTGTATCCGCCGAGACCCGGTGTGCGGAACGTGGCGGGCGAGGCGGTGGCACCACGTGCCGGCGGTGTCCTGGTGGGGAGCGGTGGTGTCTCGTGCGGGAACCGCCTTGTATCGGACCTCGACAGTGGGGGACCTCTCAGCGATGTGCGGATCGGCCACCGGGGTCTCGAGCGACGATGTCGATCCTACGCTTGTTTACCCGTGTCGGCTCGGCATCCGGTTCCTGGGCAGCACGGTTGAACAGCCGCAATCGTCGATGCCGACCGGCGGCCTTCGATCGTTTGTCGTTGATGTTCACCGGTGCGGCGCCGGGCGTCGTGTGGGCCGTGGCGAGTGCAGGGGGCGGGCCGCTCGCCGCGCTTCTCGCGGCAATGAGGCGTAGGGTGAGCATGTCGCTCCGGTCCTCGGCGGCCGTACGAGCCAAGCGCCATCTCCGATGCGGATTTCGGCGTCCTGACCGTCTACCTCTCGATAGTTCAGCCGAGCTGTTGGCTAGGGTTCCGTATGTGATCAGGACCGCCCGGTCCGCGCACCGCGCTGGCCGTGTCGGCCACGCTCACGGTCCTGGCATGCCCTGGTTCCCGGGCCTGCTCGTTGAGTTGCCGTCGACCGAGCCGACCTCAGTTCCGCCCGTCAGCGTTCGCGCTGCGGGACACGATCCACAAGCAATGCGAAGGAATGTGAGCGCGATGGTTGACATCGCCAACGTCCACAGCACCGCAACACAGCACGCCACCGGCACCACCACCAACCCGCTCGTCCCGGACCGGGACGTCATCGGACGCCAACCGACCGGCACCGCCGGTATCGCCCCGACGGACACCACCGGTGACCGTCGGCGCGGGGAGTCGGCGGTCCCGGGCGGAACGCGCTCCGCCGCGGCGACCCGCTACCTGCTGGCCGGGATCCGGCTGGCGCTGGGCTGGGTGTTCCTGTGGGCGTTCCTGGACAAGACGTTCGGGCTCGGCCACGAGACGGTCGCGGCGAAGTCGTGGCTCAACGGCGGCAGCCCCACCAAGGGGTTCCTCGGTTCCGCCGCGAAGGGCCCGTTCGCCGGGTTCTACCACTCGATCGCGGGAGCCGGCGTCACCGACGTGCTGTTCATGGCCGCGCTGCTCGGCGTGGGTGTCGCACTGATCCTCGGTGTCGGCATGCGCCTCGCCGCCGGCGCGGGTGCGCTGCTCACCGTCATGATGTGGACCGCTGTGCTGCCCCCGGCCAGCAATCCGTTCATGGACGACCACCTCATCTATGCCGCCGTCCTGATCGTCCTGGCCCTGCTGGGCGCCGGGAACACTCTCGGACTGGGCCGCCTCTGGACCTCGCTGCCGCTGGTGCGCCGCGCCCCCTGGCTGCGGTAACCGCATCCGGTACACACACCGCGCACGTCGGCAGTCAGCCGATCTCGTCGGGTTCGGCCGCTTCGGCTGCAGGACCTGACGAGGGCGGACCCACCAATCTTGAGAAGGCCGCGATGAACGATCAGACCGAACGACCCGACCGGCGCATCGTCGTCGGTGTCGACGGCTCGACGCACTCCAAGACGGCGCTGCGCTGGGCGATCGCCCAGGCCCGGCTCGCCGGCGCGACGGTCGAGGCCGTCAGCGCATGGCATGACCCGGCGCTGGTCGGCTACGCCTTCAGCGGCATACCCGTCATGTACGAGGGCGACAGCATCGCCACCATCACCGAGAAGGTCCTCGCCGAAACGGTCGCGGACGTCGCCGGCCAGCAGGACCAGCCCGTCGAAGTCCGCACCTGTGTCGTGCAGGGACACCCGGCCCAGGTCCTGCTGGAAGCGGCAACCGGCGCCGACATGCTGGTGCTCGGCAGCCGCGGTCACGGCGCCTTCGCCGGGATGCTGCTCGGCTCGGTGAGCCAACACTGCGTCCAACACGCATCGTGCCCCGTCCTCGTCGTACCCCAGCACTCCGAATCGTCCGAGTAAGCCCCGAGTAAGCCCCGAGTAAGCCCCGAGTAAGCCCCGACCGAGCCGGTCTGTAGCAGCGAGGCTCGTTGCTGCGGGACCGGTCCGGCACGTCCACGAGGAACACCACATGGTTCTATCCCCATCTTGTGGACACCGCACCACCGGTCGGCACCGACCACCTCGACGCCGACGCGGGGGAACAGGTCGACGAACGTCGCCCGCTCGTCGACCTGTCCGGGACCTGCGCACCACGCGGTCGGGGCTGTCGGTTCGGGAGGCCGCGCGCCGCCTGGTGGTCTACGGCCCGAATACGCTGACCCGCCGTACCGGTCGGCGCTGGCCCCGGGAGCTGCTCGGCCAGTTCTCCCAACCCCTCGCGGTCTTGCTCGCGCTGGCGGCGGTTCTGGCCTGGTTCGGCGGGACCCCGGCTCTCGCGGTCGCCGTCGTGGCCGTGATCCTGCTCAACGCGGGTTTCGCGTTCGTGCAGGAGATGCAGGCCGAACGCGCGGTCGAGGCCCTCGCCGCGGGGCAGTTGCACGACTTTCAGCTCATCGCCGTGATCGCCGTCCTGGACAGCTACGACGGCACGGCCGTCGCCCGCGGCGAGCGCGTAGGGTGGTGTTGTCGCTCCGGACCCTGGTGGCTCGCCGTCCACCGCCATCGATGCTTGGTCGCCCGGGCCGGATTGCCGGCGCATCGCGCTGAACGCTCCGCCCAGACGCGACATGGACCTCGCCTGGAGCCGACATGATCATCATGGCCATCATCGCAGGTGTCGCATATGCCATCCTGCTCTCCCGGTATCTCCCTCGGCGCTTGCGGGCCGCGGATGTCGGACCGAGCACGGGCAGGCCGCCAGCCCCACGCTCGACCCCGGCACTGCCGTGCCGCGCCTGCGGCGATCCTGCCGACCCCACCGCGTCGGCGTGGTCCGCATTGGACGATCACCAACTGACTCGGCTGCTCAAGGAGTCCTCGCCCTGAACCTCACATCGGGTGTCACGGCCCAGGGAACTGGATCGACGCCAGCCGCGCACCGTTCACGACGCCGCGAACCGGCGTATGGTGACGGAGCTGCTCCAGACCCCGGTGGCTGACCACCCTTTGGTGGATCGATGCGTCCCACCCGTCGCGGTCATCTCTCGCACCGCACGTATGCATCGTCGTCGGTCCGCTTCTGCTTGCTCGCCGTATCCGGCAACGATCGGAAGTTCTGTGATGGCAGTGCGATACGGACTTCTCAGCACCCATCCGCCGACCCGCTGTGGTTTGGCCACCTTCAACGCCGCATTGGCGGCGCAGTTGATGGTCGCCGACGGCTGGTCCGGCGGCATCGTCCGGGTCACCGCCGACGATGACGACCAGCACTCCGTCCCAGGCGTGGTGCACACCTGGCCGGCCGGCAGCGTCGCCGGGTGGCTGGACGCGGCCGAGGCGCTCAACGTCTTCGAAGCCACGCTCAGGATCAGCGAACCGCTCCAGCAACGCCGCCGCCTGCGGACGATCCGGCCAGGACAGCCGCTGGCTCTGTGACGTGTCGAAGTACTCCTCCACGATCCGGCCGTACCCGGCAATCAGCTCCTCGGCCGCGTCCCACTGCCATCGCCGCGACGATCCCCGCTCCTGAAACGCCGCAGTCGACACCCGCCCATAGAACGCGAACCGCATGGTGCCGCCCGCATCATCGGGTCGCCGACCCATCGACCCGCTCGGACGCACCTCCCGCATCCAGCGCGTCAGCGGATCATCGCCATCATGACCCGGGTTCGTCGACACCTCACACTCCGAACCAGCTGCGCAGACCATTGCACACCCATTGAGCAGGCCAACGGGCCAGGTCAGCCGCACGCGATGTGCGACTACGCTCGCCGCACGAGTTGCTTGGTTCATTCCCAGCGGGCGGACAGGCGAGGACAGTTCGACGCCAGGGCAGCTTCTCCGATCGGCGCTTGATCCACCGCCCTAAAGACAACGCCGTTAGGTAGTCATTAGTCCGGTTTGTGGGTCGTTGATCACGATCCGACCACGATCCGGGTCGACACGGCTGACACGATGCTCACCGCGTTCGACGGCACGGTGTTCGACCTCGCTGCCACCGCCGACATCACGGCGCAGTTCGCCACCCCGAGCGCGGGCCGGTTCCCCCAGGCCCGCCTCGTCACCCTGGTCGCCCGCGGGACCCGGTGGGTTATCGCCGCCCGGCTGGGCTGCTCAGGCCCCAGCGAGCAGCACCTGGCCGACCAACTCTTGGACGCGTTGCTGCCGGGCACCCTGAACCTCGCCGATCGGAACTTCTTCTCCATGGCCCAGTGGGTCGCGGGCTGCGACCAGTCCAACGCACAACGATGGACCCTGCCGTAGCGATCAAACGCCGGGTATGCCGCAGGACGACTCAGCCTGGTCAACGCTGCGATTCCCGGCCCGCGCCCGGGCGGCGGGCCCGGGCAGGTTCAAGGTGTCAGGGAGACCGAGTGAGTTCGGCACGGTTCACGCATTTCGTGCGGCGCGCCGTGGCCTCCGCCATACGCTGTCGGCGTGGGGTACTGGGGCAAACGCGACGACATGATCGTGCACGACGTGGAGCCGTACAACGCCGAACCTCCGTGCGCCATGCTCGACGGTCGTTCGCTAACCCCGCTGGACACCTTCTACAGCCGCAATCACGGTCCGGTGCAGCAGATCGATCCGGACGAGTGGCGGCTGGATGTGGACGGGCTCGTCGACACTCCCCTTACCTTGTCGCTGACCGAGCTTCGTAACCGGTTCGCCAGCCGCACGGTGGTGGCCACGCTGCAGTGCGCGGGCAACCGGCGCGTCGAGTTGGCCGCGTTCCGCCCGATCCCCGGCCAAACCCCCTGGGGATCAGCCGCGATCTCCACGGCCCAGTGGACCGGCGCCGCGCTGGCCGACGTGCTCGCCGCCGCCGGCTTGTGCCTGGACGCGCAGCACATCGCGTTCGCCGCCTCCGACGTGTCGCACGTTCCCGACCCGCCGCAGCCGTTCGGTGCGTCTATCCCGGTCGCCAAGGCGCTCGCCGACGAGGTACTGCTGGCCTGGGAGATGAACGGGGTGCCGCTGCCCGCCGTGCACGGAGCGCCGGTCCGAGTCGTGGTGCCCGGCTACATCGGCGCCCGCAGCGTCAAGTGGGTGCGACGCCTCACCGCGCAGGAACATCCGTCCGACAACTACTTCCAGGCCAAGGACTACCTGCTCCTGCCCGCCGATGCCGATCCGGCCGCGGCGGCGTCGGGACAGGGGCTGTCCCTCGGCGTAGCCGCCCTCAACGCGGCCATCCTGCGTCCCAGCGACCGCCAAACGCTGCCGGCCGGCCCGATTCAGGTGAGCGGGTACGCGTCCGCCGGCGACAATCGGGGCGTCGCACGGCTCGACGTCTCCGTCGACGGCGGCCAGCATTGGTCGCAGGCGGACCTCGAACCCGCAGCCGGGCCCTGGGCCTGGCGCCTGTGGCAGGTGACCGTCAAGCTGCCCCCCGGACCTGGGGTGATCGTCGCCAGAGCATGGGACACCAGCGCCGTTGTCCAGTCCGAAAGCGCCGAACACCTGTGGAACCCATTGGGCTACATGAACACCGCCTGGGCCAGGGTACGCGTCACCGGCGGACTGTAACGACCAGGTATTGATCGCCGATGCTGATGCCCCGGCGAAGCGGAAGCTGCCGCCCGGTCTGAGGGTCGAGTGGAGTGTCAACGAGGAACTCCGATACCCGTCGGACAGCGTCGCGGATCAGAGTGCCAACCATCCAGTAATCGTTCCAGTCCGGAGGTAGACGGGTGAAGAGCGCAGCGGCTGCCGCCCCGTCCTCGGGGGCATGCGCCAAAGTCTATGCAGTCGATGCCGACAGAAGATTCCTCTACGAATGGCACGCGGCGTCGCGGGCCGGACCGTCGCCCGTCTCCTTCACCACGGGCGGCTCGACGGAGCAGACCTCTCGGCGCAGCCGGCACCGCGTGTGGAACCGGCAGCCGCTCGGCCAGGCGCACCACCTACGCCGCAGCTACGACCATGCTCAACTGCGGGGTCACCGCCCGAGCTTTCGGCATACCTTCAGCGCAGGGTTGCCGATCGATCGGCATCAGCCATGCCGCTGTCTACAGTGGAGCATTGTGCCCGAACGGGCAATTTCGCGGTACGGGTTTATCGATGCGGGAATCCCGGCTAGCGCCGCTACATCTGGGGCGCTGGCGATTTCCAGTCGCAACGCGGTATCGCGCGGGCCGCCGCAGGACACGATCAACGTAGTAGCCCGTTCAACGCGGTGCGCCTCGATCGGCGGCCATCCTCGAAGGCCCCGCGTCCGTCAAGAACATCAAGCGCGCCATCATCACAGACGGCGCGCCCGGGTGCTTGGTGCACATAAGTAACCTGCGAGGCAATTTTCCTTCGCCGGCATTGTCCGGATCAGGTAAATGGGGATCGCCGTCCAACCTCTCCGATCTTTCGGCCTCTCAGCTCCACTGGGCTAATAGCTTCGCTCTCCCGCTTGTCCCGCAGGCAGTTGCCACGTTACGCCGGAACCCAGCAGGTGCGGGGTGAGAGCTCGGGTGAAGCTGTGGGGCTCGCAAATCTGGTCCGAAGGCCGTGACGTGCGGTTTTGCGCGAGATCCACGGACGATGTCGACGATAATCCAGGCCATGAGTGCGTCGCTGGTGTACCTGCTGCTGCGTCAGATTCTGCACATGTTGACCCCGCTGGCCCGGGACGGCGGCGCAAAGGACGTCGAGCTGCTGGTGTTACGGCATCAGGTGGCGGTGCTGCGCCGGCAGGTGCGCCGCCCCGATCTGCAGCCCGCTGACCGGGTGGTGTTGGCGGCGTTGTCGCGGCTGCTCCCCCAGGCCACGCTGGACAGCGTGTTTCGTCACCCCCGCGACCCTGCTGCGCTGGCACCGGCAGTTGATCGCCCGACGTTGGACGTATCCGCACACGCGTGTGGGGTGCCGAAACTCGGCTAAGCCCGTGACCTGGCATTCAGTCTCTCTTCTGACCGAAAAACCTATGGGTGAGTGGGCAGGCGGCAGCACCCGGCGGAGCCGGGTTGGGTTGTGGCCCCGTCAGGTGGCACGGGCGAGTGTGACCTGGTAGCCGAGGGCTTCGATCTGGCGGACGTGGTTGCGGATCTTGCGGTCCTTGTCGAGCCGGGTGGTGTGGTACTCGACGCCGAGGTCGTGGTAGGTGGCGTTGGGGTCGGTCAGCAGGTGCCAGATGATGACCAGGATGGAACGGGCGACGGCGACCAGGGCCTTGCCTTTGCTTCGGCGTTTGACGATGCGCCGGTAGCGTTCGCCGAGGAACGTGCTGGTGCGGGCGGCGGCCCCGGCGGCCTGGCCGAGGACGCCTTTGAGGTAGGGGTTGCCTTTCGGTGTCTTGCCGGTTTGGTGCTTGGCGCCGGACTGGATCGTTCTGGGCACAGCTTGGCCCAGGACACCAGATGCCCGGCGGTGGGGGAAGCGGGTCATGTCCAGGCCGATCTCGGCGAGGACGACCTGGGCGCCCTCGGGGCTGATCCCGGGTATCCGGGTCAGTCGGTGCACCGCGGACGGGGTGTTCACCCGCGGCCCGTGGGTGTCGGGCGGGTCGGCGCCATCGCCGGTGTCGGCGGCCGGCCGGGGGGAAGGTCGGTCAGGAGCTGGTCGATGCGTGTGGTCAGCTTGTCGATCTGCCCGGTCAGGGCGTCGATCTGGTCGAGCAGGATCTGGGCGAGTTCGGCGTGGTGCTCGTCGAACCGGCCGGTCAGCGCCTCGACCAGGGCGGGGTGCTTGCTTTTCATCCGGCCGCGGACCAGGGCGGCCAGGGTGTGCGGGTCGCGTTCACCCTGGATGAGTGCCTCGATCATGTCGCGGGTCGACAGGGTGGTCAGGGTGCTGGCCACCGCCGGCACCTTGATCAGGGAGTCCTCCAGGAGCTTTTCCAGGCGCTGCCAGTGCCGGGTCCGTTCGCGGGTCAGGTCCACCCGCATGCGGGTGTAGTCGCGCAGGACCCGGATCTGGCGTGGTGGGACGAACGAGGGCCGCGGCAGGCCCTTCTCGGTCAGTTTGGCCAGCCACACCGCGTCGAGCTTGTCGGTCTTGGGCCGGCCGGGCACGTTCTTGACATCGCGGGTGTTGACCAGCCGCACGTCCAGACCGCGCCCCTCCAGCAGGTAGAAGAAGATCCGCCAGTAGTCCGAGGTCGACTCCACGGTGACTTTCTCGACCCCCTCCCGCAGCAACTGCTCGCCGAGTTCGAGGACCGCGCCGGTGGTTGCCTTCACGGTCCACAACCGGCTGCTACGCCGCTGCTCGCCCGGCGCCCGCACGCAGACCTGCCCGGACTCCTTGGCCACATCGATGGCGCACACCCGCTCGATGATGCGCTCGTGTTCCTCGTCGACGATCTCCTGTGGCCTACTCGCCGCCATGGCTGGCACCTCCTGCCGCCGCTGGATCCATCTGTCCAGGTGGCGAGGTGCCGGGGGCCTCGGTCGGGAACCGAAAATTCTGACCGGCGTGCTCAAGGCAACAGTGTGCGACCCATCCAGGTCGGGGCCCCGGCGCCAGACTTGATCACGGGCTCGGGTCCCAGGAAGGGGTCGGCGTCGCGGACACCCCGCCGGATCCCAGCAGATCATCTGCCAGGCGACACCGCCAGTCCAAAGCGCCATCGGCCTGGCTGCGGTCCGTTTTCACGCCGCGCGGCGCCCCCGCAGGGAACAGGAGACTTGATCGACCTACGCGATCGACTTGAACATGTTCAGGAACCGGGTCTCATGACTTGAACGCGTTCATCTACAGACGCCATCGCCGGGCATACCTCGGGCAATGCCCAGGTCACGGGCTCAGCCGAGTATTGGCACCCCACAGACCGACCGGGGCGGCGATCGCGGCCGCGGCCGACGCCACCTGGTACAGGGAGTGCTGCTCGCGCTCCTCGCGCGACA
Source organism: Dactylosporangium cerinum (assembly GCF_042653625.1). Taxonomy (NCBI): domain Bacteria; kingdom Bacillati; phylum Actinomycetota; class Actinomycetes; order Micromonosporales; family Micromonosporaceae; genus Dactylosporangium; species Dactylosporangium cerinum. The sequence goes on along the minus strand of NZ_JBHSIU010000102.1, from coordinate 1,867 downwards.
GAAGACCGGCCGGGGCGGCGCGTCGAGGTCTCCCTGTACGACTCCATGCTGTCCGTCCAGATGCAGGAGGCCACCATGCTGCGCACCCGAGGCGCCGAACTCAACTGGGCCGCGCAGCCGCTGTGCGGCGCGTTCGAGACCACCGACGGCGCCGTGGTCCTGGTAGCCGTACCGTCGCCGGTGCACCTGTCCGAGACACCGGCGACGGTACGGCTACCAGCGCCGCCGCTTGGCCAGCACACCGAGGAGATCAGGGCAACGCTGGAAGGTCCGGCGCATTGAGGCGTCGGATAGGTCGCTTCGAAGGTCGAAACGCCGGCGAAATGTGGCGCAGTTCTGTGACGTTGCCCTCGGGCGTGCGGAGCAGTGGCGACTTCCTGTCGTCCGGGCGCCGACGAGAAGCGTGGTCACCAAATGTAGGCGGGGATACTTGACAGCGTCTGGATCCGCAGCAACAGCGATCCCAGCTGGATACGGGTTGGGTACGGCGTCTGGCGCCAGGTAGGTGTCCAATTCCGCAATTTGGCTGAGGCGCTGGGCGGGAGAGAGGCACAGAGCGTTCGGTGCTCGCGGAAGGGGCCGACGGTGGTTGACAACATCGAACTGATCATGCGATTTCACCCGGTGGGCGGTGAAGATGTCTCCGTGCTGAGCGCGGACTTCGGTGGGCCGGAGGAGGCGGTGGAGGCGATTGCCCGGGCTCTGGACGGGCGGCGCGGCTTGGTCTTGACCCATGCGAGGTACAACCGCGAGGCCAACGAGAATGGGGTGGTCATCAACCTCGCCAACGTGGTGTCCGTGCGGGTGTCGAAGACCGACAGCGACGCGACGGGCCAGTACCTGTAAACGGCGCGGGCCCGCGGGTCTCCGGTCGCCTCCACGTACGCCGCGAGCCCGAGCAGCGCCTCGCCGGTCGCGTCCGCCCCTTGGGCGATCAGCCACGCCGGTACTGCGACCCCGTCGATCTGCAGCAGCTGCCCGTACCGAGCGAGCGGCTGGCGCTCCACCGCCGCGAGGGCGAGGGTGAAGCGGTCCCGCAGGAACGCGGCGAAGCCGGCATCGGCCCGATTGGAACGCGGCGTAGCCCTCGCCCAGCGCCCACAGCGTCCGGGCCAGCCAGTACGAGTCAGCGCTGTCCGAAGGGTCGGGGCTTTCCGCCAACAAGCCCTCAGGGCCCGGGCCGCCGGGGTTGTCCCGGCCATCGACGGTGGTGATCGGCGACCGGGGCGTGGCTCCGTCCCGGTCGATCAGGCGGTCGCTGACCTCGGCATGGAGTTCGGCGAGGTATCCGCCGGCTGGGGTTTCGGCCCAGGCAGTGCCAGACGGAAAATGTTCTTCCAGACGTTGGCGGTCTGACGGATCAATGAGCCGGTGTTGTATCGCAGGCCGTAGCGCTGACAGAGGTCACGGACCTTGGGAGCGATCTCGGCAGGCAGGATGGAGGCCGTTAGCAGTGTTCGGCCGCTGACTTCCAGGCCCCGCTGGACCATGATGACCCGGCGGATGTAGCGGGCGTCGCCGTCGCCGAGGCTGGCGGTCACCGCATCTCGGAGCTGGTCCAGTTCGCGGCCGATCTCCTTGATGTCGACCTCGGACAGATGAGCGGTAACGCCGGCGGACACAGGTGCGGTAGCTGTCATTGAATGGTCTCCAACTGGTCGCTTACAGGTCGATCTCGACCGGACCTGCGGCCGCTGACACACAGGTTTGAATCAGCTCTCCCTCGTCGCCGTGCTCGCGACCGGTGCGCAGGTCGCGTACCCGGCCTACACGCAGCCGGGCCGCGCAGCTGTAGCAGATGCCCATGCGGCAGCCGCTGGGCATGAGCACACCGGCGTTCTCGCCGGCGACCAGCAGCGGGGTGGCG
>NZ_JBHSIU010000101.1:0-37903 GCF_042653625.1 Dactylosporangium cerinum | reverse complement strand
CACGGTGGCGGAGATGTCCGCGGGCACCGGCATCCGGGCACTGGCGTACGAGTAGCCGCGACACAACCGGCGTCGGTTGAGGTCGGCCGACGCTGGCCCGGAATCATTTGCCTTCTTTCGACCCGTCTGAGGTCATCGCCTCCTGGCCGGGCGCGGACGACAGGAAGACGTGCTGGTGGCCGCGGCCGATGTCGATGTTGAGCCGGTCAAGCTGGGTGGCGCCGACCGACCAGCCAGCCACCGCCAGGTCACGCTGCCGGTTGGCGAGGCTCAGCAGCGCCGCCCGGTCCGCCTCGACGGCCTTGACCACGGCGGCGTAGGTGTCGACGGCGAGGTCGAGCTGGCGGGCGCCACCGAACGATCGCGATGATCCGGTGTTCGCGGACGTAAAGGTTCCTCATCCGGCCGTGCCTGGGCCGTGCACTGGTCTGCCCGTGCCGGCAGCGGTAGGCGGGCCTGCCATGCGACCAGCAGGAATCGAGCACACGGCCGCAGCGGCCGCACCGCAGCAGGCCAACCAGCGGTAGCGGTGGGCTACGCTCTGGCCAGATGCCGACGCCGCACCGAGCTCTTGCACAGCGACGAAGTCGACCTCGGACACCAGCGGCGGATGCGCCACCTTGACCGAGATCACCCACTGATCAGCACCCGCCCATTCCTGGGTTCGGAACGGACCGGGCAGGTGCGGCGGCGTGTACCGGGCGGGCTGCCGGTTCCACACCTGCCGCCCCGTGTACTTGGCATTGCCGAGGATCGCCCGCACCGTCGTCGCTGCCCAGCCGAGTCCTGCCCGATGTCGGTTCCGGTCACGATCCGCCTGCGACGGACACGGAACACCCCGCTCATTCAACGCCGCGGCGATGCCCGCCACACTCCGGCCACGCAGCCGCTCCGCAAAGATCCACCGAACGGTAGCTGCCGTCGACGGGTCCGGGTCGTAACGCCGCAGCCGCCGGCCCCATTTCGCATGCATCGGATGCGGACCGGCGTCAACGAGACGGTAGCCATACAACGGCCGCCCGCCGAGGTACCGGCCCTCGTCACGGGTCTGCGCCCGCATCGCATGCAGCGCGCGCCACCGCGCCCGTAGCACCTCGCGCCGCGACTGCGCGCCGAGCAGCATGATCAACCCCTGGTGCGACGCATCTCCAAGGTCGAGCTGGCCGTGCACCTCCGGCAACCACAGCTCCACACCGTGCGCCTCGAACACCGGCGCGAGGGACAGCAGCTGGTCGCCGTAGAAGGCGCGCTCGTACTCCCCCACCACCACCGCGTCGAACGCACGGTCCGGCTCGGCAAGGGCTTCCAGCAGGGCAGCTGCTTGCGGCCGGTTCCGCCACGGCAGGCGCCGGCTGCGGGAGACGTCAAAGAACTCCGCCACCACCTGGCCGTGCCCAGCGACGAGATCCTCGGCGACATCACGCTGCCACTGGCGCGACGACTCCCGCTCCTGGAAGTCCGCGGTGGACACCCGCCCGTAGAACGCGAACCGCAAATCGCCTGCCCTGTCCGGCGATCTGGGACGCTGCCCGTTTGCCGACCGCCCTTGGCTGCTCCAGGACGTCAGCAGATCGGCATCGTCAGACATCGCAGATGTGGCCACCAGGAGCTCCGATCACTGCAAACCCGAACATCCTGAGCATTGAAGCCCCAACCACTGTGAAGCACGACGCACGCCGTGTGCGAACACGTCTCGCGCTGCATGGTGAGGGCGGGCCGTCCGTCGTGTCGTCGGCCATGTAGTCGGCATTGAGGAAGATCCCGCCGGTTGTCGCAGAGTCCCCCTCTCAGTTCGTCGCCGAACCAGCGGCGACGCGCCTACCTCATGCGTGTCGGACCCACCTCAGCGAAGAGGCCAGGTTTCTGGCCAGCGTGGTGACGATTGACAGCACCATCGAGGCATCGTCCCAGATGCTGTGCGGCTCTGCTCGGGAGGACGAGCTTGCAGGTCACGCCCAGCATCAGGTTTCCAAGCGGGACACCCCCGTCTCCACCCCTCGCACCGCCCCACTAGCATTAGTAGACGATGTAGGTGCTAATTGTTCAGTGCGTCTAGTGCGAGGAGTCAATCATGAGCAGAGGTCTCAAGGGCAGAAACATCGTGGTCACCGGAGCGGGATCCGGCATCGGACGGGCCGCGGCGGTGCGGCTGATCGGCGAGGGCGCGCGAGTGGTGGCGACCGACGTGGTGGAGCAGCGGCTCGCCGACCTCGCCGCGGAACTCGACGGCCGCGACATCGTGACCGTCGCTGGCGACGTGTCTGATGTGGCCACCATCGACGCAATCCTCGAGGCGACCGAAGGGACCGCGGACGGGCTTGCCAGCGTCGCCGGCATCATGGACTCGTTCCTGCCCCCCGCGGAAATGGACGACGCCACCTGGCAGCGCGTATTCGATGTCAACCTCACCGGGCCCATGCGGCTGACCCGGGCGCTGCTCGCCGGCATGATCGCCCGGGAGTCGGGATCGATCGTCTACGTCTCCTCCGAGGCGGGCTTGCGGTCGTCGGTCTCCGGCGCGGCCTACACCAGTTCCAAGCACGCGCTCCACGGATACGCCAAGAGCGTTGCCTTCTACTACGGGCCGAAGGGGATCCGCTCCAACGTCGTCGCGCCCGGCGGCGTAAACACGAATATCGTCGTCGAAATCAAGTCCGAGTACGCGGCAACACGCGTCGGCCCCGTAATCGAGCACATCGCCACCCCTTCCGTCGAGGCGGAGACGATCGCCGCCACGATCGCCTGGTTGCTCAGCGGGGACTCGGCAAACATCAACGGCGCCGTGCTGCCCAGCGACGGCGGCTGGTCCACCATCTGACCAGCCCTCGCTGCCGCCCTGCGGATCAATCCCTGATCCCGCACCCGAAGCCCGGAGCCCACGAAATGGAGTGACGGCGACTGTGCCTGCGGCCGGAGCGCCCTGAGCAGCATCGCCCTGGCCGCCATCACGGACAGGGCGATCTGCACAAACGCAAGATCAACTAACTTGCAACAGCTCTGGTGCGTTACGAGCCTCAAGGACGTGGAACCGCGCGCAGCGATTCCTCCCACAACCGGTCCGCATTCGACGGCTCCAGGGCGTAGCGGGCCACACCGGCCAGATATGAATGCGCTGCTCCATCGGTCACGCTCTCGGCCTCGTTGCAGTTCTCGAAGTAGCGGCCCCCAATGCCTTCAAGCACGGGTGAGGAAGCCACGAAGACCGTCGTGGCTGCTCCCTGCTCAGGCGTTTTCCAGTTCGCGGGCGGCTTCGCCTGATCGTAGTCGTCGCCGATTCCCCAGGACCGCTTGGTCTCCTCCTTGATGTACCGCTGCAGATTTGTCCTGATCGCCCCAGGCATGACCGCATTGGCGAATATGCCGTCCTGCTCCCAGCGCGCCGAAGCGCCCACCGCGAAGAGCGCGTTCGCGGTCTTGGACTGACCGTATGCCGTTCGCGGGTCGTATGGGCGGAAGTGGTAATGGAGGTCGTCGAAGACAACGGGCGACAAAAGGTGTCCGGACGAACTGAGCATCACCACCCGCGCCCCACCTGCGGCGGCCAGCGGGCGGTGGAGTCCGGTGGTGAGCGCGAAGTGGCCGAGATGATTGGTCGCAAGGTGCTGCTCCCACCCTTCGGCGCTGCGTGACAATTCGGGTAGTTGCATCACGGCGGCGTTGTTGACGAGTATGTCCAGCGCCCCCTCCCACCCGGACACGAATGACGCGACGGACGCCAGATCGGCAAGATCCAGATGCGCGACGCGGACCGCCCTGTTCGCCGTACTCGCCACGATGTCAACGACTGCCGCCCGCCCGGCATCCATGTTGCGTACGGCCAGCGTGACTTCGGCACCTGCGGAGGCGAGTGCCCGTGCCGTCTCGACACCCACTCCTCCCGCGCCTCCCGTGACGACGACGCGTTTGCCGCTCAGATCGATTTCTGCCACCACTTCCGCGGCTGTCGTGGCGAATCCGAAGGATGTGGTCATACGTGTGGCCATGGGGTGCAGTACCTCAAGGTTCAGGGGAACATCAAGTTGACGGTGAGAGCTGTTTTGGCTACGAACTCGGCACGTGAATCGAGTTGGTACTTCCAGCCAGTCGCCGCGGCGTGCAGTACTTCCGCCGCTGCCCTCGGCGGGATGCCGGGGTGTGGCACGGCGCTCTCGTCCCATGCCTCCACGACGGCGTCCGCGAGTTTGTCCAGAAAAGCGGCCCGGTACTCGGCGTACATGGTTCCGAGTTGAGCCGCGCTGTTCTCCAGGAGTTCGCCGGCGCCCGCGGCGATGCCCGTACCGACATGGCGCCCGAGCCAGGCATCCATTGCGGCTGCCAGCCGATCCCGGGGTGTTGTATCCGCCCGCGCCAGGATCTCCGTCACCTCCGCCAACGCGTCGTCCAACGCCTGGCGCATGGTTTCGCGGAACAACGCCGCCTTGTCCGTGAAGAGAAAATACAAACCTGGACGCGAAATATCCGCTTCGCGCGCGACGGCATCCATTGAGGTCTTCCGGAAGCCGTAGCGTGAGAAGGTCATGAGCGCGGCTTGCAGTACCTGGTGCCGACGTTCCCGATCTCCAGCCGGGGTGTTTCCAACCACTCCACCAGCTAAACATAATAATCTGAAGGTGTAAAGTTTGACCCGGCCGTCCGCGCGACCAGGCGAACGCCTCCGTGGCCGAGCAGTCGGGCCCCGGTCGCCGGCCGCGGCCTCCGCTGACGCTCGTCCGAATGCTGGGGGCAGGACCTCGAAACGTCGGGCCAGCCGGCGACGAACCTCGCCGGATCGTGCCGCCGCTGTGGATGCCGTTGGTGATGAACGTCTTGGCGCCGTTGAGCAGCCAGTGGTCGCCGTCGCGCCGCGCGGTCGTCCGGATGCCCGCCAGTTCCGAGCAGGCGCCCAGGTTGGTCATGGCCATGGCGCCGATGCTGGCGCCCGAACACAGGTCGGGAATCCACCGCCTGGCCTGGTCCGATGTTGGCCAGGTCGACGAGGGTACGGCAGCACGATGTCGGCGTGGCAGGAGATCCCCGCGCCGAACGAGGTCACGTAGCGCTGCGGAGCGTTGATGCCCAGGAACCCTGCCGGCCGGCTTCGAGCCATGGCTCTCTGGGGATGATGCCCGCGTCGTCCCACGCTTCGACGTGCCCGACGACGCTGCGCCTGAGGAACTCGCGAACGCTCGCCCGGAACGCTTCGTGATCATCGTGAAGAACGACCGCCGCGCCCATGGCAGGAGACGGTCGGATCGGTGGGCCGCGTCGGTTGGCGGCTGTGCCGGTGTCGGCGGGTGGCGAGTCGGTTCTGAGCTGGTTGCACCGGGCGGCTGCCTCGTGGGGCGTTGGGACGCGGCCCCGGCGCTGGGTCTGATGGACGTACGGGGACCACCGCCGGGGGTACTACAACTCGCAGACGCCGCATCCGAGCGTGTACCTGCCGTTAAGGTCCTCCTGACTTGCCAACCGTCGCAAGATCATTTGGTTGCGACGACCGACAGGGCCGACAGCAGTACGCCGAGCATCTGGCGTTCCAGATCGCCGGGCGGCAATTGGACGGGATTGACGAAACTTTGCAGGCGCGCCCCCTCACGGACCGCGATGATCATTCGTCCGAGCGTCTGTGGTGGAACGTGGACGGTCCGGCCTGCGCGCTGCAGCAGCCTTGTCACCATATGACCGACCGCGACCTGTGATTCCTCGTCGCGTCGGGACAGCACCTCGGCGGCGGCGGGATCACGCATCGCGTGCAGGCTAAATTCGGTTGCGACCAGGAAGTATTTCCGTTCGTCGGGGTGGACCTGCGCGAGCATCTCGGCGATCGCCGGCACTGTCAGCGTGTCGCCGGCCTGAGCAGCCAGTTCCTCGACGCGCCGGATCGCCAGCGCGGCGTGGCGGTCGAACAGCGCGAGGAACAGTTCCTCGCGTGTGGCGAAGTTCGAGTAGAACGCGCCGCGGGTGTACCCCGCCTGACGGCAGATCTCCTCGATGCTGGCACCCCGGAACCCGCGATCGGCGAAGACCTCCTCGGCCGCGTCGAGGAGGCGGCCGAGTGTCTCGGGGCGCCGCCTGGTTACTCGCTTGGGCATCGCTCTCCTACCCGTTGACGACCTCTGTAGCTACGCTTGCAGTGCAGTAATGTATCGGATACGTTATCGCATCTGAAGCGACTCTGATTCTTCAAGGGAGCGAGGGGACGTCCCATGACCGGGCAGCCGGTGAGAGGACGGCCGGTAGCCGATCTCGTAGGACGCACGGATGAGCTGGAACTGATCGAGGCGCTGCTGGCTGGCCACGGCCAGGTCGGTACCGGCCTGCTGCTGCGCGGCGACCCGGGGGCGGGCAAAACCGCGCTGCTGGACGCCGCCGCAGCAAGAGCCGCAGCCGACGGCATGCGGGTGCTCCGGGCGTGCGGCGCGCAGTTCGAGGCCGAGATCAGCTTCTCGACGCTGCACCAGATGCTCGACCCGCTGCGTGAGCGCGCCGACCGGCTCGCCGGCCAGCATCGCGACGCCCTGGACCAGGTCTTCGACCTCGCGCCGGGGTCTTCGCCGGACCCGCTGGTGGTCACGGCGGTACTGGCCCTGCTTCGCGGGGTCGCCGCCGAGCGTCCGCTGCTGGTGATCGTCGACGGCGTGCCGTGGATCGACCGCGCCAGCGCGACCGTGCTGGGATTCGCCGCCCGCCGCATCGGCGATGATCCCATCGTGTTCCTGGCCGCCGCCCGCACCGGTGCCGGCGGCTTCTTCGACCAGGTCGGGTTCCCCGAACGGGAGATCGGGCCCCTGGCCACCCAGCCGGCGACCTGCCTGCTGGACACCCGCTGGCCGGGGCTGGCGCCGACCGTACGGCGGCGGCTGCTCGATGCGGCCGCGGGCAACCCGCTCGCGCTGCGGGAACTCCCCGGCTTGTTGACCGACCGGCAGCGCCGCGGCCAGGACCCGCTGCCCGCGTCCCTGCCCCTCAACGGGCGGCTGGAGGCGATCTTCGCCGCCGGGGCGCGGGCCCTACCCGCACCGGGACGGCAGGTACTGCTGCTGGCCGCGCTGGAGCCGGATGCCAGCCTGGCCACCATCCGGTCGGCGGCGCAGGGCCGCGCGGACGTCGACGACCTGGCCCCGGCGCAGCAGGCCGGCCTCGTCCGCATGGATGCGGTCACCGGCCCCGTGGTGTTTCGCCACCCGCTGATCCGCTCGGCGATCGTGCAGATGACACCGCTGGCCGAGCGGCGGGCCGCGCACCAGGCCCTGGCCGCCGCTCTGGCCGGTGACCCGGAGCGGCGGGCGTGGCACCTGGCCGAGGCCGCGACCGGACCGGACGAGACGGTGGCCCGGGCGCTGGACGAGGCGGCCGTCGGCGACCGGCGGCGTGGCGACGCGGCCGCCGCGGTGACCTTGCTGGTTCGCGCCGGTGAACTCAGCCCGCACCCGGCCGGCCGGTCCCGCCGACTGGTCGAGGCCGCCTACCTCGCCGCCGTCACCGGTCAACTCGACCAGGTGCCCCGGTTGTTGGCCGACGCCGGACAAGCCCCGGACACGCCGACCGGGCTGGTCTTCGCCGCCACGGCCCACTTCCTCACAACTGGTGAGGGCGACATCGATGCCGCCCACCGGTTGCTGGCCCGGGCGCTCGACGACGTCACCGACACCACCACGACCACCAACAGCTGGGACTCCTACGGGATCCTGTTCGGGCTGACGTTCGTCAGTGTCTACGCCGGCCGACCGGAACCGTGGGAACTGCTCAAGACCACGCTGGCCCGCTTTGCCCCGGAGGCGGTAACCCCGTTTCGGCTGCTCTACGACGTGTACGTCGACCCCGCCCGCACCGCCGACACGGTCCGGGAGGGCCTCGCCCACGCCTTCACGGCCCTGCCCGCCGACCCGGCACCCTGGCAGATCGTCCCCCTGGCCTACGCGGCCGTCGGCATGGATGCCCTGTCCGACTACCGGTACCTGGTCCGCCGCATGATCGAACGAGAACGCGACGGCAGTGCGATCGCCCTGGTCGTTGCCGGGTTGCTGCTGCTCTGTGTCGATTCCTATGTCCACGGGCAGTGGGACGAGGCCGAGAACCTGGCACGTGAGGGGCTGGACCTGGCGGCGGTCCACGGCTACCACCTTGCCGAGGGGCAGCTTCGATGCCATCTGGCATACATCGCGGCCGGCCGCGGCAACGTGGACCGCGCTCGGGTCCTGACCGATGAGGTCATCACCTGGGCGGCGCCTCGCGGTATCGGGCTGCCACAGGCGTACGCCTGGCGGGTTCGCACCCTCGCGGCCCTGGGCCACGGCGACTACGAGGAAGCCTACGTACAGGCGGCACGGGTCACCCCGCTCGGCGCACCCCGCGCCTGCGTCCCCGGCCGCCTGATGCTCATGGACCTGGTCGAGGCGGCTGTCCGCACCAGACGCACCGAACAGGCCCGCGCCCACGTCGCCGCCGCCCAACAGGCCGGCATCCCCCGCATCTCCACCCGCATGGCGCTGATCACCGCCGGAGCCGCGGCCCTGGCCGCCGACGACGACCAAGCCGACCAGCTGTTCGAGGCAGCACTGTCACTGCCCGAGGCCGACCAGTGGCCGTTCGAACAGGCCCGCATCCAACTCGCCTACGGACAATGGCTCCGCCGCACCCGCGACACAAGCCGAGCCCGCCTGTACCTGCGCGCCGCTGCGGACACCCTCGACCGGATGGACGCCCGACCCTGGGCACAGCGGGCCCGCGACGAACTGCGCGCCACCGGAATCGCCACCGCCACCACCAGACCCGACACCCGCACAGCCGCACTGACCGCGCAGGAACGGCAGATCGCCACGCTCGCCGCCACCGGCCTGACCAACAAACAGATCGCCCAACAGCTGTTCCTGTCCCACCGCACAGTCGGCGCCCACCTGCACCGGCTGTACCCCAAACTCGGCATCACCTCCCGCGCCGCCCTCCGCGCCGCCCTGGACACGATCACACCCGACAAGCACGACCACGCCCCACAGCCAGCGTTCCCCACCGAAGACCAAGACGGCAACGAACCCGTTCGACAACGCACCACTGAACACCGCCGAATCGCACAACCCCAGACTCGACCTGCGGAACACCCGCCCTGATTTGCCGCGATCCGATCGCTACGCAACGTCACAGCGAGCCGGCCCAAGTCGGCGTCCGGACATGCCGCCGCCGCACGACGATCCGCAGGCGCAGGCCGCGTCGCGGACGGAGCTGCACAGCCGGATCGTCGGCCCGCTGGTCGCCCGGCTGGCCTCCGATGGGTGGACCGGCCGCAGGAGAAGGCGGAGATACTCACCACCGCGTTCATCGGCGTGCTCACCGCCCGGGCCTCTGGCGCGTTCGACCGGCTGCCGGACCTCGACGCCGACGATCTGACCTCGCTGCGGTTGCGTCGGGAGCGGTCGACCAGCATGCGGCTGGCATGCCCGACGGATAGACGAAGGGGGTAGTTCTCGGGGCGTTCCCCGGACTGAGGTTCGCTGTCGCCACCGTCGTCCCGACGCGGCGGTTGACGTCTCCGCACACTGCGACTTGACGCAACCCGAGTTCGTGATGGGCGACCTCATCCGGCCGAATCAGTCGTCAGCGCTCCGCCTGTCATGCAAGCGCCGCCGGCGATCGGACAGGGCTGTCGTTCACTGCCCAAAGGGCGGTAGCGGAGGTATACGACGCCGTTTCGGAATCGGCGCTCATCGAGGAGCTTTGCAGCGGGATCCGTTCGCTCGCGTCGAGGACCACTGACTCGCCGGGCAGTACGTCGCCGCCGATCAGCGCCGGGCCGGGCAGGGCGGCACATCCGCCGCCCGGCATGAACGCGACGAACGTGACGTGCTCGACCGTGCCGTCGCATGGCTCCTCGTCGACCAGCCGGTACGCCACGGCCGCCAGTCTGCCTGAACCGTCCGCCGTCTGTCAGTCCGCGACTCGCCGATCGAAGTGCACCTCCGCGCCGAGCTGGGCGGTGTACGCGGCCAGGTCTCGACGACCTCGTCGCGCAGCGGGTAGCCATTGGGGTCGCCGGGGAACGGCGTGCCCGGCAGTGACGAGAACCGGGCCGGGGAGAACAGCGTCAGGCTGTCGTAGTACCAGTACCGCGGCCACGAACCACCAGGCCCACCCGATGCGTCCAGCACAACCGGGTGCAGGCCTCGGTGAAGGTCTGCTTGGTCAAGGTCACGGTGCTCATCTATGGTTGCCCTTCAGTCAGATTGTGGCAGGCTCCCCGGCCTCGCCCGCGGCCGGCCGTTGGGTCAGGGAGTGGCCGCCTACTTGGCGATCAGCTCGAACGAGCGGATCCGGTCCTCGATGTCGTAGACCTGGGTGGTCAGCATCAGCTCATCCGCACCCGTGCGCTCGCGCAGCTCGGCGAGCTGGCGGGCCACGGTCTCCGGAGAGCCGAGCGCCTGCCCCTCGAACCGCGACCGCGCCATCTCCAGCTCCTGCGGCGTGTACGGGTACTGGGCCGCCTCCTCGGGGCTGGGCAGCACCGTCGCCCGGCCGGTAAGTATGCGCAGGTAGGACAGCATGGCCGGGCCGGCCAGGTACTCCGCGCGCTCGTCGGTATCCGCGCAGATCGTGTTGACCGAGACAATCGCGTACGGCTTGTCGAGGTACTCCGACGGGCGGAAGGACTGCCTGTACACAGCCAGTGCCGGCAGCGTGTTGGCCGCGCTGAAGTGGTGCGCGAAGCTGAACGGCAGGCCCAGCTTGCCGGCCAGCTGCGCGCTGAACCCGCTCGATCCGAGCAGCCAGAGCTTCGGCATGTTGCCCAGCCCAGGGACGGCGGTGATCCGCATCCGGTTCTCCCGCCCGGTGAAGTACCCGACGAGATCGTCAAGCTCCTGCGGGAACGCCTCGGCGGACGTCCGGCGCAGGGCCAGCGCGGTGACCTGGTCGGTGCCGGACGTCCGGCCGAGGCCTAGGTCGACCCGGCCCGCGTGCAGCGCCTCCAGGGTGCCGAACTGCTCGGCCACCGCCAGCGGGGCATGGTTGGGCAGCTGCACGCCACCCGAGCCGACCCGGATCGTCGAGGTCGACGCCAGCAAATGCGCGATCAGCACAGCCGGGGCCGAACTGGCGACCCACGGCGTGTTGTGGTGCTCGGCCACCCAGAACCGCCGGTAACCCAGTTCCTCGGCGCGGACCGCGAGCGCCGCGGTGTGCCGGAGGGCCTCGGCGGAAGATCCGGAGGCGGCGACCGGAGCGACATCGAGGACAGAGAGAGGTACGTCAATCACAAGATCATTCCTTTGGTGGTGGGGTTGTCGCGGGGCGGGATGGTCTGAACCGGGCTCCGGCCCGGGTGGCTAGCGGCGGAGCCGCCGGCAAAGTTGACGATGGTCACGTCGAGCACGGCCATGGTCGAGCCGATGACGACGACCACGAGGGCACGGGCGAGAGTGGCGGCGGATCCGGCGGTTCGTGCAGGTCTGGTGACGGTGCTCGTCCCCCGTCACTTCCCGTACGGGTGCTCGGCGCGAGCGGTGCGCAGCGCGCGGCCCCACCACAACAGCTGGTCGACCATGTTCTTGGCGGCGCTGTCGCAGATCGCCGGGTCGAGCGGTCTGCCGTCCTTGCCGAGGCCGGACCAGGGGCCGTGCAGGCTGACGGAGTCGCGCACAGTCATGGCGTGCAGCTCGGCGAAGACCTGACGAAGCTGCTCGACGGCGCGAAGCCCGCCGCTCACCCCGCCGTAGGAGACGAAGCCGATCGGCTTGGCCTGCCACTGGGTGTGGTGCCAGTCGATGAGGTTCTTCAACGAGGCCGGAAAGCTGTGGTTGTACTCGGGCGTGACGACGACGAACGCCTCGGCGGCGGCCAGCCGTGGGCTGACGTCGGCGAGAACGGCCTGAGTCCCCGGCGCGGGGGCGGGAAGGCCGTCCCGCCCGGGCATGGACACGGGAAGATCCAGGCCGGCGACATCGACAACGTCCAGATCGATGTCGGTGCGGTGGCCCACATGGCCGGTGAACCACTCGGCGACCGACAGGCCGGCGCCGCCGCCACGAGCACTTCCGATGATGACGGCGACCCGGAGCGCGGGGTCGTTCGAAGGTGCGAAGTCAGACATCGCGGTCCCCCTCGTTCTCTCGTTTCACTGCCACGATTCGCACGATTCGCAGCACCTCAGGTAGCATACAACGATCACTGCAAAAGATAAAACGATCGTTGTAATCAGCTCCTTGATCGACATGTGGGAGGATGAAGCGATGACCGGCGCGGGCGCAGAGGACAAGACAAGGACGGCCCAGCCGCGGCGGGGCCGGGTGGACAAGGCGACAGCGATCGTGCAGGCCGCGTGCGAGGTCTTCGGACGGGACGGCTACTCCCGGGCCAGCATCGACACGATCGCCGCCGAGGCCAGCGCCTCGACTCGCACCATCTACAACCACTTCCCGGGTGGGAAGGAGGAGTTGTTCCGCTCCATCATGCAGTTGAGCGCAGAGCGGGTCAGGGACGAGCAGCTCGTGCAGCTGCGGAGGTACCTGGACCCGGAGCGTCCGCCGCATCCTGACGACCTTGAACGTGACCTGCTCGCTCTGGCCCGGGCCTGGGTCGGCCTGATAACGGACTTCCGCGACCAGTTCTCGCTGGTGCGGCACATCTACGCGGACGCCGGGCACATCCCGGCCGAGGTCTTGGATGCCTGGCAGGAGGCCGGACCGCGCGTGGTGGGCCGCGAGGTGGCGTCTGCCATGGCCGCGTTGGGCGATCGTGGCCTGATCGACGTCCACGGCAGCCCGGCCCAGGCCGCCGTGGATTTCATGGCGTTGATCTCAAGCGAGATCACGCAACGGTCCTACTGGGGGGTCAGGCCGCTCCCGCCGGAGGAGGTCGACCGGCTGACCTCCGCCGGAGTACGCGCGTTCCTGCGGGCGTACGGCTCCGCAGGCTGAGTTGGAGCCGCCCTCAACCCGGAACCCGGCAATCGGTCGAGGCTCGGCCCCAGACCCGCGGTCCTGGTGCGCCGGTCGGAGAGGAACACCGGCCCGCTGGTGCGGCCGGCCAGCAGGCGCGGCAGCAAGCGGGCGGTGCCGGTCTGCCAGGCCAGCAGGCGCGGCAGCAAGCGGGCGGTGCCGGTCTGCCAGGCCAGTGCACGTGCTCCATCGCGCCGCCCTTGGAGCCCACCCGGGCGCGACGGAGCTCGGTGTCCAGGTCCTCGATGTTGGGGACAGGATCTCCTCGGCGCGCCCAACGGTCTCGTACAGGAGCCTCCACAGCACCCGTTCACGCAGGGTGTGCCGGTCGTCGGTGAACAGCGCCCCGAACCCGCGCCGCCGGCGGCATCGACCACGCTGGCGACTCAGACGACCATGGTGCCGCCGCTGGTCATGTCGGCCAACGGCGTCGACCAGGTCAAGCCGGCCGTGCAGCTCACCAGGATGGTCCCGGCCTCGGGCGATCTCGGCGTGTGCGGCCAGCAGTTCGGTGGTGGTGGTCAAACTAAGCGTCGCCCGATTGGCGTGATCTGGCCGTCGCCAGCTCCCCAGCAGGCGGGCGGCCGGCGGCGCTCGCCGGGTCAGGTCGACTCGGGGGAAGGCCGGCGGCGAGCCGGTCAAAGGCTTCGCCGACGAGCGCTTGCAGGCCTGCGGCCCCGGTTTCCGGTGCCCAGACGCTAAAGGCCGCCCGGAACGCTGACGCCGCGGCGCCCGCGAGGAGCTGCGGATAGAGACTGCCGCTTGTCTGCCCGGCGCGTTTGGCGAGGGCGTCGGCGAACCTGGTCTGGTTGCGGATCATCCCGTGGACGATCGTGGTGCGAAGTTCGGGGTATGCCGTGAGCACCCTGCCACAGGCCTGCCAGCCGGTGCTGGCGGTGAGGCTGGGGAAGGTCTGCTCGATCGCCTGGCGCACCGCGGTTAGCGGCGGCTCGGCGGGCGGGCGCGCGGCCAGTGCCGCGATGACTTCTTCGATGAGGTGCTTGTCCCAGGGCAGGAGCGCTTCCTCCTTTGCATCGAAGTAGTTGAAGAAGGTCCGTGCGGAGACCCCGGCCGCCTCGCAGATGTCGCTCACCGTGACGGCGGCGGGGCCACGCTCGAGGAACAGGCGCACGGCCGCTGCGCGGAGGGCCGCGCGGGTCTCGGCCTTCTTGCGTTCCCGGAGCCCCGGAGCTGCTGCCTGCATGGAGACCAGGTCCTTTCCGCAATGTGCGAGTGCCAGCGTGTCCGGCTGGCATCATACTGCACTGATGAAATTTTGCACTACTGCAGAATTTCTTGTAGCGTGCCGGCGTGACACAGCGGCAGACAGACAGAAAACGCGTCGGCGAAGCCGTGCGCACGCTCGCGATGGGTCTGTGGCTCCCGGCGCTCTTCCTGGCCGGGCTGCTCTTCTCTTACCTGCCGGCCTTCCATCACCCGGCGCCGCATCACGTCAGCATCGCAGTGGCCGCTTCGCCGGCCGCCACGGCGCGGCTGCAGCACGAGCTCGACGTGGCGACGCCGGGTGGCTTCACCCTCCGGCCGGCGGCCGACGCCGCCGAGGCCCGTGCTGCCGTCCTACAGCAGAGCGCAGTCGCGGCATACGTGCCAGGCGGGCCCCACCCGCTGCTGTACGGGGCCAAGGCGAACGGCGCCGCCCTGGAGACGGTCATCCGCCAGACCTTCGCCGCCGCTGCGGAACGGGCCGGCGGTACGCTCGACTTCCGCGAACTGGTCCCCACCGTGCCGGGCGACGGTCCCGGCACCAGCCTGCTGTACGTCGTCCTGTCCTGCGTTGTCGCCGCCTACTTCATGGTGATCACCATGCAGCGCGCGGTGGGCTTCGGCCGGCGGGCACACGTAGCCACGAGCATCGGCTGGGGGGCGGTGGCCGCCGCTGTCGCTTACCTCGCGGCTGCCTATGTGGTGCAGGCGATCCCGCCGCATCCACTGGCGCTGCTGTACCTATTCCTGCTGACCCAGGCCGTGTCGCTGACCGCCTATGGCCTGGTGCCCTTCTTCGGCGGCTTCTTCCCCGGGATCGCGATCACGTTGTTCGTCCTGCTCAGCGTGCCCAGCAGCGGCGGCGCTGTCCCCGTCCAACTCGTGCCAGGCTTCTTCAGCTTCCTGCACCCGATCCTGCCCATGGGGAACGCCGTCGATGCCCTGCGCAGCGTCGGCTACTTCGGCAATAGCGAGCTGTTGCGGCCCGCAGCGATGCTCTGCGCCTGGATCGCCGCCGGCGCCACGCTCATCCTGTTCGGGTACCTCAGGCAGCAACGGCGCCTTGCGCAGGAGGCAGCAGACCAGACCATGACCGAGTATGTCCCCGAGCCCCCCGCAGAAGATCCCACCGTGATGCTGCCCGAGCCCGTCGCCCTTGCCCCACACCACCACCACCATTTCGGCGACGAAGATCCGATGCTGACCGGGCGGGTCACCGATCCGTCCGGTCAGCCGCTGCCAGGCATCACGGTCACTGTGATCGACCCGCACGGCCGCCAGCTTGTCCGCACCCGCACCGACCGGAACGGAGAATACGCGGCCACTGGCTTCGGCGAGGTTGTCGCCGTGGTTATTGCCAGCATGCCGGGCCGCCCAGCCGCGGTCGCGCAGCTTCTCCTCGATCCAGCGGCACCCGTTAACCACAACATCGTCCTTGGCGCCCAGCTTCCTGAGACCCGCGAACCGGACGGTTCGGGACCTCAAGGACGGGTGACCCCTGCCGGCTAACCGGCCCGGCACCGGTCCCGGGTCGCCGTACGGCTGCGTACCGCTGCCTGCGCAAGTCGCATCCACCTGGACTGAGGGTCGCCCTGGGGAAGACCTATCTGTACGACCGGGGACGTGAGTTCCACGTCACTTTTGCAAGTCGCCGCGCTAGATCCATAATGAGGCTATGCATAATGGGATTATGCAATCGAACGCCTCCGGCACTGAGCTGGTCGTGGTGCTCGAGCACCTCGTGACGCTCATCCGCCAGGTCTCCACCGCCGGCGGCCTCAGCACGGCGGCCTCGTCAGCCCTGCACCGCCTCGGACGCGACGGACCCCACGGGCTGACGGAGCTGGCCCACGCCCAGGGCGTCTCCCAGCCGGGGATGACGCAGCTGGTGACGCGCATGGAACGCGAGGGCCTGGTGCGTCGCGTCGCGAGCAGCGACGACCGGCGCGCCGTGCTGGTGGAGGCGACCGACGCCGGCCTCGACCTCCTCGGACGCCGGCGCGGGGAGCGTGCCGACGCTCTGCAGCACCTGCTCGACCGCCTCGATCCGCAGGATCAGGCCGCTATCGCCGCCGCAATACCCGCGCTCGCCCGGCTCGTCGAGGCCCGGACGTCCGACTGAATACGCGCATCGACAGACACCACGTTCAGGAGAACCTGCATATGACCGCATCGCATGGGACGGCCCCGAGCCCGTTCAAGCAGCCGCGCGCCGTCTGGGCCGTGGCGTTCGCCTGTGTCGTCTCGTTCATGGGCATCGGGCTCGTCGACCCGATCCTGCCCGCACTGGCCGGCAGCTTGCACGCCACGCCGAGCCAGGTGTCGCTGCTGTTCACCAGCTATCTGGTCGTCACCGCGGTCGCGATGCTGGTGGTCGGCTGGATATCCAGCCGCATCGGCGCCAAGCGCACACTCATCGTCGGCCTGATCCTCATCGTCGTGTTCGCCGCGCTCGCCGGCACCTCGAACACGATCGGCGGCATTGTCGGTTTCCGCGCCGGCTGGGGCCTGGGCAACGCCCTGTTCATCGCGACCAGCCTCGCCGTCATCGTCGCGTCCGCGAGCGGCGGGTTCGCGGGCGCCATCATCCTGTACGAGACCGCGCTCGGTCTGGGCATCGCGGTTGGCCCGTTGCTCGGCGGCGAGCTTGGCAGCATCAGCTGGCGAGGCCCGTTCTTCGGCGTGGCGGTGCTGATGGCCATCGCGCTGGTCGCGACGGTCGTGTTTGTCCCGTCCTTGCCGCGCCCTGAGCGGCCCACGTCGCTCGGTGCGCCGCTGAAAGCGTTGCGCCACCGTGGGCTGCTGACGATGGGTCTGATGGCGCTGCTGTACAACTGGGGCTTCTTCACGATGCTCGGCTATGCGCCGTACCCGATGGAGTTGAACGCCCATCAGCTCGGCCTGGTCTTCACCGGCTGGGGCTTGCTGGTCGCGTTGTTCAGCGTCTTCTTCGCGCCGCGGCTGCAGGCGCGGTTCGGCACCGTGCCGGTGCTCTACGCCAACCTCGCTGGCCTCGGCGTCGTCATGGCGGTCATCGCGGCCGGAGTAGCGACCCCGTCGGCCGTCATCGTCGCCGTGATCGTCAGCGGCGCGTTCATCGGCATCAACAACACCCTCACCACCCAGGCCGTCATGCTCGTCTCGCCGGTCGAGCGCCCGGTGGCCTCCTCGGCGTACGGGTTCGTGCGCTTCATCGGCGGCGGACTCGCGCCCTACGCGGCCGGGAAGCTCGCCGACGCCACATCGCTGAGCGTCCCGTTCTACCTCGGCGGGGTGGCGTTCGTCCTCGCCATCGCCGTCCTCGCGACCGGGCACCGCCTCGTCAGCGCCGCCGAGGCCGGGCTGGCCCAAGGCGAGCGGGTCGTCCCGCACCTCGAGCCGGTTGGCGCCGTCTCGATCGGGGACCACCGGCCGGTCATCGTCGCGGTCGGTGCGACCGCCGACGCCGCCGACATCGTCGACGCGGCCGCTGACATCGCCCGCGGAATGGGCAGCATGCTCGAGGTCGTGCACGTCCGAGAGACCGCCGTCGTCGAGGAACTCGCCATCGACGCCGAAGACGCAGACACCGCCCGAGCCGCGGTAACCGCGCACCTCGACCGGCTCGCCGGGCGCGGTGTCGCAGCCACCGGGCAGGTGCTGCACAGCGTTGGCGACCATGCGGTCGCCGGTCGCATCCTGGCGCGGCACGCCCGAGACATCCAGGCCCGCACGGTCGCCATTGGACGGTCCGCGCGCGGACCGGTGGCGCAGTTCGGCGACGGCAGCTTCACCGCCGCGCTGACCCACGCGGCGGCCTGCACGGTCGTGCTGATCCGGCCCGAGGACGAACCGCACGAGCTGACCGCGGCCACGCTGCATGAGCTGCGCGGCCCGAGCGCATAGCGAGAGGCGGTGGCGAGCGATGAACGAGACCGGCACCGGGCCTGCGTTCAGGCCTCAGTTCGAACTCGGCACCGACGGCCCGGGAGCGATCGTCGTCGGCCTCGACGGCTCGACGCCCTCGCTGCGTGCCGCCGCGTACGCCGCGGGCCTCGCCCGACGGCAGCGCACCCGGCTCGTCGCCGTCTACGTCCGAACGCGAGCGGCAGCATTCCTGTCCCTCGCCGACCACAGCGGTATCGCCATCACAACGGCGATAGCCGCGCAGGACGAGACAGAGGCGCAGCTTCGTGACCTCGTGCACAGCCACTCACGCGTGTGGGACGTCGACGCGCGGCTCGTCGTACGGTCGGGCGACCCGCTGAACGTCCTGTCCGACGTCGCGCGGGAGGTACATGCCGAAGCCGTCATCGTCGGAAAGTCGGCGAGCGTCGCGCATCGTATCGCCGGCTCACTCGCCGTCCGACTTGTCCACTGCGGACGCTGGCCGGTCACCGTCGTCCCGTAGTGCTTGCCCGACGGACCCGGCCGCTGCGGTCCGGCTGCCGCTCCCGCGGGCCACGGCTCGAGGCGTGGGTCAGGGCTTGGCGGGCGGACGAGGAGCCGACTGGTGCCGGGCGAACCCATCAAGGTCATGGTTGAGGCGGCCGAGCAGGTTCGCGAGCGCCGCCCGATCCTCGTCCGACCAGTCTGCGAGCACGGTGGCGTACACGTCGTGGCGGGCGGTGCGTACCGCCTCCATCCGGGAGTGCCCGGCGGGGGTCGGCGCGACCAGGATGCTCCGGCCGTCGCTCGGGTCGCGGTGGCGGGTGGCGAGGCCGTCCCGGACGAGCGCGGCGACTTGCCGGGTCACCGTCGAGCCGTCCAGGGACAGTGCGTCGGCGAGCGCGTTGATGTTCTGCGGGCCGGCCTGTGCGAGGCGACGCAGCAGCAGGTACGCGGCGCGGTCGAGGGCTGGGTGCAGACCCGCCGGTGCCGCCCGGTGGGTTGCCTCGCCGCGGCGCATCAACAGGGCGACCTCGGTCTCCACGGTCGCGATCGTGGGATCGCCGGTCGGATGCTCGGCCATCTCGATTCCTCCGTGGCCAGCCTCGCCTGGGCGAGGAGCAGAAATAGCTGTAGAGTACAGAAAGATACCTGCATTGTACAGCTAATCGAGGCACCCCATGACGAACGCTTTTCCCGACATTCCCGCCTTTCCTATGCAGCGGCGCTGCCCGTTCGACCCACCCCCACAGCTCAGCCGGCTGCGGGCCGAAGACCCGGTCAGCAGGGTGCGGCTCTGGGACGGCAGCACGCCCTGGCTGATCACCCGCTACGAAGACCAGCGCGCCGTCCTGGCCGATCCCCGGTTCAGCGCCGACGGGCGCAAGCCTGGCTATCCGCACCTCACCGCGGCCAGCGCCGTCAGGCGCGAGCGCTCGCGCGCCTTCATCTCGATGGACAACCCCGAGCACGACGCGCACCGCCGGATGCTGACCAGGGATTTCATGGTCAAGCGCGTGGAGGCGCTGCGACCGACGGTGCAGCGCATCGTGGACGAGCTGATCGACGACATGCTGCGCGACATCCCGCCGGTCGACCTGGTCGAGGCGTTCGCGCTACCCGTCCCCTCGCTGGTGATCTGCGAGCTGCTCGGCATTCCGTACGCCGACCACGCCTTCTTCCAGAGGTGCAGCCACACGATCATCTCGCGCACGGTGACCCCGGAAGCAGCGATCGCCGCCGCTGACGAGCTCAAGGACTACCTCTCCCGGCTGGTGGACGCCAAGGACCACGAGCCGGCCGACGACGTGCTCAGCCGACTGGTCGTCAAGCAGCTGAGAACCGGCGCGCTGACCCGCTGCGAGGTGGTGGACATGGCCGTCCTGCTGCTGGTCGCCGGCCACGAGACAACCGCCAACATGATCGCGTTGGGCACCCTGACCCTGCTACAGCACCCAGACCAGCTGGCCGAGCTGCGCGGAACCGACAACCCGAAGCTGGTCGCCAACGCGGTTGAAGAGCTGTTGCGCTACCTCAACATCACGCACACCGGTCGCCGGCGGGTCGCGCTGGAGGACGTCGAGGTCGGCGGGCAGCTCATCAGGGCCGGCGAGGGCGTCATCGCGGCCAACGATGTCGCCAATCGCGACGAGACGGCGTTCCCCGACCCGGACGCGCTCGACATCCACCGCCAGGCCCGCCACCACATGGCCTTCGGCTATGGCATTCACCAGTGCCTGGGGCAGCCGCTGGCGAGGGTCGAGTTGCAGGTGGTCTACAGCACCCTCTACCGCCGCATCCCGACGCTGCGGCTGGCCGCGCCGCTAGATGAGATCAAGTTCAAGCACGACATGGCCGTCTACGGCGTGCACGAGCTGCCGGTCACCTGGTGAGTCGATCAGAAACAAGGAGGAACAGCGTCATGAACGTCGTCATCGACCAGGACAAGTGCGTCGGCGCCGGGCAGTGTGTGCTGCTGGCCCCCGACGTGTTCGACCAGCGCGACGAGGACGGGATCGTCGTGCTGCTGCAGGAGAATCCACCCGAGCAACTGCACGAGGACATCCGCCAGGCGGCGCGGGTCTGCCCTGCCCTTGCCATCCAGCTGGACGACTCGTGAACGCGCTCGACCACGTGGTGGTCGTCGGCGCCTCTGCGGCGGGGCTCACCGCCGCCGAGACGCTGCGCCGCGAGGGCTATACAGGCCGGCTGACCCTGGTTGGCGACGAGGACCGCCTGCCCTACGACCGTCCACCACTGTCCAAACAGGTCCTGTGCGGCACGTGGGAGCCGCAGCGCACGGCGCTGCGCCGCAAGGCCGACATCACCATGTTGGACGCCGACTGGGTGCTCGGCACGTCGGCGACCGGCCTCGACGTCGCATCGAGGCTGGTTCGGCTGTCCGACGGTGCGGCCCTTGACTACGACGGGCTGGTGATCGCCACCGGAGTGACGCCACGCCGGCTGCCGTACGGTCACGACCTCGACGGCGTCCACGTCCTGCGCACCATGCAGGACGCACTGGCGCTACGGAAGGACCTGCTGTCCAAGTCGGCCGTCGTGGTCCTCGGCGCCGGCTTCCTCGGCACCGAGGCCGCCGCCGCGGCTAGACAGTTGGGGCTCGACGTGACCCTGGTCGACCCGCTGCCCGCACCGATGCTCCGCCAGTTCGGCGACCGAATCGGCGGCTTGGTGGCCAGGCTGCACGCTGCCCACGGCGTGCGGGTGCGTACAGGGATCGGCATCAACGCACTGGTCGGCACAGGCGGTCGGGTGGTCGGCGTTGAGCTGGGCGACGGCGTGACACTCGCGGCCGACTTGGTGTTGGTCGCGATCGGGTCGGTGCCGGCCACCGAGTGGCTGTCCGGCAGCGGGCTGTCGCTGTCCAACGGGGTCGACTGCGACTCGTTTTGCCGAGCCGGCCCCAGGGTGGTCGCCGCCGGCGACGTGGCCAGTTGGACCCATCCGAACCTGGGTAGACGGATCAGGGTCGAGCACCGGATGAACGCCACCGAGCAAGGCATGGCCGCGGCAAGGACGTTGCTGGGCAAGGGCGAGCCGTTCTCGCCCGTGCCGTACTTCTGGACCGACCAGTACGACGTGAAGGTCCAGGCGTACGGCACGATGCCCGACGGGGCGGAGATTACCTTCGCGGCCGGTGATCCGGCGGACGGGAAGTTCGCGGCGCTGTACGGCTGGCAGGGACGGGTCGTTGGCGCGCTGAGCTGGAACATGCCGCGCGAACAGCGGCGGCTGCGTCAGCACGTGCTCGATAAGACGACTTGGGACGTGGCTTTGGCCGCACACTCCGGCTTATCGAACGACGGGCGCAAGACTCATGATCCATGACACCCGACGGGGTCGGTCGCTGTCGGCCACCATCCCCGTGACGTAAGAGGCATGGCTCGATTCGGCTATCACCGGTCTGCTCGACGACGAGGCGCAGCACTCGATCTGCCTCGGAGACAACCTTCAAGGGCGGGATCAGGAGCCGCAGAGGTGGAGGCGGCATGCGTGGCAGTCCGTGATTGAGATCGCAGATTGCTTGCTTGAGCAAGTAAGCGCGCAATACTTGTTTACGCAAGCAAGTCCGCGGGAACGGTTCCCGCCAGGTTCGGAAGGAAACGACCATGCGAGTACTGCTCACCGGCGGCACCGGTTTCATCGGCTCCACGGTGGTGGAGGCGCTGCGCGGCGGCGGCCACGACGTGACCGCCGTGGTCCGCAGCGAGGCATCCGCCAAGGCCGTGGAGGAGGGCGGCGCCGAAGCCGCGCTCGGCGACCTGAGCGACGTCGGGTGGCTCACCGGACAACTCTCCGGCGTCGACGCCGCGATCAACCTCGCCGCGCTCGACGCCGCGGGCGAGGACGCCGTGATCGCCGCAGTGGTGCGAGCGTTCGCCGGTACCGCGAAACCGTTCGTCTCCACCGGCGGCGTCTGGGTGTGGGGCGACAACCGGGACATCACCGAGGACAGCGCCCTCGCTGCGCCGCCGATCGTCGCGTGGAAGATCGAGCGGCAGAACCGCCTGCTTTCCTCGACCGTGAAGGCATCGGTCGTGGCGCCGGCCGTCGTCTACGGCCGTGGCCGCGGCCTACTCGCCGGCCTGTTCACCTACGGGCCGCGCACCGACGACGGCGCGCTACGACTGGTCGGCTCCGGCGACCAGCACTGGGCCACCGTCCACGTCGAGGACCTCGCCGACCTGTACCTCCGGGTCCTGGGGAGGGCGCCGGGCGGCGAGATCTACATCGGCGCATCCGGGATCAACCCAACGGTCCGCGAGCTGGCGCAGGCGGCCGCCGGTCCGAACGGCGTCGTCGTGGCGGAGTCCGACGACGACTCGCGGGAGCGCCTCGGCGCCTACCTCGCCGACGCCCTCCTGCTCGACCAGCAGGCCAGCGGCGATCGGGCCAGGCGGCGGCTGGGCTGGCAGCCGGATCGCCTGAGCGCCGTCGAGGAGTTGTCCGGGCGGTGATCGCCGCAAGGCCGCCGTCGCGCCGGGACCGATCTCACCGGTCCCGGCCGGCGAAGGCGCCCTCGAGCCGGGCGATCGTCGGTGCGTCGAGTTCGACGCGGGAGACGGCGAGGTTCTCCTCGAGGTGGCGCATGGACGACGTGCCCGGGATCAGCAGCACGTTCGGCGACACCGCGGCGAGGAAGGCAAGTACGACCTGCGCCGGCGTGAGGTCCAGCGCCCGGGCCACGCCGACGACGACCGGATCGGACAGGATGGCCTCGCGGCGCGGCCGGGGAAATCCCAGCGGTACGAACGGCACGAACGCGATGCCGCGCCGGGCGCACTCCCGCAGCACGCCGGCCGATCCGCGGTCCAGCGGGCTGAACGAGTTCTGCACGCACGCCACCTCGGTGATCCGCAGCGCCGCGCGCAGCTGGTCCAGCGAGACGTTGCTGAGCCCGACCCCGCCGATCAGGCCGTCCTCGCAGGCCTGCACCATCGTGCCGACCTGTGCCTCGAACCGGGCATCGGCGACCCGGTCGCCCATGACCCGCAGATTCACCGCCGGCAGGTGGCTGACACCCAGCGCACGCAGGTTGTCCTCGATGCCACGGCGCAGGTCCGCCGGCTCGTCCCACGCGTGGATGCCGCCGTCCGCCGTGCGCCGCGCGCCGACCTTGCTCACGACGACCAGGTCCGTTGGGTACGGGTACAGCGCCTCGCGGATGAGCTCGTTGACGACCCGGGGACCGTAGAAGTCGGCGGTGTCGATGTGATTGACGCCGGCCTCGACCGCACGGCGCAGGATCGCCAGCGCCTTGCCGCGATCGGCAGGCGGGCCGAAAACCCCGGACCCGGTGAGCTGCATCGCGCCGTAGCCGACGCGGTTGACGGTGTACCGGCCGATGGAGAAGGTTCGCATGTCCGCCCTCCGCTGGCTTGACAGGTGGCCTGCTCTGACCATACTGAACTTGCTAGCGCAAGCATCCATTGGGGGTTCCGTTGCTGCTGGGACTGACCGTCGCCGACTTCACCTGGAACGGCGGCGCCAGAGAGATCGGCTCGTCACTGCGCCGCATCGCCTCCTCGGCCGAGGAGGCCGGCTTCGCCCGGATCGCGGTCATGGACCACCTGTGGCAGGCGCCGGTCGTCGGCGCGTTCGAGCGCGAGATGCTGGAGGCGTACACCACGCTCGGGTTCCTCGCCGCAGCGACCGAGCGGATGGAGTTGCTCACCCTGGTGACTGCGACCGCCTATCGCCAGCCTGGGCTCCTCGCCAAGATGATCACCACCCTGGACGTGCTGTCCGGCGGGCGCGCCTGGCTCGGCATCGGCATCGGCGCCGGGTTCAACGCGGCCGAGGCCGCCGGCCTGGGCCTGCCGTTCCCGGCGACCGCCGAGCGGTTCGAGCGCCTGGAGGAGACGCTGCGGATCTGCCGGCAGATGTTCGACGGCGACGAATCACCCTTCCACGGCCGGCACTACCGCCTCGCCCGCACGCTCAACTCCCCCGCGCCGGTCCGCCGCCCGCCGATCCTGGTCGGCGGCTCGGGCGAGCGCAAGACGCTTCGCCTCGTCGCGTTGTACGCCGACGCCTGCAATCTGTTCGCCGGTCCCGACCTGCCGCTGAAACTCGACGCACTGCGCCTGCACTGCGAGCAGATCGGGCGCGACTACGACTCAATCGAGAAGACCGTCCTCTTCCCCCTCGACCCGGGCCCCGGCGGGCGGCAGATCGACCGGCTGCTCGACGCGCTCACCAGCTTCGCGAAGCTCGGCATCGACGCCGTCTACGGCCCGGTGCCCGGCGCCGACTCCCCCGCCACCCTGCAGCTGCTGGCCCGGCACGTCATCCCGGCCGCCGCCCAGCTGCGACCGTCCCGGATTGGGTGAGCGAATGCCCGAAGCCCCGCTGACGCCGGACCAGGAGGTCCTGTGGCGCGCCCTGATGCGCATCATGGCGACGCTGCCCCGGCTGCTCGATGAGGACCTGACGCGATCCAGCGGCGTAACCCTCACCGAGTACTCCACGCTGATGAACCTCTCCGAGGCGGAGAACCGGGAGATGCGCCTGACCGACCTCGCCAACGCCATCGGGCTGTCGCTGAGCCGGATCAGCCGCATCGTCGAGGACCTGCGCACCCGGGGGCTCGTGACCAAGCGCCGGGCATCCGCCGACAACCGCGGCAACATCGCGACGCTCACCCCCGCCGGCCTGCGGCGGCTCAAGAAGGCCTACCCCGACCACCTGCTGAGCGCGCGCCGCCGGGTCGTCGACCACGTCGACGCGGCCTCGCTGGCGGAGGCCGGCCGCGCGCTGACCACCATCGCGGAGCGCATGGTCGACTCCTCTCCCGCGACCCGCCCGAGCGAGCCCCTACACGGCTGACCCGCGCGGCACGCCCTTGTGCGGCCAGGCCGCCATCCGAGCCTGACGCTCACCGCGCGAGTTCCCGCAGCACGTGTTCCTGTTCGCCGACCGGCGCACCCGACCTCCGCGCGTGCCGCCTTGCCCGAACTGGGCTTCCCCTTGAGATGTGGACACCCTGAGACTGGATGTCGGTCCAGAGGAAGGGGTGTCCCCGTTGGGGCGTCCGTCGAAGTACACGGAAGAGTTCCGGCGTGATGCGGTCGAGTTGGTCCGGGTCGGCCGGTCAACGAGGTCGCTCGTCAGCTGGGGTTGAGTCACGAGACGCTGCGAAACTGGGTCCGTCGGCAGGACCCGCCGGCGCAGCCGCAGGGCGCGGCGGCGGGTGTGGGGTTGTCGGTGGCGGACAAGGACGCCGAGATCGCTGTGCCCCGCATCGCCGTCAGCGCCCGGAACGGGGCCCGCAGCGCCTCTCGCTTCGACTGCGCACCGAGCAGCATCATCAACGCCTGATGCGACGGCTCGTTGCCCGCTCATACTCTCCAACCACCACGGCATCGAAGGTTCGGTCCGGATCGGCAAGAGACTGCAGCAGCTTGACGGCCTGCGGCCGGTCCCGCCACGGCAACCGTCGGCTGCGATTCGTATCGAAGAACTCCGCCACCGACCGTGCCGTGACCCGCACGAATCTTCGACTGCGTCCCGCGGCCACCGCCGCAGGACGCCCGCTCCTGAAAGTCCGCCGGAGACACACGCCCGTAGAACGCGAACCGCAGCCCGTTTGCTTCGCCAGGCGTCGGTCTGCTGTTCGGCGCGGGCGTCGCGGAGGGCTTCGTGCAGGTGTCGGGGTCGTAGCGTCAACTGTCGTCGGCGCTGGGCTGAGCGGGTGCACTCGGTTCGGGCCGGGCAGGTGATGCAGGCGCTGAGGGGAAGCTGACCACGATGACGTCCTGGCCATCTTGGCGGGTGGGGTTCCAGGTCGCCGAGTGGTGACCTTGTGGGCAGGTCGCACGCTGTTGGTCGAAGTCGATGGTGAACGCGTCGCGGGCGTAAGGGCTGTTGGTGCGGGCGTGGCGGGAGGAGTCGCCGCGCATCGGGGCGATCAGGCGGACCTGGTGCTCGGTGCGGCAGGCCAGCAGGTTCGCGGTGGACGGGTACCCGGCGTCCATGAGGTGCTCGGCCGGCAGCAGATCCCGGTCGGCGAGCATGTCGCGGGTTCGGCATCGTCATCGCCGAGTCGGCGACGGCCTGATTCCTTGGCCGACATCTCGCGTTCCTACTGGGTGAGGTCGATGAGGAATTGATCGATCAGCGCAGCCACCTCGGCTGGGCATTCCCGCGGCAGGTCGTGCCCGTAGTCGAGGACCGCCAGCCTGGCCCCCGGGTTCTCGATCGCGATGCGCAACTCGAGGACGTTCGGCGGGTAGAACGGGTCGGCTGTGCCGCCGATGATGAGTGCGGGCACCTGCGGCGCGTGGGCTAACTCGTCGGTGAAGTCTGCGGTCGCGAACGCGCGCATCGATCCCGCGAGCACCTCCGAGGTGAGTGTCGATGCCTCCTGCACCGCGGGGCGCAGGACATGCTCAGGTAGCGGTTCCTTGGTGATGTAGTTCTGGATGCCAACGAAGGCTTCGGGGCTTCCGGCACCGCCCGACATCCAGGCGATGGTGTCCTCGTCCGCTTCCTCGTCCACGGTCGACGAGGGCGTGGGTGCCACTCCCACATACCCGAGCACCCGGTCTCCTGCCAGGACACGGATGTACTGAGCGTACTTGGCTCCCATGCTGTGCCCGATCGTGACGAAGCGGTCCAGCCCCGCGGCGTTTGCGGCCGCCAGGACGTCCTCGGCGTAGCGCTTGACGGAATGCTCGAGCCCCTCGCCGGCGGAGCTGCCGTGGCCGCGCAAGTCCGGGAGCACGTAGCGGCGCCCTGCGGTGGGTAGCTCGTCCACGACCGTATTCCACGCGTTGCCGGTGCACGACCAACCGTGTACCAAGACGACGCCGAGGGGCCCATCGCCCACGACGCGATACCCCACAGTGGTGCCATCCAACGATGTCGTAGTTTCCATGCTTTCCCCCTTCCCGACGTGAGCCGTCGCTAGAGCTGACGGAGCGTAGGCAGGACTTCCGTCCGGATCAGTGACTGGCTTACCGCAAGGTGAGGCGCTGAGGGAGGGGCGGCACGATCATCGATCGCGCCGCCCCTCCCACAGCGATGTCAGGCGCCGACGATGTCCAACGTCGTCACAGTTCTCATGCTCTTCGGGTACGGCTTGTCGAGTATGAGCGCAATCTCGGCCTCGATGTGCGCGGCCATGATCGCTTCTGCGGCGTCGCTATCGCCGTCGCGGATCGCCTTGGCGATCTCACGATGCTTCGCGATGAAGATGTCGGTTGCCCTCGAACCGATCACACGATGGAACCGGCCGGTCAGGTCCCAGATCAAATCGAGCAGGTCGATGAGTACCTGGTTCCTCGATGCCGTGTAGATCGCCCGGTGAAACGCGCGCTCGGCGTCGACGGCCCGCTCACGCCAAAACGCGACGTCATTCGCAGCGGCGTCGATGCGAATACTCGCCTCGCTGTCGGACTGGGCAACGGCCAGCCGAATGGCCAGGCCGTCCAGCCGGCCGCGAATCGCGAGAAGGGACTGCACCTCGTCCGGCACGATCTGGGCAACACTCACATCGCGATGCGTCCGAGCGTTGACGAGGCCCTCGGCCTCAAGCCGACGCAGCGCCTCACGCAGCGGAGTAGCGCTGACTTCCAGTTCTGCCGCGAGCTTCGCCTGATCGAGCCGGACGCCCGGAGCGAGTTCGCCTGCAAGAATGGACTCACGCAGGGCGTGATAGGAGACATCCGCCTTGCTGCTGTACGTGATGCGCGGGGAAGCACCAGTACCGATCATGCTTGCACCTCTCGCCCCGACCAGCGCTTGTTACAGCCTATCGTATACATGCAGTCTCCCGCTGCTGCGCGCGCTGTTGCGGGCAGCGCAACGGCGACACGGATCTCTCCAAGCGCCACCGGCTGATCATGGGAACAGCCCTTGGGTGATCATTCCTCTTGTCTAGCGGGCTGTTCCAGATTGGGTTTGTGGTTCGGGGCCGCTGAGCTGTGTTGTGGGGTGGGCGGTGGCCCGGTCCAGCCGCCGCCTGGCCGCTTCCAGCTGCGCGTCAGCGGGCGGGGCCCCGAGCCCTCGGCCGTGCGTCAGGCGCGCTGGTCGGAGATCTGCGGGTGCGCCGGAACGCCGGCGACTGACCGGTCGCGTACCGGTAGGACTCCTCGACGAGACTCCAGACGAGCTCAAGTTCTTCGTCGTCGCGAGGCGCGTACACCAGCACGGTGCCCGGCGTAGCCAGGCCGAGCCACGCGACGGTGTGCAGCTAGGCCCAGCCGCCGGAAATCGCGTAGACGGCGAGCTCCAGTGGCAGGTGCAGGTGCAGACTCGAGTCGGGGCGCGGGTGCATGTGCGCGAACTCGCGCTCGATGATGAAGGCTTCCTTCGGGCCGGCCAGCACGGATTCATCGAGCCACAGTGCCGTCGCGTCGGGCACCGAGATCTTGCTTTCCACCGCACGGACATTCGGCAGCAGCTCGAAGCAGCGACGGTACGGCTCGTCCCAGATCTCTGGCGCAGCATGCTGGGTGATCTGCTGCTGCGGCTCCTTGTTGGTGGTGTCCGGCCTGGAGCCCTCGCGCTTCGGGAAGATCTGGGCGTAACCGCTCAGGTCCTTGTCGTGCTTGGGACGAACCCCTCCAGCGGAGGGATGGTGTAACCCACTGGCTTCGGCATCGCGCTTCCTTCAACTCGGTCATCAACGCCTCGCGTCGGTGCGGGACGCGTGGCTGGCACGCACTGCGCCCCGATCGGACCCACGAGCGCACACCTGCGCTGAGAACGCAACTTATAGGCTGCATCCGATCGTTTACAAGAGGTCAGGGGAACTTTGTCGGCGTTTCCGCAGCTCAGCCCTGGATTTTGAGCCGGCGTGTGACTACGAACTGCGGAACTCGGGGTCAAAATCTTGTAGGGATTTTCTCAAGATCCTTGCTCCCCGGGCTCCACCGCTGCTTTGCTGTGCATCCGATCTTGACGGACGCCGTGATCCCGGCTCGACGAGTTGTGAGCCGTGTGACCAAGCGTCGATGGGTCGGCAGTACATGTCGGGACGCCGCCAAGCGGGGAGTGGGAGTGCAAACGGGGACTGGGAATGCAGTGGCCGATGGCAAGTTCCGGGATCTGGCCGCGTCGATCCAGCGGGGAATGGGCGCGATGCCAGAGCCGGCGGGCGAGCTGACACCGGAGCACGTCGTCCGGCTGTGCGCACGCACCGTCGCCGAGTGGGATGCGGGGCGGCACGTGCAGGCGACGGTCCGATTGGACGGCTGGCCCGCCGGGCTCCTCATCGCGCCGTACGTTCTGCGCGACTTGACCCCGGAGCGCCTGGCAGCCGCCTGTCAGGAGGCGCTCAACGCAGCCCGCACCAGTAGTTTGCGCCTGCTCGCCGAGGGACTGCACGGACTCACCGGATTTCGAGGGACGACGGAGTCACGGGCATGGTGGCTGTCGATGTCGCGGGACTTCGCGAGGCGGCTGACGGCTACGTCCGCTACGGCGAGAACTTCGGCAACGTCGCGAAGACCAGCATCCCCAACTGCTCCCTGCCCTCGTCGGCGACGCCCGTGGTCGACTTCGGGTTCCAGAGTGCCTACCGCGCCGCGTACGAGGCGATGGACCTGGCCACTCGAACGCTCAGCGGGACTCTGGGCACCATCGGACTGGCGCTCACCCGGGTCGCCAATCACTATGAGAACAACGAAGCGGCCAACACGCGAATGTTCCAGGGTAAGCCGATCACGGCTCCCCGGCGCCCAAGCCCCGGCGGATGGACACCGACGTCAGCGGCGGCGCGTTCGACCGCGCCTACATCGGCGGGTTCGGAGCGGCGGCGCTGATCCTCACCGCGGGCCAGAGAATGTTCGCCGCGGCCGGGCCGTTCGGTCTCCCCCTGCTGGGCATGGGCATCCCGCTTCTCACCACGGTAGTGCTCAACCTCCGCGACCCAGTTCCGTACTTCGAGGCCCAGGAAGGCTGGGGCGAGGTGGGCAAGGTCCTGAACGACGCGGCGAGCAAGGTCCCCCAGCTCTGCTACGACGTGGTCTACCGCGGCAACTGGCAGGGCGCAGGCAAGGACGCCTTCTACGCCTGCATCAACAACGACATCCAGCCCAGCCTGGGCGCGATGAAGGACCTGAACAACAACATGCAGCTCGCCTGCATCACCGGCGGCATCGCCATGGGTACCGCGATCGCCACGTTCGTCGCGGCCACCCTGACCGCGACGGGCTTCTGCGCCGCGGCCACCGGTGGTACCGCCGCGCCAGCCGCCCAGGCCGCTGTCACGATCACCATCTCCCAATGGGTGATCTTCACGCTCGAACTGCTGGCCGAGGTGGGTGCAGTCTTCGGCGGTATGGCGCTCACCAGTGTCCAGATCGGCCAGTCGTACGACGCCCTCAAGGCTTTCCTCGGTGGGAAGGACCAGCAACTGGAGGCGGGCTCGCTGCAGCTCAGGCCGACGGAGGTAACGGCGATCGCCGACTGGGAGAACGGCTGGATCAATGGCGCATGGTGATCGCTGAGGCTGGTAGAAGGTGGTTGGCGGAGGTCGGAGGTGCAGATGGTTTCGATTCCAGGCATCACGTGGCGCCACGTCCGCTCGCAGACGTGCGTCCGGGACGGTTCGTGATGGCGGACCTGGACGACGCGGCACGGCCTGAGGTCGCGTCATCGTCCCGGCACGTCCGCCGGGCTCGCCTGCACGACATGCTTGACAGCGCGAGCAGACATCGATGCGTGCTGGTTACTGGGACGGCGGGAGTTGGGAAGACTGAGCTGATCCGGGCCTGGTGCGCCGAGCAGACCGTCGTCACCTTTCACGATCTTGCCGACGACGGACCGGCGCGTCTGCGGGCGCATGTCCCGTCCAAGTCATCGATCCCAATGGTGTTGGACAACGTACACTGTGCCAGCAACGTGCAACTCGACGACATCATCGGTCTGCTCGCCGAGCCGGCCGGGCCGAGGCTGGTCATCGCCGGCCGGTGGGTGCCGCCGCGGTTACGCGCTCGCCTGCGGGCCGGCAGCACCACAGAGGTCGACGGATCCGCGCTCGCGCTCACCGAGGACGAGACCGCGCGACTCTGCGCCCGGTATGGCCACCTATCGCCGGAAATCGTCGCCGAGGTGTACGCGGTGACCGGCGGCTGGACCGCGGGCACGGTCATCGCCGCCACGAGCATGGCCAACGATCCGGTCGGCACAGAGCATCACCTGCACGAGCTGCACGCCATTGGCGTGACCCTGCACGACTACATCGTCGGGGACGTCTTGGCGCACCTGTCCGACGACGACCGCCGAGCCGTCGTTGACACCAGCTCGGTGGAAGCCGTCTGCGCTGGACTGTTCTCCGCCCTCACCGGTCGCCCCGACGCCGCGCGGCTCCTGGAAGACCTCGCTCGAGACGGCATGTTCGCCGTTCCCGTCGGCGAGCACGGCTGGCATCGATACCGCCAGCTGTGGCGCACGGCCCTCTACATCCATGCTCAGCACTTCGAGCCGGACCGGCTACGAATCTTGCATCGCACTGCCAGCGACTGGTACGCCACGCACGGCCGGTATCGCGAAGCGGTCCACCACGCAACCGCTGCCGGCGATCATGTTCACGCCGTCGACCTGACCACCAGGTACCGCTTCGACATCATCGCCAGCGGTACGCAGGTCGCCATGACTCCGGCACCGTCCCGTTCCTGGCCCGGTCCGAACCCGGCCTTCAGCAGACCGTCCCGGCCTGCCGGACCAGCGCTCGCGGTTGCCGGCGCGATGCCACGGACAGCGGTGGCGGCCGAAAACGCCCAGAATGCGAATGCGCGTTCCGCCGCCCGAGGTGTCGTCGAGTCGGCCGAACCCGCCATTGTCGCCTTGAACGCCGGCCGCCCGCTGGAAGCACGGGCGCACGTCATGACCTGGCTTCCCGCCGCCCGAGCGCTCGGACCGCTCCCCCACGCCCGGGCGCTGCGGCATTCGGCCACCGCGGAGCTGCAGCTCGGCAACCTCCGACTGGCCGCGAGCCAGGCCGACCAGGCCCGCCGGATCCTCGCCGATCACGGCGTCAGCGGTGCGCACGACGACGGCTGGGCCCGGATCGTGCTGGCCGGCGTGCACATCCAACGCCACCAGCTCACCGCCGCCGCTGAGCAGCTCTGCGGGCTCGCCGTCGACCTCTGGCACGCCGACGTCCTGCTCACCGCGGCGGAGCACCTGCACCGCGCCATGATCGAACAGCAGCGCGGCGACGTCCGGGCCGCACTGCACACCACCCAGCACCTCATGCAGACCTGCGCGCCGTCAGCGGAGGCGGTCCACCTACACATCCGGCTGCTGCTGGCCAACGGATACCGCACCGACGCCGAACGCTACGCCATGACCCACGCGAAGCAGCTCACCGAACCGCTCCGCCGCCTCATCGAGGCCAACCTGCTGCTCGCCCGATGCCGGGCGGCCGAGGCCACCGAAACGCTGCAGACGTTCTTCCAACGCACCGACGGCTCCGCGCTGCACCGCATCGACGCCCTGCTCCTGCTCGCGGACGCGGCGGCACAGGTCGGCCACCTCCAACGCGCGGCTCACCTGTGCCGCCAAGCCGACCGGATCGCCGCACCGGCCGGCATACGGCGCCCGTTCCTGCTCAACGAGATGCGCAACGGTCCCGGCCGGAGTCCGGCATCCCACGCGGCGTCCGCGCCGCCGCCACCGCAGCGCGTGCCATCGTCACCGGCCAAGCTCACCAACCGCGAACTGACGGTCCTGCGCCTGCTCGACAGCCTGCTCACTGTCGCCGAGATCGCCGACCGGCTCCACCTGACCGACAACACGGTGAAATCCCATGTCAGCAGCATCTACCGCAAGCTCGAGGTGCACCGCCGTCGTGACGCCGTGCGGCAGGCACACACGCTGCATCTGCTGTAACCGACGAACCAGCGACCGGCGCATTGCAACGCAGCTGCGGCGGGCCCCGGATGTATCGGTGATGTGCGTGGTGTGTGCCGGGCGCTCGTAGCGTGCGGGTAGGGGGTATTTGGCGTTCGGTGCCCAGGTGCTGCTCAGCGCGACCTTCGCGGTCGCGGCGGTGGCGAAGCTGCGTGACCTGGCCGGGTTCCGGCGGTCCCTCCCGAGTTCCGCAGTTCGTAGACACATGAACGCGATGCGTTCCGTGTTGTGCCTGGTAGGCGGCCTGCCGGGCGGTCTTGGGTCGTTCGGAGTGTCAGAAGTGTAGTAACACGACTTGGAACTTGAGTCTTGTGCTGCAAGGGCTGATGCGGTTGGTTCGTGGACATGTTCCTGCGGTTCACGTCGCGGACGAACGCCGACGGCAGCGTGGTGCGCTACGTCGCCCTGGCCCACAACCGGCGCGTCGACGGGCGGGTCAAGCCCGACGTGCTGATGAACCTCGGCCGGGCTGACCAGGTCGACGTGGCCGGGCTGCGCCGGCTGGCCGCCTCGATCAACCGGCACTACGGCGACGCGCGTCTGGCTGGCACGCAATCCGAGCCCTGGTTATCGGGTTGGTCGCGCAGACCGGGCAACGCACGGTCTGCGGGATGCTCACCGGTGCTGGGCTGGCCACGTCGTGGTCGCATCATCGGGCGCACCGGTTTCTTCTCGGCCGCCCGCTGGCAGGTCGACCAGCTCGGCCTGGCCCTGTTCGATCTGGTCCTGACCCGCCTCGTCGCAGACGGCGCCGATCTGCACCTCGCGGTCGATGACACCGCGCATCGCCGTCGGGGTAAGAAAGTCCACGGCGCCGGGTGGATCCACGACGGCTCCGCCCCGGCGCGTAACAAGCTGGCGTTCGGGCACCGCTGGGTGGTCGTCGGCGTCATCGTGCGGCCCTCGTTGCTGTCCCGGCCGTTGTGCCTGCCGGTGCTGTGCCGGCGCTGGCGGGGCAAGGGCACCGCCTCTACCGTGGAGTTGGCCGCACACATGATCACCGCTATCGCCGCCCGGGTGCCGGGCCGGCGAGTGCACGTCGTGGCCGGCGCCGCGTACCACGGCAAAAGCCTGCGGGATCTGCCCACCCAGGTGGCCCGCTACGCCGCCCGGTGGGCGATCGAGGTGACATTCTTCGACACCCGCCAGACCCTCGGCGTCGGCCAGGCCCGCAACCGCACCGCACAAGCCGTGAACCGCACCTGGGCGTTCGGGATGTACGTCTACACGATCGTCGTGCTCTGGTACGCGCTGCACGGCCACCGATCCGGGATCGTCACCGACCGCCACATCCACGCACCCTGGTACCTGTCGAAGACCGACCCGTCATTCGCCGACATGCTCACCGCGCTACGACGCACCCTCATCGCAGCCCGATTTATGGGCTCCCGCCCAGCCCAACCCACCAACGCAGAAATCCGCCAGGTCCAGCGAGCATGGGCACTCGCAGCCCCATAACCACGAAAGAACCACGAAAGTCGAGGGCGACCGTCATACAGGTTATATACAGTCGAAGCACGTGCTGCCCCGGGAACGCCCTGGGGCGCAACCAGTCGAAAAGGTGACGGCTTGCCCACCAAGCAGCTCTACCAAAGCAAGGCAGGTGCCGCCCATGGCATCCTCCGCGAACAGATCCTCGATGGAACCCTGGCAGCGGGGACGATCCTGAACCAGGAACAGGTCGCGGCCGACCTGGGTATGAGCACCACGCCGATCCGCGAGGCGCTACGCCGGTTGGAAAGCGAAGGACTCGTCCTCATGCCCGCGCACCGCGACGCCACGGTCGCGCCGCTGGACCTAGGCGAGTTTCTCCTATTGTTCGACGTACGCGCCGAGTTGGACACGATGGCCGCCGGCTACGCGGCAGAGCGCCACACCGACACCGACCGCAAAGCGTTGCAGAAGGCAGTGGGCGCGCTGGAACGCCGACCCAAAAATTGGATACCCACGATGCGGGGCTTCTACTCCGCCGTCTACCACGCGTCTCACGACACAATCCTCATTGGACACCTGGAGCGACTGTGGGACCAGTCGCGCCGGTACCAGCATGCGATGCGCGACTTCTCCGACACTGCGCTGTTTCCCCGGACGTATCGCGACATCGTCGACGCCATTCTCGAGCACGACGGGCCGGCTGCCGAGAAGGCCATGCAGAAGCACCTAGCTGACGCCCGCGAAGCGATCAAGCGCACAATCGCAACTTTCGCACGCGGCGCCACCGCTTCCTAAGACCTCCCGGCATCGCGCAAGAAGTCTTCAGGGCGTGCTGGCGAGCTCGGCGTAGGCACTCTTGAAGTAGAGCAGCGGTCCGGTGCCCGCGCGCGACCCCAGGTCTCGGACCTTAGCGACCACGATGATGTGGTCGCCGGCGTCGTACTCGCAGTCGAACTCGCATTCGATCCATGCGAGCACGTCCGTAAGGACGGGGTTGCCGTGGGTGGGCGACGGCTCCCACGTCACTCCCGCCCACTTGTCGGTCCCGGATCGGGCAAACTGTGTGCTCAGCACCGACTGCTCGGCCGCAAGCACATTCACTGTGCACGTGCCGGCGCGTCTGATCGACGGGAACGTCGAAGACGTCCTGGCCACCGAGACGGCCACCAATCGGGGGTCGACCGACACGCTGAAGAACGACTGGCAGGTCATCCCGACCGGATTCCCGTCGACCAGGGCTGTGAGCACGGTGACGCCGGAGCAGAAGTGCCCGAGCACAGACCGGAACTGCGCCTCAGCGCCTGTGTTGGCGACGCCGTGATCCGGGGCGGGCATTGTAGACATCGATGGCCCCCTAACGCGGAATGACAGGCACGAGAAGCCGCGACGGATAGGCACGCCCGTGGTGGGCAGTGCAGGCACACCCAGTACTTCCAGGCCGCTGGTGGCCTTGACGGAACGAGCACGCCGCTTACCAATGCCCCTCGTCCATCCGGGGTACGGCTCGGTGACATGCCGGTGTGCTCCATGACGCCGTCCACTGCTGCTGGTACCTCGCCCGGGCTGCGGGCCAGACAGGCACCGCCCCCTGGTTGCGTATCCTGTCCAGCTGGCGCACCTTGTGGTCAAGGTTGGGCTGGGCGCCATGACTGGTTGAGCACCAGACGATCGCGACGGTGTCTGGGCTGATCATTGCCCCGGATGCGCCGCGTCACTGTCCGGCGACGCCAGCCGTGCTGTTGCGAGTTCGCGGGGTTCGGCCCAAGGTCAGGCCTCGCAGTGTCCGCGCCAGGACGGCGATCGTAACGGCGAACACCACGCCCACTGGCATCACGACAGCCCAGGCCGGATCGTGGCCGCGCAGGGCGGCGACGACTGGCGTGACCACGATCGGCAGGCAGGTCAGCGCCAGGAACACCAGCTGTCCGGCGGCGGTGGCGTAGCCGAGCGGATGGCGGCGCAGCAGCTGCACCCCGCTGACGGCGACGGCGGGCAGGAAGAACGCGAGGTCGAGGACGTGCACCGGGGATGAGCGCGAACGTCGCCAGTCCGAGGACCGTGGTCCAGAGCAGGAACAGCGGGCCGAACTACACCGAGAACGCGTAGATCGCGTAGTTGTAGACGGTGAAGGCCAGGCAGCCCAGCCACGTGAGGTAGGCGGGCAGCGACCCGCGGACCGCGGCGACCCCGAGCACGACGAGCAGCGGCGCGACCAGGGCCAGGTTCACCGCGTCCTGCGCCGCGGCCGCATCGGCCAGGACGGTGGTCTCCCTGCCGTAGATCCGGTGCTCGGCGAGAAGCCCGGCGATGCTGCCGGCCGCGGCGAGACCGGCGGCGGCCGACGCCAGCCGGCTCCAGCGGCGCGCCAGCCGGACCGGTACGTCACCGGTTCGGTGCGCGGTCCAGCCTGGACGGGTCCGCGCCGCGGAGGCGGGCCGCGTGTTCATGCTGTGTCACCCGGGTGCGGTGCGCGCCGGCGGGCCCAGCGGACCAGTTCGTCCACGCACCACACGAGGACCGGGAACGGGGCGATGATCGCCAGTTGTGCGGGGCTGAGCGCGGCGGTGCCGAAGATGTCCTGCAGTGGCGGGGTGTAGATGACCGCGGCGGTGAAGACCAGCTCGAAGGCGATGCCCCACAGCAGGAACCGGTTGGTGAACAGCCCGATCGTGAACAGTGAGGCGCGGTCGGTGCGGGCGGCGAACGCGGTGCCGATCTGGCAGGCAACGATCCCGGCGAAGGTGACGGCGGTGGCCTGCAGGTAGGCGTGGTGGAGCGGGGTACCGGCGCCGGTCGGGTCGCCGGGGTGCCAGCCGGCCTGCCACAGCGTGAAGAGGTAGCCGCCCATGACCAGTACCGCGGACACCCCGCCGAGCAGGAGCCAGGCACGGACCAGCAGGGCCCGGTCGATGACGCCGGCAGCGCGGGGGCGCGGCGGGCGGTCCATCAGGCCAGCGGTTGCCGAGTCCACCACACGTCGCCGGCGCGGAGTTCCGCGGCGGTCTGCGCGACGGCATCGAAGGTCTTGGGTAAGTTGTTCTGCTGCCGGGGCGCCACGTAGAACAAGATCTCCGGCCGCTCGACGCGACGAT
>NZ_JBHSIU010000100.1:0-8194 GCF_042653625.1 Dactylosporangium cerinum | reverse complement strand
TCCAACCAGACCGGCGACATCGCCACCGACGAGCAGCTGGCGGACCCGACCTACTGGACCCGGCACATCCGCGAAGCCGTCCGCTACCGCGACATGGTGACCACACTGCACGGCGCCGGCGTCACGACCTACGTCGAACTCGGACCGGACAACACCCTCAGCACACTCACCCTTGCCTGCCTGCCCGACGAGCACGGGTCGGCCGTCGTCCCCACCGTGGAACCGAGCCGGGCGCTCGCAATGCTGCACGTCCACGGATACGAGCTGGCCACGTCCGGCACGGCAGCCGCCGGCCGGCACGCCGAGCTGCCGACGTACCCCTTCCAGCGCCGGCCCTACTGGCTGCACCCGCCCGCGGCCCGCAACAGCCCGGGTGGCCTCGGCCAGGCCGCGACCGGCCACCCCCTGGTGCAGGCGCAGGTGGAACTGCCGGACGGCGGCCGTGTCTTCACCGGCCGGATCTCACTGCAGGCTCAGCCCTGGCTGGCCGACCATGCCGTGCAGGACCTGGTGCTGCTGCCCGGCGCGGCCTTCGCGGACCTCGCCCTGCACGTCGCCGACCAGGTCGGCGCAGCCGGGGTCGCCGAGCTCGCCCTCCACGCGCCGCTGGTGCTGCCCGACCAGGGCGGCGTGCAGCTGCGGGTGACCGTCGACGGCACCGGGGACGACGGCACCCGTTCACTGGCCGTGCACTCCCGGGACGAGAAGGCACCGCACGGTGCGGCCTGGACCCAGCACGTGACCGGCACCCTGACCGAGACCGCCCCGGACGTCGCGCCGATGTCGTTCGCTGCCGGTGCGTGGCCCCCACCCGGCGCCGTCCCGGTCGACGTGGCGGGGATCTACGACCGGCTCGGCCGGTCCGGCCTGCACTACGGGCCGGCGTTCCAGGGTCTGCGGGCGGTGTGGCGCGCCGGCGAGGCGCTCCTCGCCGAGGTGGAGCTGCCGTCCGAGGCGGCCACCGCGGGCTTCGGCCTGCACCCGGCCCTGCTGGACGCCGCCCTGCACCCGGCGGCGGACGGCGACGACCAGGTGCTGCGGCTGCCCTTCGCGTGGCGTGGGGTGGCGTTGCATGCCGCCGGGGCCGGCACGGTCCGCGTGCGGCTCACCCCGGACGGTCCGGACGCGGTGTCCCTGGCAATCGCCGACGAGACCGGTGCGCCCGTCGCGTCGGTCGGGTCACTGGCCACCCGGCCGGTCTCGGCGGCGCAGCTGGCCGCGTCCCGCCCGGGTGGGCACAACCTGCGCTACCGGCTGGCCTGGTCGCCGGCCGGCCCGTCGACCGCGGCACCGACCGTCGCCCACCTCGGGACGACACCGGACGGCTACGCCGATCCGGCCTCGGTGGCAGGCTCGGTCCCGGTCGCGGACGCGGTGCTGGCCTCGGTGCCGGCCGGGCGCGATCCGGGTGACCACGAGCCGGTCCGGTGGGCGCTGCGGCTGGTGCGGGACTGGCTGGCCGACGAACGGCTGGCCGGCAGCCGGCTGGTGTTCGTGACCCGGGGCGCGGTCTCGGTCACGCCCGACGCGGACGTCACCGACCTGCCCGGCGCGGCCGTCTGGGGCCTGATCCGGTCCGCGCAGAACGAGCACCCCGACCGCTTCGTCCTGCTGGACCTCGACCCGGCCGACCCGGCTGTCGGGGCGCCGGAGCTGCTCGCCCGCGCGGCCTCCGGAGCGGAGCCGCAGCTGGCCCTGCGCTCCGCCGGACTGCTCGTGCCCCGGTTGGCGCCGGAGCCCGCAGCACCCGCGACCGCGGGCCCCGTGCTCGACCCCGACGGCACGGTCCTGATCACCGGCGGGACCGGCGCCCTCGGGGCGTTGCTCGCCCGCCACCTCGTCGGCACGCACGGCGTGACCCGGCTGTTGCTGACCAGCCGCCGGGGCCTGGACGCACCCGGCGCGGCGGCCCTGCGCGCCGAACTGCGCGCCGCCGGCGCCCGGGTCAAGGTCGTCGCCTGCGACATCGCCGACCGGGACCAGGTCGCCGCGCTGCTGCGGTCGGTGCCCGGCCGGCACCCGCTGACCGCGGTGTTCCACACGGCCGGCGTCCTCGACGACGGCGTGATCCAGTCCCTCACGCCGGACCGCCTGAACGCGGTGCTGGCGCCGAAGCTCGACGCCGCCCACCACCTGCACGAGCTGACCGCGGACCGGCCGCTCGCCGCGTTCGTGCTCTACTCCTCGGTCGCCGGTGTGCTGGGTAGTCCGGGCCAGGCGAACTACGCGGCCGCGAATGCCTACCTGGATGCGCTCGCCACCCATCGCCGGGCGCACGGACTGCCCGCCGTCTCCCTGGCATGGGGGCTCTGGGCGGCCGACGGCGGCATGGGCGGGGACGCCGAGGCAGGCCGGGCGGCTCGCGGTGGCCTGCTTCCGCTCTCCGCGGAGCAGGGGCTCGCGGTGCTCGACTCGGCCCTGGCCGGCGGGCCGCCGGCCCTGGTGGCGGCCCGGTTCGACCTGGCGGCCGGTGCGGCCGGCGGGTTCGTTCCGGCCGTGCTCCGCGGTCTGATCCGGGTCCCGGCCCGGCGAGCGGCCGCCGCATCGGTGCCGCTGGGACAGCGGCTGGCCGGGCTGGCCGGTCCGGCGCGGGACCGGTTGGTGCTGGACCTCGTCCGGGCCGAGATCGCCGCCGTGCTCGCGCACGGGGACCCGTCGGCCATCGATGTCGAGCGGGGCTTCCTCGAGATGGGCTTCGACTCGCTCACCGCCGTCGAACTGCGCAACCGGCTGGCCACGGCGACCGGGTTGCGCCTGCCGGCCACCACGCTGTTCGACTACCCGACCCCGGCCGGACTCGCCACCCAGCTGCGCCAGGAGGCGGAGGCCCAGGAGGGCGCACCCGCCGAACGGGACGCGGAGACCGTGCTGCGCGAACGGATCGCAGCGATCCCGCTGGCCCGGTTCCGGGCGGCCGGTCTGCTCGAGCTGGTGCTGGGCCTGGAGCACCAGCCGGACGAGGCGTCCGGCGGGCCGGGCGGCGACCGCGAGGACGACATCGACGCCGCCGACGTCGACGACCTCGTGCAGATGGCACTGGCCCACGCCGAGGACCGGACTCGCTGACCACCACCGACCACCCGACGACGACTGCACCGACGACGAGATCCGGAGCACCTGTGATGTCTGCCGACAATGTGGCCGCGACGACCCCGACGACCGACCCGGCGCGTAC
This sequence comes from Dactylosporangium cerinum, assembly GCF_042653625.1. NCBI lineage: Bacteria > Bacillati > Actinomycetota > Actinomycetes > Micromonosporales > Micromonosporaceae > Dactylosporangium > Dactylosporangium cerinum. The sequence continues at coordinate 5,019 of NZ_JBHSIU010000100.1, read as the reverse complement.
CGACGAGAAGCTCCGCGACTATCTGCGGCGTGCGACGGCCGATCTGCGGCAGGCGAACCGGCGGCTGCGGGAGCTGGAGTCGCGGGACAACGAGCCGATCGCGATCGTGGCGATGAGCTGCCGTTATCCCAGTGGGGTCGGGTCGGCCTCGGAGCTGTGGCGGCTGGTCGCGGCCGGCGGTGACGCGGTCGGCGAGTTCCCGGCCCGGCCCGGCTGGGACACCGACGAGCTCTACGACCCGGACCCGGACGCCTCCGGCAAGTCCTACGTGCGCGAGGGCGGGTTCCTCTACGAGGCGAACCGGTTCGACGCGGACTTCTTCGGGATCAGCCCGCGGGAGGCCCTCGCGATGGACCCACAGCAGCGGCTGCTGCTGGAGACGGCGTGGGAGGTGTTCGAGGAGGCGGGCATCGACCCGGAGTCGCTGCGCGGCAGCGCGACCGGCGTCTTCATGGGCGCCACCGGCCAGGACTACATGGTCCGGTTGATGCAGGGCCTGGAAAGCGTCGAGGGCTACGTCGTGACCGGCAGCTCCGCGAGCGTCGCGTCGGGCCGGATCGCCTACACGTTCGGCCTCGAGGGCCCCGCCGTCACCGTCGACACCGCCTGCTCCTCATCACTGGTCGCCATGCACCTCGCCGGTCAGGCCCTGCGCGGCGGCGAGTGCGACCTGGCCCTCGCCGGCGGCGCCACGGTCATGGCGACGCCGGGCCTGTTCACCGAGTTCAGCCGGCAGCGTGGACTCGCGCCGGACGGGCGCTGCAAATCCTTCGCCGCCGCGGCCGACGGCGTCGGCTGGGGCGAAGGCGCCGGCATGCTCATCCTGGAGCGCCTCTCCGACGCCCAACGCAACGGCCACCCCGTCCTTGCCGTGATCCGCGGTTCCGCGGTCAACCAGGACGGTGCCAGCAACGGCCTCACCGCCCCCAACGGACCGTCCCAGCAACGCGTCATCCGCCAGGCCCTCGCCAACGCCCGCCTCACACCCTCCGATGTGGACGCCGTCGAGGCACACGGCACCGGCACCACCCTCGGCGACCCCATCGAAGCCCAGGCTCTGCTCGCCACCTACGGCCAGGACCGGCCCGCCGACCGGCCACTGTGGCTGGGTTCGATCAAGTCGAACATCGGCCACGCCCAGGCCGCCGCGGGCGTCGGAGGCGTGATCAAGATGGTCCAGGCCATGCGCAACGATCTTCTCCCGAAGACGCTGCACGTCGACACCCCGTCCCCGCACGTCGATTGGGCGACCGGAAACATTGCCCTGCTCACCGAGGCGCGGCCGTGGGAACGCAACGGCCACCCGCGCCGGGCGGGTGTCTCGTCGTTCGGCATCAGCGGCACCAACGCCCACCTGATCCTCGAAGAAGCGCCCATCATCGAAGAAGCACCGGAACCCGCCGGAACACCGGTGCCCTGGCTGCTGTCCGCCAAGACACCGGCCGCGCTGACCGATCAGGCCAGGCGCCTCGCCACTCACCTCGGCGGCACGCCGGAGCTGGCCGGCGACGACGTCGCCTACACCCTTGCCCGCCGGCCGCAGCACGCTCACCGCGCCGTCATCCTCGACAACCACCAGGCGGCGCTCGAAGCCCTCGCAACAGATGATCAACACCCGTCCCTGGTACGCGGCACCACACGACCCGCCGGGAAAACCGCATTCCTGTGCACCGGGCAGGGCAGCCAACGCCCCGACATGACGATCGACCAGCCGGCCTTCACCGCCGCATTCGATGCCGCCTGTGTCGAACTCGACAAGCACCTCGACCGGCCCCTCCGCGACGTGCTGGCCGACCCCGCACTGATCCACGAAACCCGCTACGCACAGCCCGCGTTGTTCGCCGTCCACGTCGGCCTGCACGCCCTGGCGTTGAGTTGGGGCATCACCCCCGACTACCTCACCGGACACTCCATCGGCGAACTGTCCGCCGCACACCTCGCCGGAGTCCTCACCCTCGCTGACGCCGCACTGCTCGTCACCGCCCGCGGAAGGCTCATGAACGCCGCCACACCCGGCGGCACCATGATCGCCGTCGAAGCTACCGAAGCCGAACTCGCACCAATGCTCAAGCCCGCCCTGGTCAGCTTCGCCGGGATCAACTCACCGACCAGCACCGTCATCTCCGGCGACACCGAAGCCGTCACCCGGGTAGCCGGGCACTTGGCCGTGCTCGGACGACGCACGAAGAAGCTCACCACGTCTCACGCGTTCCATTCCCCGCACATGGACGCGATCCTCGACGAATTCAAGGCCATCGCCGCCACCGTCACCTACCACCCCGCCACCACCCCCGTCATTTCCAACCAGACCGGCAACATCGCCACCGACGAGGAACTCTCCAGCCCCGAATACTGGACCCGACACATCCGCGAAGCCGTCCGCTACCGCGACATGATCACCACACTGCACAACGCCGGCGTCACCACCTACCTCGAACTCGGACCGGACAACACCCTCAGCACCCTCACCCGAGGCTGCCTGCCCGACGACACCACCGCCACCATCACCAGCGCACACCTCGGCGACCACGCCCACGCCATGCTGCACGCCGCAGGCCGGGAAACGACCTGGACCACCACCACCCCCACCGGACGGCACACCGACCTGCCGACGTACCCCTTCCAACGCCAGCCCTACTGGGTGCAGGGCCGTTCCGGCAACGCCGGCAGCCTGGGCCTCGGCGGCACCACCCACCCGCTGCTCGGGGCGGCGCTGCCGCTGGCCGGCGAGGACGGCTGGGTGTTCACCGGCCATCTGAGCCTGAAGAGTCACCCCTGGCTGGCCGGCCACGCCGTGCACGGCACGGTGCTGCTGCCCGCCACCGCCTTCGTGGACCTGGCGTTGCACGCCGCCGCGCAGGCCGGGTCCGCCGGCATCGAGGAGCTCCTCCTGGAGGCCCCGCTGGTCCTCGACCCACGCGGCGCCGTCCAGCTCCAGACCGCGGTCGGCGCCCCGGACGAGCGGGGCAGCCGGACGGTCGCCGTCCATTCCCGCCCGGCCGCCGACGATCAGGCACCGTGGGTACGGCACGCGAGCGGCATGCTGCGACCGGCCGGATCGGAACCCGCCGATGCCGCGGCGGAGGAGCTGTCCGGGCAGTGGCCACCGGAGGGCGCCGCGCCGGTGGACGTGTCCCGGCTCTACCCCGAGCTGGCCGCCGCCGGCCTCGACTACGGCCCGGCCTTCCAGGGGGTGCGGGCGGCGTGGCGCGACGGCGACATCGTCTACGCGGACGTGCGGCTGCCCGGTGACGCGGACGCGGACGGGTTCGGCGTGCACCCGGCGCTGCTCGACGCGGCCCTGCACGGCATGGTGCTCGGCGCCGTCGCCCGGGACGCGGCGGACCCGGCGATCCGGTTGCCGTTCGCCTGGTCCGGCGTGACGCTGCACGCGGGCGGCGCCACCCGCCTGCGGGTCCGGCTGGCACCGGCGCCCAGCGGCGACGCGGTCTCCGTGCAGGTTGCCGACACGTCCGGAGCCCCGGTCGCGTCGATCGAGTCGCTGTCGCTGCGGGCGGTCTCGGCGGACCAGCTCGCCGCGGCCGGTCCGCGCACGGACGGCTCACTCTTCGAGGTGCGCTGGGCTCCCGTGCGGCCGGCGGGCGAGCCGGACGAGCCGGACGAGCCCGGCCCGGTGGTGCTCGGCGCCGGGGATCACCCGGATGCCGATGCGCTGTTCGCCGCCCTCGACGCCGGTCAGGAGGCACCGGCAACGGTGGTCGCGCCGGTGCCGGCCGGCGGGACCGGCGCCGATCACGGCCCGGCCGGCTGGACGCTGGAGCTGATCCGCCGCTGGCTGGCCGACGACCGGCTGGCCGGCACGACGTTGGTGCTGCGCACCCGGCACGCGGTCGCAGCACAGCCCGGCGACCGGGTCGCGGATCCGGCGCAAGCCGCGGTCTGGGGCCTGGTGCGGGTCGCGCAGTCAGAGCACCCCGGCCGGTTCGTGCTGGTGGACGGCGGAGCGGACGTCGTGCCGCTGCTGGTCACCGGTGAGCCTCAGCTGGCCGTCCGCGACGGGGTGGCCTACGCGCCGCGCCTGGCCCGCACGACCGACTCGCCGGTGCTGGCCGCGCCGGACGGCCCGTGGAGGCTCGGCGTGACCGCGGCCGGGACGCTGGAGAACCTGGCCCTGCTGCCCGCACCGGAACTCACCGAACCCCTCGCACCCGGCCAGGTGCGCATCGCAGTCCGCGCCGCCGGACTCAACTTCCGCGACGTCCTCATCGCCCTCGACATGTACCCCGGCACCGCCGTCATCGGCGGCGAAGCAGCCGGCATCGTCACCGAAGTCGCCGACGACGTCACCACCATCACCCCCGGCCAGCGCGTCATGGGCCTGTTCACCGGCGCCATGGGGCCGTCCGCGGTGACCGACCGGCGGCTGGTCGCACCGGTGCCGCAGGGATGGAGTTTCGCGCAGGCCGCCGCCGCCCCGATCGTCTTCCTGACCGCCTGTTACGCGTTGACCCGGCTGACCGTGCTGCGGCCCGGCGAGCGGATCCTGATCCACGCGGCGACCGGCGGCGTCGGCACGGCCGCGGTGCAGCTGGCCCGGCACCTCGGCGCCGAGGTCTACGCGACCGCCAGCACACCGAAGTGGGAGACGCTGCGGGGCCAGGGCGTCGGCGACGACCGGATCGGCAACAGCCGCACGCTCGACTTCGAGCGGCAGTTCCTGGACGCCACCGGCGGCGCGGGCATGGATGTCGTGCTCGACTGCCTGGCCCGCGAGTTCGTCGACGCCTCGCTGCGGCTGCTGCCGCGCGGCGGTCACTTCCTGGAGATGGGCAAGACCGACGTCCGTGATCGGCAGGTGGTCGCGGCGGACCATCCGGGGGTGGAGTATCAGGCGTTCGACATGGTCGACGCCGGACCGGACCTGGTCGCTGAGATGCTCGGCGAGCTGGGCCGGCTGTTCGCTTCGGGGGTGCTGCAGCCGCTACCGGTCACCGCATTCGACATCCGCGAGGCACCCGCCGCCTTCCGGCACCTCAGCCAGGCCCGGCACATCGGCAA
>NZ_JBHSIU010000099.1:0-4785 GCF_042653625.1 Dactylosporangium cerinum | reverse complement strand
AGTCACACCCCAGACTCAGGTGGACAGCCGCAAATACGAGCGATCCCACCGGCTACCTCGACACGAGGCCACTGGCTCGCCGCCGAGGTGATCCGCGCCTGGGTCAGCCAGCCGCCAGATCCCCGACCGTCAACCGGCTCACCGCTGGCGGCGACATCGACACGGCGACCATGACATCATGATCAGCATGGCATCGTTTGACCAGGTCGCGGTCAGTTTCTGGCACCCGGAGATCGAACATCTCCGCCTGCCGCCATTGACGGACGAGTCGATCGTCGACGCTGAGACGCAGCTTGGTGTCACCTTGCCCGCCGAACTCATCTGCCTGCTTCGAATTCAGAACGGCGGCGTCATCGCCGACGCCTGGGACGCCTGCCCCGCCGATTCGAACTTCTACGCAGAAGATCACGTCCCTTTCGACCACCTCCATGGGATCGGACCCGCCGGGCAACCTGGAACGATCACGCTGCTCGACACCCCATACCTGGTGCAGGAATGGGAGCTCCCGTCGCCAGTGATCCTGCTCAGCGGCCAGGGACACTACTGGCTCGCCCTCGACTACCGAGACTGCGGACCAGCGGGGCAACCACCGGTTGTCTGGATCGACAACGAAATGGACCATGAGCTGGCGCTCGCATCGAACTTCCGCACCTTCGTCGAGCGCTTGACCGCATCAGCCTCTTTCGACGAATAGGCCGGGACGGCGCAACGGAACATGCCTCATCTTGGATGGCAAGAGCATCCTCACGCTTCGCCATCCAAGATGAGGCACCGCAGGCCAGCGACTTGACCCGCCTCACCCTCATTGGCAAAGGACAGTAATTGCCGGGGATGCCCGGGTTAGCGTGGCGTGGTGAACAGTAGTCGCCGGCAGCGGGGCAGCGTTTGCCAAGCGGCGCGCGGCACGGCCTCCCGCGACGGGGGCCGGTTCAGGTCCCCGGACGGTTGAGACCGGTCTCGTACGCGAAGATGACGGCGCCGATCCGGTCACGCACCCCGAGCTTGGCGAGGATCCGGCCCACGTGGGTCTTCACTGTGGTCTCGCCGAGGTGGAGCCGGCCGGCGATCTCGGTGTTGGTCAGCCCGCGGGCGACGAGGCCGAGCACCTCCCGCTCGCGGTCGGTGAGCCCCTCCAGGCGGGTGTCCGGCAGCGCGGAGACGCCCGTGGTGACGTAGCGGTCCAGCAGCCGCCGGGTGATCGACGGCGATACCATGGGGTCGCCGCGCAGCACCCCGCGGATCGCCACCAGCATCTCGGCGGCAGGTGCGTCCTTCACCAGGAAGCCGCTCGCGCCGGCGCGCAGGGCCGCGAAGGCGTACTCGTCGAGGTCGAACGTGGTGATCATCAGGATGCGGGTGTCGGGCAGCGCGGCAGTGATCCGCTCCGCGGCGGCCACGCCGTGCAGTCGCGGCATACGGACGTCCAGGAGCACCACGTCCGGACGCAGCTCGACGGCGGCGTCCACGGCCTCCGTACCGTCTGCGGCCTCACCCACGACGGTCAGGTCCGGCTGGCTGTCCACGACCATGCGCAGCCCGACGCGCATCATCTCCTGGTCGTCGCAGATCAGGACCCGGAACGGTGGTCGGTCGTACATGGGCCCATCGTGCTGAGGGTCGCCTGTGGCGGCGCTGTGATCTCCTGTGGCGCGGCTGTGATTTCCTGTGGCGGGCCTGTGAGGCACGGTTCGCCGTCGAGCGGCAGGGTCGCGCTCACCCGGAATCCGCCCTCCGGTGCCGGGGCCGCTTCGAGGGTCCCGCCGAACATCGCTACGCGTTCGCGCATCCCCGTGATGCCGCGCCCGGACGACGGCAGGCGCGGCCCGGATCCGCGCTCGCCGGCCCCGTCGTCGCGCACCTCGATCCGCACCGTTCGATGCAGTCCGGGTACGCCGAGGTCGACCGCGACGTCGACGCCCGCCCCGGTTCCCGCGTGCTTGACGACGTTCGTCAGCGCCTCCTGGACGATCCGGTAGGTCTGCAGCACCGCGCCGGCCGGCACGCCCTCCTCGGTGCCGGTGAGTCGTAGGCCGGCCATTGCCCGCCCGGCACCGACGCCGTCGACCAGCTGGCGAAGGTCCGCCAGGCTCGGTTGCGGCGGGGGTATCGTGCCGTCCTCGTGCAGCACCTCCAGCAGCCGGCGCAGCTCCTTGAGTGCCGCGCGCCCGGTGGTGCTCACCAGTCGCAGCGTCCGGTCGACGACGGCTGGGTCGGTGTGGCGCATGAGCTGCGCACCCTCGGCGTTGACGACCATCACGCCCACGCTGTGGGCGAGGACGTCGTGCAGCTCCCGTGCGATCCGGGCCCGTTCCTCGGCGGCCGCGGCGCGGGCCAGCGCCCGGCGCTCGGAGTCGGCGAGCTCGGCCCGGCGCTCGACCGACTGCAGGTAGGCGCGCCGCGCCCGCACGTACTCGCCGAGCAGCCAGGCTGTCGCGATCGACAGGCAGTAGGTGACCGCGGCCCAGCCGGCGTCGGACGCGGGATAGCGAGTGAGCGACCAGCTGACGAAGAACGCCGCCGCGGCCAGGGCGGCGAGCGCGGCCGGTCGGCGCCTGCCCCGCACGACCAGCGTGTGCAGCATGAGCTGCAGTGCGGCGTGCGCGAGCGGGAGATGCTGGGACCAGGTCCGGGTGAGCAGCCCGAGCCAGGCGGCCGCGAGCACTACCGCGGTCATCGCCTCGGGCTGGCTGCGACGCCACAGGAGCGGCAGGACCAGCCCGGCCAGCACGCCTCCCTGCGCCCACAGTGGCCCGCCCGCCTGCGGATTCACCAGCGCCGGCACGGCGAGGACCACGGCGAGTGCCGGTTCGACCACCCTGGCATACCTTCTCGGCCACGACATCAACCGGTGCACGGCCCACACGGTACGGCGAACGCCTCTCATCGGTCGTCCTCCCACCGGGCGGTGCCGGGTCCACCCTGGGCAGGATGACGACGGCCAGCCGGCACGACGACCGGCGACGCCCGCCGTCCATAGCGTCGCCTTCATGTCCATCCTCACGGAGTTTCTGCGGTACCCACGGCTGACCGGAGCGATCGCGGCCAGTTCTCCGGGACTCGCGCGCATGATGACCGACGGCATGCACCTGGAGCGCGCCCGGACTGTCGTGGAGCTGGGGCCTGGGACCGGCGTGTTCACCGATGCGATCCTGCGCCGGGTCGGTCCGGGCACCCGGGTCGTCGCGATCGAGCTCAACGGTCACCTGGCCGCCCGCCTCGCGGACCGGTACCGCGGGCATCCGGTCGAGGTCGTCCACGCGTCGGCCGCCGACCTGGCGCGCCTGGTGGAGGACTCGGTCGACGCCGTGGTGTCCGGGCTGCCATGGACCGTCATGCCCGGGCCGGCACGGCACCGGATCCTGGACGCCGTCGCCGGACGCCTCGCCCCCACCGGCATGTTCGCCACGTTCGCCTACGCCCATGCGGCGTGGACCCCACCCGGGCGCCGGTTCGCCGCGGAACTCGCGCAGCGGTTCGGTGCGACCGCGACGAGCCCGCTGGTGTGGCGCAACCTCCCGCCGGCCTTCGTGCACCGGGCGTCGGCGCCGAAGGTACGACGCCCCGATGCCGTCCGGCGGCCGTTCCCGGCGGTCCGGAACTGACGCCGCCTTCGTGTACGGGCTACGTTGCGCGGTCCGGGTCGGGTGAATGCTCGCCGAGGTACCGGCCACCCGGACCTCGCAACGCTGCCAGCACAGACCGCGCAAATCGCACAGGACACAGGTCGGGTGGCCCGGAGGGGTTACACCTCCGGGCTCCCTCAGAACGGAGCGTGACAATCTCTCGTCACTCCGCTCGGCGCTGATGCCCCTATGTTTGTCAAGCGGTTCGTGGGGTTTGGCCTGTGGTGTTGAGCTGTTGGATCAGGTGGTAGACCTCGCGGGCGATGTAGCGCTTGAGGCAGCGGATGGCTTCGCGGCGGGTGTTGCCTTGGGCGGTGCGTCGGTTGAGGTAGTCGCGGGTGCGTTGGTCGGTGCGGGTTCTGGTGAGCGCGATGTGGTAGAGGGCTGCGTTGGTGCGGCGGTCGCCGCCGCGGTTGAGTCGTCGTCGGCTGGTTTTGCCGGAGGAGGCTTCGACGGGGCTGACGCCGCAGAGGGCGGCGAAGGAGGCTTCGGTGTGCATCCGGTCGGGGTTGTCGCCGGCTGCGACGAGGAGGGCGGAGGCGCTGTCGGGGCCGATGCCGTTGCGTTGCAACAGTTGCGGGGTGTGGGTGTCGAGTATTGCGGTGATCTGTTGCTGGAGTTCGTGTTCCTCGGTGGTGAGGGTTTGGATGCGTCGGGCGAGGCGCCGCAGCGTGTATCGGGTGGCGGCGGCAACGTCGGTGGGGGTGGTGTCTGGTAGGTCGGCGCAGTGGCGGATCAGGGCGGCGGCGGTGCAGCCGGCCAGCTGGTCGTGTAGGGCCGGGTCGGCGCTGACGATGACGGCTTTGAGTTGGTTGATTGTCTGTGTGCGGGGCTTCACCGCGGAAGCTCGGGGTGAGGCGGAGCAGGCGCAGGATCTCGGCCGGTCCGTCGGCGGTTTTGGCGGTGGTCGTGGCCCGTTGGGACAGTACGGCGTGCGCGGCGGCGACAGCGTCGATGGTGTCGGTTTTGCCGTGGCGGCGGCGGGCGGCGCGGTCGGGGCGGTTGACCTCGATCACGGTGATCTGGTGGCGGCGCAGGTGGCGGGTGAGGGCGGCGCCGTAGGAGCCGGTGCCTTCCACGCCGGCGCGGTCCAGGATGCCGAAGCTGTGGGCCCAGGTCAGCAGTTGCTGGTAGCCGGCGGCGGTGGTCGGGAAGGTGGCGT
>NZ_JBHSIU010000098.1:0-36729 GCF_042653625.1 Dactylosporangium cerinum | reverse complement strand
GAACCCAGTTCCCGCAACCGAAACGACGACCCCGCCGAAGATCATGACAAAGCACTACTAGTACTCCAGCCGCACTTGCAATAGGTCGAGTCTTCGCTGGTAGTGGCTGGTTCGGGCCCTGAACTGGTGTCGGCGGCGCCATCGTGACCATCGATCGATATGATCAACGGGTCGGGTGATGGTGATCAGGTGTGCCAGGAGACGTCGGACCTCACCGAGGGTGAGGGGTATGAGGCCTTCCCGATCCCTTGCACAGCCCCTTTTTCAGCGGTGGCCGCGGTGACGGCGAGGAACGCGTGGGCCACCATAACCAGAGTTATGTGCCGGTACCAGGCGTCGTATCGGCGGACCTGGTAGTGGTCGAGACCGACCTCGTTTTTCGAGGTCTGGAAGCATTCCTCGATCGCCCAGCGGGTCCCGGCGACCCGGATGAGTTCCTCGTCGCCGGTGCCGTCCGGGCCGTAGCACAGGTAATACGCCAGGTCGGTCGGTTTGGCGATGCTGCGGCGGATCAGCAGCCAGCGGGTGTGGCCGTGTTCGGCGGTGCCGGTGTCCGGCAGCGTGGCGACTGCCCAGTCGTAGACCCGAGGCCCTTTCACGCCGTCACCGCAATTGCGGCGCTTCCAGGCTAGCGCCGGCGCGGCAGCGGCCAGCACGTCAGCGCGGGCGCTGCCGCCCTCGGTCGGGACCTTCTGGTTGCTGGCCACGGCCAGGACGTAGCTGATGCGGCGCTGCTGCAGCCACAGCCGGAACTTGGCGTCCTTGCCGTACGCCTCGTCCGCGGTCACCCACTTTGCCGGCAGGCCGGCATCCACCGCACGGGCGAGCATCTGCAGACCCAGCGCCGGCTTGGTCGCGAAGCGCACCGCGTCATCGACGCCGGCCTCACGGCGGCGCGCCAGGTCGTCGCACCAGGTCCGAGGCAGATACAACTCCCGGTCCAGCAGCACCCGCCCACGCGGACTCGAGTAGGCCAGGAACACGCCGAGCTGGCAGTTCTCGATCCGGCCCGCAGTGCCGGAGTACTGCCGCTGTACTCCGGCGGACTTGACGCCCTTCTTCAAGAACCCGGTCTCGTCCACGATCAACACCCCGCCGGGATCGCCGACATGCTCAGCGGCATAGCTGTACAGGTCGTCGCGGACCGCGTCAGCGTCCCACTGAGCCCTGTTGAGCAGCCGCTGCATCCTGTCCGGCGTCCGGTCGCCCGCCGCCTCCGCCAAGGTCCAGCCGTTCTTGTCCGCCAACGGCGATAACAGACCCACCAGATAGCTCCGGGCCTGCCGGCGCGGTTCCACCCGCCCGAACCGGGGCGCCACCACAGCCATCAGGTCGTCGAACGCCGACATCCACCCCGGAACCGCACCGATCGACACGGCACGACAGTCTACATAGGATGGTCATCACAACAGGGCCACCCTACCAAGACGACAAAATGGCCTCCCACCAGCAACAACGTCAGGCGCGAAAGTACGGCTGGAGTACTAGATCCAGTAAACAGGGAGCCGATGAGAGGATGCGTCGCCACGTGGTCGAACGTGGTCGACGGTGGCCTCGACCGGCCTGTCCTATCCCTTCGAATGAGCGGCACTGAGTTGCCGTTGAGAGTGCGGAGGACGACGAGCACAGCTCTCACCCAGTCCTTTGAGGTCGGGCGTCGGTCGCTTCTGATGGTGCCGTCTCGGGATCTGCCAGACGTCGGCATCGCCCCGCTCGTCGGTGGCCGGCAACAGGCTCGCGGAAAAGTGGCTCGGAATGGCTCACCCGGGGCCGGCCGGACCATTGTCGACAGCCGTCGACCGCCGAACAGCGAGCGCGGTGAGCGCGAGCGCGAAACCGGCGATGAGTACACCGCCCACCTGGTCGCTCATCGACCTCGGACCGGTCTCCGGTTCCATCGTCAGGCCCAACCAGGCGTACGTCAGTACCCCGCCGGCGACCAGCCCAAGTCGGTGGCGCTCGCCGAACCCGGGACGGCTTGACCACCGGAGCACCGCGACGGCGAAGACGACCATGAGCAGGAGCGCGGCCGCCACCTCAAGCCAGCCGGGCAACGTATCGGTGAGCATGAACAGGCTCGACACCGCAAACGCGGACAGGCCGGCGATCCACACCCTTGGCGTGGGCCTGCCCGACGGCGGCGGTCCGCCGACCCGCCGCGGCACCAGGAACGCAGCGACGACCAGCCCCGCCACCACGAGCGACGCGCCGGTCACCTGTGCCGCTGAGGCAAGGAACCCGGTCTCGCGATAGGTCTCCCAGCCCAGCCATGCCGACCCACCGGCGAACACCGACGCCGTCACAGCCATGCCGACCGGGCCCAGCCACGGCCGGGCCCGCCTGCCCGGCACCAGCGACTCCACGATGGTGATGGGGATGTAGGTACTCCAGATGGCGTGCATCGCCACGACGATGATCGTCAGCCAGGCGTCGACACCGAACGCACCGATGTACGTGTCGCTGCCCTCCGACTGGCCGACGAAGTAATGCTGATTGAACAGCATCTGGTCGACCAGTCCCTCCTCGACCAGCGCGTAGGCGACGCCGAGGATGAGCATCGTGGCCGATCCGCGCCCGAACCGGCGCGCCGTCTCCCTGATCAACAGCGCACCCGCACCGTACATCAGGGCCAGGAACGGCAGCAGCGCAAGATCCGAGACCTTCAGATTGCCCAACAGATACTCGCCGAACAGCGGTGACAGCAGGAAGAGGCCCACCGCCGGCAAACCGCGACGCCGGCCGGCCCGAGCGGGAACCGCATCTTCGGCTGTATCCGTCATGTCTTCATGCTCGGCGGCCGTTACCGGCACGGCTACCGACTTTGGTCGACCCAGCAACAACCAAGGGCTACAGATCGAGCAGCAGCAGGTCCTCTCGGCGCTGAAGGAGAAGGAGCCAGAGCTCAGAACGAGCGCTGCCGAGTTCCGACCCAACGGGAATCCTCCGACGGCGCGCCTTATTACTCTGCCGCGATCAGCGCAGGTAACATCGATGGAAGTCGACCAGTGGCCGCGCGGCCAGATTTATGTGCGGCGACTATCGTGGTCCGATGCTTGATCTGAGCGGCCTTGATCTGGAGGAGATCGCTACCGCTCTTGCGGACCAGACAGACTACGAGCACCGCTGGCTGATCAATCCGCAGACCGGAGACGTCGTGTTCTGGACTTCCGACACCGGGATCGACGGCCAGACACCCGTTGACCTCGATGATCTAGACCTGATCTGCATCGACCCGCTCCCGTCCTACATCTGGTACCAGGACATGGCTGACTTCGCCGAGCGGGTCAGCGATGACCGAACCGGACGGAGGCTGGCGCGGGCCATCGAGGGCAAGGGCGCCTTTCGTCGTTTCAAAGACGAGCTGCACCAAGAACATCCGCACCTGCTGCCGGCGTGGCACGCCTTCCGCGACGCCCGCGCCCAACGTCGCGCGGTCGACTGGCTCGTCGACAACTCGCTCATCGACGGCGACGCCGCCACACGGTTTGTAGATGACCACCCCGACCCCAATGTGCCATGATCCCCGGCGCCTCTTCCACCGACGATCTTGACTGCGTCAAGCGCGCACATCTGCCGCTGGTCGCTCGTTGCGCAGCGTAGCCATGATCGACCCAACATCCAGTCGCTGGGCACCGTACACGACTACTTGCTGTTCAACCTTGCGAGGCCGCGGGCGGCGAACTTCCGTACTTGCTCGTCGGGATCGGCGAGAAGCACGCGAAGTGTCGGTTCGGCCGCCAGATCGCGCAGTCCGCCGAGGTGCCAACCAAGGACCATCCGAACGTGCGGAACCGGATCATCAGCAAGCGGCATCAACACCTCAAGCGCCCCGGGCCTGGCCCAAAAGGACACCATGCCGGCGGCCTGCGACCGAACCATCGGGTCAGGTCGACAAGAAACGACCGAGCCACGGCGTCGACCCGGTCGGCGTCCGGTTGGTTGGTGAGGGCCTCCAGTGCCGTGAACCGCAGCTCCGGATCGGCAAGACCCGCAGCGAGGACGTCGAAGTCGCGCGGATCTCCGAGGAAGCCAACCAGCCGGAGGCGCATCCCCTCATCACCGGCATAGGCGTAGACGGCCGTGCGGCTGCCCTCGGGATCCTCTTCGACAAGCAACTCGATCTCGTCCATCAGTGACGACGCATCCACGCCTCGACCCGCGGCGGCGAGCGCGCGCAACAGTTCATCGAGGGTCTCGGACATCCCTCGAGAATACTGAGCGCAGACGTCACTGTGCGACGCCCGCATCTGCCGCCGATGGTGCGCGGCGACCGCCTCCTGGCCGTCACGATTGGTGATCGACCTGGCGGTGTCGGCGGCTTCCTGAACTGGCCGATGAGCGTGAAGCCGCCGTAAGAAGGGCGCTATCACGGCGAGCCACGCGGTCAGAAGATGTAGAAGCTGTAGCTATAGGGACGGCCTCGGTCGTACACGGCACGCAACTGCGGCTGCCTGACCTCGGGCAGTCGGGCCAGAACGCTGAGGAATATCTTGCCGTCCGGCTCGAACCGGTAACCCGGGAGCAATGCCGGCAGGGCCTCGGGCAGGATCGGGACCGACCGCCCGACCGGCTTCGGGGCTCGGTGGAACGCGAGGTGCCGCCAGGCGTCCCAGGCCAGTGGGACCGGCTTCACCGGCGGGGCCACCGGCCAGAGTTCGCCAGTCTGCGGATGTTCCGGGATGAGAGCGAAATCGCCGTCGGCCTCCGGAAGGCCGGGCCCGGCCAGGACCAGGGTGCGCTCCAGCCTCGTGCCGACCGGGCCGACGAGACGGGCGAGAGTGGGCCTGAATATCTCGGCGACCTGGTGATCCGGGATCAGGATCGGGTCGCCGCCCGAGGCGGCCAACAAGTGCGCCAGCGCCGAGGCCACAGCGGCTGCCCACATCGGGTGCCAGCCGCCCGTTTCGGACGGCGGGATACCGGGCCGTTGGTCGATCAGGTCCGCCCAGTCGAGCACCGGGTGCGGGCCGGAACCGTCCTCGATCATGCCGGTGGCCAGCGGGTCCAGCCAGATCGCCTGCCGCAGGCCACAGTCGTCGATCCGGATGGCCACCGGCGTGCCGCAGGTGACGCAGACCATGTTGGGCTCGCCGCCATCGAGGCCACAGCACGCGGAGTCGCCGACCAGCGCCGGGTCGATGACGGCGCCGCGTACGTCCCCTGGGGCGATCAACACCCGGCCGACCGGCCCGGCGGAGATACTGAACCTCGGCGCGTACCAGCCGAGCGCCTCGGCCTCACCTGCTTCGAGCTCGGCCCACCGGCGCCACGGCGAACCGGAGGGCAGCGGATTCACCGCGAACGTGCCCGGCTCCAGCGCCGGGGCGAGCGATCCCGGTCCGTTCCCGTACTTCTGGTCCATGTGCACGGGCAGCGCCACCCTCGACACCGGAACCGTCAGAGCAGCCTTGCAGGTCCGGCAGCCGAAAACCGTCATCTATCCCCCGGGCGCGTCGAGTAAGGTCAATCTAAGTCATCGCCCAGCCCTGTCGACCGCGCCACGGCCCTGGTGCCTCGCTGACCTCGCGGCATTTCTGTATCGGCAGGCGGCCCGCACAACAGTGCCTGACAACAGAGTCCGGTGAAGCCCCCGCATCTGCCGCGGAACGCTCGCCGCCCACAGCAACAATAGCGACTCAGTCGCTGCCGAGGACGGACCGGTTGGCGACTCGACCTTTACTGTACGCACCTGTCCCGCTACGAATGGCTCATGGAGCATCTGTACTGGGAGCTTGGGTCCTTCGCCGGCGGCGCTCAGCTCGAAGTGACCCTTCGAGGTTCGACCGCCAGGGTCATGCTCATGGACAGGGACGAGTATCAGGCCTATCTCGACGACGAAGAGTACGAGTGCTACGGCGGCTTCTTCGACTTCAGCCCGGTTGTTCTTGAGGTGCCGTATGACGCCCGCTGGTACCTGGTAGTCGACAGCTACCCTCGTCGAATCAGTGTCGAGGTCGGACAGGCCCATCATGCCCGAATCGGAACTTTGTCGAGGCCGGCCGGGGTCGTGGCCGCGACCGTCGCTACGATCCGCCAGTCTGCTCGTGCCGCTGACGGTGCGCGCCCTCTGGATGACCATCACGCTCCGTACCGAAAAATCCTCGGCTGAACGTGTCCCTTGCTGGCAACCCCGCTGCGTTGGCTCGGCCTGCCGGCCTCCTTGCCCGGCCTCGTGAGTGGGCCCCGAGCTCACGAATACAAGATTTGGCAGTCGGCTGGTGGGAACTACGCTCGCCGACAAACGGGTCCCGAAATCACTGACGGAGCCAGGGGCTCGAGGGTGGTCGTCGAGGGATCTGGTTGGGCGGTCCCGTTCATGGTGCTGTCAGCTGCTGTGTGCGTGACCGTCTTTGTCGGCCGCTGTGGCGAGGGTGTGCCGACGCGGCGTCGACCGGTTGGCCGCAACCATGCGGATGCCCGCTGAGCTGCGGTGTTACCGCTGTGATCGTGTGTGAACTGCTGTGACCGACATTTGTCCGCTTGACCGCTGACCGCGTCCTACGGTGTCCACTCCGTCGATTGGTGCCGCGCGCTATTCGACGGCGGTGTCGGCCTGCCACACCCTCGGATGCGATCGACGTGCCTGCCACCAGTCGATGAGGGCGAACGAGCCCACTACACCGGCCGCCATGGGAAGGAGATAGAAGATCAACGTGAACAACTCGGGATTGCTTTCCTGCTTGAGCGCCGCGAACCAGTTGCCGAAACCCGCTGCCAGGCCACCCAGAGCAACAACGCCGAGAGTCCAGCCCGATCGTCGCCGATCCGATCGGACCCCGCGCGGTGCGAGCAAGCCGACAGTCACCATGGCCACAGCCGGGAGGATGACGCCTGCGGTGTTGTCACCGGTGAACACCTCGCCGGTAACTCCGACACTCGCCCAGAACGCGAAGACGATCCCAAACCCGACGAGTACCAGCCCATGCACCAGCCGACCCACGGTCCAGACCAGCAGACAGACAGCGCAAGCAGCCGCGGCCAGCACGGGCAGGATCCACAGCGCCTGCCAGCGGTGCCAGCTGAAGTAGAACAGGTCGTGGGCAACCGCGTTGAGCGTCAGGTTCAGCAACAGTGCGGAGACCGCGGTCGCTACGAGCAAGACCAGAACGAGGAGGAGGTGCGCGGCCACCGGACGGGGCTCAGGCTGAGGGTCGACGCGCGGGCCAGGTGTCTCGTCGGCCGGTGTTGCAATAACGGTGGATGGGTCCTCACGCGGCGAAGACGGCACCGGTCGAGCTGGCCCTTCAGGGGCCTCACCGTCGCCGGTCGACCGTGGTACGTCCGCAGTTGCGGGCCGGGCCACGAGCGCTGTGACGGACACGACGCTGCCGCGGCCAACGACCAGCTCCGGCTGTTCGATGACGACCGGGGGAACACCGAGCGCTCGGTGTAGCAGCGTGGCGACCTGCGGCACCCGCGTGGCGCCGCCCACCAGGAAGACGCCGGCGAGATGGTCGGCGTTGACGCCGCTGGTGAACAGCGTGGCGGTCGTCAGCGTGATCGTTCGTTCAAGCAGGGGCCGGGTCAGCTCTTCGAACTCTTCGCGGGTGACATGAACGTCGCGGTCCGCGAGCGGTAGCGGCATGCCAGCGACTGCGCCACGGCTCAATTGTTCTTTGACTGATCGGGCGTCGTCCCAGAGCTGCAGACGATGCCGGAGGTCGGCGAGCGACTGAGGATGAGCGAGCCGCTGCTGTGCCGGCTCGTCGAGTGCGCGGAGCACACGGTCGACGATGACAGCGTCCATGTCTACGCCGCCGACGTCGTCCAGGCCTGCGGACGCGGCGACCTTCCAGCCACCGTCAGCAAGCCTGCGCACCACGCTGATGTCGAACGTGCCGCCGCCGAGGTCGTACACCACCACAGCCGTACCTTCGGGCACTTGATGGCCGAGCACGCTGGTGAAGTATTGAGCGGCGGCGACGGGCTCGGGTACAAGTTCGACGTTGCCGAAGCCGGCCCGGGCGGCCGCGTCGGCCAGGATGTCCCGCCGTCGCTGCCCCCAGCCGGCGGGATGCGTCACGACCACCCTCCGTGGGTCACCGCCGAGCGTCCGCCGCGTGTCCTCAGCCACCCTCGTCAGCACGGCGGCCACCACGTCGACCACGGCGACCTGTGCATCTGCGAGGAGCAGGGTGCCGTCGTCGATGCGGCGCTTCGGGTTCGGTTCGTACGCTGCGGGGTTCAGCCGAGCGGAACGCTCGGCGTCCCTGCCTACGAGCAAGCGGCCCGAGTCGGCGTAGACCCCGGACGGCAACAGCGGTGACGCGTCGAACAGCAGCGCCTCGGAACGGCCGTCGGACTCCGAGAGCACGGCGACCGTGTGGGTGGTGCCGAAGTCGATGCCCAGGCTCGAGTGGGGATGCACGCCGGCAGCGTACTGATCCAGACACTGGACGAGAATGGGGTAAGCAGCGGCCGAGTGCCGCCGGTCGGCCGATCTCATTGTGCCGGTTCGGATGCGCTGGGCATCGATGCCGTGTACGGCCCGCTGGTCACGGGCATCTGCGCCGGACTGTCGTCGCTGTGACCGCGCCGTCATCGCGGCTGTTCGTCAACGAATACGTACGCGCCGCGTCTGTCCAGCGGGCTGTCCTGGCCACTTCCCGCCGCTTGGCGGACTGACACCTGGCATCCGGGAGCTGTCACGGTCTGCGCATGTACGACGAGCAACCGTGCGTACCGCGCGACCTTTCGACCGGTTGGCCGCGACCATGCGGATGCCGCTGAGCTGCGGTGTTACCGCTGTGATCGCGTGTGAACTGCTGTGACCGACATTTTGCCCGTCTGACCGCTGACCGCGTCCTACGGTGTCCACGTCCGTCGATTGGTTCCGCTGGACGGGAGACCCTACAATGCGTCGTCGATGTTTGATGCCCGGTACCGCCGTCGGCCTGGCGGTCGGCGTTACCGTTCGAGTACTGCGTTCGCTCGCCGCAGCCGTCGCCCTGTTGACCGGCCTCGTCGCCCTGCCGGGCCTGCTGATGACGTTGCAGACGGCGGCCTGGAGCAACATCGACTGGGCCGAGGTCGTGGCGCAGCCGTTGTGCGCCGCCACGCTGGTGCTGGTCGCCGTCGGCGTGGGTTGGTTCGTCTGGGGTTGGCTGCTGGTCGCAACGATCTCGGACGTCATCGCAGTGGTACGAGGAGTCGGTGACATCCGCGCGCGGCTACCGGTGCCGTTGCATCACGCGGTGAGCGCCGCAGCGGGCACTGTGGCGATGCTGCTGCAGCCATCTGCTGCGCTGGCTGCCGGCGGGAGCGGTCCGATCTCCGGCGAGGCAGCGGGCCACGTATCGGTGCAAGCGACGTATCCGGCGTCGTCGCCGCCGGCCGCCGCGGTTGTCACCGGTGACGGCGAGTTCGTGCTGGTCGGGGCCGTCGCTGGTGGGCCGGCAGCGCAGCCGCGGACGTACACGGTGCGTCGAGGAGACATACTGGCCCGGATCGCGGCCCGGGAGATCGGCGACGCGAACCGATGGCCGGAAATCTTCGCCCTCAACAAAGGCGCCCATTTCGACGATGTCGGCGGGACGTTCACCAATCCTCATCTGATCTATCCGGGTTGGACCCTGCGACTGCCTGGCGTCGAGCCGGCCGTGCCAGCACTCACCGAATCCGCTCCTACGCAGGAACCGTTGCCGCAAACCACCGCAGATGAACATGTCGGCCCCACCGCTACGGCGAGCACATCACCGATGGTCGGTGCCGATGCGTCCACGGCTTCCGGTCCCCATACGACGCATGCGTCGGACACGGATGACGCCGGCGTCCTGCCGTGGCTGCTGCTGGCGGGTGGAGCGGCGGCAGTGGGTGCCGCGGCGGCGGCCAGGCGTCGACGGTCGCGGTCGTGGCGGGCCAGCCCGACCGCACCACGATCAGCAGCAGCGGGGCCACCCGCCCCGGATACCGACACCGGTGACAGCAGCCCCCACAGGAGATTCGGTCCCACCGTTAGAAGGTCCGATGTTGCGGCTGGTGCAGTCGCATCGAGTTCGCCGGCTTCGCCCGCGGAACAGGAAGCGCCGGCAGTCACGGTGGACGCGGTGTCGACGTCTGGTGGGGTCGACGTTGGTGTCGCCGCCGCGCAAGCACGGTTTGCCGCGCTGCTGCAGGACGACGGCGGCGGTACGGCGGTTGTCATCACCGCCGACGCCCTTGCCGTGGTGGCGCCTGGTGCACCGGCCCGGGCGGGTTTGACGGTCACCGGCACCCTCGGTGAAGCAATCCGGCTGCTGGAAACCGAGACCCTGCACCGGACCCGAATCCTCCTCGAGCACGACGTCACCGACATCACTGACGTCACTGACCTCAGTAGCTGTGTCGGATCCGCCGACATCGCTGCCGACGGTGCTGCGGCTGAACCGCCGGCCGTCACCTACATCGTGCAGCCGTCCGAGGAACACCCACGGGCCAGGATCACCGCACTGCTGGACCGCTGCCGGCACCTCGGCATCGACGGCATCGTCCTCGACGCTGCTGCCGGCCCCGCAGGACCCATTGAACCCGGCAGCCAGCCCGGCAGCGGACGCCCGGACATCGCCCAGGACGCGTCCCCGACGCCGGCAGCCAGCACCGATCGGCATCCGGCACGCACACGCATCCAGGTCCTCGGGGACGTCGTGGTGCTCGACGCAGACAGCCAGCCCGTCGCCGGGATGCGCGGCCACGCCCTCGAGCTGCTGACCTACCTGACGGTCCACCGCGCCGGCGCGGCGCTGCCGGACATCATGGAAGCGATCTGGCCGGACGCCACCGTCACCCGGGCGGGTCAGCGACTGTCCACCGTGGTCGGGAACCTGCGTCAAAGCATCCGGGCAGCAGCCGGCAATCCGACCGCGCAACCGGTCATCAACACCGGGGGCCGGTACCACCTCAACCCGGACCTTGACATCGACGCGTGGCAACTCGACGACGCCCTGGCGACCGCACGGCACAGCCCGACCCGTCGCGAGGCGGCGTTGCGGACGGCGGTGGCTGCGCACACCGGGGACCTCGCCGGGGACCTGCCGTATGCGTGGATCGACCTGGACCGTCAGGCCTACCGGCAGCAGGGCATCGCCGCCCGCCGGCAACTCGCCGACCTCCTCAGCGATGACCGTCCCGCCGAGGCTGCTGCGCTGCTCGACGACGCGGCCGACCTCGACCCGGCCAACGAGGCGCTCACCCGCGACGCCATCACCGCCCTCGCCTGGGCCGGCGACACCGAGCGGGTCACCGCCCGGTGGGAACGCCTCCGCACCGCCCTCGCCGACATCGGGGAACGCCCCAATGAAGCCTCTGTCGCCCTCTACATACAGATCCAACGCCGTTCGCCGGCCCGCGCAGGCAAGGAGAGCCGTGATTGACGTAGTGATGGACCGACACGACACCGATCGGCAACCGTCGGCGCCGACAGTGCGTCGCCGCGCCACTCCCCTGCCATGGTGCCGACGAACCGACCGCCCTGACCTTCCGCGCTCCACCATCCGGCGGCGGTCATGCCCATGTGTGACGGCAACACCGCGGTCTGCCGGTGATCAGCGCCGACGTGCCGCGTCGGGCATCGCGAGCGGCAGGCGCCACACGTCGCCGAGACACCGTTCGCCGGACGACGCCACAGTCGCCGACCGGCCGGACGTGGCGAGACTGCGCAACACGGGGCACCGCCGATGATCGTGTCGTTGGAGCCGGAGTTGCTGGCACAGCTGTCGCGGCAGGACGGCCGCACCGACTCAGCCACTGCCGAAAGCCTTGACGGTGACCTCGCCTCGACCGTCCGCCGGGCAGCGCGCATGCGCCGGCTGTTCTACGCCGTGGTCCTCGTCGTGGCCCTGTACGGCGCCGCGACCGGCGCGGTCGCCACCTTCCGGCTGCCGTGGTGGATCGCCGTCGGTGGGGTCGTCGCGCTGGAACTCGGTGGGGTCGTGTTCCTCACCGACGCCGACACCCGCCGTCGTCTCGGCGAACACGCATTCGTGTCCCGGCTCGTCGGTGCTGTCATTGCCGTCGCCGCGGCCACGTTCAACGCCGCGACCCATGACGGTCCGCTCCTCGGCGGGTTCTTCGCGTTGATGAGCGTGCTGGGATTCGTCAGCTGGTGGATCGACGTTGAGAACCAACGCCGGGACCGGCTCCGGGCCCGCGGGCAACTGCCGCCACCCACACCGAAGTACGAACTGTGGGGCCACTCGATACGCCACCCGATCATGACAGCCAGAGCCCGCAGCCTCGCCAAGATGTATCCGACACTGGGCCTGTACGGATCGCTCGAGGCAGCACTCGTCGTCAGCCGGCGCGAGCAGCGCAACGCCGCACTCGCAGGCGTCCTCCGGGCCCGGATCCGCAGCATCGTCGGCAGCGACCTGGCCGCAATCGCCGCCCACACCTTCGACATCGATGAGGTCGCCCGGCGACTCAGCGCCACACCCGACTACGACGGCATCACCGCCCTGCTGGCAATGGAACTCACGGCAGAACGGATCGTGCACGGCCGCCACAACGGTCCTGTTGACAGACGTCAGGAACACCGCAGCCGACACTGCCACCGCTCGACGCCGCTGGCGTCCAACATGACCCGCGCAGATGGGTCCGGACACGACAGCCTTCGCACCACCGACCAACGGGCGCTGAGTGCATCCCGAACGCAACCGAGACGACAGCCGTCACGGATCACAGTTCGCCGGCGTCCGTCGCCGCTGCGAAGGCACACGGCACGGTCCGGGACGTCGACCGGCCGGACCATCGGCGCACCGTCGAACGGCGCGGCCAGTACCGCAGACGCCCAAGCCCGCGGGCAACGGCTTGTTGCCGCGGAAGATCGCGTCGTGGACGGAACTGTGCGCCAGGCGCGTGTCGTGGACGGATCGAGCGGCGGGACGGTCCGGGTCAAGATGATCGACGGCCCGATGATCCTGGACAGCGGCGGGCGGCCTGTTCGGGGACTGCGCTCCAAGAGCCTCGAGCTTCTGGCACTGCTCGTGCTGCACCGGTCCGGCGTGGCCATCGCCGACATCCTCGACACCCTATGGCGTGACGTACCAGCCGATCGAGCCAGCCAACGGCTGTCGACGGTCGTCAGCAACCTCCGCAGCGTCATGCGGGACGTGCTACGAACCGGGGCAGCGATGCGAGCCGACACACCCGTAACGACGGAACCCATCATCAACACCGGCGGCCGATACCACCTCAACCCAGCTGTGGTGAGAGTCGACTGCTGGGAGTCCGTAGACGAGACCAGCTCAACCGCAGTACTCGAAATTTCCAGGAGCGGCGGCGGCTCGGCCCTGGGTACTGCCCGGACCGGTCCGGTCACCTCTCCCCTTCCTCCGGCGTTGGGCTCGGTTCGATAACGGGCGCGACCGCAGCGCGTCGGTTGGCGAGGATCGTTGCCGGTGACGGCCGTCCTCGGCGACCCGACAAAGTAGGCCCGGTTACAAAGGTATGCCCTGCAGACTCTTAATCTGCGGGTTGTAGGTTCAAGTCCTACGCGGCGTACAGCACGCAACAGGCCACGACCAGGGCCAACACCAGCCGGTCGTGGCCTGTTTGCCGTCCACAGTAGACGCTTGTGTGATCCGCGTGTGATCTGCAACCGGCGGAACGTGCCGCTACTAAGCAACATCAGGCGATACCGGACGCTCACTTGCGTCAGTACGTAACGGTGCAGTCGCGCCGAAACCGCTGGCGCAGGTTCGAACCCTGCCGGGGGCACGTCACAGAACTGCAAACGCGCAGTGCGACCGGCCGATCACTGGCCGTGGAAGCGATCTTCGCGTTCGAGTAGACGATCGAGGGATGCCCCGGCCTAGCGGCCGGGGCATCCCTCGCGTTGGCTCGACGTACGGGCACCGCAGGCGGCCGGATCGCGGCTAACCACCCGATCCGCCCGCTTAGCGGGCAACGACGGATTACTGACCAGGTTCGAGTGGTACGCCGGCCTGGAGCATGAGGTGCTTCGCGTACGCGGTCAGCGCCGCATCGAGCATGGTGCTTCCGGTCTCGCCGATCTTGTCGAGCACGCGCCTCAGGACCGACTTGACCACTCCAGCGTCGGGGCTGGCCGGATTCGATCTCTCCCTCGGCGATGTCCAGCTGGCCCTGAAGTGGCCCGACGTGCTGATGAACCTCGGCCGGGCCGACCAGGTCGACGTGGCCGGGCTGCGCCGGCTGGCCGCGTCGATCAACCGGCACTACGGCGACGGCGACGCGGATCCGGGCGCCGAGACCGGCCCTGTCGCGGGTGCGGCGCCGCTGGGGGTGATCGACGCCCGCACGACAGGTTCGGTGTGGCTCCTGGAACAGCTATGGCACCGTCCGGACGTCGGCGCTGCGGTCCGCTCAGCCACCGACGTGCGACGGTTCACCACGAACATGGAACGGGTTCTGTTCGCCCTCGTGGCCAACCGGGCGGTCGCACCGATGAGCAAGCTGTCCGCCGCAGAGTGGGTCCGTGAGGACGCCGCGATCCCCGGACTGTCCACGATGGACCCTGCGATGAGCGATGACCACGCCTACCGGGCGATGGACCTCCTCGCCGACGCCGACACCACCGGCCGGGTCCAGGAAGCAGTGTTCCTCGCCGTGGCGAACCTGCTCAACCTCGAAGTCGACCTGCTGTTCTTCGACACCACCTCCACCTACTTCGAACGCGATACCAAAGACACCGGTGAGGACGCGTTCCGCCGCTACGGCCACTCCAAGGACCACCGCCACGATCTGCCGCAGATCGTCACCGGCCTGGCCGTGACGAAGGAAGGCATCCCGGTCCGCTGCTGGTGCTGGTCCGGCAACACCAACGACCAGGCCGTCCTGGCCGAGGTCCGCGACGACCTCCGCGACTGGAAACTCGGCCGGGTCATCACCGTCGTGGACCGCGGGTTCACCTCCGCGGACAACCTGGCCTACCTGCGCCGCGCCGGCGGGCACTACATCGCCGGGATGCGCATGCGCGACGGCAACCCCCTCGTCGAGCAGGTCCTGGCCCGGCAGGGCCGCTACCAACAGGTCCGGGACAACCTGCGGGTCAAGGAGATCCGCCTCGACGAAACCGACGTCCGGTTCGTCATCTGCCACAACCCCGACCAGGCCCTGCGGGACCAGACCCAGCGCGACGAGGCGATCGCCCGCATCCACGCCGAACTCGGCCGGATCGCCGAGCAACGCGCCCGCGACGCGCAACGCCCTCGCGGTGACAAGACCCGCGCCCGCAACGAAGCTGCCCATGTGCGCGCCGAGTGCGCCCTGCGCGACCACCCACCCTCGGCCGGTGGCTGACCCAGCAGGCCAACAGCCGACTGAAAGTCAACGCCGGCAAGGTCAAGGCCGAGGCCCGCCTGGACGGCAAGTACCTCATCGCCACCAGCGACCCACACATCAGCGCCGAAGACACCGCCCTGGGCTACAAGAACCTCCTCGAGGCAGAACGCGGCTTCCGCGACCTGAAGACCCAACTGCTGCTCCGCCCGATCTTCCACCGTCTCGAACACCGCGTCCGCGCCCACGTCCTGATCTGCTGGCTCGCGCTGCCGCTGACCCTCGTCGCCGAACACGGCAGCGGTGAAACCTGGCGAAACATCAACCGGCAACTCGGGCGAATCACACAGGTCACCCTCGCCGGCCCCGCCGGCACCATCACCCAGACCACCCCGCTACAGCCCGAGCAGAAGGCCATCTACCAGTCGCTTTCCCTCCAGCCACCAGCCCGGGTCACCACCTTCAACCCCACCTGAACACGGCTCGACCGACCGGCCGGAGCGTAGACACACGCGCCGCTCCGGCCCAACCGGCGTTTGCCCGGCTCAGACCCCAGATCCGCCATCACGTGTGACTACCAACTGCGGAACCCGGGGGCCAGCGGTCGATCGCTGCGGCTTGGAACTCGTTAAGCGTCCTGCCGCCGCAGCTCATACTCTGACATCAGAAACCCAGTTATGGTCGCTCCCCGCAACCCCGTACCCATCCGAACCGCGACGCCTTGTCCCGTCCACGCGATGGTGGCACGGTCCGCAACACTTGGGATGGGCGGTGGCATGAGGCCGGGTTAGTTGGCATGCCCTGTCCATCAGGCTCTGCCATGAACATCGATGGCCTGGCCACGTCGAGCAACGGCTCAGCGTCCGTCAGCCGTGCCGCTGCCCTTTGCGGTCCGTCAGGACAGTGCGCCGAGACGTGCGTGAGCTGCTCGCCGTCCGAACGTAATGCTCGGCAACGTTGCCGGCGGCTCGTTGCCTTGGTAGGGGCCGGTGTTGCGCTGCGGCAGCGGTTGAACGAGTCTTCGGTATCGAAGGCCTCGCCGACCCGGCTCTGCGTGCCGGCACGACCAGCCTCACGCCACAGCGATGGTCCGCATGCTCTTTTTGTCTGTGCCAGTGCAGAGCAGCTGCCTGCCGTCCGGCGAGAACGCCAGGTCGTATGCGCCGGCCTCGCCCGGCACGGGCCGGCTCACGCCGGTCCTGACGTCGATCAGCAGAATCGACTCCTCGGTCCCGACAGCCATCTGCGTCGCGTCCGGAGACACCGCCAGCGCGTTCGCATCGGTGATGGCGGGGCCGACCAGATCCACCGTGGAGCTCTGGTCCCGGATCACAGCGACGTTCCAGACGTAGCCGTCGGACGACATCCCTGGCTTGCGGCCCGCCGTCAGTGGTGTGGAGCTGACCAGGAACGCGACGAAGCCACCGCGCCGGCTCCACACCGGCACCCCCACGTCGCCGGCGGATGCGCAGTCCGGCGTGCCGTTGTACCCGTCCCGCAGCCGCCAGGATCCCGCGGCGGCTTGCACCGACAGGTCCGACTCAACCAGGGCGCCGGCCCGAAACGGCATCACCCGCGTGCACGGGTGGGCGCCCTGCAACATGTACCCGTCGTCTGGGCGCGGCCCGATCGTCACCCGCCGTGCGTCCTCGAGCGCCACGAGCGGGGTCACCCGCTTCGTGGTCGCATCGAACGCGTACACCGTTGTCCGGCCGTCGCTGCACGACACCCCGACCGCCGGCTGCCCAGCAGACGAAGTCGTCACGAACTCCAGGTACCCGCGGCCGACGTCGCATACGCGAGGAACCTCGGCCAGCATCTTCGTGGCCGCGCCATCCGCTCGCTTCCGCCACAGTTCCGGATGACCGTCGAATCCCTGCTCCCTGATGAAGTAGATCAGCCCGTCGTCGGTCCACTCGACATCTTCGAGGTAGACCGGCGATGAGTCGTCAAACCCCATGGGCCCCCCGGAGCAACCCTGGACGGCCAGTACGCACACCATTGCCGCCAGCAGCGCGCGCACAGCACGGGCATGCCGTCGGACCGGGCCTGAGTTACCCCTCATCCGTGCGTGCTCGAGAAGTCGAGTTCCCGGCGTTGGTCAACCATTGCGCGCAACTTTGAGATCATGATCTTCTCCGGCGACGTGTCGAACTTGTACATGTACGCGTCAACCGCGGCCGTGGCAAGGGCCTCAACTCCGACCTGGGCACCTACATTGTTGTTGTGCAGATCCGCGACGGAGTCCTGTGAACCCCATTCCTCATCCGTATCGTCGCTGTCCAGTTCGTGGGCGACGCCGAGGTCGTAGGCGTCTTGCAACGACATCCCGCGGGAGGTCATCAAACCATGCCGTACCGTGACCTTGAGTCCGTCGCCTAGACCGGCTACTGCATCCGTCGGCGCCGCGACCCAGATAGATGCACGTGAACCCAGCTACGCCTAGCGATCGCCGCGACACGACCCTCTGATCAAGACGACGTGGCACCACAAACCGAAGACAACCCAGCGCCTCAGCCATCCCGGCTGAGGCGCTTCTTCATGTCCAAGGACCGAGGAGCATCATGCCCACCCGACCTGGCGGACGCGCCCAACAGCCGCGTCACCCCCCAACATCCCGACCACCGGACTGGGCCGTTCCGACGTCTCGCGAGTATCTGCGAGACCCCGTCAACCCGCAGCAGTCCCACTGTGAAAATGGGAGCCGCGCCTGCGAGTTCGCCGCTCAACACCTTCAGAAAGTCCGAACTCACGGCAGAGCCGCGGATACGAAGGTCGAGGATCCGGACCTGTGGCGCTTTGTCCGCGACGCCGCCGCGCACCTCGACGTCACCCCGGTCGTCGTCTCCGACGGCCGCACCCCGTGGCAGGTCTTCGCCGATCAGCGGTTCATCGTTCTCTCGCCCAAGCGACACCTGTCGGAAGCTGCTCGTTGCACGCTACCTGGTGTACGGCGGGCTGGTGTCCAGTCTGGTTCAACCTGGCCAAGTCCGCGGAAGCTGGCCAGGAACGGGATCTACCCAGAGCAAGAACCCGTGCCTGCGGGTCGAGATAGCCGCTGGGCCGGCAGTGGCGGCGGAAACCGACGCGTGCAGCCGGTGGCCGGCTTGGGCGCCTGGCGCGCGGCGAGAGCGAGGACGGGCCTGTCAGGTAGCGTGCGCGATAGCTGCGGTCACCCCCGTGAGCGTCGACGCCGGGAATGGGAAATGGTGAGGACATCAAGCTCCCTCACGCACTTATCTCGGCGGGTGCAGGTGAATGGCGCGTACTCGCACGGCAAGATCGGTCTGATCTGTACGGATAGCCCTTGTGGTTGAGAAATCTCATCGGACGGGTCCTTTGAGAAAGACCAGGTCGTAGACCACCTCGATGTCGTAACCGGGAGCGTGGGCGTCGTCGAGTGTCCGTTGCGGGATCCTTCAACGGACACCCGACGCCTCTTGGCCTCGACCGAGCCCCAACCGGGTCGATCGTGGTCCGTGCGATCGAAGCCAGGAGAAGCACGACTACCGGCACAAGCGATCTTTGAAAGACTGCAGCACCGGTAGGCCACTTGATGTCATCGCAACCGCCCGCTTGGTGCCATGGCGGCGATGGTGACCGCAGCGGCGAGGAGAGCCGCGCCACTGATGCCAGCGGCGCCGAGGTGATCGTCCAGCATCAATGCGGCCAGCAGGGCGCCCGTAAGGGGTTCCAGCAGCGCTACGAGCGCGGCTGTGCTGGCTGCCACGGTACGCAGGCCGCGAAAATACAGTGTGTAGGCCACGGCTGTGGGGACCGTACCCAGCATGATCACGAGGGTGATCGAAGTGACGCTCGGGTCGAAGCCCATCCCCACAGTCGGCTCAGCCAGGAAAATCAGGAACAGTCCGCCCACGGCGAACCCGAACCCGGTTGTGGTCATCTCGTCCAGGCCGGGGACCGCGCTGGTGCCGATGAGGGTGATGGCAGCGAATCCGCCAGCGGCCAGCAGGGCCAAGCCTGCGCCGCCCAGCATGGCGGGCGCCGTGAGCCCGCCGATGGGCACACCGACCAGGAGGCCAAGACCGGCCAGTGCGAGACATATCGGCCCGACCGACCATCGGTCGGCTCGGCGACGTCCGACCGCGCTCTCAGTGGCGAGTACCAGCGCCGGTGCTGCGCCAATAGTGATAAGGGTTGCCACGCTGACCGAGGTCAGCGACACCGCGGCGAAATAGCACGCCTGGCACATGGCGGACAGCACGCCGACTGTGGTGATGCGGCCCCAGGCCGTACGTCCGCGCGGCAAGCGGCGGCCGATGAGGGCGAGGAAGAATATGATCAATGCGCCGCCGACGGCGAGTCGATAGGCGGCCACAGCCAGCGGCGGTAGAGCAGAGTTGAGGCTGAGCAGGCTTCCGGTGAGCCCCCCGGTTCCCCACAGCGTTCCCGACAGGACGAGAAACAACAGGCCGGCGCCGGGCTTGCGGTGGGCAGGCGCCAGCGGCGCGTGAGATGCGTGCATGAGGTTTGCGCTCCTACGACGAAAGGGAAATGAGTCGCGGAAGCGGGGATGCACCTGACCTATCCACGGCAAAACTCCGCGCCGGGCCAGTCGGCTCGGCGCGCTCAGGACACAGCCCCGCTTAGGAGCGAGGCGGCGGGGTGATCGTGAAACATCGGTGCACGGCGATCACTATAGCCGGGCGGTGGAGCTGTGATCGACGACCTTGGCGCTATGGACGTCCGTTAGAGGTTCCGATCCGAACACGGTCAGGGTGTGTCCGAAGACCGGGCCGCTTATGAGAATGGGCGCGAAGATCGGCTCAGCTCGCCGCGATCTTGGTCTCTCTGTAACGGTCGCGGATCCCCTGAGGGACACCCGTATCAGCCATCCGACTCAGCAGTTCGTGCGGTTGCCAGGTCCTCGCGAACCGTGGACGTAATGGGATGGTCCGGGCCCAGCACCCGCTCGCTGTCGGCGAGGACTGCGTTGTACAGGTCGATCGCCTCGTCCAGACGTCCTATCTGCCGGTAGGCGCCAGCAAGCTCGTGGCGGGTGGCCAGCGTCCATGGGTGGTCGGGGCCGAGCAGCCGCAGCCGGTCGGCGAGGACTGCGTTGTACAGGTCGATCGCCTCGGCGAGACGTCCTACCTGCCGGTAGGCGCCGGCGAGGAAGTGGCGGGAGGTCAGCGTCCATGGGTGGTCGGGGCCGAGCACCCGCAGCCGGTCGGCGAGGACTGCGGTGTGCAGATCGATCGCCTCGGCCAGACGTCCTGCCGACTCGTATGCGAGGGCGAGGAAGTGGCGGGAATTCAGGGTGTCCGGGTGGTCGGGGCCCAGAACGCGTTCACGGTCGGCGAGGACCTTGCCGAACAGAGCGGTCGCCTCGGCCAGGCGCCCCGCGGTGCGGTAGACGCCAGCGAGCTGGTTGCCGGAGAACAGAGTCTGCGGGTGGTCGGGGCCCAACACCCGCTCGCTGTCGGCGAAGACCTTGCGGAACAGGGCGATCGCCTCGGCCAGGCGCCCCGCCGCCCGGTAGGCGTTGGCTAGGTTGTTGCGGGAGATCATCGTGTCCGGGTGGTCGATGCCCAAGACCCGCTCACTGTCGGCGAGGACTGCGTTGTACAGGTCGATCGCCTCGGCCAGACGTCCTGCCTGCTGGTAGGCGCCAGCGAGGTTGCTACGGGAGGCCAGTGTGTCGGGGTGGTCGGCGCCCAGCACCCGCAACCGGTCGGTGAGGGTGTGGGTGAGGACGGGTACGGCACGGGTGAGGTCACCGGCCTCGTGTAGCGCGTCGCCGGCCCAGGCGCATTGGATCAGCAGCAGCGGCGGCGGATGCTCGGTGTGCCCGCGCAGCGCGAGGATGTGCCCGACGAGTTCGTCGAGTTCAGCGCGGCGTAACGCGACCTGCGCCAGGGGCAGGTCATCGGTGAGGGCGTCCAGCAGACCGGTCGCGGCAGTCACCCCATCGGCCAGGGTGGTTTCGGCGTTGTCTGCCTGGTGGCGGATGACCCGCGCGGTCAGCCGGTGCACCGACACGACCACACCATCACCGCCGCCAGTGTCGCCCAGGATTCCGCCGAGCGTGATCAGCGATGTAGTGGCCAGAATGTCCAGAGCGTGGCCCAGTCCACCGGTCAACCCCAGCGCCCCAGCCGCTGCCCCCGTGGCCAGGAGCCTGCGGCTGATCCCGTCCGGCGACAGCACCGCGAGCACCGCCAGCAAGCGGGAAGCATCGCCGGGCGGGTCGTCGCGGCCCAACCCGGCAAGGCTCAGTGTGGTGGCTTGGAGCACCCCGGGATGGTCGGTGCCAGCTTGGCGGCGCAGCGTCTCATCCAGATCCTGCCCGGCCAGCACAGTCAGGTACTGCCGGTAGGACAGCCGGTTACGGGCGATGTACGCGGCGGCCTGCGCCAACCCCAGCGGAAGCCACCCCAGCTCGACACCGAGCGTGACAGCGCCCCCTGTATCGGCCAATCCGGTCGCCTCCCGCAGAAACCGCAGCCCCTCCGCCTGGGTGAACATGCCCACCGGCACGGTCGTGATCCCCGGCATCGTGGTGAACTCCTGCCGGTTGCTCGTGATGATCACCTTCGCGGTGCCCCGGGCGGGAAGGAACCCGGCCAGGGCGTCCGGGTCATCGACGTTGTCGAACACGACGAGACGTCTGGCCCGATCATCGGACTCCAACAGCCGCACCGCCGCAGCGGCCAACTGCTCCGGTGGATCGTCCTCGTCGCCCAGACCGCGGACACGAGCCAACCCGGCCAGCCCGGTTACCGGACCGGACTCCGCGTTGATCCACGCCACCAGATCAAAACCCGCCGCATCGCAGCGACGCGCGTACGCGGCCGCCAGCTGGGTCTTACCCGCCCCCCGCGACCCGGGCAACGCCACCAACGCCGCCTGCCCGTTGCCTCCCAACGCACGCTCCAGCGCGCCAACCTCCACCACCCGGTCCTGGAAATGGCCGGCGTGCAAGGGAATCCTGCCGAACACCCGCGAAGGCGCCAGCAGCCGTCGCGTGCCCGGCTCCGGCTGGGCTGCCCGATGCCGCCGCCACTCCAACAGCACCGACACCGTCACCAGCACCCCGGCCGCCGCCCACACCAGCAACGGCCACCAACGCCACGCCACCTGCACTGTGCTTGTCGCCAGATTCCCCACCAGCGCGAAACCGGTAGCCACCAGCACAAGCACTACAGGGGAGGGCTGCCACCGGTCACCACCGCCACGTGACACCCGACAACTCCCACCTGAAGGCCGACACGACGCATAGCAGTCTCACACGTCGATGCGACCGCACACGGCCCTGAACCGTCCGTTGAGGGGTTCCGATCCGAACACGGTCAGGGGGTACGGGTGCGGAGTGCTGCGGGACCCGCGGAATATGGTGAAAGCTGAATTGCCTGAAGCCCGTCTCCCGGCGCCGCTGCTGCACTGCGCGTCCGGACCCGGTCCGGACGCGCAGGGTCGAGCCGTCACGGTCGCCGGCAGCGTCACTGTCGCGGTCACCCGCCGCCAGCGCTGGGCACTCCCTCAGCCGAGGATGGCGGACAGGGCTCCGGCGAAGACCGCGACGACGCCGAGGATCGCGATGACGAAGCCGATGATGCCGAACGCGCGGGCCGCCCCGGACTGCGGTTGAGCGCCTCTGGTCAGCCCGCCGAGCCAGGCGGCGGCCGCGCCGAAGATCGCGGGGGCGCCGGACCAGAACAACGGCACCGTGACCAGGGATAGCGCGCCGAGCACGATGGCGCCGACCTTTGCCCGCGCCGGGCTCTTGACCAGCGGCAGCGCGACCGCGAGAGCGATCACCAGGGCGACCACGCCGACCACGGAGATGCTGGTGATGCTGGAGATGGGTCCCTCGGGCCGGTGCGGGTCCTTGTCGGTGAACAGGATGTCGCCGACCTGGAACGCGACGTTGGCGACGGTGGACAGGACGAAGGCGCCGCCGACGAGTACCGGGGCGGGCAGGCCGCGGGTGGTGGCGGGGCGGTCGGTCGTGACAGCGGACATGAGGATTGCCTCCCTGCGAGTGTCCCCGGCCGGTCCGGGGTGGCTCCACCGTGCTGGCGGGGCCGTCCCGGGGGCGATGCCCGCGGTGTCCCGTGGGTGTCCCGCCGTGTCCCGGCCCGTCCCGGCGGCGTGTGTCGCCCGGCCCCCGTATAGCACTATGAGGCGGTGACCGATGCCGCCACCAGCCCCCGCGGGGTGCCGCGCTCCGTCGTGGTGGCCGGACTGGCCACCGCGGTGGGCGTGGTACCGGCGATGGCCGGGTTCAACTACGACGCCCTGCCGACCGGCGCCGTGTACGGCTTCGGCTGGCCGCCGTTCGGGATCGTCGCGGCGCTGCTCCTGGACCGCGACCCGCGCTCACGGCTCGGGTGGGCGTGCACGGCGCTGGCCGTCATGCCGGCGCTGGTCGCCGCGGTGGCCCTGCCGGTCGGCGGCGACCCGGACTGGTGGGCCCGCCTCGAGCGCGGCTGGGCGTGGCTTGGCGTCGCGCCGGTCGTGGTCGCGTTCGCGGTCGTTGCCTGGGGCGTGGACATCGCCGCCGACCGCATGTCACGGCGCCGCCTGGTCTGGCTGGTGACCTCGTCGGGTGCGCTCGTGGCCGCGGTGCTGGTGGCCTCCGACGCGGGTGGCCTGCGGGTGGCGGCGACCGTCGAGGCGCTGGGCGTGGCGAGCATGGCCGGGCTGGTGTTCCGCCTGGCGACGGTCCGTGAGTTGCGCCCGGTCGACGAGCCGCTCCTCGACGCCGCGGTCGCGGTCGTCGCGTTGTTGGCCGGGGCGGCGGTCGGGACCGTCGTTCGCGCCGTCGGGCAGCGAGCCGGCATCCCCGGCCCGGACGTGTCCGGCGCGTTCGCCGCCGTCGCGTCGGCCGCCCTGGTCCTGCCGGCCGGGCTGTGGGTACGGCGGGCGTTCCTGGCCCGCCGGTACGGCCCCGGCACCCTGTCCGCCGCCGACGTGGAGCAGATCACCGCCGACCTGCACGCCCAGGCCGATGTCCGCGCGCTGCTGGGCAAGGCCGCGGCGATGGTCGCCGCCGCCAGCGGGCACCGGCAGGTCGACCTCGTCCTTGGCCCGGACGCGCCCGAGCCGCCAGCGCACTGGGTGCTGTACCCGCTCGTCGTCGGCGGCGACCGGGTCGGCACGATGTTCCTCGAGCCCCGCCACCCCGAGGGGCCGGAACCGTGGCAGGAGCGGGTCGTGCGCCAGCTGCTGCCCACGGTCGCGCTCGTCGCCAAGGCGGTGAGCCTCGCCGTCGAGGCCGACCACGCCCGCCGGGACGTGGCGCGTCAGCGCGACGCCGAGCGTGCCCGGATCCTCGGCGACCTGCACGACGGCCTCGGCCCGATGCTCGTCGGGATGAGCATGCGGGTCCGGGCCGAGGTCCGCCAGCACCCGACCCCGCTGCTGGAGGCCCTGGCCGTCGAACTCGCCGACTGTCGCGGCGACCTGCGCCGCATCGTCTCCGGGCTCACCCCGTCGGTGCTCGACGACGCCGACCTGGCCACCGCACTGCGGCGTCTCGTCAGCTCGTTCGACGGGCAAGGGCCAGCGGTGACGCTGGAGGGCCGGATCGACGGGGCGCTCGCCCAGCCGATCGCGGTCGCGGTCTACCGGACCGTGGCCGAGGGCATCACCAACGCGCTGCGCCACGCGCGCGCCGGGCAGATCCGCGTAGACGTGCACACCGATCCCGGCGACCGGGTCGTCGTCGACGTCCGCGACGACGGAGCAGGCGGCCCCATCACCCCGGGCGTCGGCCTGTCGTCGCTGCGCCGACGGGCCGAGGAACTCGGCGGCACGCTACTCGTTGCCGCCAGCACCGACGGCAACGGCGGCACCCGGCTTCGGGTCGAACTGCCTGCGGCGGGGACCTCGGCATGATCCGGGTCCTCGTGGTCGACGACCACCCGATCGTCCTCGCCGGGCTGTCCGCGCTGGTCGAGTCTGACGGCGGCCTGGAGCTCATCGCCGCCGTGCGCGGCGCGGCCGACGCCCTCGCGCTGGCCGACCGGCCCGGCGCCGAGCCGCCCGACATCGCACTGCTCGACCTGCAACTGCCCGACGGCGACGGGATCACGCTCGGCGCCGACCTCAAGCAGCGCTGGCCCCGCCTGCGGGTCGTCGTGTTCACCATGCACACCGACGACCAGTCGGTGATCCGCAGCCTCGGGTCGGGCCTCGACGGGTACCTCCTCAAGGACTCCGACCCCGACGACGTCCTCGCCGCGATCCACTCGGCCGCCCGCGGCACCCTGGTCCTGGGCCGCGGCGCGCAGGCCGCGGTCCTCGCCGCCGCGGCCGCCGCCCCGCAGCCGGCCGCGCTCGCCGCGCTGGACTCCCGCGACCTGGAAATCCTGGAACTGCTCGCGCAGGGCCTTCCGACCGCACAGGTGGCCCGCCGCCTCTTCCTGGCCCCGAAGACCATCCGCAACCGCGTGTCGGACATGCTGGACAAGCTGGGCGTCGCCACCCGCGAGGAGGCGATCGCCCTCGGCCGCGCCAGCGGCCTCGGCCGCGCCACACGAAACGACGCACGAACGTAAGGGCCGTGTCGCGGACCTCGCGCCGCCCGGAGTCGATTGTTAGGGCGTGACCCCGGTTCGGGATCTCCACGATCTCGGTGACCGTCCGCGGACCCAGCGGCCCACTGGCCACCCACCCGGACCACGAGGGCTCCGTGGACACCACCAACAAGGTCAGATGCACTGTTTTCAGCTACGGACGACGATCGTGCCGGGGCCGAGCTTCTGTCCGTTGAGGGTTCCGATCCGAACACGGTCAGGGTGTGTCCGAAGACCGGGCCGCTTATGAGAATGGGCGCGAAGATCGGCTCAGCTCGCCGCGATCTTGGTCTCTCTGTAACGGTCGCGGATCCTCTCGTGACGCAAGATCGTCAGCCCGGTGCGGCGTCCCGGACGTTGGCGGTGTCAGAAGGTCAATGCGCCACTGATGCTGAGAGCGTAGGTGTGGTTGGTGGGATGTGGCGACGCCGTTGATTGCCGGGTATTGGCGTCCTCGCTGCCGCCGACGTTCGGGCCGATCTCGACGGGCGGGCGCTGCGTCGGGTCGGCCTGGAGCCACCCATGCTCCACGCCGATGAGGTGACGAACCAGACCAGCTGGTGTCGTCTGCGACGGTACGAGCCGGCGCCGGGCCAGCTCGGCGGAGCCCGCAGATCTTGCGCACGAGCAACAAAGCGCCCCGCGCCCGCGACCGATAGCCGCCGTCGATGAAACCAAATCCCGATGCCGAACTGCCAGCCGGAGGGCGACAGCGCCTTCGTCAGTGTGATATCCGTAGCTGTCTGTCTGTGTTGCGTGTGCGCTCGGCGATGGGAAACGATGATGGTCGACGGCCCGGATGTGATCGTGCGCGTCAGCCCTGGCGACGGCGGTGACGATGAGGAGGTCGCAGCGCTGGTCCGGCGGTTGCGGGCTGAGCTGCTCGAGCTCGACGTCGAGCGGGTCGAGGCGCTGACGGAGGACACCGCCCCGGACGGGGCGAAGGGTCTGGGAAGCCTCGTCGGGCTGCTGGGTGTCACGCTGGGCTCGGCCGGGCTGAGCTCCGTGCTGGCGATCATCCGCGACTGGGCGACCCGGAACAATCACGCCGTCGAGCTCACGATCGATGGCGACACGGTCAAGGTCGCGCGGGCTACGCCGCAGCAACAGGAGCAGCTGATCAACGCGTGGGTGGCCCGCCATGCCGGCAGCGCCTGAGCTGCCTGGGCCGCGGATGGCGTTGGTGGTGGCGAGCACCGGATACACCGATCCGGCGTTCACACAGCTGCGTTCGCCGGCGCGGGACGCCGCCGACATGGTCGACGTGTTGGCCGACCCTGACGTCGGCGGGTTCACCGTGACGCCGGTGCTCGACAAGCCGGAACATGAGATCCGCCGCGCGGTTGACGCGTTTCTGGCCGCCCGTGCCGTGGACGATCTGGTCGTGGTCTACCTGTCCGGTCACGGTGTGCTGGACGCACGGGGGCGGTTGTACTTCGCGGCGAGCGACACTGTGCGGGAGCGGCTCAGTTCGACCGCGGTGGAGTCGGCGTGGCTGCTGGACCGGCTGGAGGAGTGCCGCGCCCGTCGGCAGGTGCTGATCCTGGACTGCTGCTTCAGCGGTGCGTTCGCGCAGACCAAGGGCGGCGCCGATGTGGACCTGGAGCGCAGGCTGGTCGGCGCGGGTCGCGGCCGGGCGGTGCTGACCGCGTCGCGGGCCGGTGAGTACTCCTATGAGGGCACGCCGCTGCCCGGCGCGGTCGTCAACGGTTCGGTGTTCACCGCCGCGCTGGTTGACGGGCTGCGCAGCGGCGCCGCCGACCGCGACGGTGACGGCTACATCTCGGTCGAGGACGCATACGTCTACGCTGCCGACCAGGTCAGGGCCGCGGGCGGTGCACAGAGCCCACAGCGCTGGCTGTATGGCGCCGAGGGTGAGATCGTCCTGGCCCGCAACCCGCGCGGGGCGGTCGTCACTGCGGCGGTGCTGCCGGAAGCGCTGCAGCTGAGTCTGGACAGCCCGTATCCGGACATCCGCCGCGCTGCGGTGACCACCCTCGGCACCTGGCTCACCGCGACCGATCCGGGGCAGGTTCTGGCCGCTCAGCAGGCCCTGCACCTGGTCGCCGCACACGACAGCCCGACCGTGGCCACCGCCGCCCGGGACCTCCTCCGCACAGCGGAGCCGACACCGCCGCCCACGCCAGCACCGCCTGCGGACCGCCGGATCGATTCCACTGGACCGGGTCCGTCGACTGAAGACGACGCAGCACGCGGAGCGGTTCCACAACGCTGCCTCAGGACTATCGAAGGTCATTCGGGGGAGATGTTCGCGGAGCCGGTCTATACCGTTGCGTTCAGTCCGGACGGACGGCTCCTCGCCAGCGCCAACGGCGACGGCGACGGCACCGTGCGGTTGTGGAACCCGAGCACCGGTCAGCCGATCGGCCAACCCCTCACTGGCCACACCAACTCGGTGTTTTCAGTGGCGTTCAGCCCCGACGGGCACCTCCTCGCCAGCGTCGGCGAGGACGCCACCGTGCGGCTGTGGAATCCGAGCACCGGTCAGCCGATCGGCGAACCCCTCACCGGCCACACCGACTGGGTGCTTTCAGTGGCGTTCAGCCCCGACGGGCACCTCCTCGCCAGCGGCGGCGGCGACGGCACCGTGCGGCTGTGGGACCCGAGCACCGGTCAGCCGATCGGCCGACCCCTCACCGGCCACACCAACGCGGTGCTTTCAGTGGCGTTCAGCCCCGACGGGCACGTCCTCGCCAGCGGCGGCGGCGACCGCACCGTGCGGCTGTGGGACCCGAGCACCGGTCAGCCGATCGGCCGACCCCTCACCGGCCACACCGGCTTGGTGCATTCAGTGGCGTTCAGCCCTGACGGAGACCTGCTCGCCAGCGGCGGCTACGACAACACCGTGCGGCTGTGGAATCCGAGCACCGGTCAGCCGATCGGCGAACCCCTCACCGGCCACACCAACTGGGTGCCTTCAGTGGCGTTCAGCCCCGACGGGCACCTCCTCGCCAGCGCCGGCGTCGACGGCACCGTGCGGTTGTGGAACCCGAGCACCGGTCAGCCGATCGGCCAACCCCTCACCGGCCACACCAACTGGGTGCTTTCAGTGGCGTTCAGCCCCGACGGAGACCTCCTCGCCAGCGCCAGCCAGGACGAGACCATCCGAATCTGGGGTGCCGCATAGGGCGTTCACCGCTAGCGCCGATTTCGCGGAGCCTAATCGCTGGATGGACGCCTTGGTGGCGTCGCGCATCGTCCCGGCCGGGCGATCCCCGACATGTCCGTTGAGGGTTCCGATCCGAACACGGTCAGGGTGTGTCCGAAGACCGGGCCGCTTATGAGAATGAGCGCGAAGATCGGCTCAGCTCGCCGCGATCTTGGTCTCTCTGTAACGGTCGCGGATCCTCTCGTGACGCAAGATCGTCAGCTCGGTGTGGCGTCCCGGGACGTTGGCGGTGTCAGAGGGTCAATGCGCCACTGAGGCCGAGAG
Source organism: Dactylosporangium cerinum (assembly GCF_042653625.1). Taxonomy (NCBI): domain Bacteria; kingdom Bacillati; phylum Actinomycetota; class Actinomycetes; order Micromonosporales; family Micromonosporaceae; genus Dactylosporangium; species Dactylosporangium cerinum. The sequence goes on along the minus strand of NZ_JBHSIU010000098.1, from coordinate 7,497 downwards.
CGTAGGTGTGGTTGGTGGGATCGTTGTCCGCCGTCGGTCAAACCAAACCCCGATGCCGAACAGCCAAGTCGGAGGGCGACATCGCGTTCGTCGGTGTGATATCCGTAGCTGTCAGTCTCTAATACGTGTGCACTCGGCGATGGGAAATGATGATGCTCGACGGGCCGGATGTGATCGTGCGTGTCAGTCCAGGCGACGGCGGCGACGGCGCTGACGACGAGGCGGTCGCGGCGCTGGCCCGGCGGTTGCGGGCTGAGCTGCTCGACCTCGATGTCGAGCAGGTCGAGGCGCTGACCGAGGACACCGCCCCGGCCGGGGCGAAGGGTCTGGGCAGTCTCGTCGGGCTGCTGGGCGTCACGTTGGGCTCGGCCGGACTGAGCTCCGTGCTGGCGATCATCCGCGACTGGTCGACCAGGAACAATCACGCCGTCGAGCTCACGATCGATGGTGACACGGTCAAGATCGAGCGGGCCACGCCGCAGCAGCAGGAGCAGCTGATCAACGCGTGGGTGGCCCGCCATGCCGGCAGCGCCTGAGCTGCCTGGGCCGCGGATGGCATTGGTGGTGGCGAGCACCGGATACACCGATCCGGCGTTCACACAGCTGCGTTCGCCGGCGCGGGACGCCGCCGACATGGTCGACGTGCTGGCCGACCCTGACGTCGGCGGGTTCACCGTCACGCCGGTGCTCGACCAGCCGGAGCACGAGATCCGCCGCGCGGTCGACGCGTTTCTGGCCGGCCGCGGTGTGGACGATCTGGTCGTGGTGTACCTGTCCGGCCACGGTGTGCTGGACGCACGGGGGCGGTTGTACTTCGCGGCGAAGGACACTGTGCGGGATCGGCTCAGTTCGACGGCGGTGGAGTCGGCGTGGTTGCTGGACCGGTTGGAGGAGTGCCGGGCCCGTCGGCAGGTGCTGATCCTTGACTGCTGTTTCAGCGGCGCGTTCGCCCAGACGAAGGGCGGCGCCGAGGTTGACCTGGAGCGCCGGCTGGTCGGTGCGGGTCGCGGCCGGGCGGTGCTCACCGCGTCGCGGGCCGGCGAGTACTCCTACGAAGGGACACCGCTGCCCGGCGCGGCCGTCGGTGGTTCGGTGTTCACCGCCGCGCTGGTTGACGGGCTGCGCAGCGGCGCCGCCGACCGCGACGGCGACGGCTACATCTCGGTCGAGGACGCCTACGCCCACGCCGCCGACCAGGTCAGGGCCGCGGGCGGTACCCAGAGCCCGCAGCGCTGGCTGTACGGCGCTGAGGGCGAGATCGTCCTGGCCCGCAACCCGCGCGGGGCAGCCGTCACCCCGGCGGTGCTGCCGGAAGCGCTGCAACTGAGTCTGGACAGCCCATATCCGGACATCCGCCGCGCTGCGGTGGCCACCCTCGGCACCTGGCTCACCGCGACCGACCCGGGGCAGGTCCTGGCCGCTCAGCAGGCCCTGCACCTGGTCGCCGCACACGACAGCCCGACCGTGGCCACCGCCGCCCGGGACCTCCTCCGCACGGCGGAGCCGACGCCGCCGCCCACGCCAGCACCGACCGCGGACCGCCGGATCGACTCCTCTGGACCAGGACCGTCACCTGAGGACGACGCGGCACGCGGAGCGATCCCACGACGCTGCCTCAGGACCATCGAAGGTCATTCGAGATGGATGTTCGCCAAGGCCAAGCCGGTCAATACCGTGGCGTTCAGCCCGGACGGGCGGCTGCTCGCCAGCGGCGGCGACGACAACATGGTCCGGCTGTGGAACCCGAGCACCGGTCAGCCGGTCGGCCAACCCCTCACCGGCCACACCGGCTTGGTGTATTCAGTGGCGTTCAGCCCCGATGGGCACCTCCTCGCCAGCGGCGGCAAGGACAGCAAGGTGCGGCTGTGGAACCCGACCACCGGTCAGCCGGTCGGCCAACCCCTCACCGGCCACGCCGGTGAGGTGAACTCAGTGGCGTTCAGCCCCGACGGAGACCTGCTCGCCAGCGCCAGCGGCGGCTACGACAAGACCGTGCGGCTGTGGAACCCGACCACCGGTCAGCCGGTCGGCCAACCCCTCACCGGCCACACCCACTGGGTGTATTCAGTGGCGTTCAGCCCCGATGGGCACCTCCTCGCCAGCGCCAGCCTCGACGGCACCGTGCGGCTGTGGAACCCGACCACCGGTCTGCCGATCGGCCAACCCCTCACCGGCCACACCGGCTTTGTGTATTCAGTGGCGTTCAGCCCCGATGGGCACGTCCTCGCCAGCGCCAGCCGCGACGCCACCGTGCGGCTGTGGAACCCGACCACCGGTCAGCCGGTCGGCCAACCCCTCACCGGCCACACCGGCTTGGTGTATTCAGTGGCGTTCAGCCCCGACGGGCACCTCCTCGCCAGCGGCGGCGACAACACCGTGCGGCTGTGGAACCCGACCACCGGTCAGCCAATCGGCCAACCCCTCACCGGCCACGCCGGTGAGGTGAACTCAGTGGCGTTCAGCCCCGACGGAGACCTGCTCGCCAGCGCCAGCGAGGACAAGTCCATCCGAATCTGGGGCGCCGCATAGGGCGTTCACCGCTGTAGAGTCGATTTCGCGGAGCGTAATCGCCCCTGATCGAGAGCTTGTAGATCTTATTGGGCTGGGCTGGAGGTCCTTGCCGTAAGGGGTTCGTCAGTGACCCGGCGTTCGCGGGCGTGGCATTGGGCAGGTGGTGGCCATGCCGGGAGCGGCAGACCGGAGCTTCCTGTTCCTCGTGGACAGTGTGACGATCACCCACCCGGAGATGCCGCTCCTCGCGGTTGACCTCTGCTACGAGCCCGGCCGCTCGTTCTGGGTCGTACCAACCGAGATGTGGTCCGTCGAGAACAACCTCTCGCTGTTCAACATGGACTTTTCCGACTTCGCCAACAACGTTGACCCGGATGGTGTGTTCCGTGGCTTTCCCATCCGTCCGCCCCTGACACCTGAAGAGGAAGAAGAGAAGCGGGCGGTCGAGGAACGCGGGCTGTATGGCGACCGCGTTCCAAACGAGCGGCTCCGCGCAGTTGGCGGTCTGTACGCCAAGACTCTGGCCCAGCTGGACACGACCTGACGTTTGCCCTTGCCGAGACCGACGACGCCGTCCACCGCGCCGTCGCCGCCTGGGCAGCGGTCCGTGCACTGGAGCGCGCTGGCCTTGTCGACCTTCCGGCGATCGCTTCGACGGTAGCCGCATTACGGCGCGGCGAGCAGGCCCCAGCGCCTTTCGACAAGCCGGGCATCATGTGGTCGATTCTGCACGACGCACCGGTCGCCCGCATCAGTGTGCCGGTCCCACCCGATGGCGGCCGCGAGCAGTCCCCACAGGACTGGGCGATTACTACCGTGTTCCACTCGGCCGAGGCCGACTCGCTGACTGCCGTCCTCGACATCCTGGTCGCTCTGGCATTTGTTTACGGCCGCGACGGCTACCAGGAGGCGTTCGCTGCGGTAAGGTTCACTTTTCCGCAGCTCAACAGCTGAAAGGGAAAGCGCGTCTCGGTGCCACCTCCACTGAGGTGATCTCGCCAAGTGTGATAGTCCGTGGTGTGGCGACACGGACTTTGCACACATAGCGGACGATGCTAGAGATGGCCGTGGAGTCATCGGTAGACAGGTTCTTGCGACGGAATCGATCTACCGATGAGGGCTCCATCGGTGGATCAGGGGTTTAGTCATAGCAGCTGTCCAAGGACTCGGTGGCGGCTGCTGCATCCTTGGCGCCGCCGGGGTAGGGAACGCCCATTTCCTGGAACCACACATGCGCGAGCAGCTCCGTGTGGCGATAGAAGACGGCAGCTGACCTGGCGGAGTTGAACGACTGGTCGCTGTCCAGGTTGGTCAGTGCTTGATCGAGGTAGCGCAGCGCCCTGCGGTGGTGGCCCTTGTATCGTTCGCGCTTGCCGGCTTTCTCGAGGTCCGTGGCGGCCACAGCGTCCAGAATCCGTTGGCGTACACCGCCCGCATACTCTTCGACGACCTGCAGTGCTGACGAGGTTCGCATCGCTGCTTCCTGCGCTTCACCGGCGGGCACCCCGTCGCGGGCCAGCGCGGCCGCCTGGTTGTTCGCCGCGGACACGTCGCCGTCTCGTTCGATCTTGAACAGGATGACGCCGATTTCGTTCGCGGCACGAAGCGCCGCGGCGGTGTACCCGGACGTGGAGTAGAAGAGGTGGTACCGAATGTGCGGTCTCGTGCCGCGTAATTGCTGGACGGGTGGGGCGCCGATGGGCAACGCCTGCATTTTCACCTGCGCCACGCCGTCCTGGGCGACGACGTCGATACCGCCGTCTCGGCTGCCACCGGTGAGCTCGGCGTCGACGAAGCCCAGACTTCGCATGTGCGCACGGGTGATGTCCTCCGTGCTTCGCCAGTCCGTCGGAAGGAAGGCTGTTCGATCGGCCGGGGTGGCTTCCGGCAGCGAGTCGAGATCGGGGATGGGCGGTACGTCCGGCGTCTCGGGCAGGCGCATGATGCGGCGCCCCACACCTTTGTCGATGGCCTCGTGCTCGATGCCCCGTGCCTTGTCAAGGAAGATTTTGAAGGCGATCGTTCGGCCGTCACTCGTCTCGACGTAGGTCGCCCAGCCGACGTTCGGCCATGCCGTGGCCCGGCTGGTGAAAGCCGAGGCCCCGCCCACGGTGCAGTCGGTGAGGACTTCAACCGAACCGAGCTTCCGATCGCAGAGCATCAGGGACCGCATGGTGCGGACGACGATGAACTCGGATGTGCCAGTCCTCGTCAATTGGATCGCGTGGTGGTGGTGGTGGAGGTTGTCGTGCTTGCTGACCGCTGCGTCGGCGAACAGCTCGACGTGGTCGCCGGGCTCTACCGCTGCCAGAATCTTCCGGCCGAGGTCATGGCCGATCACGCCGGGTTCGCGCTGCGCGATGTACTGGCGGTAGGCCCACGCCGTGCGAGCGTCGCCGTGGAGGATGCCGGTTATCGTTTCCCTCCCTCGCAGCGCCCATCCATCTCCTTGAACGGGTGGGGCGATGGGTGCTGGTTGGGATGATGCCGCGCTGCTGGAGTCCTCGTCGGCAACCGCGATGCTCTCGGCCTCCTGCACCTCTTCGGCGACTACCTCAGCGTGCTGTTCTTGCTCGACAGCGACTACCCCGGCTTCCTGAGCCTTCGCGGTGCCGCCTTCGCTCCTTTTCGACCTCGGCGTGGTTTTCGCCAGCACGCCCCATGCCATCAGCCCGCACGAAAGCACTGTCCAGAGGACCTTCACGACATCACGCGCCGTGTTTCCGGCGAACAGCCCGTCTTCCGGCAGCACGATCATCCCGCAGAGCAACAACAAGCCGGCCAGAAACCGCAGGATGCCGGGCGCCGTGGCGGGCTTCTTGGAGACCTGGCTGGCGACCTTCACGGAGCTGAGGCGCCGGGCGATCGCGTTGACGGCCGTTATCGAGCCGTTGAGTGAGTAGACGAACAGCGCGATGTCGTTCTGATCGGCATACGTAACCGCCCTCGGGGCATAGTCGCTGCCGGCGAAGAAGATGAGTCGCTGGGCCGATGAACGCTCGCGCGATCCGTACAGGAGCTGCAACTTCGGCCGTTCGATGGTGGTCGCGTGCCACGCAACCCTGCCGAATGCACCGGATGCGCGAACGTTGGAACCACCCGGATCCGCGGCGGCGTCCGTGTATCCCCAGTAGCGCATCCACCCCGCCGCGTTGTTCGAAGCGTCCTGCCATGTCCGGATCTGCGTTGGTCCGGGCGGAGCGGGGACGGCAGTCGGGCCGGCGTCGGTGCTGGTCATGCGCGGAAGTATCGCAGTCAGCTCGCCGCCGGTAAATGATCATCTCGCGGTGAGGTCCGGTGTCGTCGAACGCTACGATCGGGACCGTTCATGGTTGACACGGTGGCTCGTTGAGGGAATCGAGCTGCTCTGGTTCGAGGTGGCGGAAGCGGGAAGCAGACCCGGCCGGGGGAAGCTAAGAGAGCTCGCCAACTTCAGCCGGACAGAGCGGTTCTGCGTGGACAGGACAGCGTCCTGCCTCGTCGATGCCTGGACGGCTGACCTGGATGGCTCCTCTCGTGTCGCCCGAGGCAGTCTCATTGGAACTGGAGCATGCAGCTGAACTACGTCGACGGACTCCAGATTCGGCGGGTGGCCGTCTCACTCAATCTGAGGCAGCGCAGGCCAGGGCTGCCCTGTCGGCAGAGCAGATTGATTCGGACAGGACTCTGGGCCGCGAGACAGGCCCACCTGTCAGGCCAATGATGGCGCGACCGATATGGGCCGCCTTGGTCGCGGTGAGGACGGCGTTGGCGTCGACAGCGGCCGCGCTGTCGGCCCGAGCGCCACATGGCGGAGCACTGACCGGCGTGGTTCAACACGATCTCCGCGTCCGCCGTTGGGCCTGCGCCGCCACGGAACGTGAGCGGCGCAGGCCGGCTCCCTGCGAAAGCTTCCGGCGTCGGACATCGACCTGTGGCCTTTGGTCGCGCCAGGTCGGCCGCAGGTGCCCGCGGTCGGCGAGCTCCTACGATCCGAGACCCCTGTCGGCGGCTGGAAGGGCGCTGATGCCCCTATGTTCTGTCAAGCGGTTCGTGGGGTGTGGTCTGTGGTGTTGAGCTGTTGGATCAGGTGGTAGACCTCGCGGGCGATGTAGCGCTTGAGACAGCGGATGATCTCGCGGCGGGTGTGGCCTTGAGCGGTTCGTCGGTCGAGGTAGTCGCGGGTGCGTTGATCGTCGCGGGCTCTGGTGAGGGCGATGCGGTAGAGGGCTGCGTTGGCGCGGCGGTCGCCGCCGCGGTTGAGCCGTCGTCGGCTGGTTTTGCCGGATGAGGCTTCGACGGGGCTGACGCCGCAGAGGGCGGCGAAGGAGGCTTCGGTGTGCATCCGGTCGGGGTTGTCGCCGGCTGAGACGAGGAGGGCGGAGGCGCTGTCGGGGCCGATGCCGTTGCGTTGCAACAGTTGCGGGGCGTGGGTGTCGAGCACTGCGGTGATTTGCTGCTGGAGTTCGTGTTCCTCGGTGGTGAGGGTTTGGATGCGTCGGGCGAGGCGCCGCAGCGTGTATCGGGTGGCGTCGGCAACGTTGGTGGGGGTGGTGTCTGGTAGGTCGGCGCAGTGGCGGATCAGGGCGGCGGCGGTGCAACCGGCCAGCTGGTCGCGCAGGGCCGGGTCGGCGCTGACGATGACGGCCTTGAGCTGGTTGACGGCTTGGGTGCGGGACTTCACCGCGGAGGCCCGGGCGAGGCGGAGCAGCCGCAGGATCTCGACGGGTCCGTCGGCGGTCTTGGCGGTGGTGGTGGCCCGTTGGGACAGTACGGCGTGTGCGGCGGCGACGGCGTCGATGGTGTCGGTTTTGCCGTGGCGGCGGTGGGCGGCGCGGTCGGGGCGGTTGACCTCGATCACGGTGATCTGGTGGCGGCGCAGGTGGCGGGTGAGGGCGGCGCCGTAGGAGCCGGTGCCTTCCACGCCGGCGCGGTCCAGGATGCTGAAGCTGTGGGCCCAGGTCAGCAGTTGCTGGTAGCCGGCGGCGGTGGTCGGGAAGGTGGCGT
>NZ_JBHSIU010000097.1:0-47661 GCF_042653625.1 Dactylosporangium cerinum | reverse complement strand
GTGTAACAGTCCTCCTCGACCTCAGCCTCCTGCATCGCCAGGGTCAGCCGGGTGGCCTTGGAAAACACCGGCACGACGAACGTGCCGTGCCCAGTGACGATCTTGAACGGTAGTGCGTCTGCCCCCCGCTGCTTCCTGCCGCTGATCAGCAGGGCCTCGTTCGGGGCGGGAACACGATAACCGAACATCGGGTTGGCCTCTCTCAGCCAGTGGTGATGGTGTGGTCCCCGGGCATCGGCGACCACGGTTCGACGTCCACCTGACGCGTACCGCGGAAATGAATGACGAGCACCTGAGTGCCGGGCGGCAGCGGCTCGGCGGCATAGGCGAGGTAGTGATGCGGGGTGCCCTGGACCACGACCCGGACCTCGCCGGGCCGATCACCCCCGCGCACCGCGGTGACCACCACGCCGACCCTGCCGACCAGCGACTGACCGCGCACCGGCTACTCCAAACCCCGTCGCCCGATCCGCGCACTGCCGCGCGTCGTGACGTGTGCGATCCAGATTGTGCACCCGCCGAACCAACCCCGCGCGCCCCCCGCAACAAGCGGACACGTGTCGGTCGTCACGCTCCGGTAGACGGCCGGTCCCGGGCTGCGACGACGTGCAGGGTGGTGTTGAACCGGGCGCGGAAACTCGTTGAGCACCGCGTCATCGACCACCGCGAGCCATCAGGGTGCCGGCCGTCCGATCACGCGACGGCGGCGGCGCGTAGAGCGGCGGCGAGGTGCACGGCCGGATCCGACAGGGGGTGCGGCAGGTGCGCGAGCAGCAGCCGGCGCTGCTCCTGCGGGCCGTCGCGGACGGTCAGGACCCGCACCCCGGCGGGAACGGCCGAGACCAGGGATGCCGGCACCGTCGTCACGCCGCAGCCGGCGGCGACGAGGTGGAGCTTGGCGAGCCAGTCGCGGGCGGTGTGGGCGATCTCGGCGCGTTCGTCGAGGCCGGGCCACACGCCCAGGAGGCGTTCGTCGGCCTGGGAACGGCTCGCGATCCACGGCAGGCCGTGCAGGTCGGCGACGTCGACGGCGGTCGCGCGGGCCAGGGGGTGCCCGGCGGGCACGGCGACGCGCAGGCCGCGCTCGGCGAGGGTGGTCAGCACCAGCGCCGGCGAGCCGTCCGGCGGGCGGAACGGTGGGGCCGCGGCGAGCAGCGCCAGGTCGAGGGTCCCCGCGCGCAGGGCCCGCACCAGCGACGGCGTGCTGCCCTCCCGGCTCACCACGGTCACCGCGGGATGGCTGCGGCGCAGCGCCGCGAGGGCCTGCGGCACGAGGACGGCACCCGCGGAGGTGAACCAGCCGAGCCGGACCGTGCCGGCCCCGTCCGGCAGGCCGGCGAGTTCGCGGGCGGTGGCGTCGAGCTGATCCAGAACGGTCACCGCCCGGCGCAGCACGAGCTGTCCGGCGGGGGTCAGGTGCACCCCGTCGTGCCGGCGTTCGAGCAGCCGGGCGCCGGCGGCCCGTTCCACCGACGCGACCTGCCGGGACACCGCGGACTGGGTGTAGCCGAGCGCGCCGGCCGCGGCGGTGAGGGTCCCGCGCTCCGCGACGGCCCGGAACACGCGCAGCCCGACGATGGACACGTCCGCGAAGCTCATGACATCTACTCATACCAGGGTTGCGTAATGTTCGTTGGCCGCATGGCCGTGACGTTCCTAGCGTTGCCCGCATGACAACGGACAGCACGCCCAGGGTCGCCCTGGTCACCGGCGCCACCCAGGGCCTCGGCCGCGCCCTCGTGCAGGGCCTCGCACAGCGCTTCACCGCACGGGACACCGTCTACCTGACCGGCCGGGACGCCGACAGGGTCGCGGCGTCGGCGAAGGAACTCGGCGTCAGCGGGGAGGTGCTCGACGTCGCGGATCCCGGCGCGGCGCAGCGGGTCGCCGAGCAGATCCGGCAGCAGCACGGCGGCATCGACATCGTGTTCAACAACGCCGTCATGAAGACCGGGCCGGCCGACCCGCCCGCCGCGGTGATCGAGCAGTACGTCGCGGTCAACAACCTCGGCACGACCGGGGTGCTGCGCGCGTTCCTGCCGCTCCTGCGCGACGGTGGCCGGATGATCGTCGTGGCGAGCACGTTCGGCAGCCTGCGGTATCTGGCCCCGGCGCTGCACGACCGCTTCGACGACCTGGCCGACCTGGACGAGGTCGACGCGCAGGCGCTGCGGTGGCGCGACGCGGTCCGCGACGGAACCGCCGTGACAGCGGCGTGGCCGGAGTTCCTGAACATCCCGTCGAAGATCGCCCAGGTGGCTGCCGTCCGTACCGTGGCGGCCGGACGACGATCGGCAGACCTGGAGCGTGGCATCCTGCTCGCCGCGGTCTGCCCCGGAATGATCAACACGCCGACGTCGGGGGCGTGGTGGGACGTCAGCGGCGCCCCGAGCCCGGAGCAGGCCGCGGTGGCCCTGCTCGACCTGGCGCTCGGCCCCGTCAACCCGGCGCACTACGGCGAGCTGGTCCGCCACGGCGAGGTGCTGCCCTGGCGGTGAACGCGCGGTTTGGCTCGCGCGGTCAACCGAGGCGGTCGGCCTCCTTCTGGATCGCGCGGCCGGCCTCGGCCATCGCGGCTCGCTCCTGCTCCTCGTCGAGTTCTCCCGACTCGCGGCGCAGTTTCAGCCGGACCACGGTCTCCAGCAGCGCGGCGGCGCGCCGGGCGGCGGCCACGGCCGTCGGGTCGCCGGGGACCGGGTCGCCGATGATCGCCGCCGCGAGGGCGACGACGTAGTCGGCGTCGCCGCCGGTGACGAGGACCGCTGTGCCGTCGCGTAGCCCGGTGCGGGCCGCCGCCAGACCCGCGGCGTACAGGTCGTCGCTGACGCGGCCGTCGGCGTGGCCGAGCTTCAGCCGCATGAGCCGCTCCAGCCAGGCACTGGTCAGCCGCTCCGCCTCGGCCGCGTCCGCGTGTGGAACAGCGAGCTGCCCTCGGCCCAGGCGAAATGGCAGTGGGGCCGGACGCCGGTGGTGCCGTCCCTCCTCCAGTTCGACGAATCGGCGCAACGCCGTCGCGATCACCGCCGACAGGGTTCCGTCCGGGTGGGTCGGTGTTAAGAAAGCGTCAAGGTGCGGGTGAGGCACGTATGGATTTCATCAACGCACCTGGGCAGGGCAGGCACGTGGGGCTTCACTTCGGATGCGGCCGGATGCCGCGCTGTTGACAAAGTTCCTACAAGGAGGAGATCCCTCGTGGCTGACCTGTGGTTCGTGCTGCTGACGATCGCGGCGTTCGCGATCCTCGGCCTTGCGGTGCGGGCGGTGGAGCGGCTGTGAACGCCGAGAACCTCGTCGGCCTCATCCTCGCGGTCGCCCTCACGGCATTCCTGGTGACGGCCCTACTCTTCCCGGAGAAGTTCTGATGAGCTCCACCACGGCGGGCGTCATCTTCATCGCCTCGCTGCTCATCGCCCTGGTGCTGGTGTACAAGCCCTTCGGCGACTACATGCACCGGACGTTGACCTCCGACCGGCACTCCCGCGCCGAGCGCCTCGTATACCGGGTCGTCGGGGTGAATCCCGGCGGCGAGCAGTCCTGGGGCGTCTACGCCCGCAGCGTCCTGGCGTTCTCCGCCATCTCGATCCTCGCGCTGTACCTGTTCCAGCGGGTCCAGAACCACCTGTATCTGGCGCTCGGCTTCCCTCCGGTCAAGCCGGACCAGGCGTGGAACACGGCGGTCAGCTTCGTGACGAACACCAACTGGCAGTCCTACTCGGGTGAGTCGACCATGGGTCACCTGGTGCAGATGGCCGGTCTGGCGGTGCAGAACTTCACCTCCGCCGCGGTCGGCATCGCGGTGGCGGTGGCCCTGGTGCGCGGGTTCGCCCGGTCGAAGACCAACGAGGTCGGCAACTTCTGGGTCGACCTGGTCCGCATCTGCACCAGGATCCTGCTGCCGGTCGCGGTGATCGGCGCGACCCTGTTCATCGCCGGTGGCATGGTGCAGAACCTCAGCGCCGGCACCGACGTCACCACCCTCGCCGGTGCCACTCAGAGCATCACCGGCGGCCCGGTGGCCAGCCAGGAGGTCATCAAGGAACTCGGCACCAACGGCGGCGGGTTCTACAACGCCAACAGCGCCCACCCGTTCGAGAACCCGACCGGCTGGACCAACTGGCTGCAGCTGTTCCTGATCCTGTTCATCCCGTTCAGCCTCCCGCGGGTCTTCGGCCGGATGGTCGGCGACAAGCGGCAGGGTCTCGCCATCGCGGGCATCATGGCGATCCTCGCGATCGGCAGCGTCATCGCGATCAACGCCCTGCAGCTCGCGCACGGCGGGACGGTCCCCACCGCCGTCGGCGCGGCCACGGAGGGCACCGAGACCCGCTTCGGCGTCTCCCAGTCCGCGACCTTCGGCGCGATCACCACGCTCACCTCGACGGGTGCGGTCAACTCGTTCCACGACTCGTACACGTCGCTCGGCGGCATGATCACCATGCTGAACATGATGCTCGGCGAGGTGGCACCCGGTGGTGTCGGTTCCGGGCTCTACGGCATGCTCATCCTCGCCGTCATCACCGTGTTCGTCGCCGGGCTGATGGTCGGGCGGACACCTGAGTACCTGGGCAAGAAGATCGGCGCCAGGGAGATCAAGTTCGCGTCGCTGTACCTGCTGACGACGCCCGCGCTCGTCCTGGTCGGCACCGCGATCGCGATGGGCTCGGCGACCGCGCGGGCGTCGATGGCCAATCCGGGCGCGCATGGCCTGTCCGAGGTGTTGTACGCGTTCACGTCGGCGTCGAACAACAACGGCTCCGCGTTCGCCGGCATCTCGGTCAACACGACGTTCTACAACACCGCGCTCGGGCTGTGCATGCTGATCGGCCGGTTCCTGCCGATCATCCTGGTCCTCGGTCTCGCGGGCTCCCTCGCCCGCCAGACGCCCGTGCCGCAGTCGGCCGGGACGCTGCGGACGTACCAACCCCTGTTCATCGGCATGGTCGTCGCGGTCACGGTCGTCGTGGTCCTCCTCACCTACCTGCCGGCCCTGGCGCTCGGACCGCTCGCGGAGGGCGTCCGATGAGCACACTGACCACCTCTCAAGGGAAAGACATGACCGCCCCCTCCCCCCGCCGGGTCGCCGGCGGCCTGCTCGACCCCAAGCAGCTGTGGAAGTCCACCCCGGACGCGCTGCGCAAGCTCAACCCGGCCACGCTGTGGCGCAACCCGGTCATGTTCATCGTGGAGATCGGCTCGATCTTCACCACCGTCCTCGCGGTCCTGCACCCGAGCGTGTTCGCCTGGCTGATCACCGCCTGGCTGTGGCTGACCGTGGTGTTCGCCAACCTCGCCGAGGCCGTCGCCGAGGGGCGCGGCAAGGCCCAGGCGGAGACGCTGCGCCGGGCCAAGACCGACACCCTGGCCCGGCGGCTGACCGGTTGGAAGCCCGGTCAGGTCGACCTCCGCGAGGAGTCGGTGGCCGCGGCGGCCCTGCAGCTCGGCGACATCGTGGTGGTCGAGGCGGGCCAGGTCATCCCCGGCGACGGTGACGTCGTCGAGGGCATCGCCTCCGTCGACGAGTCCGCGATCACCGGTGAGTCCGCGCCGGTCATCCGCGAGTCCGGCGGCGACCGCAGCGCCGTCACCGGCGGCACGAAGGTGCTGTCCGACCGGATCGTCGTGAAGATCACGCAGAAGCCGGGCGAGAGCTTCATCGACCGGATGATCGCGCTCGTGGAAGGCGCCAACCGGCAGAAGACGCCGAACGAGATCGCCCTCAACATCCTGCTCGCGTCGCTGACGATCATCTTCCTGCTCGCCGTCGCGACGCTGCAGCCCCTGGCGATCTACTCCAAGGGGGTGCAGGCGTTCGCACCGGACAGCCTCGCGCTGGACGGCAACGGCGTCACCGGCATCGTGCTCGTGTCGCTGCTGGTGTGCCTCATCCCGACCACGATCGGGGCGCTGCTGTCCGCGATCGGCATCGCCGGCATGGACCGCCTCGTGCAACGCAACGTCCTGGCCATGTCCGGCCGGGCCGTCGAGGCCGCCGGCGACGTCAACACGCTGCTGCTGGACAAGACCGGCACGATCACCCTCGGCAACCGGCAGGCCGGCGAGTTCCTCACCGTCACCGGCGTGAGCCCCGAGGACCTGGCCGACGCCGCGCAGCTGTCCAGCCTCGCCGACGAGACCCCCGAGGGCCGCAGCGTCGTGGTGTACGCGAAGACGGCACACGGCCTGCGGGAGCGCACGCCCGGCGAACTCGGCGGCGCCACCTGGGTGCCGTTCACGGCGCAGACCCGGATGTCCGGCGTGGATGTCGGCGACCGGCAGGTCCGCAAGGGTGCTGCGACCGCGGTCATGAAATGGGTCCGTGACAACGGCGGGCACCCGACCACCGACGTCGGCGAGATCGTCGACGCCATCTCCGGGGCGGGCGGCACGCCGCTCGTCGTCGCCGAACGCGTCGGCGCCGGACCGGCCCGCGCCCTCGGCGTCATCCACCTGAAGGACGTCGTCAAGCAGGGCATGCGGGAACGCTTCGACGAGATGCGCCGGATGGGCATCCGCACCGTCATGATCACGGGCGACAACCCGCTGACGGCGGCGGCCATCGCCAAGGAGGCCGGCGTCGACGACTTCCTCGCCGAGGCCACCCCGGAAGACAAGATGGCCCTCATCAAGCGCGAGCAGGAGGGCGGCAAGCTCGTCGCGATGACCGGCGACGGCACCAACGACGCCCCGGCGCTCGCCCAGGCCGACGTCGGCGTGGCCATGAACACCGGCACCAGCGCCGCCAAAGAGGCCGGCAACATGGTCGACCTCGACTCCGACCCGACGAAACTCATCGAGATCGTCGAGATCGGCAAGCAACTGCTCATCACCCGCGGCGCCCTCACCACGTTCTCGATCGCCAACGACATCGCCAAGTACTTCGCGATCATCCCGGCCATGTTCGCCGCGATCTACCCCGGCCTCGACAAGCTCAACATCATGCGGCTGGACTCACCGACCTCGGCGATCCTGTCCGCGGTCATCTTCAACGCCATCGTCATCGTCGCCCTCATCCCCCTCGCCCTGCGCGGGGTGCAGTACCGGCCCGGCTCCGCCGCGTCGATGCTGCGCCGCAACCTGCTCGTCTACGGCGTCGGCGGCGTCATCGTGCCGTTCATCGGCATCAAAGCCATCGACCTCATCATCCAGTTCATCCCGGGGATCTCCTGATGCGCCTGCCAGCCTGGCTCAGCCAGCACATCGCCGCGTTCCGCGCCCTGTTCGTCCTCACCGTCCTGCTCGGGATCGTGTACCCGCTGCTCATGGTCGGGATCGGTCAGATACCGGGCCTGTCCGGCCGGGCCGACGGCTCCTTCATCGACAAGGACGGCAAGACCGTCGGCAGCCGCCTCATCGGGCAGTCCTTCACCGACGCCGACGGCAACCCGCTCAAGCAGTACTTCCAGTCCCGCCCCTCCGCCGCCGGCGACGGGTACAACCCCAAGTCCACGTCGGCCAGCAACCTGGGTCCGGAGAACGTCGTCGACACCCTCGCCGACCCGGCGGACCAGGAGGACGAGGGCAAGCAGAGCCTGCTCACCCAGGTCTGCTCCCGCAGCAAGGCCATCGGCGAGCTCGAGGGCGTCGACGGCAGCCGGCCCTACTGCACGCCCGACGGCGTCGGCGCGGTCCTCGCCGTGTTCCACCGCGACGGCTCGACGGGCCCGGTCACCCGCGTGGTGAGCCTCAACGAGACCGGCGACACCCAGCCGTTCCTCGCCACCTACGAGGGCGTCAAGGTCGAGCTCGCCGTGTTCGGCGAGGACTACAGTAAGGGCGTCGTCACGCCGATCCGGGGCGACGCTCCGGACCGGTCGGCGGTCCCGGCCGACGCGGTCACCGCCAGCGGCAGCGGCCTTGACCCGCACATCAGCGTCGCGTACGCGCGGCTGCAGGTGAACCGGGTAGCGGGCGCCCGCGGCATGTCGCCGGCGGACGCACAGAAGCTCGTCGACAAGTACACCACCGGGCGGGTGCTCGGGTTCGTCGGCGAACCCGGCGTCAACGTCCTGCAGCTGAACCTGGCCCTCGACGCCGCGCATCCGGTCCGCGGCTGAACCGTGCCGGCCCGCCGCCCATCCAGCGGCGGGCCGGCCTTTGCAGAAAGTACGGTGCGACCA
The DNA here is from genome assembly GCF_042653625.1 of Dactylosporangium cerinum. Lineage (NCBI taxonomy): Bacteria > Bacillati > Actinomycetota > Actinomycetes > Micromonosporales > Micromonosporaceae > Dactylosporangium > Dactylosporangium cerinum. The sequence continues at coordinate 39,544 of NZ_JBHSIU010000097.1, read as the reverse complement.
TGGCGCGCGGACAACTGCGGGTGTACCTCGGCGCCGCGCCCGGCGTCGGCAAGACCTACAAGATGCTCGAAGAAGGCCGCCGCCGTCAGCAGCGCGGCACCGACGTCGTCGTGGGGTTCGTCGAGACGCACGGCCGGCCGTTCACCGAGGCGATGCTCTCCGGGCTGGAGATCGTCGCACGGAAGCCGATGACCTACCGGGGCGCGGAGTTCACCGAGATGGACCTCGACGCGGTCCTGGCCCGCCGTCCCGAGGTCGTCGTCGTCGACGAGCTCGCCCACACCAACGTCCCCGGCAGCCGCCACCCCAAACGGTTCCACGACATCGAGGAGCTCCTCGACGCCGGCATCACCGTGCTCACCACCGTCAACATCCAGCACCTCGAGTCGCTCAACGACGTCGTGGAACAGATCACCGGCGTGCCGCAGCGCGAGACCGTCCCCGACGCCGTCGTCCGCCGCGCCGAGCAGATCGAGCTCGTCGACATGACCCCCGAGGCGCTGCGCCGGCGGATGGCGCACGGCAACATCTACCGGGCCGAGAAGGTCAACGCCGCTCTCGGCAACTACTTCCGCGTCGGCAACCTCACCGCCCTGCGCGAACTGGCATTGTTGTGGCTCGCCGACAAGGTCGACGACCAGCTCGACCGCTATCGGGCCCAGCACGGCATCGAGGCCACCTGGGAGACCCGCGAACGGGTCGTCGTCGCCCTCACCGGCGGCCCCGAAGGCGACACCCTCGTCCGGCGGGCCGCCCGGGTCGCCGCCCGGACCAAGGCCGCCGACCTCCTCGCGGTCCACGTCATCCGCGCCGACGGCCTCGCCGGCGCCGACCCCGCGAACCTCTCCCGACAACGCGTCCTGGTCGAGACCCTCGGCGGCACCTACCACCAGGTCGTCGGCAACGACGTCCCGAGCGCGCTGCTCGACTTCGCCCGCGGCGTCAACGCCACCCAGCTCGTCCTCGGTGCCAGCCGCCGCAACCGGCTGGCGCAGATCCTGTCCCCCGGCGTCGGCGTGACCGCCACCGCCGAGTCCGGCTCCATCGACGTCCACCTGGTCACCCACGAGCAGGCCAGACGCGGCCGGCTCCGCATCGCGACCGGCGGCGGGCTCACCCTGGGCCGGCGGCTGGCGGGGGTCGCGCTCGCCGTGCTCGGGCTGCCGCTGCTGACGGTCGGGCTCAACGCGGTGCAGGCGGACATCTCACTGCCCAGCGACATCCTCGCCTTCCTGATGCTGACCGTCGCCGTCGCCCTCGTCGGCGGGCTGTGGCCGGCGCTGCTCGCCGCCGTCGGCAGCTTCCTGCTGCTCAACTACTACTTCACCCCGCCGCTGCACCGCTTCACCGTCGCCGAACGGGAGAACCTGTTCGCGCTCCTGGCGTTCGTCCTGGTCGCCGTCGCCGTGTCCACGGTCGTCGACCTCGCCGCCAGACGGACCAGAGAGGCCGCCACGGCCCGGGCCGAGGCACAGACCCTGTCCACGCTCGCCGGCAGCGTCCTGCATGGCGACCAGCCGCTGACCGCACTGCTCGAACGCGTCCGCGAGTCGTTCGGCCTGACCAGCGTCACCCTGCTGCAACGCCGCACCGACGACGCCGAACCTCGCTCAGATGCGGACACCTGGCAGATCGCCGCGAGCGTCGGCGGCCAGCCGTGCACCTCACCCGCCGACGGACAGACCGAGGTCCCGATCGACGACGACCTGTCCCTCGTCCTGCGCGGCCCGACCCTCGCCGCCGCCGACCGCCGCCTCATCGAGGCGTTCGCCGCCCACGCCGCCATCGCGCTGCGCCAGCAACGGCTGTCGGAACAGGCCGCCGCGGCCGGCAACCTCGCCGAGGTCGACAAGCTGCGCACCGCGCTGCTGTCCGCCGTCAGCCACGACCTGCGCACCCCCCTGGCGTCCGCGAAGGCCGCCGTGGGGAGCCTCCGCAGCCCCGACGTCGACTTCTCCGCCGACGACCAGTCCGAGCTGCTGGCCACCGCCGAGGAATCCCTGGACAAGCTCAACCGGCTGGTCGAGAACCTCCTCGACATGAGCCGCCTGCAGGCCGGGGCGCTCGGCATGCACCCACAGCCGATCAGCGTGGGTGAGGCGCTGCCCCGAAGCATCGACGACCTCGGCGACACCGCCGCCGGCGTGCGCGTCAGCATCCCGGACGAGCTGCCTGAGGTGTACGCCGACCCGACCCTGCTGGAACGCATCCTCGTCAACGTCCTCGCCAACGCCCTGCGGTACAGCCCCGCCGAGCAGCCGCCGCTGATCAGCGTCAGCGAGCATGCCGGCCTCGTCGAGGTCCGCGTCATCGACCACGGCCCCGGTGTGCCCGCCGCCGACCGGGACCGGATCTTCCAGCCGTTCCAGCGCCTCGGCGACCGCGACAACACCACCGGCGTCGGCCTCGGTCTCGCCCTGTCCCGCGGCCTCGCCGAAGCCATGGGCGGGCGGCTCGAACCGGAGAACACCCCCGGCGGCGGCCTCACCATGACCCTCACCCTGCGCACCGTGGAACTCGACGAACACCGGCGCCCGCCGTCCCCCGACGAGAACGCCGATCCGGTGCTGCTCAAACGGCTCGACGAGTTCCACCATGACCACAGCACGGACCACAGCACGGCGGAAGGCACCATATGACCCGCGTCCTCATCGTCGATGACGAACCGCAGATCCTGCGCGCCCTGCGGATCAACCTGCAGGCCCGCCACTACGACGTCGTCTCCGCCGCCGACGGCACGCAGGCCATCGCCGCCGTCGAGACCGAACATCCCGACGTCGTCGTGCTCGACCTCGGCCTGCCCGACATCGACGGCGTCCAGGTCATCCGGGCGCTGCGCGCCTGGACACCCGTTCCCGTCATCGTGCTGTCCGGGCGCCGCAGCAGCACCGACAAGATTGACGCCCTGGACGCCGGCGCCGACGACTACGTCACCAAACCGTTCAACATCGACGAGCTCCTCGCCCGGCTCCGCGCGATCACCCGCCGCCACGGCACCGCCGGCGAACCGGCCCAGGTCCGCATCGGCCGGTACACCATCGATCTGACCACCCGCGACGCCCGCGATGACGACACCGGGCGCCAGCATCTGACCCGCACCGAATGGCGGCTGCTGGAACTGCTCGTGCACAACCCCGGCCGGCTGATCGGCCACCGCGAGCTCCTCCAGCACGTCTGGGGCCCCACCTACGTCAACGAGGTGCACTACCTGCGCCAGTTCGTCGCCCAGCTGCGGCGCAAGCTCGAGGACGACCCGGCCAGGCCGCGGCATCTGCTCACCGAACCCGGTATGGGCTACCGCTTCCAGCCGTGACCGTCCGCATATGGGAACCGTCAAGGTGCGTAGGGATTGCGTATGGAGGTCTTGGCCCACCCGGCCCGCGGTGCCAGCGTGGATGGCATGACCAGGAACGACCCGTTGCAAGCGTTGGTGTTCGTCCGGCTCGGTGACCCGAGTCCGGTCCCGTTCGAGCGGTTCCTCAGCGGCACCGACGGTGTCGTCGCCGCCTGGCACGTCATCGGCGACATCGACCTCGCGGTCCAGGTGCACTGCCCCGACCTGATCGCGCTGGACCGGTTGCTCACCGCCATGCGGACCGACGGCGGCGCGGTCAGCACCACCACCCACCTCGTCGTCCGCCAGGCGGACCTGACCCCCGCACCGGACCTGCCCTGCCCGCCGCTGCCGTGGCACCCGGCGGGGACGGCCGTCACCTTCCGGGCACCCCACGCCCGCTCGCTGCGGAGGGCCGCCCGATGACCCTCGCCGACATCATCCCGTCGCTGCGCTCATCGCTGCCGCCGTCGCTCAACTGCGACGTCTGGCCGGCGGACGCACGCTGGGCTGCCCACGGCGACCTGGTCGTCGGCGGCGTCAGCCTGACCGAACTCGCAGCCTCCCACGGCGCACCGACGTACGTCATCGACGAGGCCGACGTGCGACTGCGCTGCCGGCAGTACCTCGCCGCGTTCGGTGCCGGCCGGGTCAGCTACACGGCGAAGGCCCTCTTGAGCGTCGGCCTCGCCCGCTGGATCGGCGAGGAGGGGCTGGGCCTGTACGTCGGGTCCGCCGGCGAGCTGCGGGTCGCGCAGGCGGCCGGCTTCCCCATGGACCGCGTGACGCTCTACGGCAGCGCGAAGACACCGGAGGACCTCGACGCCGCGTACGCCGCCGGGGTCGGCACGATCGTCGTGGAGTCCCTGTCCGAGGTCACCCGGCTGGCCGCGACCGCCCCGCAAGGGCAGCGGGTGCTGCTGCGCGTGCTCGCCGGACCCGAGCCGGCCGGCACGTCCGACCACCGGTTCGGACCCCGGATCGGCACCGGCGAGGCCGAGACGGCGGTCGCCCGCATCGCCGGCCAGCCGGGTCTTCGGCTCGTCGGGTTCGACTGCTCCGTCGGCCACCAGGTCAGCCGGTTCAGCGTGTACGAGCGGGAGGTGCGCCGCATCGTCGAGTTCTGCGCCGCCGTGCACGCCCGCCACGGCGTCGACGTGTCGCAGCTCAACCTCGGCGGCGGTCACGCGGTCGCCTACTCCGGCGCAGATCTCGGTTTCGCCCTCGACGCGTTCGCCGGTCGCATCCGCGCGGTGCTGCACCTGGAGCTCGACCGGCACGGACTCCCGGAACTCGCGCTGACCGTGTCACCGGGACGGGCGGTCGTGTCCCGGGCCGGGCTCACCCTGTACCGCATCATGTCCGTCATCCGGGGGCAGGACGGCCGCCGCGTCGTCGCCGTCGACGGCGGCATGACCGACTGCCCCACGGCGGCCCTGTGCGGCGGCGCGCACACCGCCGCGCTCATCGGCCGCGCCAGCCGCGCCGACCTGGAACCGGCCACCGTCGTCGGGCGGCACAACGACGTCGACGACGTGGTCGTGCCCACCCTGCAACTGCCCGCCGACGTGCACCCCGGCGACCTCCTCGCCGTCGCCGGCACCGGCGCCTACCACCACTCCCGCGCCTCCAACTACCATCTCGTCGGCCGCCCGGCCCTGCTCAGCGTCGCCGGCGGGCAGACCCACACGCTGGTGCGCCGCGAGTCGCTCACCGACCTGCTGTCCCGCGACGCCGACCACAGCGGACACTGACATGCCGACACCTCGGACCGCCGACGGCCCCGGACCCGCCGGGGCGCCGCTCGCGGGCTGGACCGTCACCGCCGAACCCGACCACGAGTTCTACGCCGCGACCGGGGTCCGATCATCCCGGGCCCGGTTCCCCGTCGACGGGCGGCCCCGCCGTTTCCTCCTGACCCGCCGGCAGATCTGGATCGGCAGGCGGGGCAACACACTGCGACCCAGGCCGGAGGTCGACCTCGGCGGCTGGCCGCACGACCCGGGGGTTTCCCGGCTGCACGCGCTGCTCCTGGCCCGGCCGGGCGGCTGGACGCTGTTGGAGCCCGGTTCGCTCGGCGGCACCGCCGTCAACGGCGTGTACGAACCGATCCCCGTCGACGTGCCCATCCCGGTCGGACACGGCACCCGGATCCACGTCGGCCTGTGGACCACCATCACGCTGCGGCTGGAGGCCACCTGCCGGCCGCGCCCGGCGGGCTGAGCCGTGCAGATGGTGGTGGCCGGCGGCACGCTCGCCCTGCTGCTGGTCGTCTGGGTCGGTGCGCGGCTCTGCCGGATCTACGCCCCGCAACTGCCGGGTGTGCGCCTGGACGCGGCGGCGGCGTGCCTCGTCGACGAGGCGGCCGACGACGGCAGGCTGCGGCTCTTCGCCTGCGAACCCGACCCCGGCGGCGGGCCCCCGATCACGGTCCCGCCACCCGACCTCGGAGCCGCGCTGGTGCTCGAGGTCGCCGCGCCCTGCGACGCCAGGCACATCGCCACGTTGACCGTCACGGCGCGACGCCACGACGGGCGGACGGTGCTGCGCACGGAGTCCTGGGACGTCGCCGACGCCATCGCCGCCGTGCTGCTGCACCTGCGCGACCTGACCGGCCTGACGCCCTCCGTGCATTTCTGCTGGCCGGACCGGCACCCGCTGGCGCAGTGGTTGCAGTTCCTCCTGCTCGGCACCGGCCAGACCGTCCTGCTCACCAGGCACCTGCTCCAGGAGGCCGAACCGGATCCGAGCCGGCGGCCCACCGTCGTCGTCAGCTGAGCGATCAGGATTCTCCGCCGGCGGCCGGGACGGCGACGGTCATGGTGAGACCGCCGCCCGCGGTGTCGGACGGGGTCAGCGTGCCACCCATGGCCTCGGTGAAACCACGGGCGATCGCCAGTCCCAGCCCGAGGCCGCCGCCCCGGTCGTGCAGCCGCTGGAACGGTTCGAACATCCGCTCCCGACCGTGCGCCGGCAGGCCGGGGCCGTGGTCGACGACGCGCAGCCACAGCCACGCGCCGGCAACCTCGCCGCTGATCCGGACCCGGCCGTCGGGCGCGCTGGCCGTCACCGCGTTGACCAGCAGGTTCGCCAGCACCCGCTCCAGCAGCCCGGGGTCGGCGAGGCCGAGCGGCAGGTCGTCGGGCACGTCGAAGTCGACCCTGTCCCGGTCCGGCAGGTGCATCAGTGCCTCGGCGGCGACCGCGTCCAGCGCGACGGGCTGGACAACGGCGGAAAGGACCCCGGCCTGGAGTCGGCTGAGGGAGAGCAGGTTCTCCAGCACGGAGACGAGCCGGTCGGTGGACTCCTCGACGGTTGCCAGCAGCTCGGCCTGATCCTGTGGCGCCCAGTCGACGTCGGGCTGGCGCAGGCTCGACACCGCTGCCTTGATCCCCGCGAGAGGGGTACGCAGGTCGTGGCCGATGGCGTTGAGCAGCGCGGAGCGGAGCCGGTCGATCTCGGCCAGCTCGCGGGCGCGGGCTGCCTCGTCGGCGAGCCGCTGGTTCTCGGAGAGGCGGAACGCGGCAGCGGCGAGGCGGGTCAGGGTCCGGCGGTCCTCGGCCGAGACGGCCCGTCCCCACGCGGTGAGCCTGAACCCGGGCCCGGCAGGCACGTGCAGCACCGGCCCGCCGTCCGGCGGACCGCCGGCCAGCTCGACGGTCTCGTCGCCGCGGAGAAGGGCGACGGCCCGCATCCGGTACGCGAGCCGCACCTGCTCCAGCAACTGCGCCAGCGACCCTGCGGCAGCGGGTGCAGCGCTGATCTGGGCGAGCAGCCGCGCCTCCACCGCCCGCCGGGTCGCGGCGGCCCGCTGCCGGGCGGCAATGTCCACGGCGACCGCGACGGTCGCGGCGACCAGCACGTACACGACCAGCACGATCGCGTTGCCGGGGCTGTCGACGGTCAGCGTGCGGTACGGCGCGACGAAGAAGAAGTTGACCAGCAGATCGGCGCCGACCGCGCCGAGCAGCGCTGGCCACACCCCACCGGCAACCGCGGCGGCGACGACCGGCACGAGGTACAGCAGCGACACGCTGGCAAGCGACACGTCACCGCGCAACGGGACCAGCGTCGCTGTGACAACTGCCAGGCCCAGCACGGCGACCGCCACCCCGAGCCGGCTTCCACGCGGCGCGGGGGCACCGGTCTCGTCACCATCCACGCCCGCATTGTCTCCCGCGGCCGGCTTTGGGCAGCCGCCCTCGGCCACACGCGGCTTTGTGGCACACCGCCTCCACGCGGAGGCCGCCCTCCCCCATCGGACCCGGTAGCCCCGCAGCGCTCAAGACGGCTTGACGAAATCCATACGCCTTCCGTGCTGCGGCCGAATCGCCGACCGGCGAGGACGTACTGATTTCGTATCGGGACCTTGGCGGGCCGCAACGCGGGTGCGACGGTGTCCGTGATGTGCCGGTGGCGCTGCTCGCGATCCCGGCCTACGCCTCGACGTCGCCCGAAGGATTGGCGAAATGCTGCCTGGAGACGAACAGCACAAGCTCTCTGAGATCGAGCGGAACCTCTACGCGACCGATCCCGCGTTCGCCGAACGGTTCCGCGGATTTCAGTCCCATGATCACACTGCCGTTCCGACCGCCGGAGTGGTGCTCGGACTCGCGCTCTTCGTCATCGGCGCGGCCTCCGACTGGTGGGCGATGGCTCTGCTGGGTGTCGTCACGTTCGCACTGACCGTGGTGGCCGTGCGACACGCACGTCGGAAGCACTGAGCTCGACGGCCCTTGTAGCCGCTTGCCCGCCCGGACCGGTGTCTGGATCGGCGGCGCCGATCCGATGCGTCGTCCCCAGTCCGGCCCGGTATTGTGCTGATTGCGAGATGATCATTACCTTTGCGGCGTAGGGATGGCATCGTGACCAGCCAGCAGCACACTGAGGGTGAACCTGCCGCACTGCATGGTGACGGTGGCGGGATCGGTGGGCGCGAGGTGGTGCGCCTGGCGGTCATCGTCGGTGCGCTCGGGGTGGTGTTCGGCGACATCGGCACCAGCCCGATCTACACGCTGCAAACCGTGTTCAGCCCCGCCGACCCGCATCCGGTGCCGCTCACCACCGACAACGTGTTCGGTGTCGTGTCCCTGATCTTCTGGTCGGTGACGATCATCGTGACCGTCACGTACGTGCTGCTGGCGATGCGCGCCGACAACGACGGCGAAGGCGGCATCATGGCGTTGATCACGCTGCTGCGCCGGTGGAACGCACCGCGCGGTCGCCGCACGGCCGGCGCGCTGGCGGCGTTGGGCATCTTCGGCGCGGCGTTGTTCTTCGGCGACAGCATGATCACCCCGGCGATCTCCGTGCTGTCCGCGGTGGAGGGGCTCAAGGTCGTCCAGCCGTCCCTCGAGGACCTGATCGTGCCGATCACCGCGGCGATCATCGTGGTGCTCTTCATGGTGCAGCGGCGCGGCACCGCCGCCGTCGGACGGGTCTTCGGACCGGTGATGATCGCCTGGTTCCTGGCCATCGGCGCGTGCGGAGTCGCCGGCATCGCCCGGCACCCGGCCATCCTCAAGGCGTTGTCGCCGACCTACGCCCTTGAGTTCCTGGCCGGCAACTTCGGCATCGCGTTCTTCGCCCTCGCCGCGATCGTCCTCGCGGTCACCGGCGCCGAGGCCCTCTACGCCGACATGGGCCACTTCGGGCGACGCTCGATCACCCGCGCCTGGATGATCCTGGTCTTCCCCGCCTGCGTCCTCAGCTATCTCGGGCAGGGCGCGTTGGTCCTGGACGATCCCACGACCATCAGCAGCCCCTTCTTCCTGCTCGCACCGGAATGGGCCCGCTGGCCGATTGTGTTGCTGGCCACCGCCGCCACCGTCATCGCCTCCCAGGCCGTGATCACCGGCGCGTTCTCGGTCGCGGCGCAGGCGGCCCGGCTCGGCTACCTGCCGCGGCTGCGGATCGCGCACACCTCGGCGTCCACCATCGGGCAGATCTACGTCCCGTGGATCAACTGGCTGCTGATGATCTCCGTCCTCACCCTTGTCTTCGCGTTCCGCACCTCAGCGGCGCTGGCGTTCGCGTTCGGCATGGCGGTCATCTGCACGATCACCATCACCACCCTGCTGTTCTTCTACGTCGCGCGGCTCCGCTGGGGCACACCCACGTGGCTGCTCGCCACCGGCGCGTCCGTGCTGCTGCTCATCGACGGGTTGTTCGTCGCTGCCAACCTGACCAAACTCCTGCACGGCGCGTGGCTGCCCCTGCTCATCGGCCTGACCGCGTTCACCGTCATGACCACCTGGCAGCGGGGCCGGGCGATCGTCACCGCCGAACGCCAGCGGCACGAAGGATCCCTGACCGAGTTCGTCGCCGAACTCGCCGACGGGACGCTGCCGACCAGCACCGTGCACGGCACGGCCGTGTTCCTCAACCGTGGCGCGCAGACCGCTCCGCTGGCGCTTCGGGCCAACGTCGAACACAACCACATCCGCCACCAGCACGTCGTCATCATGTCCGTCGAGACCGAACCCGTGCCTCGTATCGCCGCCGCCGAACGGACCACCGTCGACCACCTCGGCTACGCCGACGACGGCGTCATCCACCTCACCGTCCGGTACGGCTACACCGAGACCCCCGACATCCCCGCCGCCCTCCAGTCCTTGGACCCGGACCAGACCGAAGGGCCGCTCGACCTCGATCAGGCCTCGTACTTCCTGTCCAAGATCGAGCTGCGCAGCGGCGAGGAACCCACGATGGCCCAGTGGCGCAAACGCCTGTTCATCGCCACCTCCCACATCACCGCCGACGCGGCCGAAGGCTTCGGACTCCCCCGCGACCGCACCGTCATCATGGGCTCCCACATCGACGTGTAACCCGCGCGGGTCAGAGCCAGCCCGCTCGACGCAGGTACCGGTACAGCAGCACGGTGGTGATGAGCATGATGATGAGCAGGCCGGGGTAGCCGTAGCGCCACTCGAGCTCGGGCATGTACTTGAAGTTCATGCCGTAGATGCCGGCGAACGCGGTCTGCAGCGCCGCCATCGCCGCCCATGAGGCGATCTTTCGCATGTCGTTGTTCTGGTCGACGGTGACCTGGGCCAGGCGGGCCTGCAGCAGCGAGTTGAGCAGGTCGTCGTAGCCGGCGATGCGGTCCACGACCCGGTTGTTGTGGTCGTTGACGTCGCGGAAGTACCGGCGGATCTCCTTGGTCAGTTTGAGGGTGCGGTGGTCCAGGATCGTGGTCAGCGGCTGCTGCAGCGGCAGCACCGCGCCACGGAACTCCACCAGCTCCCGCTTGAGCTGGTAGATCTGCCCGATCGTGCTGCCGGCCTCGCGCCGCAGCACCTGGGTCTCGACGAAGTCCAGGTCCCGCTGGAACGCCGCGGCGATCTGCAGGTAGACGTCGACGACCCGGTCGCAGATCGCGTGGACGACCGCCCACGGGCCCTGCGTCAACAGATCCTGGTGAGCCTCCAGGTCGGCGCGGACCGCCTTGAGGCCACCGATGGATCCGTGACGGACGGTGACGACGAACTTCTCCCCGACGAACATCCGCACCGAGCCGGTCTCGACGACCTCGCTGGTCTCGGTGAGTTCGGTGTGCTCCACATAACTGGCGGCCCGCACGACGAGGAACATCGTGTCCTCGTACCGCTCCAGTTTCGGGCCCTGCTCATCGGACAGCGCGTCCTCGACCGCGAGGGGATGCAGGTCGAAGACCTCGGCGACCTCGGCCATCTCCGCCTCGGTCGGCTCGTGCAGCCCGATCCACACGAATGCGTCCGCGGTGGTCTGGGCCGCTTCGAGGAGTTCCTTCACGGTCCGTTCGCCGGGCTGCCGGATGCCGGCGCTGTACAGCGCGCAGTCGACCACCGCCGGGCCCTCGCGCGGCGGCGTCACCGCGGGTTGGGCCGCCGGGGTGGTGGACAGCAGGCGGATACTCGGCAGTTGCCATCCCTTGCGCTGCACCATGTGCTGACACCACCCTTCATCTCCGCGCGACTGCCGCGCGGCTGAGCAACAAGCATTGTGCGGCTGCGGTCAACCCCGGAGGGCGTCGGTGCCGAGGCCCGGCTGCGCCGCAATGAGCACGATGACGACGATGATCCAGGCGACGAACACCACGAGCAGCAGCAGGGGCAGCAATCGCCGGATCCGGCTCTTCTCCCTCGTCACCGCATACACCATCCCGCAATCCGATTCCGCCGTAGCACAGCGTAGCGACCCGCGGGCCCGAACCGCTCGATCCATCCGTCTCCTTCGGCCGCCGGCCCGGATCTTGTCGCGTTCTTAACGCCCGCCGGCACACCCGCCGGTGCGAGCCGGGTGAGGATGGTCTCGGCAACGTGGACGGTGAAGGGAACAGCAGTGGGGCAGCCGGCACAACAGCAGACCACCCGGCGCCGGCTCCGGCGGTGGCTGCTGACGGACCTCAATGCCGAGCAGTCCGGCGGCCCGCACGCCAAACCGGGCACCGCGCACCAGCGGCCGTGGTGGCAGGTGATGTGCCTCACCGGCCTGGACTACTTCTCCACCCTGGGCTATCAGCCGGGCATCGCCGCCCTCGCCGCCGGCGCCGTCTCACCCCTCGCGACCCTGATCCTGGTGCTGCTGACGCTGCTCGGCGCGTTGCCGGTGTACCGGCGGGTGGCCCGGGAGAGCCCGCACGGGCAGGGCTCCATCGCCATGCTGGAGCGGATCCTGCCCCGCTGGACCGGCAAGCTGTTCGTCCTGGCACTGCTGGGCTTCGCCGCCACCGACTTCATCATCACGATCACCCTGTCCGCTGCCGACGCCACCGCGCACGTGCTGGAAAACCCGTACGTGCCCGAGGCCTTGCACGGCGAGCAGGTCGTCGTGACCCTGATCCTGATCGCGCTGCTCGGCAGCGTGTTCCTCCGCGGGTTCAAGGAGGCCATCGGGATCGCCGTCGGGATCGTCGTGGTGTACCTGGCCCTCAATGCGGTCGTCGTCGCGGTGGCGCTGCAGCACGTCGCGGCGCACCCGCACGTGGTCGCCGACTGGCGGGCGCTGCTCAGCTCCGAGCATCCCGACCTGTTCGGCATCGCCCTCGTCGCCCTGCTGGTCTTCCCGAAGCTCGCGCTCGGCCTGTCCGGGTTCGAGACCGGCGTCGCGGTAATGCCGCTGATCAAGGGAGACCCCGGCGACGACCCGCAGGAGCCACGCGGGCGGATCCGGGGCGCGCACCGGCTCCTGACCACCGCCGCCGTGATCATGAGCGTGTTCCTGGTGGCCAGCAGCTTCGTCACCACGCTGCTCATCCCGCAACCGGAGTTCGAGGAGGGCGGCAAGGCCTACGGCCGGGCGCTGGCCTACCTGGCCCATTCCTACCTGGGCAACGGCTTCGGCACGGTGTACGACATCAGCACCGTGCTCATCCTGTGGTTCGCCGGCGCGTCGGCGATGGCCGGGCTGCTGAACCTGGTGCCGCAGTACCTCCCGCGCTACGGCATGGCGCCGAAGTGGACCCGGGCGGTGCGCCCGCTGGTCGTCGTGTTCACCCTGACGGCGTTCCTGATCACGGTCATCTTCGCGGCGGACGTGAACGCGCAGGGCGGTGCCTACGCCACCGGCGTGCTGGTCCTGATCACCTCCGCCGCGGTCGCGGTCACGATGTCGGCCCGCCGCCGTGGTCACCGCAAGACGACGATCGCGTTCGCCGTCGTCACGGTCGTCTTCGCGTACACCACCGTGGACAACGTCATCGAACGGCCGGACGGCGTCAAGATCGCCTCGCTGTTCATCCTCGCCATCGTGGCCACCTCGCTGCTGTCACGCATCCTGCGCGTCACCGAGCTGCGGGTCACCGAGGTCCGCCTCGACCCGCTCGCGCAACGCTTCGTCGACGAGGCCGCCGAGTCCGGCGAGATCCGCATCATCGCCAACGAACCCGACGCCCGCGACGAGGCCGAATACCGGGACAAGGAGTTCGAGCAGCGCAAGCACAACCACATCCCGGCCCGGTCCTGGCCGCTGTTCCTCGAGGTCACCGTCGCCGACCCGTCCGACTTCGAGGCGGCGCTGCACGTGACCGGCGAGGAACGGCACGGCTACCGCATCCTGAAGATGAACAGTCCCACCATCGCCAACGCGATCGCCGCGCTGCTGCTGCACCTGCGCGACGACACCGGCGACCTGCCGCACATCTACTTCAACTGGACCGAGGGCAACCCCGTCGTGTACCTGCTGCGGTACCTCTTCCTCGGCGACGGCGAGATCGCGCCCGTCACCCGCGAGGTCCTGCGGGAGGCGGAGCGCGACCCGGAGCGCCGCCCTCTGGTCCACGTCGGCTGAGCCATTGCCGGCGTAGCTACATGCTCTCCTGCGGTCCGCAGCAGCCGTCGGTGCACGCACCTGCATTCGATTGAACCGGGCCGGGCCGGAGTGCGGCGGCGGGACTGCAGCACGCGTCGCCGCGCCACGCCTCCCGCCCTTCCTTGACGGCAACGGCCGCGATCACCAGTGCCGCCAGCGGATCGGCCCACCACCATCCGAACAGCGAGTTGACGGCCAGCCCGACCAGCAGCACCGCGGACAGGTACGTGCACAGCAGGGTCTGCTTGGAGTCGGCCACCGCGGACGCCGAACCCAGTTCACGCCCGGCCCGTCGCTGCGCGGCCGACAGCACCGGCATCACCGCGAGGGACACCGCCGCCAATGCCAGCCCGATTGTGGAGTGCCCCGCCCGGTCCGCGCCGACCAGCGCCCGGACCGACTCGACTCCGACGTATGCGGCCAGCGCGAAGAACGACACCGCGATGATCCGCAACGCGGTCCGCTCGCGACGCTCGTGGTCCGGGCCGGAGAACTGCCACGCCACCGCGGCCGCCGAGGACACCTCGATGATCGAGTCGAGACCGAATCCGATCAGCGCCGTCGACGACGCCATGGTGCCGGCGGTCAGCGCGATGGCCGCTTCGACGACGTTGTAGGTGATCGTGGCGGCGACGAACAGCCGCACCCGCCGCGTCAGCACCGCCCGCCGGGCGGGCGACGGTCCGATCGGTGTCAGCGACAGCGGAACGGCCATCAGCAGCACCCTTCGGTGGCCGCGGCCGGGCAGGCGGCCGGATCCACGGCCAGCACCAGGCCCAGCAGGTCGCCCAACGCGTGTCCGAGCCGGGCGTCGGCGAGCTCGTAGCGGGTGCGCCGGCCCTCCGGCACGGCCACCACCAGACCGCAGCCGCGCAGGCACGCCAGGTGGTTGGACAGATTCTGCCGGCTGGTGCCCAGCGTCTCCGCGAGCTCGGCCGGATACCCGGGGCCGTCCCGCAGCGCCAGCAGCAGTTTGGCCCGGACCGGATCGGACAGTGCGTGACCGAATCTGGCCAGCACCTGCCCGTGCGTCAAGGTCTCCACGACCCAACTGTACAGCGTGCGCTGTATTCAGCAACCGATGAACTGAACTATGCGGCCTGCGCGACCGCGAACCGGTCCTGACCGATGATCCGCACGCTCAGTTTCCACAGCCGCCGGACAGCGTCGGGATTGTCCACCAGTGCAGCCGCAGCGGCCGGGACGTCCCCGTCGTAGTACGCGCCGTTCACCACGTCGAACCCGGGCCAACTCAACCGGGTGAGCAGGACCGCGGCCTCTCCCACGGCGCCGCCGACCCAGCTGTAGACGGGCAGCAGGGCCGTGTCGACGACGCCGGGATGCATGCTGATCGCGGTGACGCCGACCTGGTCACGTGCCATCGCCCGCGCGAACATGCTCAACGCGAGCTTGGACTGTGCGTACGCGGCGACCGGCGAGTAGAACCGCGTCCGTTGCGGGTCGCCCCAGTCGATGTTGGCACTGCGATGCAGGGCCGAGGAGACCGCGACGACACGTCCCCGGGGTGCGGCGCGCAGCGGCGCCATCAGCAACCGGGTGAGCAGGTACGGCGCCAGGTAGTTGACCTGGAACGACAGTTCGTTGCCGTCCTCGGTCACGGCGCGGCCCTGCGGGCCTACGACAGCCGCGTTGAGCACGAGCGTGTCGATTCGGTCGTGCCTGGCACACAACTCACGGGCCATGGCCGTCACATCACTCAGGCGGGTGAAGTCGGCCGATACGGTGTGCAGGCCGGCCGGGTCGGCGCCGTCGGCGACCAGCCGCGCAGCGGCGTCGTCGGCGTCGGACGCCGTCCTGCCGTGCACGACGACCTGGGCCCCTTCGACCAGTCGGCGCGCGGTGGCGTGTCCGATGCCGCTGGTCGCGCCGGTGATGACGACGGTGGGTAGGGAAAAGGGCATGACTGCTCCATGGGTGCTCGGGTGGTGCGGGTGGATGACGGCTGGCGGGGAGCGCGACGACGGGCGTGCACGGACCGGGACACGTGGACCCGTCGCGGTCGTCTTCACCGTCGGTGGAACGTCAGCGCACCGGCCGGACGGACCGGGTGAACCGGCAGGCACGGACGCGGTCGGACGCGTTGTGCCCCGTACATGGGGGCCGGTCTTCATGCCGGTGACCGGGGTGAGCGGCGATCGGCGTGCGCAGGGTCGGCATCGGCCGTCCCGTCCGCGCCTGAGGACGCGCTACGCCGGCGAGCTCCACGCAGGCATTCAACCGACCCCGAGGATGCCGCGTCCAGAGGTGCGGCGCCGTCTTGACGAAGTTACTACGGCCGGTCGGACCGGCTCTGATCACGTTGAACGCCCGGGAGTCAGGAAAACGTATGCGTTGGCGCGGCGGCGTAAAGATCCCATAGGTGCACGGTCAGCGGAGGTCCGGTTCGGCCTAGCATCGGGATCGTGGACATACCGCATCAGCACTATTTTGTTCCGGTCGGTGTGGCGGTCGACGCCGCCGACACGTTGGTGATTCGGACTGGTTGCCGGCCTCGGGGAGCACGGGTGGGTATCGCCTTCACCGGCCCCGATCGCCTGGTGGCCGCGATGGGCCCGCGGCAGCAGTGGACGCGCCTGTCAGAGTCGGCGTTGCGGGAGATGCTCCGTCCACTGGGCATCGACGACATCCAGGTGGATCCGATCCTGGTCGGGCCGAGGATCACGCCCGCATCGGCACGGTTGTCGCGCCGCGAGCGAGTTCCGGGCGGCGCCGTCGGCGAGCCGGCCAGTGGCGACCGGGCGACGGCGATGAGCGGGTGACTGCCCCGGGCGCGGTGATGGCGGACAGGACGCCGCGATGTCTGACGGATGACGCGTGGCGGCGGGTGCTGGTTCATCCGCTCGTGCCCGGGCGGCCGGGCGGCAGGAACCCGCGACGGCGCGCTTCCTTGATCCAGCGATGCGCGGTCGTCATGGGGATGTCATGAGACGCCGCGAGGTCGGCGACCGGATGCGTCGATTGCTGCGCGAGGCCGCGGTAGACCGCGGCGACGTGCTGGTAGAAGGTGTCGGGTCGGCCACGGATGCGCCTGACGCCGGGAGGCAGAGATCGAGCTGAGCGACGCCGTCGATCCGTTGACTGCGTGCCGGGGTCGCCGGCCAGGGATTCCTGGCCGGCGACCGTCTCCTGCCGCGGAAGGCTCGAGTCAGCGGCCTGAGCATTGGCGGCGGCTTCGATGCGGCCGACCGGGATGGCGCGCAGCAACGCAGCGGTCGGAGCACCGTCGACCAGCAAACCGTCGAGCACCCATCGCCCGTTGGACGTCAGCTTCAACCGGACCAGGATCGTCGCACCGAGCGGCGGTTCCTGCCACCACAGGTACCAGTCCCGGCTGGCCGCGGCGAGCCGGCCTGTCACCCGGTCAGCCACCCTGCACCGTGGGACGCCGCCGATCGTCAGGCGCTGCCCGGCACAGCAGTTCCCGGGTCTCCGTGGCAAGGTCAGCGGTCCCCAGCAACAGCCAGTGCGGCAACTGCACGACATGGCGCCGCGCAAGCTGGCTGAACCGGATGTGGGGCACGTGACCCGTCCGGTCGCGTATCTCGAGCAGTAGGGCGGCGAGCGCGCGGGCCGGCTCGGAGGTGGCGACGTGCAGCGCCTGCCGATCGCCCCGCAGGTGGCTGGTGACATCAATTGCGGAGTGGCTGCCCGCCGGGGTCCGTCCAGGGATCCGCGGGCGACGGGCAACCTCGACGGGCAGGCAGTCGCGGGTGTCCAGCGCAAGGCCCTGCCCGATGAGCACTAGGTCGGGCGGGTCGGTGAGTGCGGCGATACGCCGGGACGCCTCCGCGTCGAGCTCGACGGACGGCAGCGGCATCGCCAACGTCCGCCGGACGCGAAGGATCATTGCCGCCGACACCGCAGCACCGGCGGCCGACACGACGAGCAGGATGCACCATCTGGTCACGGTTGCGTTCGGACCGGTGCGGGTGGCCGCAGCGGTCGCCGCGAAGCCGAGCAGCGACATGACAGCCACGAACGTCGGGATGACCCACCTCATCGACCGCTTCCGTTGTCCTCGACGCGGCCGGCACCGCGCACGCCCCCTCCAGTGCAGCGCGGCTGTCACCGGGCGGCCAGTGCCCTTGATGAAATCAATATGCGCGGCGCGATCGGGACACCAAGGTCGGGCGTATTGGTTTCGTCAAGGGCACTGGTCGAGTCGGCCGGCAGGGGCTGTGATCGAAGTGGCGGCCGGCGGTCGTTCGGCTGCCGCCTCGTGAAGGGCGATGACAGCGATGCGACGGAATCCCTCGTCCTCCGGCGGACGACTGCGTACACCGACCGGGATGAGCGTGGCCGGCGGCTGCGCGGCGGTCGTGGGTGCCGCCGTGGCCGCCGCGGCGCTGTTCCCCGACGGCGACCCGCCGGGACGGGTGCTCGTGCTGGCGGTCGCCGTCGGGATCTACGCGGCCAAGGTCAGGGATCCGTGGGCCATCCTGAGCGTGACCGGCATCGCGATGCTCACCTTCATCGGATTTCTCGTCAACGACTTCGGCGAGCTCACCCTGCGCAACGACACCTGGCCCTATCTGCTCCCGATCGGGTTCGCGGCCCTGCTCGGGTGGGGGCAGCACTGGATGCGCGCGGCACCGCCTCGCGGCGGGCACCCCGACGGCGAGGACCGGGACCTTCCGCAGCCGGACCCGGACACCAGCACCCCGGCGACCGGCGACACCCGGCGCCCTGCTGTGCAGCACCCGCGGCGGACCGTGACGGCGAGGATCCGCCGACGGGCGAACCCGATCGGACGGCCCGCCAAGGTGCCCGAGCACACCGGCTGATCCGCGGGTCGGCGGTCAGACCTCCTCGCCGTACCGGGCATCCTCGAGGTCGAGGTGACGCTCGAGCCGGCGGCGGGTCGACTCGCTGGCCTCGCCGGCGGAGTGCAGCCGTTCCAGTTCGGCGCGTTGCACGAGGACCACGGCCCGGCGTAGCTGCCGGTAGTCCGCATCCAGCGTCCCGGCCGGACTGGACGTCTCCCGCGCCAGGTCCAGCCGCGTCTGCAGGCTGCGCTGCACCCGCTCGGCCACCACCGGGGCCACCGCCTCCAGCTCCAGCTGCGTCTCGACGTGGTCGATGCCGGCTTCGGCCAGCCGCACCCGGACCCTGGTCAGTTCGGCACGCTCGTCCTCCGGCGCGATCGCCAGGCCGGTCCACCGCACCAGCGGCGCGAGGGTGAAACCCTGCACCACCAGCGAGATGACGATGACCGCGGCGGCGAGGACCTGCACAAGGTCGCGGAACGGCACCGGCGCCCCGGCATCGTCGACGAGCGGGATCGACAGCGCGGCCGCGAGCGGCACCACACCCCGCGCGCCGGCCCAGGACAGCACGGCCGGCACCCGCCACGCCGCGCTCCACGACCCGCCGCTGCCGTGCCGCCAGTGCCGCAACGCCGCGAGGGGGAACACCCAGGCGATCCGGGCCACCAGCAGCGTCGCGGTGATCGCCAGCGCGGCCGGCAGCCACGACTGCCCCTCGACGGACAGCCGCCGGACCAGATCTGGCAGCGCCAGCCCGATGAGCCCGAACACGACGCTCTCCAGCACGAACACGACGGTGCCCTGCACCGCGACGACCTGCAGCCGGGTCACCGGCGCCGACAGCCGCGGAGCGAGGATCCCCAGGATCACGCCGGCGACCACGACAGCCGTGACGCCGGACGCGTGGACACTTTCCGCCAGCACGTATGCCCCAAACGGCGTCACCATGGTGGTCACGGTCTCCAGCACCGGATCCTCGGTCCGGCTCCGGATGAACCCGATCACGGCGGCGACCAGGACACCTGCCAGGACACCACCACCGGCCAGGACGGCGAACTGCCCCGCGACGCCGCCCGCGCTCAACGACCCACCGGCCACCGCGGCGAGCACGGCGATCCGGAACAGGATAAGGCTGGTGGCGTCGTTGAACAGGCTTTCCGCCTGCACCAGGGCCTGCATCCGCGGCGGCAGTGCCAGCCGCCGGCCCAGCGCGGTCACCGCCACCGGGTCGGTGCTGGCCAGCACCGCACCGAGCAGGAACGCCATGCTCAACGGCAGCGGCGTGACCAGCATCGCCACCGCACCGACCGCTCCCGCCGAGGCGAGCACCAGCCCGACCGCGAGCACGAGCACCGGGCGCCACACCCGACGCAGGTCCCGCCAGGACAGCTCCTCACCCGCGGCGAACAGCAGTGGCGGCAGCACCACCAGATTGATCACCTCGGGGGTGACCTGGACCGCCGGCACCCACGGGAGCAGGCCGACCACGATGCCGGCAACCACCAGCAGCGAGGGCGGCGGCACCCGCAACCGTTGCGCGAACGTGGCGATCACCGTCGCCACGACAATCAACGCCAGGACAATCTGCACATCTTGCACGCCGGCCTCCGCCATCGAAGACAACTGCCGACCAGACTTCCCGGCGCACCGCCGAATACCGTATCCCGATCCTGCCGGCGGGGGGGAACTGAAATTCGCGCCGGGTGGCAGCCGGCCTGCCACCCGTGACGGGCCTACTGCAGTGCTTCGGCGAGCGGGCCGAGGGCGAGGACGAGGACGAAGTCGAGGGCGGTGAACACCACGACGCTCACCGTGACCAGTCCGACGAACAGCGGCTTGTGTGTCGGCAGCGTGCCGTTCGTGACCACCCCGCGGCGCTGCCCGGCGAGGCTGCCCGCCAAGGCCAGCACGAAGATCATCGGCAGGTACCGGCCGGCGAGCATGACGATCGCCAGCGCGACGTTGCCGAAGTCCGTGTTGCCGGTGAACCCGCCGAAGGCGCTGCCGTTGCTGTTGGTGCTGCTGGTGAACGCGTAGGCGACCTCGGACAGGCCGTGGGCGCCCGGGTTGCCGATGCCGGCGCGCCCGGCCGGCAATGCCATCGCCAGGGCGGTGCCGACGAGGATGAGCGCCGGGGTGGTCAGCACGTACAGGCTGACCAGCTTGATCTCCCTGGCCTGGATGCTCTTGCGCAGGAACTCCGGGGTGCGGCCGACCAGCAGCCCGCCGAGAAACACCGCGAGCAGGGCCAGCATCAGCAGCCCGTACAGCCCGCTACCCGCGCCGCCGGGGCTGACCTCGCCGAGCATGATGGTGGCCATCAGCATGCCACCGCCGATACTGGTGAAACTGTCATAGCTCGAGTTCGCCGCGCCGTCGGCGCTGCCGGTCGCCGCGACCCCGAACAGTGCGCTGCCCGCGACCCCGAACCTGGTCTCCGTGCCTTCGACGGCCGCACCGACCGCGGCGGGCACCGTGTTGTGCGGCACCGTCTGCGCGGCGGCGGTGACGGCGAAGGCGCCGACGAACAGGACACCGGCGACCGCCAGCAGCGCCCACCCCTGCCGCCGGTCGCCGACCATCCGTCCGTAGGCGCGGATGAACGCGGTGGGCAGCAGCAACATGAGCACGATCTCGATGAGGTTCGTCAGCGCCGTCGGGTTCTCGAACGGGTGGGCGCTGTTGGCGTTGAAGATGCCGCCGCCGTCGCCGGACAGGAGCTTGATGGACTCCCACGAGGCGACCGGGCCACCGAGGATGCTCTGCTGCCCCCCGCTCATCGTGGGGTACGTCTGCCCACCGGACAGGTTCTGCACCACGCCCAGGACGATGAGCACGACCGCGGACACAGCAGCGAGGGGCAGCAGGACTCGCACGGCGCTGCGGACCAGGTCGACCCAGAAGTTGCCGAGCTGGTCGGTGCGTTGCCGGACCAGCCCGCGGATCAGGGCCACGCCGGCGGCCAGACCGACGGCGGCGCTGGCGAACGCCTGGGTGCCCAGACCCACGGCCAGCGCCAGATGCCCGAGGGTGGCCTCACCAGGGTAGTTCTGCCAGCTGGTGTTGGTGGTGAAGCTCACCGCGGTGTTGAACGCAAGCGGCGCCGGCATGCCAGTGTGGCCGAGGTGGAGCGGCAGGTACGCCTGCAACCGCAGGACGGCGTACAGGCCGAGCACGCCGACCGCGGAGAACGACAGCAGGGAACGCGCGTAGAACGTCCACCGCTGCTCGGCGTCCGGATCGACACCGCAACATCGGTACAGCCACCGCTCGACCCGCCAGTGCTGTTCGGCGGTGCACACCCGAGCCAGGTAGTTCCCCAGCGGAACGTGCAAGGCCACCACCACCGCAAGCACGAATGCCGCCTGAACCCAACCCGCTGCACTCATGGCAACGCTGCTCTCTCTCTGAAGCTGCGACGATCACGTGCACTCACGACGGCCCACTCCGGATACCGGTTTGGAGCCTGCTCCGCGCCCACGGGTTCAACCGACATCGACGGTCTCTGCTCGCAGTGTGATGGTCGTCCACACGCCGACATGGATTCGGGTGCCGTGACCGACCGGGATGAGCACGTCGACCGGGACAGGGGTGTACACGTCGTTGACGGCAGTCCCGCCGAGAGATCCTGGCTCCAGCAGCGTCCAGCCATCGGGGCCGGCCTGGAGCAGCGCGTGCAACCTGGAAACACCCGGATCGCCCGACCAGCCGCCGAGATCGATCTCAGGTCGGGGCCGGAGGGTATCGCCCCGCCAGCCGATCCAGGCCTGCGTTCCGGTCAGCACGAAACGGCGAGCGGGACAGTGCACGGGGAACGGCGCCCTGGGCGACCTGAGACCCGTCGCCGCATAGAACTTTCGGTCAGGTACGGCCGTGGCCGTCCACCGCAGGACGCGCGATGCCGTGAATCCGTCGCGGCCGCCGGGGCGGTGGCCGAAGGCGACGTCGGCTGAAGTCGGCCCGGGCAGCATGTGTCAGTCCCCGCGGTGGTGGTAGGACGCCCGCGGCACGCCGGTGCCGATCAGCGACGGCCGCCACAGCAGCTGCGGGCAGTGCAGGTCTGGCATCGGGGTAAGGTCTGCCTGGCGGACGAACACCAACGCTCGCAACGGATCAGGGTTGCTGTCTCCGAGGTCGTACGTGCTCATGCAGTCCACGCTGGCACCGCAGATCGGGCGCGCCAAGACGTCCATATGCAATCCATATATGGAGGCTCAGGGCTGGAATCGGTAGCCCATACCGGATTCGGTGAGCATCGGGGCGTAGTTTTTTCGTCAAGACATCTACCTGCGGTACTCATCGTCGATCGACCATGGGTGCTGCCCGCGGCTGCGGTTCGCGCCAGCGGTGTACGGGGAGTGGTGTCGTGGCGTTGCAGTCCGCTGAGGTGCGACCGCAGGCCGGCGTCCGTGCCGGCGGTACCGCGATGCGGACACGGTTGCTGGCGGTCGCGGCCGCGGTGTTCGTCGCCGGCCTGGTCACCGTGCTCACGGTCGAGGTGGGCCGGGAACGTGACGGCCTGCGGGTGATCGGTCACCAGGCAGCACCCGAGGTCGTCGCGACCTCGGACCTGTACTTCGCGCTCAACGACATGGACGCGCAGTTGGCCAACGCGCTGCTGGTCGGCAATGACACCACACTGGGTTTCACCCGTGCGCAGGCGCTCGACATCTATCAGCAGCGTCGCCAGCAGGTCAGCCGCGACCTCCAGCAGGCGGCAGCCGCAGCGGCCGACCCGGTCACCGCCAAGAGTGTCAGGGACATTCTCGACGGGCTCGGGCAGTACGAGACGCTCGCGGCCCAGACGATCCTGCTCGACCAGCAGGCCGATCATGCCGCCGGGCAGGCGTCCGGCGCCGCCCTCGCGCAGTACCGGCTCGCCACCGACCTGTTGGCCGCCGTCCTCCTGCCCGCGGCGCGCAGCCTCACCGAGCATCATGCCGAGGCGCTGGAGCGCACGTACGAAGGCGAGCGCGGCCGGGTGCTCGCCGTCCGCGGCTGGCTGATCCTGCTCGGATTCCTGGCCCTGGCCGGCCTGGTGGTCCTGCAGGTGCACCTCGCCCGCCGGTTCCACCGGGCCCTCAACGCACCACTGGTGGCCGCGACGATGTTCGTGGTCGTGCTCGCCGGGGCGGGTGTGGCATCGACAAGCAGTGTCGCGGAGCATCTGCGTGCGGCGAAGAAGGACGCGTTCGACTCGAACCTCGTGCTGAACCGGGCCAGGGCAATCAGCTACGACGCCAACGCCGACGAGAGCCGCTACCTCGTCGACCCGGACCGGGCCGACCGGTACGAGGAGGCGTTCCTGGCCAAGACCCTGCAGCTGGTGACCCTCGACGGCGCGACGCTCACCACGGTCGACGGGGCACTCGACCGCACTTGGCAGGCGTACCGACACGACCACCGGGCCGTCGGCTGGCAGGGATACCTCGGAGCCGAGTTCCGCAACATCACTTTCGACGGCGAGCGGGCCGCCGCAGAAACCGCTTTCACCCGGTACCAGACCTACCAGCTCGACGACCGGCGCATCCGTCAGCTCGTCAACGACGGCAAGCGCCGAGACGCGATAGCGTTCTGCACCAGCTACGCGCCCGGCGACTCCAACTATGCCTTCGACCAGTACGACCAGGCGCTCGTCGTGCTCATCGACATCAACCAGCGCGCGTTCGACGGCAGCATCCATGACGGCGAACAGGAGCTGTCCCGGTGGCCTTTCGTGCCTGCCGGCATTGCCGCCGCCGTCCTCGCGCTGCTGTTCCTCGGTCTGCGTCGCCGCCTGGCCGAGTACCGATGAACGGGCGCGCGAGTTGCTCCGCGCCGCCTTGCCGGAGGAGCTCCGATGAGTAGTTGCCAACGTCCAGGATGCACCGGCTCGTACGCCGCCGACGGCTACTGCGACGACTGCGGCCACAAGGCCCCGGCCACTGTGACGCCAACGGTCGGTACCACAGACCGTGGCGGCTCCAGAACCGCCCCGCCCACTACCGGCATGCCCAGCGTCGGCACGCCGAGTTTCGGCAGCCCGAGTCTCGGCAGCCCGAGTCTCGGCGGCCCGAGCGGGGCACGCACCAGCGGCCGGACCAGGGGCCGTGGAGGGCTCGGCGCCGACCTGGTCGTCTTCGCGCCAGTGCCGCTGCGCGACCCGGCGACCGCGGTCCTGGCCGACCCCCAGGTCCCCGAATCGCATCGGTTCTGCGCACGGTGCGGCGAACCGGTCGGCCGCGCCCGGGACGGGCGACCAGGCCGCACAGGGGGATTTTGCCCCACCGACGGCATCCCCTTCTCGTTCGTGCCTCGGCTTCGCGCCGGCGATCTCGTCGACGGCCGCTACGACATCCTCGGCGCGCTCGCGCACGGCGGACTCGGCTGGATCTACCTCGCCCGCGACCGCAAGGTCAGCGAGGCCGGCGCAGACCGCTGGGTCGTGCTCAAGGGCCTCATCAACACCGGCGACCCGGACGCGGTCGCGGCGGCGGTCGCCGAGCGGCGCTTCCTGGTGGCGGTCGACCACCCAAACATCGTCAAGATCCACGACTTCGCGCAGCACGCCGATCCGGTCACCGGCGAGACCGTCGGCTACATCGTGATGGAGTACGTCGGCGGCCGCTCACTCAAGGAGCTGCTGCTGGCGAACACCGGTCCCGACGGCCGGCGCGTCCCCCTGCCGCTGCCCCAGGTGCTCGCCTACGGCCTCGAGGTGCTGCCCGCTCTCGGCTATCTGCACCAGCGCCGCCTGCTGTTCTGCGACTTCAAGCCGGACAATGTCATCCACGCCGAGGAGCAACTCAAGCTCATCGACCTCGGCGCGGTACGGAGCATCGACGACGACCGCTCCGCGCTCTACGGCACGCCTGGCTATCAGGCCCCGGAGCTGGCGGCCTCCGGTCCCTCGATCGGCTCCGACCTGTATACCGTCGGGCGTACCCTCGCCGTGCTCAGCATCGACTTCGCCGGCTTCTCCAGCCGCTACGCCGACCGGCTACCCAGCCCCGTCGACGTCCCTCTGTTGGCCCGGGAGGAGTCGTATCACCGGTTCCTGCGCCGGGCCACCGACCTCGAACCCCACCGCCGGTTCGAGTCCGCCGCCGACATGGCAGAGCAGCTCATCGGCGTGCTTCGGGAGGTGCTCGCCGCGTCCGACGGCGTGCCACGCCCTACCGGTTCGGCGCGCTTCACCGGCGAGCGTTCGGCCTTCGGCACCACCGGAGCCGCACCAGACGGCGGCACGGTCGCGATGGCACTACCGGTTCCGCTCGCCGACCCGGCCGATCCGGCGGCAGGCTTCCTCGCCGCCCTGACCACCGCCGATCCCGACGCCGCAGTCGCGGCGCTGCGGACCGCGCCGGTGCACAGCATCGAGGTCCGGCTGCAACTCGTCCGGGCGCTGCTCGCAACCGGCGACACTGTCGCCGCCACGAACCAGCTGCAGGCGACCCCGTTGCCGGACGGCGACTGGCGCCACGACTGGCATGCCGGGCTCATCGCCTTGACCACGGGCCAGTTCGACGAGGCGTGCGGCCATCTCGGCGCGGTGTATGACGCGTTGCCAGGCGAACCGGCGGTACGCCTCGCGTTGGCCGCGGCCAACGAGCTGGCCGGCGATACGGTGGCCGCCGTCCGCCGGTACGAGCGCGTGTGGCGCGTCGACCACGCCTTCGTCAGCGCCGCGTTCGGGTTGTCCCGCGTGCTGTTCAGCGGCCGTGACCGGGCCGGCGCGATCCGGATCCTCGACGAGGTTCCGGACACCTCCAGCCAACACGTCGCTGCGCAGATCGCCGCGGTACGCGTCGCGGTGGACCCGACAGCGGGCCCGTTGAGCGAGGGCGACTTCATCGATGCCTCTCAGCGCCTGGAGCGGCTGCGGCTGGACGCCCGGCGGCAAGCGACGCTCGCGGTGGACGTGTTCAGCGGCGCGCTGCGCTGGCTTGGCGCGGCGCCGATCCCGGGCGCAGGGGTCTCCGGTCAGCTGCTCGGCCACCGGCTCAGCGAACGTGACCTCCGTTCCGGCCTGGAGCGTACGTATCGCATGCTGGCATCGTTGGAGCCCGACCGGCGCGCCCGGCACGCGCTCGTTGACCAGGCGAACGCGGCGCGGCCGTGGACGCTGTGGTAACGGGCGCCAACGACCGCTCCGCTTGCGCCGAGCCGGCCGCGGGCCGTCTCTGCGAGGCATGCGCTCAGAACCCGACCGCGATCGTTGCTGCGCCGGCATGGCCGCCGGTGGCGCCCAGCCCGCAGGGAGGAGCCGCCGGATGACGAACGTACTCACCGCCGAGGTCTACCAGAACCGGTTTCTGCCGGCTGGCTCGACGACGGTCAACGCGGTGCTCACCGTGGCCGTCAGCGGACCGGCCGTCGCGGGTACGCCGGACACGTCCGGCGCCGCGCAGGTGATCATGGTTGACTGCTCCGGTTCGATGGCGAGCCCACGGCACAAGATCGCCGAGGCGATCAAGGCCACGACGACCGCGATCGACACCCTCCCCGACGGCGTCGCGTTCGGCATCATCGCGGGCCGTTCCGAGGCCACGATGGTCTACCCGCAGACCGCCGTCCTCGCGGTGGCCGATCCGCGCACGCGCGCCGAGGCGAGGACGGCGGTCGCCGGCCTCATCGCGAGCGGCGGCACGGCGCTCGGCTCCTGGCTCAGCCTGGCCAACGTCCTGTTCGCGGCGCATCCGGCCGCATTCAAGCACGCCATCATGCTCACCGACGGGCAGAATCAGCACGAGACACCCGAGCAACTGGCCGCCGTGCTGCGGGAATGCGAGGGCCGCTTCATCTGCGACACCCGCGGCGTCGGCGACGACTGGAGCGGGGCCGAGCTCCGCGCCGTGGCATCCGCGCTGCTCGGCACCGCCGACGGCCTTCCCGACCCGACCGGCCTCGCTGCCGACTTCCGCGCGATGACCGAGGCCGCGATGGCAAGGCGCTGGCCGCCGTCGCGTTGCGGCTGTGGACACCGATGGACGCCCGGATCCGCTTCGTGAAACAGGTTTTCCCGCACGTCGAGGATCTCACCGGGCGGCGTGCTGACGTCAGCCTCCGCATCGGCGACTACCCTACCGGCGCTTGGGGCATCGAGAGCCGCGACTACCACGTGTGCGTCGAGGTGCCGCCCGGCGCGGTCGGCGAGGAGCGCATGGCTGCCCGGATCGCCATTGTCAGCGGGGAGACGGTGCTGTCCCAGTCGCCGGTTCTCGCCGAGTGGACCGACGACGAGGCGCTGTC
Organism: Dactylosporangium cerinum; assembly: GCF_042653625.1. Classification (NCBI taxonomy): domain Bacteria; kingdom Bacillati; phylum Actinomycetota; class Actinomycetes; order Micromonosporales; family Micromonosporaceae; genus Dactylosporangium; species Dactylosporangium cerinum. The sequence goes on along the minus strand of NZ_JBHSIU010000097.1, from coordinate 11,902 downwards.
CACCAAAATCAATCCCCGGGTCGCGCACTACACCGGTCAGGCCGAGCTGGCCGCCGCGATCCAGGAGGGCCTCGCCGCGCGCGACGGCGGCGACACGGAGACCGCGACCGCGAAGCTCGGCCGGGCGGTCCAGCTCGCCACCGAGTCCGGTCACGGGGACACCGCGAAACTGCTCGCCATGGTCGTCGACGTCATCGACGCCCGCACGGGCACCGTGCGGCTCAAGCGCTCGGTCGCCGGCGTCGACGCCGAGCTGGCCAACGTGCGTTCCGTCAGGACGATCCGCGTCACGAACGAATGAGGCCCGCCGGAGTTTGCGCCGGATCGTCCGCCACTACCTGGCTCATGTCCTGCACCCGGAGCGCCACGCCGAGCGGGCGTCGCCGATGCCGGCCTCCAATTCGTGTACGACGGCTCAGGGCTGCCCGAAATACCGGAGGGTCGCGCGGGTCTTGGTGTGTTGCGGCTCCGTCGGCACGACGCCGTGTGCCCGCAGGAACGCCGATGTCCGCGCGGCAACCGCCGGCGCGTCCTTGGTCTCGCAGCGCGTCGACAACTCGTAGACGGTGGAACCGTCGGGGAACAACCAACGCTCAACCGTCAACGCACGCTTCAGCCCATCGGCAACGTATCTCCCCCGCCGAACATCGACCGGCCCGAGCGTGACGAGGTCCTTGACCCGGAATCCGGTTGGCGCGTACATGGCGAGCATCCGTAGTTGCCTGCGGGAAAGCAAGGTGTGCAGCGGCCTACCAGCTGCGATCGTCTGATCGACCTCGCGGTCGCCGAGGCGTCTCTGCAGCGTACCTGAACACACGTAGTTGCCCGGCAGTGCGTCGACGTCGACCACGAACCGTCTGGAACGCCGCAGCCAGGATGGCACCGCCCCGGGCGTCATCGGTCGCAACTTGACCGCTACGTCGTCCGGCCTGCGGTCGACACTACGGATCCGAACCACCACGCCACACCGTTCCAGCGCCAAGGCGTGCGTGTCGAGGAAGTACACCTGGCGGCTTCGGGCGCCGGCAAGATCGACGCCGAGTGTCGATGTGGCGACGGGCTCGGTCACCACGAGCTTGAGCTCGACCCGGTCCGCGGACCGGGCCAGCGTGCGTATCAGGTCGGACTCCTCAACCAACGGACGCCAGAATCCTCGCACCACAACCCTTGTCCGTTACCAGTACTGATGACGTTCGTGCAGGCGCTGCCTGATCAGCCATACGTTCACGTCGGCCGGTCGCGTCACGGTGTCGCCGGCGCCACGCAGCCGGGCCACGATTCACACGGCGATGTCGCGCTGGTTGTAGCGCCAGGTGCCGGCGGCGACGAACAGGACGGCGAGTCCGAGCGGTCTACGGCATGAACTTCGTGCACATGCCCGAACTGCACTGGATCGGCGGCTACCCGATGGCCGTCGCGCTGATGGTCCTCGTCGCGGTCGGGCTGTGGCTCGTGTTCAAACAGCAGCGCTGGCTGTGAATCCGGCGCACCGCGGTGCGAAGCTGCAGGCTCACAGCCCCGGGCCGGGACCGGCTCTCGTCCGCTACCTACGGCACGAGCTGGGTCAGGTACTGCCGGTAGGCGTGCACCGCGCGGGTACCGGCGCGCAGGTCACACGGTGTGGTGAACAGCAGGGTCCGGGCAAGGTCGTGCAGTGCGGTCAGCTGTTCATTTCCGGCCAGGCCGTTGGCTGCGGCACGGGATCGGCACGCCTGGAGCAGGCTGCGCAGTTCGTCCCGTCGGACGATGAGCCCGGCTGCGGCAGCGCGGAGTTGTGCTGCTCGCCGGCCGGCGCGGGTGATTTCCTGCTCGACGCCGGCCAGTTCGGCGTCCAGCTGGTCCCAGCGGCCGGCAAGTGCACGCGCGTCGATCTCGGCGGTGCGCGCCCGCAGCGCGGTGCTCGCGGTCGGCAGTGGCGGACGTCGGGGTTCGGTGAGTTCACGGCCGGTCAGTACGTAGGTGTCTGCCGTGAGCCGCTCCGCCCGGTCCAGTTCGTCGAGCCGCGCACGAACCTCGCTGATGCGTTCGTCGTGCCGGTCGCGCAGCGACGCGAGATCTGCCAGGTGAAGGCCGACCTCGACGATCTCGATGGACAGGTCCCGGAGTCGGGCATCGCATGCTGCGGTGAGCCGCCCGTCGGGCGCGGCCGCGAGCGGGTCGGTGAGGTCGGTGTGCTGGATCTGCGCCAAGTGCCGGCGGAGCACAGTCACGGCGTCGGGCGTGCCGTAGTCGCGGCCGAGGGTGGTTGCGGTGTCCACTGCTGCAGTCAGCGGCGCGAGTCGGGTCGCCAGCGCCGCGTGTGAAATGCTGACGCCGGACAGCACGGCGAGCACACCGGCGCATCGTTGCTCCACCTGCTGCGCCAGCTCGTTCGGATGGGGCCAAGCAGGGACCGGCCTGACGGCACCCACGGCAGGGAGGCAGGTCGTAGGACCTGGCAGCTGCGTAGCCAGTTCGAGGTGTCCGAGATTGCCCGCTGGTTGGAGTGCCTGAGGCCGGCTTTCGCGGGGGGAAGCGGCAAGCGCCTGCACCAGGTCGAGCTCCACGCGAAGCGTGTCCCAAGCGTCAGCTGTGCGACCGGACAGTACGTTGTCGCGCAGAAACCGGAGCCCAGGGCTGCTGTGAACGGCGTGCAGAGCTACTGCGATTCGGTTGTGGTCGGCGGCGTCAGGCGGCGGGACTTCCCCTGCGTCACGGCTGACGGACGGCGTATTCATCGTCGGATTCCTTTGTGTACAGTCAGCGGCAATCGGCCGGCCGGCGGCGCAGCCCGATGACGGCGTTGACCGGCGACGGTGGCGTCGTCCACGAAGCAGGTGGCGACTGTCAGTTGCATGTCTCAGATCAACCGCTGCGGGTCGACGTCAATGCTCGCAGCAGGTCCGTAGCGCTGATCGGCGTCGTATGCCACCGGCTCGACCTGCACATCTCCGCCTCCCGATGATCGGCGAACTCCCGGAACCGCCACCTCCATCGGATCGTGCCCGGCCCTCGTCGGACAAGACCGCTTGACGGAATCCATATGCGGCGCCTTCGTGTCGTTCGGCATCGTGATTTCGTATCGACAACTTGGCGCGGCATATCGTGCGTGCAATCGTGTCCGTCGGGCTCGGCGTGTTGCGGTGTGAAACGACTCGCTGCACGCCGACCGCCGTGGAGCGGGTCGATGCCGTTCGATCGCACACAAGGTCGCAACCGACGCCCGGCACCGCCGTCGGCAATGCACGAACGGTGCCGAGCAAGCCGTCTGCGGAGGTATGTGCCGTGCTGCAAGGGGACGACCAGCAGCGCCTGGCCGAGATCGAGCGACACCTGCACGACACGGATCCCGCGTTCGCGGACCGGTTCCGCCGATGGCCGCCGCGGCGTCGGACGTTGTCGCCGACCGCCGCGCTGCTGCTCGGCCTCGCCCTCTTGGTCGTCGGAGCCGCCACCGGCTGGTGGGCGATCAGTCTGCTCGGGACGTCCATGGTCGCGGTCACCATCGTGGCTCTTCGACGCGCACGCCGTCGATGACGGGCGGGGCAAGTGCTACGCGGCTTCCGCGACCGCGAAGTGATTGGTTTCGTCAAGGGCACTGGTGCGTCCGGCCCGCACGAGCTGTGATCGAAAGTGGCGGCCGGCGGTCGTTTGGTTGCCGCCTCGTGAAGGGCGATGACAGCGCCGCGACCCAACCCCTCGTCTCGCGGCGGACGGCCGCGCACACCGACCGGGATCAGCGTGGCCGCCGGCTGCGCAGCGGTCGTGGGTGCCGTCCTGGCCGCCGCAGCGCTGTTCCCGGACGGTGACGTGGCCGGACGGGCGCTGGTGCTGGCGATCACGGTCGGCGCGTACGCGGCCAAGGTCAGGGACGCCGCGACCCGCTCGCGTCCACCGACGCTCAGGTCTCCTCGCCGTACCTGGCGTCCTCGAGGTCGACGCCGCACCATCGGTACAGCCACCGCTCGACCCGCCAGTGCTGTTCGGCGGTGTACACCCGCGCCAGGTGGTTCCCCAGCGGAACGTGCAAGGCCACCACCACCGCAAGCGCGAATGCCGCCTGCAACCAGCCCGCCACACCCATGGGAACGCTGTTTCCTCTCGAGCCACGTGACACCCGGACGGGTCGACGCGCTCGACTGTCAGTACCGATCGAAGCGGACCCACGGCACAGTCAACAGAGCGAACCGGACAGCGGGCAGAGGTCTTGACACAGAAACCATGCGCCGGCGTCAGTGCCCGCCGTCGGCGAAGCGGGTGACCTCCCGGGACAGCATGCGGATCGAGCGCCGCACACCGGGCACGGTCGCCAGCGCGGGCGGCGGCACCACCACGACGGGACAGCCGGCCGCACGGACGCACCCGCGAACCACCCAGCTCGGCCACAGCCAGCGGTGGCGGGTCCTGGCACCGAGCACGAGCAGGTCCTCGCTGTGGGTGGCCAGGTCCAGCAGCACGGCGTCGGTCCGCCCGCACGGCGTGGAGACCATCACCTCGACGTCGGCCGGCGGGCCGCCCACGGCGGCGTCGAACGCGTCGAGCACGTATCGCTGCGCGCCGTCCTTCAGCTCGTACTGCCACTGGATGACCGCCGGCCCTCGCCCGTCCATCGGCAGCGGCCACGCCCGCACGGCATACAGCCGCACGTCGCGGCGCCTCGCCTCCGCCAGCCCGAACCGCAACGCGGCGAGCCCGGACAACGACTGGGAGATCCCGACAACGACTTTGGGTCGGTCGCGTTCACGCATGACGGCTGAGGTGCTGGCCGCGCGCTGTCCCGTCACCCGCGCGCCGGCAGTGGCTCGACGACACCTGAACCCTCACCTTCGGAGTTTGCGCCGGATCATCCCGGCCACCTGGTTCACTTCTTGCACCCGCAGTACCGCGGCCGTGCCGAGATATGCCATGAGAATCGTCGTGCCGCCCGCCAGCACCTGCAGCAGCGCCTCCCCTCGGCCGTCCGGCGCGCCGGCACCGGGCAGCATGCGCACCACCAGCAGACCCAGCGCTGCGGCGACGGCCGCGGCGGCGAGGACCTTGCCGACGGCGAGCGCGACCACGCCGAGGTTGAGCCGGCCGATCCTGCGTCGCAGCACGCTCAGCGAGATGATCGCCGAGACCAGGTACGACAGCGCGTTGCCGGCCGTCATGCCGGCCGCGGACAGTGTCTTGTCGAGGGTCGCGGCCAGCGCGAAGTAGGCACCGATCCGGACCGCCACCACCGGCAGGTTGATCAGCGCGACCGTCCTGTTCTCCTGCAGGGAGAAGAAGGCATAGGTGCACAGGTAGCTGATGGAGAGCGGGAGCACCGCGAACGCGGCGACGACGAGCACGGCACCGGTGGCCAGGGCGGCGTCGTTGCCGTACGCGCCGCCCTGGAAGAGGGTGACGGCGATCGGGACGCCGAGCACGCCGTACATCACGGCGATGGGGGCCAGTGCTGCGGCGGTGAGCCGGATGCCGCGGCTCAGGTCCGCGCTGACGTCGGTGTACCGGCCCTCGGCGGCGGCGGCGCTCATCCTGGGCAGCAGCGCGGTCATCACCGACACGCCGACGATCCCGTGCGCCATCATGGTCAGCAGGAAGACGTTGTTGAACGCCAGGACGCTGGCGCTGCCCTTGCCGGCCACCCGGGTGAGGATCCGGACCACGATGAAGACGGCGACCTGGTTCGCGGCGACGTAGCAGAGCATCCAGCCGGCCAGCTTGCCGATCTCGCGCAGCCCGAGCGAGCGCGGGTCCCACCGCCACTTCCAGCTGAACCCGACGCTGCGCAGCGCCGGCAGCAGGCCGAGGGCCTGCACCACCATGCCGAGCAGGGTGCCGAGGCCGATGAGCGCGACCCGGCCGCCGGTCATGTCCTCCGGCCGAAGTCCCTTCGCGGTGCCGAACACCACGATGAAGACGCCGCAGGTGGCGATGACCACGAGGTTGTTCAGGATCGGCGCCCACATCGGAGCGGCGAAATGCCCGCGCACGTTCAGCACCGCGCCGATCAGGCCGGAGACTCCGGTGAAGAAGATGATCGGCAGGATCAGGTAGGCGATATGGGTGACCAGGTCCCGGTACGGCTTCGACGTGGCGCCGCTGGACTGGACCGCGGTGATCAGCGGGGCAGCCGCCACCACCAGCAGCGTCGCCACGCCGAGCGACACCACCGCGAAGGTGAGCAGTTTGCGGGTGAACTCCAGGCCGCCGTCCGGGTCCGCCGTGCGCCGGCGGACCAGCAGCGGGATCAGCACGCTGGACAGGATGCCGCCGAGCAGCAGCTCATAGATCTGGCCGGGCAGGAACTGCGCGCTGGTGTAGGCGTCGCCGATGCCGGCGCCGAGCGTCATGCCGATCAGCGCGTTGCGCACGAAGCCGATCACCCGGCTGACCAGGCTGCCGGCGGCCATGATCGCGCTGTTGCCGGCGGTGCGGGCCGTGCCGCCGTCGGACGCGTCGACTCCGACCGGCGGGACGTCCTCCTGCGGCAGCGACTCATCCCCACCCGAGTGCGGGTCCACCGAGATCAAGGTGACGCCGCTCTCGGCCCTGGGCTCGCCGTCCCGCGCGGCGTGCGCGCTGCGGTACAGACCGCCGTTCAATCATGCCTCCCGAACTGTCCGAGCATCGCCGTCGAAGCGGTCATGTACTGGCGACACACAGCCGTCGCGCCCCGTCCAACCGGTACCCCACGCCACGAACCGTGCTGATGACCGGACCCCGACCGCCCAGCTTCGCCCGCACCCGGCGCATGTGGACGTCGACGGTCCGCTCTCCGCAGTCGACGTCGTCACCCCAGACGTGGTGCATCAGCTGGCCGCGGGTGAACACCTGGTGCGGATTGCGGGCGAGAAAGAGCAGAAGGTCGTACTCGCGCCGGGTGAAGGTCAGCGGCCGGTCGTCCAGCTGCGCGCTTCGCTCCTCGGGACACAGGACAAGCTCGGGCACGACCGGTCCCGCCACGGCCGCGCCGACACCGATCGACGACAGCCGCTCGGCGATGGCTCGGGCCAGGTCCACACCCTGCGGTCCGACATGTACCACGATCCGAATCTCGACGACAGCAGGCGTCTCCTTGCGCACCGCCCTCGTATCTTCCACGCCACTGGGCATGAAGCCAGGGTGTCGTGACAGGACCGGGGTCGGGGTTGACATTGCGACTCCTTACGGCGGACGCCGACTGCATGCGCAACCGGCGGATCCCTTGCCAGTCAACCCACTCGCGACGTCCCCGGCAATGCCCCTGGCCGTCAAGACTCCATATGTTCGCGAAGACGGACGCACGTAGGCGAGCCGCGATTCACACGGCGATGTCGCGCTGGTTGTAGCGCCAGGTGCCGGCGGCGACGAACAGCACGGCGAGTCCGAGCAGGAGCCCGGCGTGGCCCCACTGCACGCCGTGCTTCAACGGTTCTCCGCCCAGGTACCAGTCGAAGGGAGAGAGCTTCTCCGTCCATTTCAGACTGTCGATCTGCGTGAAGAAGGAGTCGCCGAGGTAGCCCAACACGGCAACGGCGGCACCCACTGCGATGGCATGGACCCGGCGGCCGGTCCACGCACCGACACCGTAGGCGAGCGCGGCGAACAGCAGCCCGAACAACGCCAGCTGCAGGCAGATCGCGAACAGGCGACCGGGTGAGAGCGCGGTGAACTGCCCCGGGCCGCGCAACGCGATGACCACAAGGCACATGAAGGCCGCGACGGTGACCAGCGCCACGACAATGGCGAGAAAGCGTTGCAGTGCGAGCGACACACGGCTCACCGGCTGGGTCTGGACGAGATCCAAGGTGCCCGCCTCCTCGTCGCCGGCGACCGCCCTGGCGCCGGCGGAGATGGCGAAGACGGCGATCAGGATGGGTACCAGCAGACCGAACACGCTGACCGCGAAGTAGTTCTCGGGTTTGGTGTAGTCCTCCATGTGAAACGCTTCTTTGAGCGACTGCGGGAATGAGTTCAAGGCGTCGGCCATCGCCGGGCTGTTGATGCTGGGGTAGAACGAGGCGTACATGGCCGCGACCGCGGTCAGCGCCACAGTCCAGCCGATCCACGCGCGACGGTTGTCCCGCATCGTCTTCCAGAAGACCTGCACTACGCCCCCTCGTGCTGGTAGTAGGTGAAGAAGAGCTCCTCGAGCTCGGGCTCCTCGCTGATCAGGTCCACCACGTGGTGCTGGGCCAGCGCCTTCACCAGCCCGTCGGCGTCGCCGGACAGCTTGCAGCGCAACACCCTTCCATCCACGACGACATCGGATATCCCGCCGGCGTCAAGGGTGGGCGCGTCGGAGTTGAAGTGCACCTCGATCTGACGCAGCGCCCGCTTGCGCAGGTCGTCGACGTGCTCGACAGCGACCAGCGAACCTGAGCGGATGACGCCCACGCGGTCGCAGGTCTGCTGTACCTCGCTCATCACGTGCGAGGACATGAAGACCGTCTGCCCGTTGGCTGCGGCCTGACGGACGAGCGCGACGAACTGCCGCTGCAGGAACGGATCGAGCCCGCTGGTCGGCTCGTCGAGGATGAGCAGCGGCGGCCGGTGCATGAATGCCTGCAGGACGCCGAGCTTCTGCCGGTTTCCCTTGGAGAGGCTGCCGATGCGCTTGCTCAGATCAAGGTCCCAATCGGACGCGAGCTGGTCGATGCGTTGGGTGGGAACGCCGCCGCGAAGGGCGCCGAGATAGGTGAGCAGTTCCCGTCCGGTCTGCCGGCCGTTGGCCATGAAGTCACCGGCCAGGTAGCCGATCTTGCCACGAAGTTCAGGGGCGGAGCGCGGCTCAACGCCGAACACACGCACGACACCCGAGGTGGGCCGGATCAGATCCACCAGGATCCGGATCGTGGTGCTCTTGCCGGCGCCGTTGGGGCCGAGAAACCCGAAGACCTCGCCCGGGGAGACGGTGAGGTCCAGGCCCTTCAACGCTGTGGTGCCCCCGCGGCCGTAGCGCTTGACCAGCGCCTCGGTCTGGATGGCCGGGGTATCCGCCATCACGTGTCCTTCCGCTGCTGAGACAGTGCTTCCCTCGCCAAGGCCGATCACGTCGACGCCCTGCGGCATCACGCCTCATCCACCAGCTTCCGCGACGACGTCCGGACATTGAAACAGCCACGCCACCGGGGAGGCCCGACCCTGACGACATCCATATGAATCCCTGAGACTTTCCATACCCGCCCCTGCTTGCATCCGGTACCCAGGTACAGGCTTACCGTCGAGGAACGGCGTCGCGATGACGCCGACCGAGCCGAGCAAGGAGCCTGCGATGCACGTCGTCGTCCCCGCCGCCTGCACACTGCCGACAGCCGATCAGCCGGTACGGTTGGCGGAGTTCGACCACCTGTTCACCACCGCCGTCCGCCACGTCGAGACCATCTCTCCCACCCACGCACAGCTGCGGCTGAGCGGGCCCGCGGGGCTCGAGGCGACGGTGCAGGATCTGACCGCCCGGGAGACCGCGTGCTGCTCGTTCTTCGCCTTCACCGTCACCCCCGAGCCGGTCGACGAGGGTGAAGCACTGACCCTGGACGTGCGGGTGCCCGCCGAGCACGCCGACGTCCTGGCATCCCTTACCGGGCGGCCCGTTTCGCGTGCGACCTGATGACCCCGCCCGAACGTTTCGGCCTGCGCACCGGTGAGGTCGCCGAGCAGGCCGGGGTGAACATCCAGACGTTGCGGTACTACGAACGCCGCGGGCTGCTCGCCGAGCCGGCCCGCAGCAACGGCGGGCACCGTGTCTACCCGGCCGACACCGTCGCCCTGCTCGGCGTGATCAAGGCGGCGCAGCGGCTCGGGTTCACCCTCGACGAGGTTGCCGAACTCCTCGACACCGGCCGCCGCCGGCACCCGTCCGCCGACCTCCGGCAACGCGCGATCGACAAGATCACCGAGATCGACGCGAAGATCGCCGACCTGGTGGCGATCCGCGGCACGCTCACCGAGGTCGTCGACGCCCGCTGCGACAGCCTCACCAACTGCACCTGCGCCGACTGCCCGATCCCGTTCCTCACCATCGGCACCACCGAGCACCCCGACGGAGCACCCGCATGAGCCTGCCCCTGCCGACACCCACCACCCGCGACCAGCACCAGGCACCGGCCGTCGACAACGCGCCGCCCACCCGCAGCAAGGTCTCCGGCGGCCTGGCCGTCGTGGCCTGCGCCGCCTGCTGCGCCCTGCCGCTCCTCATCGCCGCCGGGGTACTGACCACCGCCGGCGCCGCGATCATCGAGAAGACCCTCCTGGCCGTATCCGCCGGTCTCGTCGTGCTCGCCCTGAGCATGTGGTGGCTCCACCGCCGCCGCAGTACCCACGATGCCGCCGCAGCCGGGTGCGGGTGCGGCGGCGCCGGATGTGGCTGCTGACCGGCCCGACGGCTGGTCGAGCCGCGGCGGTGTGCTGCGATACGACCATGACGATCATCCGGTCCATCCTGTTGTTCCTCGTCGCCGCGCTCGCGGAGATCGGCGGCGCCTGGCTGATCTGGCAGGGCGTCCGCGAGCACAGGGGCCTGCTGTGGATCGGCGCCGGCATCGCGGCGCTCGGCGCCTACGGCTTCGTCGCCACCCTCCAGCCCGACGCCAACTTCGGCCGCATCCTCGCCGCGTACGGTGGCGTCTTCGTCGCCGGTTCCCTCGGCTGGGCGATGGTCGTCGACAGGTTCCGGCCCGACCGTTACGACCTCATCGGCGCCGCTGTCTGCCTCGTCGGCGTCGTCATCATGTACGCGCCACGTCATTGACGAACGCGCCGCTTGGGTCTGGGCGGGCGCCCCGCCTCGAGGCGCCCGCCGGTGGCGTCAGGTTCGTCGGGGCGATCCCGGCGGTGCGGTCATCCGCGCCGACAGGAGGGAATACAGCTCTTTGACGGGTGCGGGCGCGTCCTCGGGCGGCGTGGCGAACGTGGCACCGAGCTGGCGGAATCCCACCAGGTTGAGGAAGGCGAACGTGTCGGTGTACGCGTCGCCGTGCTGCACTCTGATCCGCCACCCGAAGTGCCAGCCGCGCGAGTACAGGACGCTGACGCGGTCGATCTGCGACAGCTTGATCCGGCGCTGACGCACCACGTTGTGGAGTTCGACCTCGGTCGCGTGGACGATCACGTGCTGCCGGGTCGCGGCCAGCAGCAGCAGGCCGCAAGGGATCGACGCATACCACGCGTATGTATGTGCGACGACTCCCATGAGCGTGAAGCCGATCAGCCCGCTGCCGAAGTACGCCATCGCCTGCCAGTTCCGGAACGCTCTGGGTTCACCGTCGGCCATGGGTCAGCTCTGCTCGCGTCGGATGACCGCGGTGCCCGCCGTGGATTCGCCGGCGGGTGTGGCGGTCATGCCCTTGCGGACGGCCTCCAGCAGCGCGGTGCCCTGCGCGGCGAGGGACGCCACGACGCTGTTCAACCCTTCCGCGCCGTCCAGCACGGTCAGGTTGGCGCCCTGCAGACCCTCCGCCGCGGCCCGGAGCAGATCGGGCAACTGCTCGATCATCATCTGGTCCAGCGCGATACGACCCTGCGCAGCGGCCGCCTCCGCGGACAACTTCGTGGCGTCGGCATCCGCGCGGGCAAGGGTGACGATCCGCTCCGCCTCGGCCTGCGCGGGACGGATCACCTCGGCGATGAGCTGCACCTGGCGCAGCTCGGCGTGCTTCTGCGCGACGAGCGCCTGCTCGACCAGCACGTGCTGCTGAGCCTGCGCGGCGGCGAGCGGCCCGGCCTGCGCGGCGGTCTGCTGCGCCTGGTCGATCTCGGCCTGGTAGCGCGCCTGGGCGATCGCGGTCTGACGCGCGTACTCGGCCTGATTACGGCGGCTCTCCTGCTGCGCCATCGCACTGGCCTGGTCGGCGATCGCCTGAGCGACGTTCGCCTCCTGGTTCACCCGCGCCTGATGCGGGGCCGCGAGAGCCTTGATGTAGCCGACGCCCTTGTCATGGATGCTGCTGATCTGCAG